>DATHRC010000028.1:0-15452 GCA_035481975.1 Steroidobacteraceae bacterium
CTTCCACCGCATCCGCTTCGCCGACGATGCACCGATGGCGCTCGAATACGCCACGATCCTCGCCTCCTGCCTGCCCTCGCTCGAGGCGGTCGAATCCTCCCTGTACGCCGCGCTCGAGCGCGCCGGCAACCGCCCGGTGCGCGCCTTGCAACGGCTGCGCGCGGTGCTGTTCACCGCCGAGCAGGCGGAGCTGCCGCAGGCGCGGGAGCGCGATCCGGGCCTGCTGGTGGAGCGTCTGGGATTTCTCAAGGACGGTCGCGCGGCGGAGTTCACCCAATCGTTCTATCGCGGCGACATCTACGACTTCGTCGCCGAGCTCAGCATCGCCACGTGAGCACTCCCGAGTCGAGCACCCGCATGTTTCGCGAGGCGGCGCAGGCGCCGCAGGCGGTGCGCGAGCAGCTGCAGGCGAACGCGGCGCGCGTGGCGCGCCTCGCCGCGCGGCTGCGCAGCCAGCCGCCGCGCGCGGTGATCACCTGCGCGCGCGGCAGCTCCGATCACGCCGCCACCTTCGCCCGTTACCTGATCGAGACGCGCCTGCAGATCCTCACCTCCTCCGCCTCCCCCTCGGTGAGCTCGCTCTATGCCGCGACGCCCGACCTCGCAGGCACGCTGCTGCTGGCGGTGTCACAGTCGGGAACGAGCCCTGACCTGCTCGCCACCGTGAGCAGCGCGCGCACTGCCGGTGCGTACACCGTGGCGCTGGTGAACGCCCAGGACTCGCCGCTGGCGCGGCTGGCGGATGAAGTGCTGCCGCTGCACGCCGGTAGCGAGCTCAGCGTCGCCGCCACCAAGTCGTACCTCGCCTCACTCGCGGCCATCGTGCAGCTGGTCGCGGCCTGGGCACAGGACGAGCCGCTCGCGGCGGCATTGCAGCAGACGCCGCAGCTGCTGGCGCGCGCCTGGCAGCACGACTGGAGCGCCGCCGTCCGCCAACTGCAGGACGCGCGCAACCTCTACGTGATCGCTCGCGGCCTGGGGCTTGCCACCGCCCAGGAGGCGGCGCTGAAATTCAAGGAGACCTGCGCACTGCACGCTGAAGCGATCAGCGCCGCGGAGCTGCGGCACGGGCCGCTGGCACTGGTGCGCGCCGGCTTCCCGCTGCTGCTGTTCGCGCAGAACGACGAGAGCCGCGCCGGGGTGGCGCAACTGGCGGGCGAGCTCGCCGCCCGCGGCGCGCGGGTGCTGCTCGCGGGCGTCGCGGTCCCGCACACCACCGTGCTGCCGAGCGAAGCGGCTCACCCGGTGATCGAGCCGCTGCTGTTGGCGCAGAGCTTCTACCGCATGGTGAACGCACTGGCGCTCGCGCGCGGCTTGAATCCCGATCAGCCGCCGCATCTGCACAAAGTGACTGAGACGCTCTGATGAGCCTGGCGCTGGTGAACGGACGGGTGCTGCGCGAGCAAGGGTTCGTCGAGGGCGAGTGCGTGCTCATCGAGCACGGGCGCATTGCCGCACTGCTCGCCCGCGATGATCCGCGCTGCCGCCGCGCACAGTGCTACGACCTACGCGGCGGACTGCTGCTGCCCGGGTTCATCGATTTGCAGGTGAATGGCGGCGGCGGCATGCTGTTCAACGACTCGCCAAGCGTCGCGGCCATCCGCACCATCGGCCGGGCGCACCGGCGCTTCGGCACCACCGGCTTCCTCCCCACCCTCATCAGCGCCGACCTCGACATCGTGGCGCGCGCCATCGGCGCGGTGCACGGTGCGATCGCCGCCGCGGTGCCCGGGGTGCTCGGCATTCACATCGAGGGGCCGTTCCTCAACGTCGCCCGCAAGGGCGTGCACGATCCGGCGAAGCTGCGCGAGCTCGATCCGAGCGCGGTCGAATTGCTGAGCTCGCTGCGCGGCGGGCGTACGCTGGTGACGCTGGCGCCGGAGATGACCACGCCGCAGATGATCCGGCGCCTGGTGGCCGCGGGCGTGGTGGTTTCCGCCGGGCACACCAACGCAAGCTACGCGGAGATTCGTAGCGCGCTCGAGCACGGGCTCAGCGGCTTCACACACCTGTTCAACGCCATGTCGCAGCTCACCGGGCGTGAGCCCGGCACCGTGGGCGCAGCGCTCGACGATCCCGGGAGCTGGTGCGGCATCATCGTCGACGGCGAGCACACCGACCCGGTGGTGCTGCGCATCGCGCTGCGCTGCAAGCCGCACGATCGCTTCATGCTGGTGACGGATGCCATGCCGAGCGTCGGCACCGAGCAGGCCTCCTTCGAGTTGCAGGGACGGCGCGTCACGGTCAGAGGCCAGGCGTGCTTCGACGAGGAAGGAAGGCTGGCGGGTTCCAACATGGACATGGCGAGCTGCGTGCGCAACGCCGTCGCCATGCTCGGCCTGCCGCTGGTCGAGGCGGTGCGCATGGCGAGCGAGGTGCCGGCGCAATTCCTGGGGCTGGCGGCCGATGTGGGCCGCATCGCCCCCGGACTGCGGGCCAACCTGGCGCTCACCGACGATGATCTCAACGTGCTCGAGACCTGGATCGACGGCCGCGCGTCGGGCGAGGAGCCTCAGCCCTCCATTCCTGGTGCCTGAAAGCCGCGCGCCCGGTAGGTGAGCACCAGCGTATCGCGCACGCCCGCCCCATCCTGCGGCTGAATCGGGGTGGTTTCGTGGATCACGCGCGCATCGTCCAGCAGCAGCATCGACCAGGGTTCCTCCATGGTGAAGCGCACCCCGGCGCTGCCGTGAGCCTCGAACACCCGCGTCTCACCGCCGCGTACCGCCTGGCGCCGCACCAGCACCACCGCGACGAAATCCACGCCGTCGCGGTGCGCCCCCTCGGGCGTCGGGCGTCCGATGCCCGCGGTGGTGTCGATGCGAAACTGGTGTGCCTCGATGTGCCAGCGGCTCACCGGCATCAGTGCCGCAAACAGCTCGCCGAGCGAGGCGAGTAGCTGCCGCCAGGCGCCGGCGGCGCTCACCGCTGCATCGATCGGCTCGAACCAACGTTCCAGACCGCCGTGCAGCGCGTTGTACGAGGTCGGCTGCCAGTGCGGCCGCCGCGGCACCGGTGTGAGCTCGCCGCTCGCGGGGCTGTGAACGAAGCAGCTGTGGCGGCGCGAGCGGTAACGCCCGCCGTCGCGCAGATACGCATCGCGCGGCAGCTCCTCCCAGCTGGCACGCATGGCCTCGAGCCCGGCGAGGTTCAGCTGCAGCGCCGCGGCGGCTGCCGCAGGCGCGAGCCGGATGTAACCCTGCGAGCGGAGCGCCGCAATGGCGGCGGAACGCCCGGCAGTCTCTGCCGCTTGTACCATATCAATACCGCGGAAGGCGGACCCGGGAACCCGTCGTCGGGGCGTCGCGCCCCGGACTGCGCACGTGCCAGGCTGGTGCCGCCGCAACCGATGGTGATCTCATGATTGACCTCTATTATTGGACTACGCCCAACGGGCACAAGATCACCATGTTCCTCGAGGAGACCGGACTGCCCTATCGCATCGTGCCGGTCAATATCGGCAGCGGCGCGCAGTTCGAGCCTGCCTTCCTCGCGATCTCGCCCAACAACCGCATCCCCGCCATCGTGGACCACGCTCCCGCCGACAGCGGCGCACCATTGCCGGTATTCGAGTCCGGGGCGATCCTAACGTATCTGGCGGAGAAGAGCGGCCGGCTGCTGCCGCGGCAGCTGCGCGCCCGCGTCGAGGTCACGCAGTGGCTGTTCTGGCAGATGGCGGGACTTGGCCCGATGGCCGGGCAGAATCATCATTTCTCCCGCTATGCGCCGGAGAAGATCCCGTATGCGATCGAGCGCTACGTGCGCGAGACACGCCGTCTGTACGCCGTGCTCAACAACCGTCTGGCCGCACGTAGCTTCATCGCCGGCGACTACTCGATCGCCGACATCGCCGCGTATCCGTGGATCGTTCCCTACGAGGCGCAGGGCCAGAAGCTCGAGGATTTTCCGCATCTGCAGCGCTGGTTCAATACCATCCGCGAGCGACCCGCGACGGTGCGCGCCTACGCGAAGGCGCAGCAGATCAATACGCACACCGAGGTCACCGAGGAGGCCAGGCGGGTGCTGTTCGCACACGGCGCGCGCTGAGCTCACCCCATGCCGCGCCGACTCGCGCGCTTCGTACTCATCGCCGCAGCGATCGCGCTGGCGGTGGTGAGTTCTGCCAAAGCCCCGGCACCCGACGCTGCGCGCACGCTGAGTGTCGGCGGCGCGTCCATTCAGCTCGCCTTCGACCCGAGCGCCTTCAGCGCCGGTGCCGGGCCCATCGTCGAGTGGGCGCAGCGCTCGGCATACATCGTGGCCGGCTATTACGGGCGCTTTCCGGCGGCGCGGGCGACGGTGCGCATCGTCGCCGAGCCCGGCGGCGGCGTGCACGGCGGCAAGACCTTCGCCAATCCCGATGGCTTCATCCGCGTCACCGCCGGGCGCGAGGTCAGCGACGCGCAGTTGCGCGCCGACTGGGTGCTGGTGCACGAGATGACGCACCTGGCGCTGCCCGAGGTCGGCGAGGCGCATGCCTGGCTTTCCGAAGGCATCGCCGTTTACGTGGAAGGCGTGGCGCGCGTACAGGCGGGCAACCGCAGCGAGACCGACGTATGGGCGGAAGAGCTGCGCGCCATGCCGCGCGGCCTGCCGGCCGCCGGCGATCGCGGCCTCGACCGCACGCATAGCTGGGGCCGCACCTACTGGGGCGGCGCCATGTTCTGCCTGATGGCGGACGTGGAGATCCGCCGGCGCACGCAGCTGCATTTCGGACTGCAGGATGCGCTGCGCGCGGTGCAGCGGGCGAGCGGAGGCCTCGCCGCCGAGTGGCCGATCGAGCGCGTGCTGCGCACCGGCGACGACGCGGTCGGCAGCCGCACGCTCGAGGATCTCTACGCCGAGATGCGCGACACGCCGGTGACACCCGATCTGATGACGCTGTGGCGACAGCTCGGCATCGAGCCCGAAGGTGACACGGTGCGACTGAGCGACGCTGCACCGCTCGCAGCGGTGCGCCGCGCCATCATGCACCCACCTTCCGCCGCGGCGGCTCAGCCTTCGGGTGAGTAGCGCCCGGTCATCAGCGCGGTAACCGCCAGCACTATGCAGATGAGGAGGTACTCGAGGGCGATCGAGCGACGCAGCGGCTCGCGCGCTCGCGTACCCGCCAGCGCCGGCACCAGCCGCAGGCGGTTCATGGCCGCCAGCGCCATGAGCAGCGCGAACAGGCTCGCCTTGGTCAGTAACGCCAGACCGTAAGGCTGGCGCAGCGCGGCGACATCCGGCAGCAGCAGCAGCGCCATGCCCGCTCCTGCGACGGCAATGAGGGGTACCAGCCACACGGCAGCGACCGAGAAGCGCGTGAGCACGGCGGCAGCCGTCGCGGGCGGCTCGAGGCGCAGCACCAGGCGCAGCGGCCCGAGCGAGCCGAACCAGAAGGCGACGATGGAAACGTGCAGGATCAACAGCGGCGCCAGCCACAGCCACCGCTCGTGGACGGCGGTGTGTCCGGTAAGTGCAAATGAACCGACGATCGCCACGGCACCCGCCAGCGCCAGATTGCGCCGTGCCGCACCGCTCGCGTGCAGACCGCAGGCGATGCAGGCCGCGCCCGCAACCCGCGAGAGCAGCGCCGCCCCGGCCGGCGATGCGAGCGCGAGCCGCGTTGCAGTCAGATCCGCCTCCCAGTCGCCGGCGAGATGCGACGGCTCGAACAGCACCTCAGCGACGAGCACGCCGAGCGCGGCCAGGGCGCAGCGTACGCCGGCCGCCGCCACCGCCACGCGCGCGCTGCTCAGGCGCGGGCCGTAGGCCGCGGCGAAGATCGCGATGCCTGCAGCCTGCAGCGCCAGCATCAGGTCCGCCGCACGCAGCACCAGCCACGTGCCGTCGATCATCGGTTCAGCGTGAAATGAATCTCACCCGGCACCACGTGGCCGTCGGCACCCACGGCGCGCCAGCTCACCACGTACTCCCCCGGCGCAAGCGGCGGCAGCGGCACCACGATCTGCGCCTGCGGCTTGTCGGGGAGTGCGAGTTTGCGCCCAGGCTCGCCGGCTCTCGCGACAGCGAGCGCGGTGAGCCGCGCCGCTTCGGAGAAACGCAGCACCAGTTGCGTCGGCGCGGCGCTGAGGACGCTGCGGTCCGCCGGGGTAGCCGCCTGCAGATGCGCGTGCGCCTGCCCGACGCTCGCTGCGAGCAGCAGCCAGGCACTCATGAGGGGAACGCACGCGCACAACTTAAGCACAAGTTAATGGTAAATCGCAGGCTGAGACGTATGCCACAATTCGACACACATATCGGCATTTGCCGCGTTGCGGCGTTATCGCAGTCGGAGCATGATCGTGCTCACGCACCGCACAGGGATTTGCATGAATCACCGCCTGCCCGCGCTCTCCGGCCCGCTTGTACTGCTCGTCTGCCTGCTCGCCGCGTGCTCGGCGCGCACCGACGTGTCGCTGACCGGCAACACCCCGCCGCAGTATTCGCACGTGTGGGTGACGACCCAGGAGCTGTGGTTCAACAGCAGCGCGACCGCCGGCCCTGAGGATGGCGGCTGGGCGAAGTTCCCGCTCTCCACTCCGACCACCATCGACCTGGTCGCGGTCAACAACGGTAATCTGAGCAACATCGTCACCGGACTAAACGTCGTTCCCGCGACGTATTCGCAGCTGCGGATCATCCCGGTGGATGCAACGGTAGCGCTGACCAGCTCGGCGCAGACGGCCGGCGCGATCTACAACAGCGAAGCGGACTTCGTCGACAGCGGCGGCAACACGCACCAGTTGCCCCTGGAGCTGTTGAATCCCGACAAGGGCATCGGCATCGGCACATCACTCAAGGTGCCGGTGGGGAACGTGGGGGCGGCGCTCGCGGGCGCGAACAGCGCCACCGGAGCGACCACCACGGGCACCGTCGGCACCGGGATCGGAAACAACACCGGCACGACAATCGACCCGACGACCGGCCTGCCGATTGCCGCCGCCGGCACCACCGGCACGACCACGACGGGTACCACCACCGGTCTTGGCGTCGGTACCACCGGCACGACGGCCACCACCCAGACGCCCAACTCGTTCGCGGTGTTCCTCGATGGCACGAGCGACCTGGTGCCGTTCAATTACCCTGGCAACATCGGCATCATGTTGAGTCCGCACCCGGCCGCCTACGACCTGTCGCAGGTCGCGGGAATCTCCGGGCAGCTGACGCTCACCAACCTCACCTCGGCCACCTCCGGCCTGCCGGCGATCCAGGTGAGCGCCCAGGTGCTAAGCGCCGACGGCACGCGCCACGTGATCGTGAGCAGCGCACCGGTGCAGTCCGACGGCAGCTTCCTGCTGTATCCGCTCGCGGCGAACTCCTCGAACACGACCTACTACGACGTGGTGATCCACGGTCCGGGGATCGCCACCCTCATCGTCAAGTCGGTACAGCTGCTGCTGCCGGGCAGCAGCAGCACGACGCTGACGCCATCGACGACGAATACCACCGGTACCACGACCGGCACGACCACCCTCGGCACTACTACCGGCACGACCACCGGCACCACGACGACCGGTACCACGACGACCGCTACCACCACCGGCGGCACGACCACGAACGGCACGACGAGCGCCAGCGGCAGCGGCATCAACACCGTGTCGCTCGGCACGCTCACGCCGCGCGCGGCAGAGAAGTACACGGCGAACCTGGCCACGACCCCCGCGGCCACGCTCCCGGCCGGCGCCCTGATCGGTTTCTATCAGACGTTGCAAGGCTCGGGCGAAGTACCGTACATCATCGAGGAGAGCCCGATCGATCCTTTCAACGAGGTGCTGTTCACTCCCCAGGAACTCTCCACCGGCACGGTCGACTCCGGCACCTGGTCGGCGAGCAGCAGCTCGGTCACGGTGGTCAGTGCGGCGCCCGCGCAAGGCTCCGGCAACTATAGTGTCGCGGCCTCCGCACCCGGCTACAGCGACGGTGCGCTCACTCCCGAGGTGAAAGCACCCGCAAGCGGCAACGGACCGATCACGGTATCGGTCGCCAAACTGTCCCTCGCCAGCGGCACGGCGGCCGGCTCCCTGCATGCCACGGTCACCACCGCGGGCAAGTTCAACACCGGGGAGGTACTCGTCAGCCGGAACGGCGCGCTGGTGGGCAGCGCGCCGCTGCCTGCGGATTTCGGGCCGGGGACGCCGGCCACCGTGGTAGTCAGTGGCTTGCCGGCCGAGACCGCTACGGCGCTCTACTACGTCACGGTGCGCGTCTGGGATTCCAGCACGCCGACCGCAGTGGTGCGCCAGTGGTACCCGCAGGCCGTTGACCTGCGCAGCAGCACCAGCGACTCGATCTCCCTCACCGTCGCCGACTGATCCTGGCCGGAAAACCGGTACACTAGCCCGCTTTGCGCGGGCGCGGGAACGTATTGGCGTGAAGTCGTCTCTAATCGACGGCGCCGCCCTGCCGCAAGCCCACGAAAACCAAAGGGGATTCCTGATGACCGCTGCCTGCTCACGCCGGATCCGCATCGTGCGGGCCGCCCGCGCCCTGCTCCCGGTGCTCGCCGCGCTCGCGGGCGGTTGCGGTCACAGCACCACCGCCCCGCCCGGCACGCCGGTCATCACCTTCGGCAGCCGCAACAGCTCCCCCGATCCGGACTTTGCCGCCTACATCGTGGCAATCGACAGCATTTCGCTCACCGCCAACGACGGCACCGTGGTAACGCCGCTCATCACGCCGGAGATTGTCGATCTGGAGAAATACACCAGTGTTACCGAGCTGGTCGAGGCGCCCGCCGTTCCCTCGGGCACCTATGTCTCCGCCACGATCACCCTCGACTATTCGGCCGCGAGCATCTGGATCAACTTCAACGGACAGCCGCTGCTTGCCTCGGTATTCGACGACACCGGTGCGGCGTTCATTACGCAGACCGTGACGGTCACCTTCGATCCCGACCATCCGCTGGTGGTTACCGCCGGTCAGTCGGTGCGGCTGCACGTCGACGTCGACCTGATCGCATCGAACACCCTTACCAGCACCGGGCCGGTGAGGATCACGGCGCAACCCTTCGCGGTGATTTCCCCCGCGCCGCAGGATGCCACGGTGATGCGGGCGCGCGGCCTGTATGTCACCACGCTCACCGTGCCGAGCGGCTTCTTCATGAATCTGCGCCCGTTCTTCGATCTGGTGTCGGCGCTCGGCGCGCTGACCGTCAACACCAACGCCCAGACCTATTTCAACATCAACGGCGTCGCGTACACCGGAGCTGCCGGCCTCGCCGCCATCAACACGCTGCAGGAGAGCACGCTGATAGTCGCCGACGGGACGCTCGATAGCCTGGTGGGCATCACGCCGTCGTTCAATGCCACTGCGATATATGCGGGCACCAGCCAGGAGAATCCGCTGGACGAGCAGGTCAGCGGCACCGTGAGCGCGCGCAGTGGCGACACCCTCACCCTGCTTGGCGTGACCTATCAGACGCCGCTCGGCCTGTACCAGTATTATGCCGACATACCGGTGGGGGTCGGCAGCGGCACGCTCGTCAGCGAGGACGGCGTCAATGCTCCAGGGCTATCGATCGGCTCGATCTCCGTCGGACAGGAAATCACCGTCTCGGGTCAGGCAGGCCTCGACGCCACCACCGGCAACCTCGTCGATTTCGACGGCACTGCCGGGCAGGTGCGGCTCGCGCCGACGCAGCTGTGGAGCACTCTGAGCGCCGTGACTCCCGGGAGCGTCACCGGCGACATCGTGTCGCTCGACAACTGGGCGAGCGAAGCCTTCAACTTCAAGGGCACCGCCAGCGGCGCGGGCGCGGTCTCGCCCAACGCCTACGTGGTGAATACCGGCAACCTCGCCACGACCGGCATCACTGCCGGCACTCTGGTGCAGATGCAGGGCAGCGTGGCGCCGTTTGGGCTGGCACCACCGGACTTCACCGCCAGCTCGATGGTCCGCGGCAGTTCCACCGAGCAGGTGCTGGTCGCCGAGTGGACACTCGGCGGCGCGACCACACCGTTCTCCGCGACGACGGACGCCGGGCTGGTGATCGACCTGCATAACCCCTTGCTCAGCGGCGTGCACTCCATCCGCACCGGTCCGACATCGATCGACCTGCAGTCGCTGCCCTCGAGCCCGCTGATCACCACCGCCGGCGCCCCGCAGAACGAGCTGGAGCTGGCGATCGGCAGCTCCACGGCGACCGGCGGCATTTACGTGTATAACAGCAACAGTGGATTCATCGCCAAGGTGCAGGCCACTTTCAACGGCAGCAACAAGATCTTCCGTCTGACGGCGTACGGACAATACAACAGTACCACCAACACGTTCGTCGCCACACGGATCCACGTGGCACTGGAACAAGTCTCCCCGACGTAACCGCGTTGGCGCTGCAACGAGGTCACGCATGCCCTGGAAACGCCGCCGCTTCGCCAGCCGCAATGTGGCACGGGCGCTGAACATCGCCGACCTGCGCGACATCGCGCGCCGGCGGGTACCCGGATTCGCGTTCGAGTACGTCGAGTGCGGCGCGGAGGACGAGGCGACGCTGCGCGGCAACCGCGCGGCGCTCGAGCGGCTGCAGCTGGTGCCGCAGACCCTGGTCAACACCGCCGCCCGCCACCAGCGCACCCGCATCCTCGGCCGCGACGCCGGTGCTCCGCTGGTGATCGCACCCACCGGACTCAACGGCCTGCTGCACCCGGATGGCGACGTGACGCTCGCGCGTGCCGCGGCCAGAGCCGGGATTCCCTACACCCTGAGCACGGTCTCGACCACGCGGCTGGAAGAGGTGGCGAGCCGCGCCGGGGGCCGGCTGTGGATGCAGCTTTACGTGGTGAAGGAGCGCGCCATCGGCCGCGACATCATGCAGCGCGCGGCCGCCGCCGGCTACGAGGCGCTGGTGTTCACGACCGACGCCAACGTGTTCGGCAACCGCGAATGGGACCAGCGCGGCTACCGCGTCCCGGGGAAGCCCACGCTGCGGGCGAGCCTCGACGCTCTACGTCACCCCGCCTGGCTGTGGCGCGTGCTGCTGCGCCACGGCATGCCGCGCTTTCGCAACCTCGAGAGCTTCCTGCCCGCCGGCCTGACGCCCATGGGCGCCAGCACGGTCATCCCGCGCCTCTTCGACGCCACCATCTGCTGGGATGACATCGGCTGGATCCGCGAGCACTGGCGCGGCAAGCTGCTCATCAAGGGCGTGCTCACGCTCGCGGATGCCGAGCGTGCGGCGGCGCTGGGTATCGACGGCATCGTGGTGAGCAACCATGGCGGCCGCCAGCTCGATTACTGCGTCGCGCCGATCGACGTGCTGCCGGAGATCGTCGCCGCGGTCGGCACGCGGCTGGCGGTACTCGTCGACAGTGGCTTCCGTCGCGGCACCGACGTGGTGAAGGCACTTGCGCTCGGCGCCGAGGCGGTCATGCTGGGACGCGCCACGCTCTACGGCCTGATTGCGGGCGGCGAACCAGGGGTCGACCGGGCACTCACCATCCTCACCAGCGAGATCGACCGGGTGCTGGGATTGCTCGGCTGCCGCGACCTCGCGGACCTCACGCCCGCGCTGGTGCGTCGCGCCTGAGCGCGACACGGCGGCCGCCCGCCGCGGTGCTCAGCGCTCCGGCGATTGCAGCAATTCCTCCAGATACTGCTTCCACAGCACTGCGTAGGTGTGCGAACCGTGGCCGTGCGTGCGGTCGCTGAACGGGATGACGATCGCCCGGCCGTGCGGAACGCGGCCGATCTCACGCTCGAGGATGCCCAGCTCGGGCGGGTTGATGAGATCGTCGGCGGTGTTCACCGCCAACAGCGGTGCGGAGATCTGCGCCAGGGCCGGCCCGGGGTCGTAGTCGTAGGAGGCGGCGACGGCGTAGAGAAAATCGTTAGTATCGCTGGTCCTGCTGAGATCGCTCACGAAGCCATCAATGACTTCGTCCGCCTTCGCCAGGGTCGGCGCTTCCTGCTGCCGCAACGGCGGATTGCTGCTCATGAACCACAGCATCTCGATCGCGGTGCGCAGCGAGGGCGGCTGCGCCGTGTAGTCCCCACCCTTCCAGTCCGGGTCGTTGTGGATCGCGTCGATCACCATGCGGCGCCAGACGCGGTTGCGTCCGGACACCTGGCTCGGAAGGCTGGCGAGCGGCATGAGCGCGTCCATGAATTCCGGGTGCACCTCGCCCCATACCCAGGTATGCATGCCGCCCATCGAGGTGCCCATGACCAGCCGCGCATGATTGACCTTCAGTCCCTGCGTCAGCAGCAGGTAGTCCGCCTGCACCATGTCGCGGTAACCATAGTGCGGAAAGCGCGCGTGCAGTCCGTCGCTCGGTTTACTGGACTTGCCGTGACCGATGCCATCGGGCAGCACGACGAAGTAACGCGTCGCATCGAGCGGCTGGCCCGGCCCGAAGAGCTCACCGGCAAATATCGGCCGCAGGAAGCTGCCGCCATTGCCGCTGGTGCCATGCATGATGAGGACTGCGTTGCGCACCACGCCGTGCGAGTCGGTGCGCGGCTTGCCGAGCGTGCGATAGTGCATGCGCAGCTCCGGCAGCTTCTCGCCGGAAGTGAAATGGAAATCGCGGCTGACGAAATCCCCCTCGAGCGGGGGCGGCCAGGTGCTGGTCTGCGCGCGCACCGCGACCGGTAGTGCGGCGCACAGCAGCGCCGCCAGACAGCTCGCCAGCGGACCCGCGGCGTGCGCGCACGCCGAACGCAAAGCCGTTGCCTTCATACGCCGAGCCCCTTCAGCCATTCCTCGATCACTCGCTCGAGCACCGCGAGCGGCATGGGTGCGGCGGTGAGGCCGACGTCATGAAAATCGCGCAGGTCGAATTTCGAACCCAGACGGCGCTGCGCGTCCGCGCGCAGCTTCAACCAGCGCGTGTGCCCCACCTTGTAGCTGGTCGCCTGCCCCGGCCAGGCGCAGTAGCGCTCGACCTCGGTGGTCATGGCGCTGCGGTTCTCGCCGGTCGTCTGCACCATGTAGTCGATCGCCCGCTCGCGGCTCCACCCCTTGGCGTGCAGCCCGGTGTCGACCACGCAGCGGGCGGCGCGGAACAGCAGCGACTGCAGCAGCCCGAAGCGACCGAGCGGATCCGAGTCGTAGCGTCCCATCTCGTCGCACAACTGCTCGGCATACAGCGCCCAGCCCTCGGTGTTCGCCGAGAAACCGCCGCCCGCCTTGCGGATGAGTGGTAGCGAGGTCAGCTCCAGCACCTGCGCCAGCTGGAAGTGATGGCCGGGCTCGGACTCGTGGTACACGAGGGTCGGCAGCTTCCAGCGCGACCACTCGCCGGTATCGCGCAGATTGATATAGAAGGCGCCGGGCCGCGAGCCGTCGAGCGCCGGGATCTGGTAGTAGCCCCCCGGCGCCCCGGCCTGGATGTAGACCGGCACGCGGCGGATTTCCACCGGAGCCTTGGGCATCACGCGGAAATACCGCGGTAGAATCGGCTGCAGCGATTTGATCAGGGCGTTGCAGTAGTCGAGGATCTGCTGCCGACCGGCATCGGTGTCCGGGTAGAGGTACTGCGAATCCCTGGCGAGCGCCTGCGCGCGCTCGGCGACCGTACCGCTGGTCTTGCCCTGCTGGCGCAGCAACGCATCCATGCGGGCGGTGAGATCCGTGGCCTGCTCGAGCCCGAGCTGATGTATCTCCTCGGCGGTCATGTCCGTGGTCGTGGACCCGCGCAGGGCGACCTCGTACAGCGCCACGCCCTTGGGAAGCCGCGCAACGCCGGCATCGTGCACGGCGCCGGCGCGCAACTCCCCGATCGCCTTCGCCTGGCGGTCCAGAGCCGGGTAAACCTCTTGCTCCACGATGCGTGTGGCCTGGGCGCCGTAGTCTCCGGCAATCCCGAGCTTCGCGGTGCGCGTGACCACCGAGGTGCTGAGGATCGAATCGGCGGCCGGCGTGGCGCGCAGGCTGCGCATCTGCTCGAGCGTGCGATCGATGAGAAAGTCCGGCGGCACGACCTTCAGACCCGCATCGTGGTGCACGCGCTCGGTCTCCTGGTCGAGCACCACGGCGAAGGCCCGCAACCGCGCCAGATACGCCTCGGCGTCGTCCTTGTCGTGGATCTGGTGCTGCCGGTCGAGGAATGTCGGCACGCTCTGGTAAGCGCCGGTGAGCTGGCTCACGACATAGGGCACGATATAGCCGCGCTGGTCGCCGTAATCGAACGGCTCGGTGCGGACGATCGTCTCCATCTGGTACGCTACGGTGTCGTAGTTGGCAAGGTCCGCACCGTGCAGGCCGTCGCGGCCGAAAGCCTCGAGGCGCTTCAGCCGCGACGCGTTCTCGCGCTTGAAGTCGTGCACGCGCTGCAGCGAAGCATCGTTGAGTTGCGACCGCGCCCAGGCGTACTTGCCCTTGTCGAGGCCGAGCACCGTCACCTGCTCCGGGGTCCTGGACAAGCGCTCGTCCATGAACACATCGAAGAGTGCATCGAGGCGAGCACTGGCATCGCCTGCGGGGGGCGCCGCCGCCCAGGCGTACGAGCGCAGCGATGCGGCAACGGCAGCGCCGATGAGGGAGCCTGCGGCAACGATGAACTGACGGCGGTCGATCACGGGACCTCCTCGTTGGTGAGCCAATGCCTGAATCGCCCTGCAGGGCGGCGTCACAAAGTCTCCACCGTATTCGTAGCAGAATGCGCGCGCGCAGCAGGCGGGCGCGTGGCAGTCTTGACCTGATGCCTTCGCCGACAAGACCGTCCGAGAGCGCGAGCGAACGGCAGTGTACCCGCCTGCGGTGCGAATTCCATTAAAAGGAGTTGCGGCGGGCGGGTATCGATCGGCGACAATGCCGCCTTCCGGCGAAGCATTCCGCGAGGGCACTAGCCATGGCAGACACGGTGTTCGGCAAGATCGTTCGCGGCGAGATCCCCTGTCATAAGATCTACGAGGACGACAAGGTCCTGGCATTCCTCGACATCGCACCGCTCAGCGAGGGACACGTGCTCGTCGTTCCCAAAGAACCCGCCGAAACCCTGGATCGCCTGTCCGACGACTCCGCGGCGGCGCTCGGGCGTGTGCTGCCCCGACTGTGCCGCGCGGTAGTCGCCGCCACCGGGGTCCGCGAGTACAACGTCCTCGAAAACAACGGCAGCGGCGCGCACCAGGCGATTGCCCACGTGCACTTTCACATCATCCCCAAACCTGAGCCGCGGCAGGGGCTCGGCATCGGTTGGCCTGCCGGCAGCCTCGGGCGGGAAGCCGCCGCAACGCTTGCGAAGAAGATCGCCGCGCAGATTTCGTAGCAGAAGGCAGCGTCCGCCGTACTACTGCATAGGCGCGGCTATTGCTGGAGCGGGTAAGCGCTTGTAGAATGCGCCCCCTCCTGGTGCGGGGTGGAGCAGTCTGGCAGCTCGTCGGGCTCATAACCCGAAGGTCGCAGGTTCAAATCCTGCCCCCGCTACCATAGTTACATGGGTCCTTTCCGGGGACATCGGTAACAGATTATTCCGGAGACATAGGTAACACTTTAGCAACGAAAGGGTTCGGCGCGCACTCGACGCGCCCGG
>DATHRC010000029.1:0-232788 GCA_035481975.1 Steroidobacteraceae bacterium
GGCCCACAGATTCATCGTGGTCGAAGGACCGATCGGCGTCGGCAAGACGAGCCTGGCGCGGCGGCTGTGCACCAGTCTCTCCGCGCAGGGGGTGTTCGAGCAGGCTGCGGCGAATCCCTTCCTCGAGCGCTTCTACCGCAACCCGCGCGCCGGGGCGCTGCCCGCGCAGCTGTACTTTCTCCTGCAGCGGGCGCAGCAGCTCGCGTCCCTCCAGCAGGCGGATCTCTTTGCGCCGGTGCGCGTGGCGGATTACCTCCTCGAGAAGGACCGGCTGTTCGCACGCGTGACGCTCGATGAAGCCGAGCTCGCACTCTACGAGCAGCTGTACGCGAAGCTCGACATCCACGCCATCAAGCCGGATCTGGTGGTGTATCTGCAGGCGCCGGTGGACGTGCTGCTCGAGCGCATCGCACGGCGCGGCGTCGACTACGAGCAGTACATCGACCGCCAGTACCTGGAACGCCTGAATGAGGCCTACGCGCGCTTCTTTCACGAGTACGAGGCGGCGGCGCTTTTGATCGTGAACGCCGCCTCGATCGACCCGATCGCGAATCAGCACGACTACGAGGAGCTGCTGGCCGCCATCGGCCGGGTGAGCCACGGGCGGCTCTACTTCAACCCGTTGCGCAGCCGCGCCATCTAGATACACTCGAACCATGCCCATGTACAAGCACCTGCAGCAGGACCCGAATCGCCCGCCGGTGACCCTGGCGACGCTGCAGCGCATGAAGGCGGACGGCGAGAAGATCGCCTGCCTCACCGGCTACGACGCAAGTTTCGCCATGCTGCTGGATGCAGCGGACGTCGACGTCGTGCTGGTCGGCGACACGCTCGGCATGGTGATCCAGGGCCACGACACCACCGTGCCGGTCAGCATGGATCACATGGCGTACCACTGCGCCGCCGTGGGGCGGGGGCTGCAGCGTGCCTTCCTGATGGGCGACATGCCGTTCATGAGCTACCCGACCAAGGAGGTCGCGCTCGCCAATGCCGTGCGGCTCATGCAGGAAGGCGGCGTGCAAATGGTGAAGCTCGAAAGCGGCGGCAAGCAGACCGAGATCGTGGAATTTCTTGCCGGCCACGACATTGCGGTGTGTGCGCATCTGGGGCTCAAGCCCCAGTCGGTGCACAAGACCGGCGGCTTTCGCGTCCAGGGCCGCGAGCGCGAGGCGGCCGCGCGGCTCCTCGATGAGGCGCGCCGCCTGGAAGCCGCGGGTGCCGACATCGTGCTGCTCGAGTGCGTGCCGGCGCAGCTCGGCAAGACGATCACCGCGGAGCTGCACGTGCCGGTCATCGGCATCGGTGCCGGTCCCGACGTCGACGGGCAGATCCTGGTGCTCTACGACATGCTCGACATCACCACCGGGCGCATGCCGCGCTTCGTGCAGAACTTCATGGACGGCGCACACAACAATCTCGAGGCGCTCAAGCGCTACGTGCGCGCGGTCAAAGAGCGCGAATACCCCGCGCCCGAGCACTGCTTCTAGGATCGCAGCGCGCGCAGGCAAGGCGCTTGGAGACCGTCACCACGATCGCCGCCGTTCGCGAGCATGTCCGTGTCTGGCACCGCGCGGGCCTGCGCGTGGCATTCGTGCCGACCATGGGTAATCTGCACGACGGTCACGTGAGCCTCATCGAGGCGGCGCGCCGCCACGGTGAGCGCTTCGTCGCCAGCATCTTCGTGAACCCCATGCAGTTCGGGCCGAACGAGGACTTCGCGCACTATCCGCGCACGCCGCGCGAGGACGAGCGCAGGCTGGCTGAGGCCGGCTGTAATCTCATGTTCACCCCGGACGTAGCCGAGATCTACCCACACGGCTCCGAGCGCGCCTCGCGCGTCGAGGTGCCGGCGCTGTCGCGCATTCTGGAAGGGGAGTTTCGCCCCGGGCATTTCGAGGGTGTGAGCACGGTGGTGGCGAAGCTGTTCAGCATCGTGGAGCCGGACGTGGCGGTGTTCGGCGAGAAGGATTTCCAGCAGCTCGCCGTCATCCGCCGCATGGTCGAGGACCTGTGCATGCCGGTGCAGATCGTGGCCGCAGCGACGGTGCGCGCGGCCGACGGACTGGCGTTGAGCTCACGCAACCAATACCTCACCGCCGCAGAGCGCGCACTGGCGCCGCGCATCTACGTCGAGCTGCAGGCGGCGGCTCAGCGCCTGAAGGCCGGGGATGCGGGTTTCACCAGCATCGAGCGCGACGGATTCACCGCGCTTGAGAGCGTAGGCTTTCGCCCCGATTACTTTTCAGTGCGCAGCGCGGCGGACCTCACCCGCCCGACCCCCGCGGCGAAGGAGCTGGTGGTGCTCACCGCCGCGCGCATGAGCCGCGCGCGCCTCATCGACAATGTGCAGGTGACACGCCCATGAGCATTATCCGTCCCGAGGTCGCCGGCCGGCCGGCGATGACCGTCGAGCGCGCCATGATGGCACCCCCGGCGGCGATCTATCGCGCCTGGACGCAGCAATTCGATCGCTGGTTTGCCGCTCCCGGGACGCTGCTGATGGCGCCACGCGTCAACGTACCGTTCTTCTTCGAGACCCTCTATGCGGGTGAGCGCCATGCGCACTACGGGCGCTTCCTGCGCCTCGAGCCCGATTCCCTGATCGAGCTGACCTGGGTGACCGCGGCCGGTACGCACGGGGCCGAGACGCTGGTCACCGTGGAGCTGCACCCGCTGTCTCGCGGCACGCAGTTGCGCCTCACGCACGCCGGCTTTCCTGACGAGGCGCTGTGTCAGCGCCACCGTGAGGCCTGGCCGCTCACTCTCGCTCACCAGGACGAGGTGGTGCGCAACTGACCGGCGCTGTCAGGCGGCGGCGCGCTGACGTTCGAGCGCCCACTCGACGTGCTCGCGCACCAGCGCGGAAAGATCATTACGGCGCGCTTGCAGCGCGCGCAGCACCGCGGGCGAGGAGGGCGCATTGCCGAGCGCCACCGCGATGTTCCTCGACCAGCGCTCGTAGCCCAGGCGATGAATCGCCGAGCCGCGCGTGCGCGCGGCGAACTGCGCTTCCGTCCAGGCGAAGAGCTCCGCGAGGTTCGTGCTATCGAGCGCGTGGCGCACCTTGAAGTCGGGGTGGGCGGCCGCGCGCGCGAACTTGTTCCACGGGCACACCAGCTGGCAGTCATCGCAGCCGTAGATGCGGTTGCCGATGGCCGCGCGCAGCTCCACCGGTATGGCGCTTTTATGCTCGATGGTGAGGTAGGAGATGCAGCGCCGCGCGTCCAGGCGATACGGTGCGACGATCGCCCCCGTGGGACAGGCCGGCAGGCACGCCGCGCAGCTGCCGCAGTGAGCGCTCGCCGGCTCATCCACCGGCAGCGGCACGTCGGTGAGGATCTCGCCCAGGAAGAACCACGAGCCCGCATCGCGCGCAATGAGATTGGTGTGCTTGCCGATCCACCCCAGGCCGGCATCGCGCGCCAGCGCTTTTTCCAGTACCGGTGCGCTGTCGACGCACACCCGGTAGCCACAGGGACCGACGCGCTGCTGCAGCTCGCGTGCCAGGGCCTTGAGCGCGCCGCGCAGCACCTTGTGATAGTCGCGCCCGAGCGCATAGCGCGACACGTAGCCGAGCGAACCGTCGGCGAGCACCGCCTGCGCGGCGCGCGAGCCGTGCGGCCAGTAGTCCATGCGCGCCGACAGCACCCGCACGCTCCCGGGGGCCAGCTGTGCCGGGCGGCTGCGCAGCACGCCGTGCCGCTGCATGTAGTGCATCTCGCCGTGGAAGCCCTCCTTGAGCCAGCGCAGCAGATGCCGCTCGTCCTCGGGGATGTCGAGCTGCGCCACCCCGAGCGCGCTGAAGCCGAGCGCCAGCGCGCACGCGCTCAACTCGCGCTTGAGCTGCTCGGGATCGGGTGTCTTGGCTGCCGGCATGGCTTCACCGCTGCTGCCAGTATAATGACCTCATGGCACTGCCCATCGCCCTGTATTCCACCGCGCAGGTGCGGGCGCTGGATGCGTACGCGATCGAGCAGCGCGGCATCCCCGCCTACACGCTGATGAAGCGCGCCGGCGAGGGGGCACTGCGCTACCTGCGCACCCGCTGGCCGATGGCCCACCGCATCGTCGTCGTCTGCGGCGCCGGCAACAACGGCGGCGACGGTTACGTACTGGCGCGCTTTGCGCAGGCGGCCGGACTTACGGTCACGGTACTCGCCGCGGCGGCGCCGCAGCAGCTGACCGGCGCGGCGCTCCAGGCCTACGAGGATCTGAACGCGAGCGGGGTGCCCGTGAGCCCGTTTGCCGCGGCGCAGCTCGCCGCCGGGGAAGTGATCGTGGATGCACTCCTCGGCACCGGCCTTACCGGCAGCGTGCGTCCCGCGCTGCTGCCGGTGATCCGCGCCATCAACGCCGCCGGGCGGCCGGTGTTCGCGCTCGACGTGCCGTCGGGGCTCGATGCGGATGCCGGCACGGTGGCAGGCGATGCGATTCACGCGGAGGCCACCGTCACTTTCGTGGGACTGAAGACCGGGCTGTTCGTCGGCGACGGCCCGGAGTTTGCCGGTACGGTGTTTTTCGATGACCTGGAGCTTTCCGCGGCGGCACCCCCTGAGCTGGTGCCGCGCCTGACGCGCATCGTCGAAGCCGAAATTCCGCAGGCGCTGCCGCGCCGCCCGCGCTCTTCCAACAAGGGAGATTTCGGGCGCGTGCTCATCGTCGGCAGCGGCATCGGTATGCCGGGGGCGGCACGCCTTGCCGGTGAGGCGTGCCTGCGTGTCGGCGCGGGACTGGTGACGGTGGCGGTCGCCCCGGAGAACGTGGCGTCGATCGCGGCCGGCCGGCCGGAGCTGATCTGCGTGGGCGTGAGCGCCGTGGCCGCGCTCGACGAGCCGCTCGAGCGCGCCGACGTGATCGCGGTCGGCCCGGGACTCGGGCGCTCGGCCTGGGCGCGCAGCGCGCTGCAGGCGGTGCTGGCGACGGCCAACAAGCCGCTGGTGATCGACGCCGATGCGCTGAACCTGCTGGCGGAGGCCGGCAACGCGGCGCGCAGCGACTGGATACTGACACCGCACCCGGGCGAAGCCGGCCGGCTGTTGGATGTTTCCGCCCAGGAGATCCAGCGCGACCGTCTTGCCGCGCTCGATCGGCTGATCGAGCGCTACGCGGGCACCGTGGTGCTCAAAGGCGCCGGTACCCTGGTGGGTGGGGCGGGACGCATCCCCGGCCTGTGCGAGCGCGGCAATCCCGGCATGGCCACCGCGGGCACCGGGGATGTGCTGACGGGCGCGATCGCCGGCATCCTCGCGCAGTGCCGCGATCCCTGGGCTGCGGCGCGCGCCGGGGTGCTGGTGCACGCCATGGCCGGCGATGCTGCGGCGCGCGGCGGTGGCGAGCGCGGCGTGCTCGCCAGCGACCTGACGCGCGAGCTGCATCACTGCGTCAACCTGTGATGCAGCGGTGCACACCCATACCCCCACCGCGCAGGATACCGAGGACTTCGGCTGGCAACTGGCGAGCGCCCGCCCCGCCGGCAGCCACGGGTTCGCGGTCATTTACCTGAGCGGCGAGCTCGGCACCGGCAAGACCACTTTCGCGCGCGGCTTCATGCGCGCACTCGGCGTGACGGAGCCGGTGAGGAGCCCGACCTACATGCTGGTGGAGCTGTATGGGGCCGGTGAGCTCACCGTGGTGCATGTCGATCTCTACCGGCTGCGCACCCCGGCCGAGCTCGAGCACCTGGGCCTGCGCGAATGGGCGACCGACAAGAGCGTGTGGCTCATCGAGTGGCCGGAGCGCGCCGGCGGGCGGCTGCCGCCGCCGGACCTGCAGCTGAGTCTGACTGCCGCCCCCACCGGGCACGACATCGAGGTGAGCCCCCGCTCGGTCGCTGGCAGGGCGTGGCTGGCGCAGCTCACCGGTCGCGAGGGCGCCGGGCAGCCTGAGGGCGCCTGAACCGGCCGTTATGGCCGGTACGGTTGAAAAGCAGGCAGGGACCGGCGTAGATTACCGCGCAGGTAGCGCTCTGAACCTAATGATTAAAAAGATTTTTTTACGGGGATGGGTCACGGTGATGGTGACTCTCGCAGCCGTTGCCGGCGCCCAGGCGGCGGAGTTGCGCGGCATCGGCCTCGCGGCGGACGGCGATTCCGCGCAGCTGGTCCTCGATCTGAGCGACGGGGCGGCGCAGCGCCTCTTCACGCTTGAGCATCCGGACCGCGTGGTGATCGACCTGCCCGGGACTCACCGTGCGATGGGTGTGCGTGCACCGCCGCCTTCAGGGGTGGTGACGGAGGTGCGTCTCGGGACGCAACCGCACGGGACGCTGCGCGTGGTGGTGCAGCTGCGTGCCCCGCTGCCCGCCCACAGCAGCTGGGCAGCCGGCGAGGGCGGCCGGCGGCTGATCCTCGCCTTGGGTGCGCCGCGCCATGCGAGCGCCGAGGCCGTGCCGAGAGCGGTGGCGGCTTCGCATGCGCCGGCCTCGCATGCGGTCGGTGACGGCGACCGCGACGTCGTCATTGCGGTGGATGCCGGCCACGGCGGCATCGATCCCGGGGCGATTGGCAGGGGCGGCACGCGCGAGAAGGACGTGACGCTCGCGATTGCGCGCGCGCTCGCCGCGCGCCTCGATGCGCAGCCCGGCATGCGCGCCATCCTCACCCGCAACCGCGACGAGTTCCTCGAGCTGCGCGAGCGCATCGCGCGCGCCCGCGCCGCGCACGCCGATCTCTTCATCTCGGTGCACGCCGATTCCATCGCCGACCGCAGCATCTCCGGCGCCTCGGTCTACGTGCTGTCGGTGCACGGCGCGTCCAGCGAGGCGGCGCGCGTCCTCGCCGAGCACGAGAACGCCGCCGACCTCGTCGCGGGCGTTGCGCTCGATGACAAGGGCGAGCTGGCCCCGGTGCTGCTGGATGCCACGCAGAGCGAGATCATCGCCGTGAGCGCCGGAGCAGCGGAGCGCGTGGTGGGGGCGCTCGGCAGCGTCGGTGAGATCCGCAAGCCCCAGGTGCAGCGCGCCGGGTTCGTGGTGCTGAAGTCTCCCGCCATTCCCTCGA
Organism: Steroidobacteraceae bacterium; assembly: GCA_035481975.1. Classification (GTDB taxonomy): domain Bacteria; phylum Pseudomonadota; class Gammaproteobacteria; order Steroidobacterales; family Steroidobacteraceae; genus 13-2-20CM-66-19. The sequence goes on from DATHRC010000029.1 coordinate 6,999, forward strand.
TGCTCATCGAGACCGCCTACATCTCCAACCCGGGCGAGGAGCGGCGCCTGCGCAGCGCCGCGCAGCAGGAGCGCCTGGCGGAGGCGATCGCAGGCGGCGTGCGCAGTTACTTCGTGCAGAACCCGCCCGACGGTACCCGCTTCAAGCAGGAGCACCGCAGCACGCTCGCGAGCGCCGCCGACGGCGCGGGCGCCACGCCCACGCCCTGACGGGTAGCGCCGCCTGCGCGCCCCCTGACGCGGCGCGCCCGTAGGTCCGCCCGCACGCGTGTGCGCAGCGCTCGCGTGCCGCCTGTACACTTTCCCCCATGCCTATCCGAGTCCTCCCCGACGAGCTGGTCGATCAGATCGCCGCCGGCGAAGTGATCGAGCGGCCGGCCTCCGTCGTCAAGGAGCTGGTGGAGAATGCGCTCGATGCCGGCGCCACGCGCATCGAGATCGAGGTCGAGCACGGCGGCATCGTGCTGATACGGGTGCGCGATGACGGGCGCGGCATCGAGGCCGGCGAGCTCGCCATTTCGCTGGCGCGCCACGCCACCAGCAAGATCACCTCGCTGACCGATCTCGAGTCGGTCACCACGCTCGGCTTTCGCGGCGAGGCGCTGCCGTCCATCGGCTCGGTGTCGCGCCTGACGATCAGCTCGCGCCCCGCGAGCGCGCCCCACGCCGCCCAGATCAGCGTCGAGGGCGGCACCGCCGCCGCGGTGCGCCCGGCGGCACACCCTTACGGCACCACCGTCGAGGTGCGCGATCTCTTCTTCAACGTGCCGGCACGGCGCAAGTTCCTGCGCAGTGATGCGACCGAGCTCGGTCACATCGTGCGGCTCGTCGAGCGGCTGGTGCTGTCGCGCTTCGATGTGAGCCTGCGCCTGCGCCACGGCGGGCGGATCCTGATTGACGCGCCGGCGGTCGCGGCCGCGCACGCGGAAGCCGAGCGGCTGGCGCAGGTGATGGGTGCGGACTTTGCCGCCGCCACACTCGCCGTCCGCGAGGCGGCAGGTCCGGTGCTGCTGTCGGGCTGGGCGGGGTTGCCGACCCGCTCGCGCGCGCAGCCGGACCAGCAGTTCTGGTTCGTCAACGGCAGAAGCGTTCGCGACCGGCTGCTGATGAACGCAGTGCGGCTCGGCTATCGCGACGTGCTGTATCACGGCCGCCATGCCGCCTACGTGCTGTACCTGACGCTCGACCCGAAGCTCGTGGACGTCAATGCGCATCCGGCCAAACTCGAAGTGCGCTTCCGCGAGAGCCGTCAGATCCATGACTTCGTGTTTCGCTCGCTCGAGCGCGCGCTCGCCGCCACGCGGCCCGCAGCCAGTGCCACGCCCGCCGCGGCACTGGCGGCGAACGATCCGGACAGCGGAGCACCGCTCGGCACCGCCTCGCTCTACAGCGATGTCGACGGGTCCGCCGGCACGCTGCCGCTCTACGAGCCGCACGCGGGTCTTTCGGAAATGCCCGCGACGGGCGTTCGCGAGTCTGCGCGCGCCCAGGAGCTGCGCGTAACGGATGACTATCCGCTCGGGCACGCGCTCGCGCAGCTGCACGGCGCCTACATCCTCGCGCAAAGCCGCGAGGGGCTGATATTGGTCGACATGCACGCGGCGCACGAGCGCGTGCTCTACGAGCGCATGAAGTCCGAACGCACCGCCGGTGTCGTGCCGGCGCAGCAGCTGCTGACGCCGCTCAGCCTCGCGTTGAAGGCGCACGAGCTCGCCGCGGTGCTCGAGCAGCGCGAAGAATGGCAGGCGGCGGGCTTTGACATCGATGCGCTGTCGACCACGCACCTGGTGCTGCGCCGCGTGCCGGCGGTGCTCGGCTCCGCCGACGTTCCGCGCATCGTCGCGGCGCTGTTGCAGGATCTCGCGCTCGATGGCGGTACGCATCATCTCGAGAGCGCCGCGGACCGCTTTCTCGGCACGCTCGCCTGCCGCTCCGCCATCCATGCGAACCGCCGCCTGACACTCCCGGAGATGAACGCCCTGCTGCGGCAGATGGAGGCCACCGAGCGCACCAACCAGTGCAATCACGGCCGTCCCACCTGGACGCGCCTCACCCTGCTGCAGCTCGACCAGCTGTTCCTACGGGGGCGCTGACATGTCGATGAAGCTGCCGGTGTGGGTCCTCGGCGGACCCACCGGGGCGGGCAAGAGCGACTGGGCGCTGCGGGCCGCGGCGCAACTCCCGCTGGAGATCGTGAGCGTGGACTCGGCGCTCGTCTACCGCGGGCTGGATATCGGCACCGCGAAGCCCGCGCGCGAGGTACGCGAGCGCGTCCCGCATCACCTGATCGACATCTGCGACCCGAGTGAGAGCTACTCCGCCGGGCGCTTCGTGGCGGACGCGCTCAGCGCCATCGGCGAGATCCACGCGCGGCGGCACGTGCCGCTGCTGGTCGGCGGGACCATGTTGTACCTGCGCGCGCTGCTGACAGGTCTCGCCCCGCTGCCGCAGGCGCTGCCGGCGCTGCGCCGGCAGATCGATGCGCAGGCCGCCGGGCAGGGCTGGCCGGCGCTTCACGCCGAGCTCGCCGGCCTCGACCCCGACGCTGCTTGCCGCATCGACCCCAATGACGCCCAGCGCATCCAGCGCGCGCTGGAAGTGTGCCGCAGCACCGGCCGGCCCATCTCGGAGCTGCGGCGCCTGACGGCCCCACCCCTCAGCGGTTACCCCCTGCGCTACTGGATGCTCGCCCCGCGCGACCGGGCGCGACTGCATGAGCGGCTGGCGGGGCGCTTCGGGCAGATGATGGCGGCCGGGTTCATTAATGAGGTCGCGGCGCTGTACAGGCGCGGCGACCTGACAGCGCGCCATCCGGCGATGCGCGCCGTCGGTTACCGGCAGTTGTGGGCGCACCTCGCCGGCGAGTACGGCCTCGAGGAAGCGGTGCGACGAGCCGTTGCGGCGACGCGCCAGCTGGCCAAGCGGCAGCTGACCTGGATGCGCGCGGAGGCCGCCGCGAGCTGGCTCGACCCTGACTCGGCTGAGGCGGAATTGTCGTGGAATCAAGACATAAGTCAGGAGCTTAGGGCCCTTGGGCTTTAATGGAATGTGCATGTTAAGATTGCCGATGTCGGTTCCTCGCCATGTGTGGGCGAAGGTGCGCTTAGCTTGCTTTGGATCGCGGAGCACGGATGTTCAGCTGCGATCCGCCGTGCAGATGAAAAACTCGAAGCTGCAAAAATAAGGAGAACCCGATGGCCAAAGGCCAGTCCCTCCAAGACCCCTTTTTGAACGCCTTGCGCAAGGAGCGGGTGCCGGTCTCGATCTACCTGGTGAACGGCATCAAGCTGCAGGGTCAGATCGATTCCTTTGACCAGTTCGTGGTGCTGCTGAAGAACAGCGTCAGCCAGATGGTCTACAAGCATGCGATCTCCACCGTCGTGCCGGCGCGCAATGTGCGCCTGGCGACCGAGGAGGGTGGTGTGGCCGCCCCGGAGACTCCCGCCGAATAATGTCCCCTGTCACGGGAAGCCTTAGTGTTCGAGCGCCCACGGACCGGTGAGCGTGCCGTACTGGTGCGCCTGGGACTGGGCGCCCCCGTGGATCCGGAGGACCTGCAGGAGTTCACGCAGCTGGCCGTCTCCGCCGGTGCGCTGCCGGTGGCGACGCTGACCGGGCGGCGCGAGCGGCCCGATGCGCGTTTTTTCATGGGCAGCGGCAAGGCGAACGAGCTCCGGCAGCTCGCCGCCGCAACGGATGCGGACCTGATCCTCATCGACCACGCGCTCTCACCGAGTCAGGAGCGCAATCTCGAGAAGCTCACCGAGCGGCGCGTGCTCGATCGCAACGGCCTGATCCTCGACATCTTCGCGCAGCGCGCGCGCAGCTTCGAGGGCAAGCTGGAAGTGGAGCTGGCGCAGCTCAAGCACATCGGCAGCCGCCTGGTGCGCGGCTGGACCCACCTCGAGCGCCAGAAGGGCGGCATCGGACTGCGCGGACCCGGCGAGACGCAGCTCGAGACCGACCGCCGTATCATCGCGCAGCGGGTGCGCGTGCTCACGCGGCGGCTGGTGAAAATCCAGCAGCAGCGCGCCACCGGCCGGCAGACGCGCGCGGAGATCCCGGTGCCCTCGCTCGCTCTCGTCGGCTACACCAACGCCGGCAAGTCGACCCTCTTTCATGCGCTCACCGGCGCGGATGCATTCGTCGCCGATCAGCTGTTCGCCACGCTCGATCCGACCGTGCGCCGCATCCGCCTCCCCGGGGGCACGCCGGTAGTGGTCGCAGACACCGTGGGATTCATCCGCGAGCTGCCGCACGAGCTGGTGGCCGCCTTCCGCTCGACGCTCACCGAGGCGCGCGAAGCGACGCTGCTGCTGCACGTGGTCGATGCCGCGGATCCGCACCGCGACGAGCAGACGCGCGCGGTGCAGTCGGTGCTCACCGAGATCGGCGCCGGCACGATCCCGCAGCTCCTCGTCTGCAACAAGATCGACCGCCTCGAGACGCCCGCGCGCATCGATCGCGACGGCGACGGGCGGGCGACCGCGGTATGGATCTCGGCCGAGAAGCGCCTGGGGCTCGAGCTGCTCGCCGATGCGCTCGCCGAGCGCCTGGCGCGCTCGGTGCGCCGCGCGCGGGTGAAGATGCCGGCGAGCGCCGGCGCACTGCGCTCGCGCCTCTACGCCGCGCAGGCGGTGCGCGCCGAGATGAGCTCCGCGGATGGCTCCATCGAGATGGCCGTGGAGCTTCCCGACCTTGAGCTGCTGGCGCTGGCGCGCACGGCCGGCGTGCAGATCCTCGAAGTGCAGCAGCCGGGAACGCCTTGTACCCCCGGGAGCCCCTACCTACAATCGACCGCCGCCATTGGCGCGACCAAACTGCGCTGATCGCGCAGTACGGTTATGGTCTGGAATCAACCTAGCGGTTCGAACAATCAGTGGGGACGCCGGCCCGGGCAGGGCGGCGCCGGCCCCGGTCTCGACGAGCGTCTGAAGAGCTGGCAGAAAAAGTTCGAAGCGTTGCTGCGCCCGGGCGGCCGCGGCGGCGACAGCGGCTCACTGCTCGGTGTGGCGGTAGTGGTGATCCTGGTCGCCTGGCTGTGGACCGGCTTCTACCAGGTGGGCCAGGCCGAGCGCGGCGTGGTGCAGCGCTTCGGTAAGCTCATCGCCGTGCGCGGACCGGGCCTCGGCTGGCGCTGGCCGTGGCCGTTCGAGACCATCAACAAGGTCAACGTGCTGAGTGTCAATTCCAGCGACTTCAAGTCACGGGTCCTGACCGCGGATGTCAACCTCGTCGATCTGCACTTCGCCGTGCAGTACCAGTTCACCGACCCGGTGAAGAAGCTCTTCAGCGTGCGCGAGCCGGAGGCGACCCTCAGCCAGGTTGCCGAGAGCGCCATCCGCGAGATCGTGGGCCGCAGCACGCTCGATGACCTGCTGGTCGGCTCGACGCGCCCGGAGGTCACGCGGCGCACCAAGGAGCTCGTGCAGCAGGTGCTCGACTACTACAACTCGGGCATCACCGTCACCACCGTGAATCTCGAGGACGTGCAGGTGCCCGATGCGGTGATCCCCTCGCAGCGCGATGCCAACAAGGCGCAGGCCGACAAGGAGCGCTACATCCTCGAGGCCGAGGCCTATGCCAACGGCATCGTGCCGGTGGCGCAAGGCGCCGCGGCGCGCATCCAGCAGGATGCCCAGGCCTACAAGTCCCAGGTCACCGCGGTGGCCGAGGGGCAGGCGTCGCGCTTCACGCAGCTCGAAGGCGCTTACCAGCAGTCGCCCGAGGTGACACGCCGGCGCCTCTACATGGACACCATCGAGAGCGTGCTGGCGCGCGCCCACAAGGTGCTGATCGACGGTCACGCCGGCAACAACCTCATCTACCTGCCGATCGATAAGCTCCTCGAGCACAGCGTCAACCGCGAGGTCGAGCCGAGCGCGGAACCCTCCGCCGGCAACGCCTCCAAGGACCAGGAGCAGGTCACGGTGGAAGGCCGCGGGCGGGGTGAGCGCTGATGGGCTCGCGGGTGTTGCCGCTGTTCATCGCCGCCATCGGCGTGCTGCTGGTGTTCGCAGCGTTCTCGGTGTTCACGGTGAACGAGACCGAGTACGCCATCCGCACCGAGTTCAGCGCCATCGTCGGCATGAACTATGCGCCCGGCCTGCACCTCAAGTGGCCCTGGGACGTGGTCACCAAGTTCGACAAGCGCATCCTGTCCGAGTCCTACACCGGGGAGACCTTCCTCACCAACGACGGGCGCGGACTGATCGTCGACTTCTACATGAAGTGGCGCGTCAAGGTGCCCTCGCTCTACTACACCGCCACCGGCGGTCGCGAGGAGCTGGCGGGGCAGCGCCTGGCGGAGATCGTCAAGGACGGCATCAAGAGCGTGGTGGCGCAGCGCACTCTGCAGCAGATCGTCTCCGCCGAGCGCGCCGCGGTGACCGGACAGATGTTCGGCCAGGCGAGCCACAACGCCGCCGGCCTCGGCATCGACCTGGTGGATGTGCGCGTGCAGCGCATCGACCTGCCCGACGAGGTCGCGGTGCGCGTCTACGAGAGCATGAAGCAGAGCTTTGCCAAGACCGCGAGCCGCCTGCGCGCCGAAGGCCAGAGTGAGAGCACCGGCATCCGCGCCTCTGCCGAGCGGCGGCGCACGGTGATCCTCGCCGATGCCGAGCGCGATGCGCTGCGCATCCGCGGCGAGGGCGATGCCATCGCCACGCAGACCTACGCGCATGCCTACGCCAGGGATCCGGAGTTCTACGCCTTCTACCGCAGCCTGCAGGCTTACGAGCGCGCCCTGGGGCGCGACGGCGATCTGCTGGTGGTGACGCCCGATGGGGAGTTCTTCAAGTACCTGAAGGATTCCGCGAAGGCCGCCCCGGCGCACCGCTAGCTCCCCGCAGGCGCCCGCAGTCTTAATTCCGTGAATCTGACCGACCTGTTGGCCGCGTTCGGCCTGTTCCTGGTGCTCGAGGGCATCGCGCCGTTCCTGAATCCCCAGGGCGTCAAGCGCGCCTTTGCACGGCTGCTGCAGCTGCCCGACCGTGAGTTGCGCATCGCGGGCCTCGGCAGCATGCTGGTCGGCGTCGTCATCCTGTTCCTGGTGCGCTAGGGGTCCCGTGGGAAAGTTCGTGGTCATCATCGGCACCCAGTGGGGCGATGAAGGCAAGGGCAAGGTCGTCGATCTCCTGACCGAGCGGGCCGCGGCGGTGGCGCGCTTCCAGGGCGGTCACAATGCCGGCCATACGCTGGTCATCGGCGGCCGCAAGACCATCCTGTCGCTGATCCCCGCGGGCATCCTGCACGCACAGGTACGCTGCCTCATCGGCAACGGCGTGGTGCTGTCGCTCGCAGCGCTGCTCGCCGAGAGCCGCATGCTGATCGAGCAGGGCGTGCCGGTGTTCGAGCGCCTCGGCATCTCACCGCTCTGTCCGCTCATCCTGCCCTCGCACATCCTGCTCGATCAGGCGCGCGAGCGCGCCCGCGGACCGAACGCCATCGGCACCACCGGCCGTGGCATCGGACCTGCCTACGAGGACAAGGTCGCGCGCCGCGCGGTGCGGGTGGCGGATCTGTACCAGCGCGACCGCTTCGCCGCCCAGTTGGGCGAGATGCTGGATTTCCACAATTTCGTGCTGCAGCACTACTATCGCCTGCCGACGGTGGATTTCCAGAAGACGCTCGATGAGCAGCTCGCCATGGGCGCGCGCATCGCGCCGCTCGTCACCGACGTGACCCAGGTGCTGCAGCAGCTGCGTAAGTCTTCCGCCAACGTGCTGTTCGAGGGCGCCCAGGGGGCGATGCTGGACGTCGACCTCGGCACCTACCCCTACGTGACCTCCTCCAACACCACCGCCGGGTTCGCCGCGACCGGCACCGGCATCGGTCCGCGCGCGTTCGATGCGGTGCTCGGCATCGTCAAGGCCTACACCACGCGGGTCGGCGCCGGACCCTTCCCCACCGAGCTCTTCGATGAAAACGGCGAGTACCTCTCGCGGGTCGGTCACGAGTTCGGCTCGGTGACCGGGCGGCGCCGCCGCTGCGGCTGGTTCGACGCGGTGGCGCTGCGGCGCGCCATCGTGCACTCGAGTGTCAGCGGGCTGTGCATCACCAAGCTCGACGTGCTCGACGGCCTGGAGACCATCCGCATCTGCGTCGACTACCGCATCAACGGCACGGTGAGCGCGGAGCCGCCGCTGAGCCTCGAAGGCTACGCCGGCGTTGAGCCGGTGTACGAGGAGCTGCCGGGCTGGCGCGAGTCCACCGTGGGCGTGACGCGCTACGAGGAGTTGCCCGCCAACGCGCGCCGTTACCTCGAGCGGCTGCAGGCGCTCGTCGAAGTGCCCGTGGATATGATCTCAACCGGGTCCGACCGCGAGCAGACCATCGTGCTGCGGCACCCGTTCGGAGCCTGACCTGACTCCACGCAGCGGCGAGCGCGCAGCTTCCGCGGCGTGGCTGGCGCTCGGCGCGCTCATGCTGCTTAGCTGCCTGCTGGCGGCCGGCAGCTGGCTGGTGTACTCCAACACCTGGGACGAGCCGGAGCACCTGGCGGCAGGCGTCGAGCTGCTCGATCGCGGCCGCTACGAGTACGACACCGAGCATCCGCCGCTCGCGCGGGTGGTGCTCGCCTTCGGTCCATGGCTCGCCGGCGCCCACGCCTTCGGCACGCCGCCTCCGGAAGGCACGCCCGAAGGCATCGACATCCTCTACTCGGGCGGGCACTACTGGCGCTACCTCACGCTCGCGCGGCTCGACATGCTGCCCTTCCTGGTGCTGTTGCTGTGGGCTACCTGGCTGTGGGCGCGCAAACTCTTCTCACCGATCGCGGCGCTCCTGCCGGTGTTGCTGCTGATGTCGGTGCCGCCGGTGCTCGGCCACGCCGCGCTCGCGAGCCTCGACGTCGCGGCAGCCGCCACCGGGCTGCTCGCGCTCTACGCGCTGCAGCGCTGGATGGTGAGCGCGCGCCTTGCCGATGCGCTGTGGTTTGGGCTCGCGACCGGGTTTGCGGTCGGCACCAAGTTCTCGAGCATTCCGTTCGTCGGGCTCGCGCTCCTGACGCTGGGGCTCACGCACTGGGCCGTGGCCGCGCGACAGCGGCGCAGCGCGGCGCCGCCGGCGAACGAGGACGCCGCCGCGCCGGGCGCGCGCTGGCAATGGCGGCTGATGGGGTTGGCGATCGCCGCCATCGCGGTGCTGCTGCCGGTATGGCTGGCGTATGGGCCGCGCGCGCCGAGTGAGGCGCGCGCGGCCATGCGCTTTGATTGGGCGGTCGCCTACCTGCTCGGGCACGGCGGCCTGGACCACGCGCTCGGGGTGTTGTTGTCGCACCTGTGGTTGCCGCGCGAGCTCAAGGACCTGGTGAACGGGGTGGTCGCCGTCAAGGCGCACAACGACACCGGGCACCTGTCCTATCTTCTCGGCGGGGTACGCAACGGCGGCTGGTGGTACTTCTACCTGGTCGCGCTCGCGGCGAAGACGCCGATCCCGCTGCTCCTCGCCGGCCCCCCAGGTCTGGTGGGGCTGGCGCGCGCGGGATGGCGGCGCGGGCATTCATGGGCGCTGGCGCCTTTGATGCTGGTCGCGACCCTTCTCGGCTTTGCCAGCGCGTTCAGCCACATCAACATCGGGATCCGACACATCCTCATCGTCTATCCGTTCCTGGCGCTCGGGGCGACGTACCTGGCGCTGCGTGCGTGGCGCGCGCTGCTGGCACTGCCCAACCGGCGCCGGGCGGCGGTGGGTACGGCGATTCTCCTCGCCCTGGGCGCCTGGCAGTTGAGCACGCTGTGGCGCGCTTACCCCGACTACCTGCCGTACTTCAACGAGGCGGTGGCGCGCCCCGAGCGCGTGCTGGTCGACTCCGATCTCGACTGGGGCCAGGACCTCTACCGGCTGGAGCAGCGCGCCAGGCAGCTCGGCATACCGCACCTGAGCCTGGCCTATCGCGGCACCGCGGACCTGTGGCGCGAGCCGCTGCCGCCCACCTACATCCTGCCGCCGCACCAGCCGGTGCGCGGCTGGGTGGCAGTCTCGCAGCTCGCGCGCACGCGCGACCCCGCGGACTACCAGTGGCTGGAGATCTACCGGCCGCTCGAGCGTGTCGGCAAGACCATCGATCTCTACTACATCCCCTGAATTCGCCACTGCGTGACCGGGCAGGCGCGCGGGAGCGCGAGATAACCGCTTCCGGGGCCGTCAAAAACAGGGATGTTTTTGCCGGAGCCTCCAGGGATGGATTCACGGCGTCCCCGGAAGCGGTTATCTCGCGCTAGACGCGCGCTCCGCCGTTTACGCAGGCGCCGCAGCGGTCGCCGCGCGCAGCCGCGTGATGCGGATGAGCGGCGCGGGGTGCGAGTAGTAGAAGGCGGCGTACACCGGGTCGGGGGTGAGCGTGCTGGCGTTGTCGCGGTGCCGTTTCACCAGCGCGGTGGCGCGCTCCGCGGCGCTCGCGTAACGCGCGGCGAAGGCGTCCGCCTCGAACTCATGGCGGCGCGACCAGAGTGCGGCGAGGGGCGTCAGGAAGAAGGTGAAGACCGGCACCGCCAGCACGAACAGCAGCAGCGCCGCGTGCGTCGCAGGCCGCGGTACCCCGAGAGCGCTGTAGAACGCGGGCTGCGCCGCCAGCCAGCCGAGCAACGCCAGCCCGCCGAAGGCCGCGAGCACCGACAGCAGCAGCCGCTTGCGCACGTGCCGCAGGCGAAAGTGTCCGAGCTCGTGCGCCAGCACGGCCTCGACTTCCGGGCCGCCCAGCCGCTCGAGCAGCGTGTCGAAGAACACGATGCGCTTGTGGCGACCGATGCCGGTGAAATAGGCGTTGCCGTGGCTCGAGCGGCGCGAGTTATCCACCACGAACACGCCCTTGGAGGCGAAGCCGCAGCGTGCCAGCAGCGCTTCGATGCGCGCCTTCAGGGCCTGATCCTCGAGCGGCGAGAAGCGGTTGAAGAGTGGTGCGATGAACGCCGGCCAGGCCCAGGCCATGAGCAACATGACCGCGAGCCACAGGGCGAAGGCCCACAACCACCAGCTGCGGCCGGCGCGCTGCATGAGGAGCAGCATCGCGACGAGCAGCGGACCACCGAGAGCCACCGCGAGCGCGAGGCTCTTGCCGAGATCGGCCAGGAACAGGGCGGGAGTGGTGCGGTTGAAGCCAAAGCGCGCCTCGAGGCCAAAGGTGCGCCACAAGGAGAACGGCAGGTTGATGAGCTGGATGAGCAGGGCGACGCTCGCAATCACCGCGACGCCGAGCCACAGCGGCGACAGCGCCGTGCGCCGCCAGAGCGCATCGACCGCGGCAAGCCCGCCACCCAGGGTCAACGCGAGGATCACCAGGACGTCCACCACGGTGCCGATGCGGCCGAATCGCAGCTTCGCGAGCGTGTAGTCGGCCGCTTTGCGGTGCTCGTCCGCCGTGATGCTGTCTACAAACGGCCCGGGCACTTCGGCCCGGTGCCGCGCCACCGCGCCCGCCTGGCGCGCCGACAGCCACAGCTCGAGCGCGGTGCCCGCGATGAGCGCGAGGACGAAGAGCGGGGTCAGCGCATGCATCAGGGGCGAGAACCCGGGCGGGCGGCCCGCGGCGCTCGCGCGGCGCGCAGCCGCGACGCAGCGCCCGCCGCACGGGCACGCGGGCTGCCGCGGACGCGTTCGCGGCCGCCATCGAGCTGCGCGACCAGCAGCTCGGCCGCTGCGATGAAGCGCGCCGGATCACCATAGGCGCGCGCCACCAGCATCTCACCCTCGAGCGCGCCGACCAGCATGCGCGCCGCGTCCGCGGCAGTGGTGCGCAGGGCGAGCGTGCCCTCGTGACGACCCGCCTCGAGAAGCTCGGCCAGCCAACTCTCGTTCATTTCGAAGAACGCGCGCAGCGCGCTCTGCATCGGCGCGGGCAGGGTGGAATATTCCGCGGCCAACATGCCGCACAGGCACATGCGCTCATCGGTGAGCACGTCGGTATAGAGCTTCACGTAGGCCCGCAGCCGTGCCGCTGCCGCCGGCAGCCGTGCGCTGATGCCCTGCAGCGCCTGCGTGAACTGCTCGCTGTAGCGCGCGATGAGGCGCCGGCCGAGCTCGGCCTTGGTGGCGAAATGATAATGCAGGCTCGCCCGGGTGATGCCGACCTCGACGGCGATGTCGGCGTAGCTGAAGCCGTTGAAGCCGCGCGTCTGCACCAGCCGCTCGGCGACGTCGAGGATGCGGCTGCGGGTGGCGTCGGCGGGGGGCGGCGCGGCGGACCTCATGAGCTCGATCATAGCAGGGCGGCGGTTGCCTATACCTACTAGTAGGTAGATAATCGCCGCCGGACGGCATTCCCGCCGTTGCGATCAGGGGGTCCCATGCAAACAACCGAACACAAGACCTTTACCCGGCCGGATGAGACGCGCGAATTTCCCCACGGGCGCGCCGAGATACTCAAGGTCGGCGGCGGCGAGGTCGGACGGCTGGTCTTTCAGCCGGGCTGGCGCTGGTCGAACGACGTCAAGCCGATCGCCAAGACTGCCAGCTGCACCGCGCCGCATTTCCAGTACCACGTCAGCGGGCGGCTGGGCATCAGGATGGATGACGGCACGGAGTTCATTGCCGGACCTGGCGACATCACCTCGCTGCCCAGCGGCCACGATGCCTGGGTCGTCGGCAACGAGCCGGCCGTGGTGGTGGACTGGTTCGGCGCCAGCAATTACGCCAAAGGCGGCTGAGCGGCCGGTGCGGGGCGCGGCTCGGCCGGCGCGTCGCGGCCGGGGTCGCGCACCCACAGCGCCACCGTGGAGGCAAATGCGCCGAAGCTCAGCAGGCCGAAGAACCACAGCATCGGCGCATAGCCGCCCGGGTTGGCGGCACTCGCTCCGCTCGCATCGTTGATGTAGCCGGCGGCGAGATTCGCCGCGAACAGGCCAGCGTTCTGCAGCGCGGTCATGAGGCCGTAAGCGGTGCCGAGGTGCTCCGCGGGCGAGTAGCGCACCACGGTGGGCCACAACACCGCCGGCAGGAACGAGAAGCTCAGGCCGAGGAGCGCCGTCGACACTCCGGCGCCGCCCGCGGCCAGCACCACAAAGCTCAGCGGCAGAAGTGCCGAGCCGAGCGCGAGCAGCGCTGTGTTGCGGCCGAGCCGATCGAGCAGCAGCCCGAACGCCGGCGTGGCGAAGGCCGCGGCGAGGAACACGTAGCTGTTGAGTGTGCTCGCCTGCGCCAGCGTGAAGCCCTGCGCCTCCTGCAGGTACTTGATGGCGAAGGTGCTGCGGAACGGAAAGATGACCGAGTAGAACAGCACGCACACCGCCACCAGCAGCCAGTACTCCTTGCGGAAGGAGAGCACGTGGCGCCAGTTGAAGCGCTCCGGCGCGGGGGCCAGCGCCAGCGTGCCGCGCGGCTCCTCGCGCCGGTCGATGTAGAAGTACAGCAGCGCCCCGGCGAGCGACGCCGCGGCAAAGCCCGCCGCCAGCCACAGCGGCGGCTGCCAGCCCCTGGCGTACAGATCGCTGGCAAAGGACGGCGAGCGGTCGGCCAGATACGAGCCCATGCGCGCCACGCTGGTGTTCAGCGCGAACAGCAGTGCGAAGTAGCGGCCGTTGAACCACTGGGCGAGCGCTACCATGACCGCCACCACCAGCGTCTCGGAGCCGATGCCGAACAGCAGCCGGCCGCTGGCCATGAGCGGAAATTGCGCGCCGACCGCGGTCACCACCGCACCCACCAGGCACAGCGCGGTGGTGGCGAGCACCATGCGGCGTGCGCTGAAGCGGTCCACCAGCAGCCCGCCGATCACCACCAGGAAAATGTTGGGCAGGCTGTAGATCGCGTTCAGCGTGCCGATCTGGGTATCGCTGTAGCCGAGCTCGCGCGACAGCTGCTCCGCCACCGGGCCGATGGAGTCATACCCGTAGTAGTTGCCGAGCATGACGAGGGCGACGCCGGCGAACATCAGTGCCTGCATTGCCCGCGAGGGGGCTGCAGGGCGCGGCGCGCTCATTGAGCGTACCGACCGGGCGCGGTCATGGCGTCAGGTCCTAAGGCGAGCGTCACGCAGGTGAGTGTAGCAAGTGCGCGGCCGCGCCGCGTGTGGTCCGTCGCCCTCAGCGGGCAATCCAACCCGAGCTGATCAGCTCCTCGCTGAATTCGCGCGCCACGCGCAGGTCCGGGCGGGTGCGGCGGCGGTCGACTTCCGGGGCGGGAATGCGCGCCAGCATGTCGCGGATGACGTTGAGGCGCGTATGGTGCTTGTCGTCGGCCCGCACCACGATCCACGGCGCCTCGGCCTGATGGGTGGCGAGGAACATGGTGTCGCGCGCGCGGCTGTAGTCGCGCCAGTGCTTCTGCGCCGCCTCGTCCACCGGGCTGATCTTCCATTGCTTGAGCGGGTCGTGGCGGCGCGCCCGCAGCCGCCGTTTCTGCTCGGCGCGACTGATGTCGAGATAGTACTTGAGCACGAAGATCCCGGAACGCGCCAGCATGCGCTCGAAGCGCGGCGCGCTCTGCAGGAACGCATCGCGCTCGCGGCGGGTACAGAATTTCATGACGTACTCGACGCCGGCGCGGTTGTACCAGCTGCGGTTGAACAGCACGATCTCCTGCGCCGCCGGCAGATGCGCGACGAAGCGCTGGAAGTACCATTCGCTCTGTTCGCGGCTGTTCGGCTTGCCGGGCGCCACGATCCGCACCTCGCGCGGGCTCAGGTGCGCGACGATGCGCTTGATGGTGCCGTCCTTGCCGGCACAGTCACGCCCCTCGATGATCACCAGCACCTTGTAGCCGCGGGCGATCACCTGGCGGTGCAGCTTCACCAGCTCGATCTGCAGCCGCCGCAGCTCGCGGGCATAGCGTTTCCGGCCGAGCGGCGCCGGCAGGCCTTCGAGGTGAGATGATTTTCGGCTCATGTGCGCGGCTACCACGAAGGCGGCATTGCCCCCGCCGTTGCCGGCATTATCGGCAGTGCCGCCCCTTCGCGGCCATACCCTTGTCGATCGGGCGGGTCTGGTTCAGGCTAAGTGCGCGCAGCGTAGCTCGCGCCACAGGAGAACCCGTCATGTCCGCACCCCGGGGTAGACCTAAGGTGGTCGTCGCGAAGAACGGCCCCTACCTGGTCAGCGGCGGCGTGCCGCTCGCCAAACAGACGATCCTCGCCGACGCCGCAGGCGACTCCCAGGACTGGCGCGAAAGCGATCCGTGGCCGGCGCAGGAGAGCTACGCCCTGTGTCGTTGCGGGCACTCCGCCCAAAAGCCTTTCTGCGACGGCAGCCATACGCGCGTGCGCTTCAACGGCACCGAGACGGCGCGCCGTGAGCCCTATAGTGCCCAGGCGCAGCTCATGGAAGGCCCGGCGCTCGACCTGACGGACGCGGAATCGCTGTGCGCCTTCGCGCGCTTCTGCGACCGGGACGGCCAGGTCTGGAACCAGGTGACGCGCACCGATGACCCCGAGGTGCGAACCCAGTTCGTGCGGCAGGTGAATCAGTGCCCGTCGGGACGGTTGGCGGCCTGGGATCACGGCGCTCCCAGGGCACACGAGCAGGCGTTGCCGGTTTCGATCGGGGTCAGCGAGGATCCGCTCGAAGCGGTGAGCGGCCCGCTGTGGCTGCGCGGGGGCATCCCGGTGATCGCCGCCGATGGCTTTGCCTACGAGGTGCGCAACCGCGTCACCCTGTGCCGCTGCGGCGCATCGAAGAACAAGCCGTTCTGCGACGGCTCGCACGCCGCGATAAAGTTCCGCGATTTCTGAAACGCAGGGCTAACGGCCATGAGCATCTACGACCAGGATCTGGACAGGAACCCTGCCAACTTCGTGCCGTTGTCGCCGGTGAGTTTCGTCGAGCGCAGCGCGGAAGTTTTCGGCGATCTGCCGGCGGTGATACACGGTAGCCGCCGCTACCGGTGGCGCGAGACGCGCGAGCGCGCCGCGCGACTGGCCGCGGCGTTGCAGGCCCTGGGCGTGGGGCGCGGGAGCACCGTGAGCACGCTGCTGCCCAATACGCCCGAGATGGTGGAAGCGCACTACGCGGTGCCGGCGCTCAATGCGGTGCTCAACACCCTGAACATCAGGCTGGACGCACCGCTGCTCGCCTGGCAGCTGCAGCACTGCGAGGCGGCGGTACTCATCACCGATCGCGAGTTCGCGCCGCTGACACGGGAGGTGCTGCGCGTGCTGCGCGAGGAACACGGCCGCACGCCGCTGGTCATCGACGTGTGTGATAGCGAGTACCGGGGTGACGGCGAGCGGCTCGGTGCGCACGAGTACGAGGCGCTGCTGGCACGGCACGCACCGCTGGCGCATCTCGAGGGGCCGCGGGACGAGTGGGATGCGATCGCCGTCTCCTATACCTCCGGCACCACCGGCAACCCCAAGGGCGTGGTTACCCATCATCGCGGCGCATATCTGAACGCGGTGTCCAACGCCAGCGTCTGGTCCATGCCGCACTTTCCGGTGTACCTGTGGACGCTGCCGCTGTTCCACTGCAACGGCTGGTGTTTCCCCTGGACGGTGGCGATGCTCGCTGGCACCCACGTGTGCCTGCGCAAGGTCGAGATCCGGGCGATGCTGGAGGCCATCGCCGCGCATCGCGTGGACCACTACTGCGGCGCGCCCATCGTGCACAACCTGCTGATCAACGCCGATCCGCAGCTGCGCCAGGGGATAGACTGGCGCGTGCGCGGCATGGTAGCCGGCGCGGCGCCGCCCGCGGCGATGATCGAGGGCATGGCGAGGATCGGCTTCGAGCTCACCCACGCCTATGGGCTCACCGAGACCTACGGCCCGGCGACGGTCGCCGCCAAGCGCCCGCACTGGGCACAGCAGAGCATCGGGGAACAGGCCCGGCTCAACGGGCGTCAAGGTGTGCGCTACGTGCTGGAAGAAGGGATGACGGTCCTGGACCCCGCGACCATGAGCGAGGTGCCCGCGAACGGTGAGGCGCTCGGCGAGATCATGTTCCGTGGCAACATCGTCATGAAGGGCTACCTGAAGAACCCCAAGGCCACCGCGCAGGCGTTCGCCGGCGGCTGGTTTCACACCGGGGATCTGGCGGTGCTCGAGCCCGACCGCTACGTGAAGATCCGCGACCGCAGCAAGGACGTGATCATCTCCGGCGGTGAGAACATCAGCTCGCTGGAGGTGGAGGATGCGCTCTACCGCCACCCGGCCGTCATGGCCTGCGCGGTGGTGGCGCGCCCCGATCCGAAGTGGGGCGAGACGCCGCTCGCCTACGTGGAGCTCAAGGCCGGTGCGGCGGCGACGGCCACGGAGCTGATCGCGCATTGCCGCACGCTGCTCGCCGGCTACAAGATCCCGCGCGAGGTGCGCTTCGAGGACATCCCGAAGACCGCCACCGGCAAGATTCAGAAGTACCTGCTGCGCCAGCGGGCGCGCTCGGCGAGCGCCATCGAGTGAGCGCGTCTAAGAGTAAGGAGTGAGCCATGACGAGCACGGAACCGCCAGTGCTGCGCACGCGCGATGCGCGCGGCGCGGTGACGCTGACCTTGAATCGCCCGCAGGCCTTCAACGCCCTGTCGGAAGAGCTGCTCGGCGCTCTGCAGCAGGAGCTCGATGCGCTCGAAGGCGATGCCACGGCACGGGTGCTGGTGCTGGCCGCGGGCGGCAAGGCGTTCTGCGCCGGGCACGACCTGCGCGAGATGCGCGCGCACCCTTCAGCCGAGTACTACCAGGGGCTGTTCGCGCAGTGCAGCCGCATGATGCTGACGCTGCGCCGCCTCAGCGTACCGGTGATCGCGCGCGTGCAGGGGATCGCCACCGCCGCCGGCTGTCAGCTGGTGGCGCAGTGCGACCTGGCCGTGGCCTCGCGCGAGGCGCGCTTCGCGGTGAGCGGAGTGAACCTGGGCCTGTTCTGCTCGACACCGGCGGTGCCGCTGTCGCGCAATGTCGGCTGCAAGCAGGCGTTCGAGATGCTGGTGACCGGCGAGTTCATCGACGCGGAGCAGGCGCGCGCGCGCGGTCTCGTCAATCGCGTCGCCGAGCCCGCACAGCTCGATGCCGAGGTCGAGCGGCTGGTCGCCAGCATCATCGCCAAGCCACGCAGCGCGATCGCGCTCGGCAAGGAGTTGTTCTACCGCCAGGGCGAGCTGCCGCTCGCGGCCGCCTACGAGGCGGCGGGCAGCGCCATGGCCTGCAACATGATGGACGCGGCGGCGCTCGAAGGGGTGCAGGCCTTCATCGAGAAACGCCCACCGCGCTGGGGCTCCTGAGGACGGCGCGAGACACCTGACGCGCTGCCGGCTGCCGGTGCGTGCTGCGGCGCGGGGCGGCCGACCCGTATAAGTACGCATTTCACAGTTTGGCAGATCGTCCTACAGTCGCCCCTGACGCCTGCAGCGCTGCGCGCTCCCAGGCTTTCAGAAATGTAACTACAAGGGGAAGGCCGTGAGCAGCGTGAATATCGAGCCCAGCACGCATGGGCGCGTGCAGGTGAATTTCAAGAAGCGTTACGCCAACTACATCGGTGGCAAGTGGGTACCGCCGGTCAAGGGCAACTATTTCGAGAATGTCACTCCGGTGACCGGCCACGCATTGTGCGAGATCCCGCGCTCCGGCGCGGAGGACGTCGAGGCGGCCCTCGATGCCGCGCATGCCGCCAGGGCCAAGTGGGGCAAGACCTCCGCGGCCGAGCGCGCGGTGATCCTCAACAAGATCGCCGACCGTCTGGAGGCGAATCTCGATTACCTGGCGACGGTGGAGACCTGGGACAACGGCAAGCCGATCCGCGAGACCATGGCGGCCGATCTGCCGCTCGCCATCGACCACTTCCGCTACTTCGCCGGCTGCATACGCTCGCAGGAAGGCTCGATTGCCCAGATCGACGAGGATACCGTCGCCTATCACTACCACGAGCCGCTCGGCGTGGTCGCGCAGATCATTCCGTGGAACTTCCCGCTGCTGATGGCCACCTGGAAGATGGCGCCAGCGCTCGCCGCCGGCAACTGCGTGGTATTGAAGCCGGCCGAGCAGACGCCGCTGTCGATCCTGATTGCGCTCGAGCTGATCGGCGATCTGCTGCCCCCCGGGGTGCTCAACGTGGTGAACGGCTTCGGGGTCGAAGCGGGCAAGCCGCTCGCTTCCAGCAAGCGCATCGCCAAGGTTGCCTTCACCGGCGAGACCACCACCGGGCGGCTGATCATGCAGTACGCCTCACAGAACCTGATCCCGGTGACGCTCGAGCTCGGCGGCAAGTCGCCCAACGTCTTCTTCGAGGACGTGTGCGCCAAGGACGACGCCTTCTTCGACAAGGCGCTCGAGGGCTTCGTGATGTTCGCGCTGAACCAGGGTGAGGTGTGCACCTGCCCGTCGCGCGCGCTGGTGCAGGAATCGATCTTCGAGCGCTTCATCGAGCGCGCCCTGAAGCGCGTCGCCAGCATCAAGCAGGGCGACCCGCTCGATCCGGCCACCATGATCGGCGCCCAGGCCTCCAGCGAGCAGCTGCAGAAGATCCTCTCCTATATGGACATCGCCCGGGCGGAAGGCGCCAAGGTGCTGACCGGCGGCAATCGCGCCATGATCAACAGCGGCCTGGAGGAGGGCTACTACATGCAGCCGACGGTGCTGCGTGGCCACAACAAGATGCGGGTGTTCCAGGAGGAGATCTTCGGTCCGGTGGTGTCGGTCACGACCTTCAGGGACGAGGCGCAGGCCCTCGAGATCGCCAACGACACGCTCTACGGCCTCGGCGCCGGCGTGTGGTCGCGCGATGCCAACACCTGCTACCGCATGGGGCGTGCCATCCAGGCGGGACGCGTGTGGACCAACTGCTACCACGCCTATCCCGCGCATGCGGCCTTCGGCGGCTACAAGCAGTCGGGTATCGGGCGTGAGACGCACAAGATGATGCTCGATCACTACCAGCAGACCAAGAACCTCCTGGTGAGCTACTCACCGAAGGCGCTCGGTTTCTTCTGACGAGCCCGCGATGGCCACGCGCGTGAGCGCAACGCCGGCGGCCCTGCAGCTCATCGCCGAGCTGCAGGGCCGGCACGGTCCGCTGATGTTTCACCAGTCGGGCGGCTGCTGCGACGGCAGCTCGCCGATGTGCTTCGGGCGCGGCGAATTCCTGGTGGCTGAGGCCGACGTGCTGCTGGGGGAGATCGGCGGCCAGCCGTTCTATATGAGCGAGTCGCAGTTTGAGTACTGGATGCACACTCACCTGATCATCGACGTCGTCCAAGGCCACGGCGGCATGTTCTCGCTCGAAGGGCCGCAAGGGTTGCGCTTCCTCACCCGCTCGCGGCTCTACAGCGACGCGGAGTGGGCCGAGCTCGCACCCGTCACGCACGGCGGCGGTGCCTGACAGCAGCTACCCATTGGACGCTCCCGCGGAAGCGGCGCGACGACCCGCCGCCGCCGCCGGGCCGCTGAAAGGCGGCGCGGCACGCGCCAAGCTTTAATCTGCCCGCGGCGCTGTGTTATATCTCTGGCACCGCAAGGGAACAGGCCCTTCGCCTTTCCCGGCGCCAATTTAACATCTCCCGGCTTTAGCGCCGCGCTACTCGTGGAAAGTCATCTGTGAAGATTGCCATCATCGGCTGCGGTGCGATCGGCGGGTACGTAGGGGCACGGCTCGCGCTCGGCGGCGAACAGGTGACCTTCATGGTGCGCGGCGCGAATCTCGAGGCGGTGCGCGCGCACGGCGTCAAGCTCATCGCCAGCGACGGCAGCGAGGAGGTGGCGCGTGACGTCAGCGCCACCTGCGATTATGGCGAGCCCGATGAGCAGGACGTGGTGATTCTCGCGGTCAAGGCGCACCAGCTGGGGGCCATCGCCGCCGACGTCCCGCGGCTGTTCGGCGCGCACACCGCGGTCGTGACCATGCAGAACGGCATTCCCTACTGGTATTTCCACGAGCACGGCGGCGAGCTCGCCGGTACCGTGCTGCGCAGCGTCGATCCCGACGGGCTCGTCAGCCGCAACATCCCCGCCTCGCGGGTGATCGGTTGCGTGGTGTACCCGGCGGCCGAGCTGGTGGCGCCGGGCGTGGTGAAGGTGATCGAAGGCGATCGTTTTCCGGTGGGCGAGCCCGACGGCACGAGCAGCGAGCGCGTCACCCGCATCGCGCAGTGCCTGAGCAACGGGCGGCTGAAGTCGCCGGTGCTCAGCGACATTCGGGCCGAGATCTGGCTGAAGCTCTGGGGCAACCTCACCTTCAATCCCATCAGCGCGCTCACCCGGGCGACGCTGGTGGACATCTGCCAGTGCCCGCCGACGCGCGAGCTGGCGGTGGCGATGATGACCGAAGCGCAGACCATCGCGCACAAGCTCGGGATCACTTTCCGGGTACCGCTCGAGCGGCGCATCGCCGGCGCCGAGAAAGTCGGCAAGCACAAGACCTCGATGCTGCAGGATGTCGAGGCCGGACGGCCGCTGGAGATCGACGCCCTGCTGGGCTCGGTTGCGGAGCTCGCAGGGCTGACGCGTACGCCGATACCACACATCGACAGCGTCTACGCGCTCAGCCACCTGCTGGCGCGCACCCTGACACCGCCGCCGTCCTAGCGTTCGGGCAAGTGCCTAGGGTGAGGGCAGGGCGCGCCGCCGCATGCCGGAAGTGAAAGGCTGCTGCAGGTCCATGCGCTCGGACACCGGCGGCAGCGGATATTTCAGGCCGCTGGCGCAATTGAACAGCACCACCGTATCGGTCGGCGCGAGGCGCGCCGTGCGCACCGCTTCGAGATAAGCCGCGTAGGTCGCCGCGCCTTCCGGACACAGCAGCAACCCGTCGGCGGCGGCGACGTGCGCGCGCGCCGCGTCGATCCGCTCGTCGGGCACTGCGAGCGCGAAGCCGCCGCTGTCGCGCAGGGCGCGCAGAATCAGGAAATCACCGAGCGCTGCCGGCACGCGAATTCCTGCGGCGATGGTGTGGGCGTTCTCCCAGGGTGTGGCGGTGGTGGCACCGGCGTCGAAGGCCCTCACGATCGGAGCGCAGCCGCTCGCCTGTACGGCGACGAGGCGCGGCAGCGGGCCGCTGATCCAGCCGAGCTCGGCGAGCTCCTGCCAGGCCTTCCACATGCCGATGAGTCCGGTGCCGCCGCCGGTTGGATAGAACACCGCGTCCGGCAGCTGCCATTGCATCTGCACAGCGAGCTCCAGTCCCATGGTCTTCTTGCCCTCGATGCGGTAGGGCTCCTTGAGCGTCGACATGTCGAACCAGCCGAACTGCGCACAGCCGGCCTGCACCAGCCGCGCGCAATCGTTGATCAGTCCGTTGACGCGCCACACCGAAGCACCCTGCAGCGCAATCTCGCTGAGGTTGATCTCCGGGGTATCGTCGGGACAGAAGCAGAACGCCTCGATGCCGGCCCGTGCGGCGTAGGCGGCGAGCGCCGCGCCGGCATTGCCGTTGGTGGGAATCGCGACGCGCTGCACACCGTGAGTGAGCGCCATCGACACCGCAAGGCACAGCCCGCGGGCCTTGAAGGAGCCGGTGGGCAGGCGGCCTTCGTCCTTGACGAGCGGTGGGCGAAACCCGTGGGGCCGCTGGCTGTTGGACAGCGGTACCAGCGGCGTCTCGATCTCGCCGAGGCTCACGGCGTAATCCGGCGCCGGCACCGGCAGCAGCTCCTGCCAGCGCCACAGTCCCGACGGCCGCGCTTCGATCGCGCTGCGCGACAACTCGCGCCCGAGCGCGGCGAGGTCGTAGCGCACCAGCAGCGGCTTGCCCGCCTGCGACAGGCCCTGCAGCCGGGCGATGTCGTGACGCTCGCCGGTGAGGCTGCATTCGAGGTGTGTTGCGTAGGAATAGCGCACGGGATACAAGGGCACGCCTATGCAGGTACCGCCGCGCCACTTCCAGCCGCAGCTGCGCCGCGCCATCGGCCGCTGGAGCATGGTAGCACTCGCGATCAACTGCATCGTGGGCAGCGGCATCTTCGGCCTGCCCGCAACCGTGGCGGGATTGCTGGGCCGCCTGAGCCCACTCGCGGTGCTCGCGGCGGGTGTGGGGATGGGCGTGATCATCGCCTGCTATGCCGAGGTCGCCTCGCAGTTCACCGAGACCGGCGGAACCTACCTCTACCTGCGGCGCGCCTTCGGCCGGCTGATCGGGCTGCAGGTCGGCTGGATGTCGCTGCTGACACGGCTGACGGCGTGCGCGGCGGGCATGAACCTGTTCGTGGCGTATGTCGGGGAGTTCTGGCCGGCGGCGACCCAGCCGCTGCCGCGCCTGCTGCTGATCAGCGCTTTCTTAAGCGCACTGGCGGCGGTCAACTATCGCGGCGTCGGCGCCGGTACGCTCATGAGCAACGTCTCGGTGGTCGCCAAGCTGCTGGCGCTGGGACTGGTGTCCGTGGCGGGAGTCGCGTGGCTTGCCGTGCACCCGCCGGTCGCGCTGCCGCCGCCGCTCGCAGGCTACGACGACTGGCTGAAGGCGATGCTGCTGCTGCTGTTCGCCTATGGCGGCTACGAGGCGGCGCTCAACCCCATGGGCGAGGCGCGCAATCCGCGCGGGGACGTGGCTTTCGCGCTGTTCGTGGCGCTCGCCGTCGTCGCTGCGCTCTATAGCCTGCTGCAGCTCATCGTGGTGAGCGTATTGGCCGATCCGGCGCACAGCCAGCGTCCGCTGGCGGATGCGGCGCGCGTGGTGCTGGGGCCCGCGGGGGCCGCGCTGATCTCGCTCGGTGCGTTGGTCTCGGTCTATGGCTACCTGAGCGCCAACCTCCTCACCGTGCCCCGTTCGATGTTCGCGCTGGCCGAGCGCGGTGACTTCCCCGCCGTGTTCGGCCGCATCCACCCGCGACTGCACACCCCTTACGTCTCGATCGTGGTGTTCGCCGCGCTGGTATGGGGATTCTCGCAGTTCGCGAGCTTCTCCTGGAACGTGACGCTGTCGGCGGTGGCGCGCATCGCCTATTACATCCTGGTGTGCGCCGCCGTGCCGGTGCTGCGGCGGATGCAGCCGCAGGCGGCCGCGTTTCGCCTGCCGGGCGGCTGGCTGCTGCCCGGGCTGGGAATCGCGATCTGCATCGTGCTGCTGACGCGGGTGGACTTCGGCAAGTCCGTCGTGCTGCTGCTCACCATCGGCATCGGGCTGGTCAACTGGGTCGTGGTCAGGCGCACCGCTGCCGCGCCGCTGATGTCGCTGCCGCCGTCAGCCTCGCCGTAAGGCGTGAGCGCGCTGCGGTCAATCGCCCGTCGCGAAGCCCGCGTTAGCGGGTGACGCCGTTGGCGCGGCCTTCGCGCTCGAGCTCCAGGTGGCTGGTCACGACCCGCCGCACCCCGGGCACGGTGCGCGCGATCTCCCGCGCACGGTAGATGGCGTCCGTGCTCCACACGTAACCGCTGAGGTCGGCGATCCCGCGGTGTACCCGAACATTGACGTGGCGGTAGAAGTAAACGGGATCTGCGTCCAGCGCCGCGTACACGTTGTTGGCGAGCACATCATCGCCGCTGCTCTGTGCTGGCGGCTCGCCGTTCTGCGCCCGCGACGGCGCCGGGGCGGGCGCTGTCGTTGCGCAGGACGCTGCCAGTGCGCCGGCGGCGATGAGCGCCGCAGTCCATCGATGTGATCGGCCCTTCAGAATCGATCTCCCGGGCGTGAGCCGGCGACGTGCCCTTTACGACCATGGACGGGCCCGTCGGTTCACAGCACCGGCTCCCCGGCTAGCGTGATACCGGCGAGTCGCCCAGCCCGTTGCGCTGCAGCTCCAAGTCGTTTACCACCCCGTGCACGCCGTCGACGCCCGCGGCGATGCGTTGCGCCTCCTCGAGATCGGGCGCCTCCCAGACGAAGCCGGTGAGGCGCACGACGCCGTTATCGGCATGAACGGTGATGTGCTTGGCGTAGAGCAGCTTGTCCGCCTGCAGCGCACCGTCGACGCGCGCGGCAATGGCCTCGTCGGCTTGCTTTTGAGCCTCGGTCCGCGGCGTGGCGCAGCCGAGCAGGCTGGCGAGCAGCGCCATTGCGACAGCGGCACGGCCCGTGCGGTGTGTGGGTGAGGGCAAGATACTTTCCTCCTGACAAGTCGATCCGATGGTATCTCAGGTCCGCAGCGCCAGCGAGTGGCCGGCATTGCGAGCGTGAGCGCTCGCGCAGCTCTTCGCGTGGCGCTCAATCGTGGTCCACGCTGCCAGTCGTCACCTCGATTTCGTTGATCACCTGCCGCCTGCCGGCGATGCGGCGCGCCAGGCGCAGGATCTGCAGCATGTCAAAGGGATCCTCGACCATGCCCTCCACCCGTACGACGCCGCCTGCGGCGCTGATGCTGATATGGCCCGTGTAGATGTACGGATCGCTCTCCAGCGCCTGTTGCACCTTCGCGGCCAGCCGCACGTCCGATTCGGCGGTGACCACGACCTCGGCCCGGGGGTCGCTGCGCGACGCCGCTGCGGAGTTTGCCTGCGCGAGCGTTTCCGACGACGCGACCAGAGCGGTTACTCCCAGCGTGACTGCTGTGAGTAGGCCGCTCAGGTCGTGCCGGGCCGCCAGAGGAGCCGGTCGCACTCCCAGGAACCGCGAGCGCCTCAGAACTTGAAGTTCACCCCCGTCGAGACGCCGATCTCATGGCAACCACCCCAGGTCGTTGGGCCCGCGCTGCTGTAGTCGATGAACTGCGGGTGGGTCGCATCGTGGCAGTCCGTCTTGATGCCATGACCACCGGCGCCGATGTCATAGTGGGCATTGAGATCGTTCGAGGTGTCGGCGGCCTGCAGATACCAGCTGAGCTGCTTGTCGAGCTTGTGCCACCAGCCGATGGTGTACATGTTGGCCTCGTTGTCGCCGCCGCCGTTCGGGTTGAAGTTGTGCTGTCCACCCGGATCGCCCACCGACGCCCCGGCGTGTGCCCAGCCGGCCGCGAGCCGATCCCGTCCGCCGTTGAAGTTGTATTCGAGCGCCAGCCAATCGCCGTTGCGCTGGCGCTCGTTCTGGAACTCGAGGATCTGCGGCACTTGGCGATGCAGGCTCTCGAAGATGTAGTCGATCGTCAGCCCGAAGGCGAAGGTGTACTGAACGCCGGCCTTGATCGCGTATTCGTTGGCCGTGTCATAGAACGCGTTGTACTCGGGTGTGCCCACTGCGGCCGCACCCGGGAACTCCGCACAGAGCGCGTTGTAGTCTGTCCAGTCCAGTATTTTCAGGCTCGTCGCGTTGGCAGGCGTCGCACAGCCATTTGCCCCGGGGGGGCCGAGCAGCGCCCCGTAGATCGGGTTGTTCGAGCCGACGCCGTCGCTGCTGCGGTTCACGCCGCCATGCAGCTCATAGGCGGCGGTGAGGTACAGCCCGCCCAGCTCGTACTTGATGTCGAAGCTGTAGCCGTAGTTGTAGCCACCGTCGTCGCAGTTGAGCGGCAGGTTGCCGCTGCCCGCGAGGTTGCCGCCGTAGCAGTCGGTGCCCCCGAGCGACACGATGTTGTTGTACGGGTCCGGATTCTGTCCGAACTGGTATGCCGCATCGAAGCTCACGCCAGCCCAGGTGGGCGAGTTGTACACCATCACGTGGTCGGCGCGCGTCCCGAACTCGATGCGGTTGTCGCCACCGGTGTTGCCCATGACGACCGAGTAGTCACCCAGACCGCCGGAGAACGGATTCATGCGGTCGGTCGAGGTCTTGTAGGGCATGTACATGGTGCCGAACTTGAGCGTGCCGAGGCTCTTTTCCTTGAAGCCGACGTAGGTGTCGCCGAGCCCGACCGCGCCCAGCACGGTGTTCGACTGCTTGGTCCAGGTGTCCTGCAGCCCCGGGGCGGCCGCGAGGTTCATCGCCGTCGACACCTGGTAGACGAAGTCGACCGTGGTGCCGTCGATCTTGTGCGTGCCGCGGTAGCCGACGTTGGAGCCGTTGCTGGACATCATGGCCATCCAGCCCACCCGCCCGTACGGGCTGGGTCCCCAGTTCGGCGTCATCTTCGGCGAAGTGCCTGGCGGAATGCTGCAGGGCTGGGTGCCGCCCGGACCCGTGCAGGTATAGGGGAACGCCAGCATGTCGCTCATGCCCTTGGTGGTCGCATCGATTGACATGTCGAGGGTTCCGAAGAAGCCCTTCATGAAGTCATTGAAGAACTTGTCGGTCGCCTCAACCTTCTTCTGCGTGGCGCTCACCTGCTGGGCCGCGGTGCTCGCCTGCTGCTGCGTGGCCTGCACCTGCTGCTGGGTCTTTGCCTGATCCTCTCTCATCTGCTTGAGCTGCTGATTGAGCTGATCGATCTGCTGCTGCAGGTCGCGCATGCGGTCCTGCATGCCCGGGTCCGTGGACTGCGCGACGCCTGCTGCCGGGTAGCTGAAAATGACCACTGCAGCCGCGAGAAGCGCGAGCAGCGATCTAAACGCTCTGGTGCCACACATAAGAATCCCCCTTGCGAGTGTTTGAACCGAGACCTGCGACTTCAAGACCTTTCCCCAACGTTTCCGTGTTAAGACGTGCCCTTGTTACACCGGTGGTATCAGCCCGGCGCCGCGCGCCCAGCGGTATTTCGCGCCGAGCACCGCGACCGGGATCTCGGTCGAGTAGGCGTAGGCGGGGATGCCGTGCTGATAGAGGTATTCGGAGGCTTCCTCGACCTCGACGTCACCGGCGAGTGATGCCACCACCGGCTTGACGATGCCCTGATCGCGCATCTGCTGCACCACCTCCACCATCAGCCGCGCAAACACCATCGGCGGAGTGATGATCGTATGCCAGTAGCCGAGGATCAGCGCGTGTATGCGCGGGTCCTCTAACCCCAGGCGCACCGTGTTCTGATAGGTGGTCGGCGGCTCGCCGCCGGTGATGTCGACCGGGTTGCCGGCGGCGCCGAAGGGCGGAATGAACTTGCGGAAGGCGGCGTCGAGATCTGGCGGCATCGCCATCAGCGACAACTGGTTGTCCACGCAGGCATCCGAGAGCAGCACGCCCGAGCCGCCGGCGCCGGTGATGATCACCACGTTGTTGCCCTTCGGTTGCGGCAGCACCGGGATACCGCGGGCGAAGTCCAGCAGGTCGCGCAGCGAGCGCGCGCGGATGACGCCCGACTGCCGGAAGACGTCCTCGTAGATCTTGTCGTTGCCCGCTAGCGCGCCGGTGTGCGAGCTGGCGGCGCGCGCCCCCATGCTGGTGCGCCCGGCCTTGAGCACCACTACCGGCTTCTGCTTCGACACGCGTTTGGCAACTTCCGCGAACGCGCGGCCGTCCTTCAGGTCCTCCAGGTGCTGGCAGATGATCTGGGTGTGCTCGTCCTGCTCGAAGAAGGTCAGCAGGTCGTCCTCGTCGATGTCGGACTTGTTGCCGAGACCGACGATCGCCGACACGCCCATCTTCGCCGAGCGCGAGAAGCCGATGATCGCCATGCCGATGCCGCCCGACTGCGAGGACAGGGCCGCGCCGCCCTTGACGTCGTAGGCGGTGCAGAAGGTCGCGCACAGGTTCTTCGGCGTGTAGTAGAAGCCGTAAATGTTCGGCCCCATGAGACGGATGTCGTACTTGCGCGCCACCGCCACGATCTCCTCCTGGCCGGCGACGTTGCCGGTCTCGGCGAAACCTGACGGGATCAGCACCGCACCCGGGATCTTCTTCTCGCCGACCTCGGTGAGCGCCTGCGCGACGAACTTGGCGGGGATGGCGAACACCGCGACGTCGATGACGCCGGGGACGTCCTTGACGCTCTTGTAGGCTTTGCGGCCCATGATCTCGGTGGCGTTCGGGTGGATCGGATAGATCGCCCCCTGGTAGCCGCCGTTGATCAGGTTCTTCATGATCGAGTTGCCGATCTTGCCGCTCTCCGCCGAGGCGCCGATCACCGCCACCGCGTCCGGCCTCATGATGCGGTTCATCTGCCGCACGATCACTTCCTGGCTGGGACGGTAGCGGGCCGGCTGCGGCTTGAAGTCGAGCACCACGCGCACGTCGGCGGCGGTCGCGCCCTCGGGCGTGGCGAACACCGGGTTCAGATCGAGCTCGGAGATCTCCGGGAAGTCGGCCACCAGCTGCGAGACGTTCACGATCAGGGTGGCGAGCGCCTCGCGGTCCACCGCCGGGGCGCCGCGTACGCCGCGCAGGATCTCCGCCGCCGCGATGCCGTCGAGCATCGACAGCGCCTCCTCGCGTGTCGCC
Organism: Steroidobacteraceae bacterium; assembly: GCA_035481975.1. Lineage (GTDB taxonomy): Bacteria > Pseudomonadota > Gammaproteobacteria > Steroidobacterales > Steroidobacteraceae > 13-2-20CM-66-19. Next base: position 35,959 of record DATHRC010000029.1, read on the forward strand.
GGCGCCAGGCGGAAGGTGATGTCCTTCAGCACCTCCACCAGGATCCCGCCGAGGCCGAAGGCCACCAGCTTGCCGAACGCCGGATCGGTCACCGCCCCGATGATCACTTCCTGGCCGCCGGTGAGCATCTGCTGCACCTGCACGCCCTCGATGGTGGCGTCCGCCTTGTAGCGGCGCGCGTTGGCGACGATGGTGTCGAAGGCCTGCTGCGCGGCCTGGGCGTTGTTTACCCCGACCACCACGCCGCCGGCTTCGGTCTTGTGCAGGATCTGGGGCGAGACGATCTTCATGACCACCGGGAAACCGAGTCGGCTCGCAAGCTGCGCCGCCTCGCTGGCGTTGCCGGCGACGGCTTCCTGCGGGATGCGGATGCCGTACGCCTCGCACAGCTGCTTCGCCTCGGGCGCGGTGAGCGCGCTGCGGCCGGCGCTTTTCGCCTCATCCAGCAGCCGCCGGACGGCGGTCTTGTCCAGTGCCATTCAGGTCACCTTGTCCGTGCGTAGCGAGGCGATCTCGGCTTGGGACAGGCCGAGCTCGCTCAGAACTTCCGCGGTGTGTTCGCCGAGCAGCGGCGAGCGCTTCACCTCGGTGGGGCTGTCGGACAACTTGATCGGATTGCCGACGCTGAGATATTGACCGCGCTTCGGATGATCCACTTCCACCACCGTGCTGCTGGCGCGCAGCGACGGCTCGGCGGCCAGCTCCTCCATCGACAGGATCGGCCCGCACGGGATGTCGTGCTTGTTGAACTCCGCCATGGCCTCGAACTTGGAGCGCTGCATGGTCCACGCTTCCACGGTAGCGAACACCTCCTTCAGGCGCGGCAGCCGCGCGTTGGGCGTGGCGTAGTCCGGATGGGTGATCCACTCTTCCTTGCCGATGATCTTGCAGATCTCCTTCCACACCGGCGCCTGGGTGATGAAGTACAGGTAGGCGTTGGGATCGGTCTCCCAGCCCTTGCACTTGATGATCCAGCCCGGCTGGCCGCCGCCGGAGGCGTTGCCGGCGCGCGGCACCGCGCTGCCGAACTTGCCGTCCGGATACTGCGGGTATTCCTGCATGACGCCGGTGCGCGCCAGGCGCTGCTGGTCGCGCAGCTTCACGCGGCACAGGTTCAGCACGCCGTCCTGCATGGCGGCGAGCACCCGCTGGCCGCGGCCGGTGCTGTTGCGCTGGAAGAGCGCACAGACGATGCCGAGCGCCAGGTGCAGCCCGGTGCCGCTGTCGCCGATCTGCGCCCCGGTGACGAGCGGCGGGCCGTCGTCGAAGCCGGTGGTCGAGGCAGCGCCGCCGGCGCACTGCGCGACGTTCTCGTAGACCTTGCAGTCCTCGTACGGCCCGGGGCCGAAACCCTTGATCGAGGCGACGATCATGCGCGGATTCAACTGCTGCACGCGCTCCCAGGAGAAGCCCATGCGCTCGAGCACGCCGGGGGCGAAGTTCTCGACCAGCACGTCGCAGTGCCTGACCAGGCGCTCGAGCACCGCCCTGCCGCGCGGGTTCTTGGTGTCGAGGGTGATCGAGCGCTTGTTGTGATTCAGCATGGTGAAGTACAGGCTGTCCACATCGGGGATATCGCGCAGCTGCTCGCGGGTGATATCGCCCGTGCCGGGGCGCTCCACTTTGATGACGTCGGCCCCGAACCAGGCGAGCAGCTGGGTGCAGGTGGGACCGGACTGCACGTGCGTGAAGTCGAGGATGCGGACGCCGTCCAATGCCTTGCCCATATGAGTCTCCGGCGGGCGTTTTACTTGTACATGGTCTGGTTCTTGGTGCCGGGCGCGTACTCGCGCGGATCGACCCAGATGTTGATCACCGCGGAGCGCTTCAGGCGCTGTACCGATTCGCGCGCGCGCTGCAGCGCCGGGGCGATCTGCGCCGGGTCGCGCACCTCCTCGCCGTAGCCGCCGAGCATCTCGGCGAACTTGCCGAACGGCACATCGCCAAGGAGGTTGCCGACGTTGCCGCGCTCCTCACCGTATTTGGCCAGCTGTCCGTAGCGGATCTGGTTCATGGCCGAGTTGTTGCCGATCACCGCGATGTAGGGCACCCCGAAGCGGTTGGCCGTCTCCATGTCGAAGGCGGTCATGCCGAAGGAGCCGTCGCCGTAGTAGCACAGCACTTCCTTGTCGCGGTGCGCGAGGCCGGCGGCGATCGCAAAGCCGGTGCCCACTCCGAGCGAGCCGAGTGCGCCCGGATCCATCCATTGACCGGGGCGGCGCGGGCGCACCGCCTGCGCCGAGATGGTGACGACGTCGCCGCCGTCGCCGATGTAGATGGTGTTGTCGGCGAGGAACTCGTTGAGCTCCCAGGCGACGCGGTACGGATGGATCGGGCGGTTGTTCGACTTGAACAGCGGCATGAGCTTTTCGGTGGCGGCCGCCTCCGCGTCCGCGAGCTTCTTCATCCACTGCTGGCGCGCCTGGCGCTTGTCCGGCTTGAGCCGCCCGCTGGCCGCCTGCAGCACCGCGCCGAGGATCGCGCCCGGGTGGCCGACGATGCCTAAATCGATGTCGCGGTTCTTGCCGACGGTGCGGTAGTCCATGTCGATCTGCACCAGCTTCAGCTTGTTGCTGATGCGCCGCCCGTAGCCCATGCGGAAGTCGAAGGGGGTGCCGACGATGACGATGACGTCGGCATCGGCGAAGGCATTGCCGCGGGTACGGTCGAAATGGTGCGGGTCCCCGGGCGGCAGCAGCCCGCGGCTGCCGCCGTTGAAGTAGCCGGGAATGTCCAGCCCGCGCAGCAGCGCGATCGCCTCTTCGTGGCCGCGCGCTGCCCACACCTGCTGCCCGTAGAGGATCGCCGGCCGCTCGGCATTCACCAGAATGTCGGCGAGGCGCTCGATGTCGCGCACATCCCCGAGCGAGCGGGTCGAGGCGCGGTAGTGCCCGGGCTGCGGCACGATGGCCTTGGTCCCGTCCACCTCGCGGTCGAGCACGTCGCGCGGGATCTCGAGGTACACCGGCCCCGGGGCGCCGTTGAACGCCTCGCGCGCCGCCATCGACACCATATCGGCGACGCGCTCGGTGCCGGGCACGGTGGCGGCGAACTTGGTGATCGGCGACATCATGTCGACGTGCGGCAGATCCTGCAGCGAGCCCATCTTGTGCTGTGACAGCGCCCCCTGGCCGCCGATGTGCAGCACCGGGCTCTCCGAGCGGAAGGCGGTCGCGATCCCGGTCACCGCGTTGGTGCAGCCGGGGCCGGCAGTGGTGACCACGCAGCCGAGCCGGCCGGTCTGGCGCGCGTAGCCGTCGGCGGCGTGCGCCGCGACCTGCTCGTGACGCACATCGATGATGCGGATGCCCTCATCGATGCAGCCGTCATAGATGTCGATGATGTGACCGCCGCACAGGGTGAAGATCGTGTCGACACCCTCGTTCTTGAGGGCCTTCGCCACCAGATGCCCGCCCGAGACGACCCCGGCCTCGCGGCTCTTGCGCTTGAGGGTGTCTTCGGCGGTGGTGGTTGCCGGTGGGGCGGGTACGGGAGTCGCGGCGTTCATGATGTCTCCAAAGTCCTGTCACGACCCGTTCGGGGCGCAGCGCAGATCGGATCTGCTGCTGCGCCCCGCGGGCCCGTTCCGGTGGGTTCCTTCCGTCGGCTCAGCGACCCGATGCAGGCTGCATGCCGCCCGCGGCGAGCGGTGCCGCGCTTTCGGCACGTACCGCGACGAAGTGACGCACGCGCATCGGCTTGAGCACGAACAGGCCGAGCGCGGCAGCGATCAGATTGAAGGTCATCGCGATCGCAAACACGGTGTTCCAGCCGTGAGTGACACCGATCTTGGTCGCAAGCGGCACCAGCAGCGAAGCGGCGCCCTTGGCGGTGTACAGCATGCCGGCGTTGGCGGCGGCGAACTTCGCGCCGAACGTGTCGCCCTGCGTGGCGGGGAACAGGCTGTAGATCTCGCCGAACACGCCGAAATACAGCGCGCTGACCAGCACGAACACGATCGCCACCGCGCCGCTCTGCGTGAGCGTGAACAGCGCGATCGCCCCGATCACGAAGGCGATCGCCATGGTGTTCTCGCGGCCGATATGGTCGGACACCCAGCCGAAGAACGGCCGGCCGATACCGTCGAAGATGCGCTGCAGGATCAGCGCGAAGGCGCCCGCGGCCATGGTGATGCCGATTATGGTCACCGGCGTCTTGGTCAGACCGAGGTCCTTAACGATCGGCTTGACGTTGGGGATGATCGCCAGGCCGCCGGCGGCGACCAGCACGAACATGGCATAGAGAACCCAGAAGCACGGGTTGCGCAGCACCTCGGTGGGGGAGAAGCCGCGGCCTGATTGAGTGCGCTTGGGGGCCGCGGCGATCAGTGCCGCGGGCGCCACCAACAACCCGAACGAGGCGATGACCACGACTGCGCCCTGCAGCAGCCCGAAGAACAGAAAGGCGTGCTCGTAGCCATCCGTGTTGATCATCTTGATGATCGGTGCCACGGTGGCCGCTGCGCCGGCACCGAAGCCGGCCGCGGTGAGCCCGGCGGCGATACCGCGGTGTAACGGAAACCACTTCAGCGCGTTGCCGACGCAGGTGCCGTACACCGCGCCGGTGCCGATGCCGCCGAGGATGGCGCCGACGTACAGCATGGGAAGCGAGCTCGCCACCGAGTTGAGCGCCCAGGCGAGCGCCACCAGGATGCCGCCGGCGATGACCACCGGACGCGGCCCGTAGCGATCGACCAGATAACCCTCGACGGGTACCAGCCAGGTCTCGATGAGCACGAAGATGGTGAACGCCCACTGGATCGCGGCCAGCCCCCAGTGGTACTTGGCATCGATCGGATTGACGAAGTTGGTCCAGCCGTACTGCAGGTTGGCCACGGCGATCATGCAGATGATGCCGAGCACCAACTGGATCCATGGCTTCGCGAACAGTGAGCGGCTCCCGGAATTCGTATCGGTGATCATTGGCGCTCCCCCTCAGTTGAAGGTGTAACTTTCGAGCGAATCATTCGCAGCCAACGCCCGGGATCGCAGCCGCAGGGGCTGCACAGGTTCGGAGCAGGGAAGGCTCTTGCGTCCCATAGGACTCACGGGCGCCACTTTCTACTTGTAACTAATCATGGCAGTCTCAGCCCGCGGCGACCATATGTGATATATCTTCAAGTTGTCAATCCATTGAAGTCTTGCACCACCGCGTGCCGGCAAGCGCTCTTTTGCACTGCAAGAGGTCAGCGAACACGGCATGGGTTACACGCTGCACCAGGATAGGGAATGACAGGCGCCATTTATAAAATCTGGCATGTAATATATCAAGGCGCATTTAGTGCAACACCGTAAAATGCTGCAGCGGCACGGCGGCGGACGCGCTACCGGCCAAGGTACCTTTCATGAACGTGGGCAGAAGCGGCACGCGCCCGCGAGTGCGGACAGCCCCGCGGCCCGCGAGGGTCGGGCGGGCGATGGGGGTTTAATGAACGCGATCGTCAGGCCGAGACTCGCCAGCGCGGCCGGACAGCTGGCGCTCGCCCCGCTGAACGCGGTGAGTCTGCGCGACCAGGCTTACGTGCTGCTGAAGGACGCGATCACCGCCGCGGACATCTATGGCCAGCGCCAGCCGCTGCGCCTCGATGAGCGCGAGCTGACACAGGCGCTCGGCGTCAGCCGCACGCCGATCCGCGAAGCGCTGTCGATCCTCGAGCAGGAAGGCTTCGTGCGCACCGTGCCGCGCCGGGGCATCTTCATCGTGCGCAAGTCCAAGCGCGAGATCATCGAGATGATCCAGATGTGGGCGGCGCTCGAGAGCATGTCGGCGCGCCTCGCGACGCTGCACGCGCCTGACGCGGAGATCGGCAAGCTGCGCCACCTGTTCGACGAATTCCAGAACTCCCCGCCGTCCGAGCATATCGGCGAGTATTCGGACGCGAACATCGCCTTCCACCAGATGATCATCCGCCTCGGCGGCTCGCAGCTGATCGCCGATGCCACGCGCAATCTCTTCATTCATGTGCGCGCCATCCGCAAGGCCACCATCTCCCAGGACGGCCGTGCCGGGCGCTCGATCATCGATCACCTGAAGATCATCGAGGCGCTCGAGAAGCGCGACACCGAGCTGGCCGAGCGGCTGACGCGCCAGCACACCCTCGACCTGGCCGCGCACGTCGAGCGTTACTGCGACTTTCTTGACTGAGACTGCCGCGCGCGCGGCCGGGCGGTAGCGGCCGCGGCCGGGGGCTCCTGCGCCGCGGCGGGGCGCAACTCGAAGCGCACCAGCCGCTCGATCAGCGGCGCGCCCTCGCTGATCAGGAACTCCTTGAACGCCAGTGCCACCGGCGGCAGCCGCTTGCTGCGGTTGTGCACCAGGTACCAGTTGAGCATCGCCGGGAAACCCTGCACGTCGAGCACGACCAGGTTGCCGGCCAGCAGGTCCAGCCCGATGGTGTGCGCCGACAGGAAGGCGATCCCCATGCCGGCGACCACCGCCTGCTTGATGGTCTCGGTGCTGTGGATCTGCATGGCGATGTTGAGGCGCGAGAACTGCCGCCCGAACACCTCGCGCATCGAGTTCCAGGTGTCCGATCCCTGCTCGCGCTGCACGAAGCGCTCGCGGTTGAGAGCAGCGCGCGGGATCTGCCGCGCGGCCGCCAGCGGGTGCCCCGGTGGGGCGACGATGACGTAGGGGTGCGGTGCGAAGGGCACCGCGACGATGTCGAGGTCGCGCGGCGGGCGCACCATCACCGCGAGATCGGTGAGATTGTCGGCCAGCACGCGCAGCAGCTCCTCGCGGTTGTGCACGGTGAGATTGAAGCTGACACCGGGACGCGCGGCACCGAAGGCCGCCAGCAGGCGCGGAAAGAAATAGTCACCGGCACTGATGACGGCCACGTCGAGCCGCCCGCCGGTGACGCCCTTGAGCTGCGCGAGTGCGCTCTCGGTGTCCTTGAGGCGCTGGGCGACCGCATTGGCACACTGCAGGATCTCGCGGCCGGCCGGCGTCAGGTACATGCGCCGCCCGATCCGCTCGAACAGTGGCAGCCCCGCGACGGCCGCGACCTGTTTCAGCTGGGTGGACACCGCCGGCTGCGACATGTGCAGCTCGGCGGCGGCGTGCGAGAAGTTCATGTGGCGGGCCGCGGCCGCGAATACCCGCAACTGACGCAGCGTCACGTTCTTCATGGCGGCACCCCCATGGCCGCACGATACGCCTTGCGGAGTATTCTGAAAATCATATGGTAACGATAGAAAGCTCTAAGTTTTGCTTTGGGTAGAGCCGGGGTAAGCTCGATCCGCAAATCGACCTGGAGTAGAGCAATGGGAGCAACGGGACAGATGAGCGGCACCGACCCCCTGGCGGGCGACTCCCTCGCCGCTGAGCTCGACGCCTACAACCGCGCATTCTGCGAGCTGGAGCTGCCGTGGCGCTGGGATGCGGACATCTTCCGCCAGCTGCTCGAGGCGGCCGGTCCTGCCGAAGCGGACTGCGTGGGCGCCTACGTCGAGCGCCATCAGCCGCACCTGCTGCGCGTCTACGACAAGTCGTTCCTGCGCAACCTGGTGCTCGATGCCCGCGCGCGCTGCCGCCAGGAGGCGGCGAGCTGAAGCCCCCTGGCGATCTACCCCGGCGGCGCCGCGCGCGCGGCGACGTAGTGGGTGACGCGCGGCGGCTCGCGCAGCAGCTGCTCTAATTCATCCTGCAGCACGCGGTCCGCGTGCGTCACGCGCCGGTGCTGGCGCAGGTGCTCGAGCCAGGAGTCGACCAGGAAGGTCTCGAGCAGCCGCTCGGAATGCGCCGTATCCTGAAACACCTCCCAGGCGTACGCGCCGTCCCGCCGCCGCTCGCGCCCCACCCGCCCCAGCGCCTGCAGCAGCGCGCCGCGATTTTCGGCGCCGACGTGGTATTCGACCGTGACCATCACCGGACCGGCGTCCTCCCCGACCTCGCCGCTGAGCACCGGTTCGGGCCAGTGCATGGAGGGGGTGAGATCCCCCGCGGGCCCCGTGTGCAGTTTCCAGCGCCGGGTGAGCAGCAGCGCGAGCACGGCGCCGCCGGCAGCGAGGTAGTGCGCCGCGGGCAGGCCGGCACGTTCCGCGGCCCATCCCCACAACACGCTGCCGGCACTCATGGTGCCGAAGAATATCGAGACGTAGGCGGCCAGCCCGCGGCCGCGCACCCAGTCGGGCAGCGCTACCTGGGCGGAGACGTTGAGGCTCGCGAGCACGATGATCCAGGAAACGCCCGCGAGCAGGCAGGCGAGAATCGCGATCGGCGCAGCGTGCGCCAGGCCGAACAGCGCCAGCGCGGCGGCGGTACCCGCCTCGCCGAGAATGACCACGCCGTCGACCCCCGAGCGCCCGCGCACGCGCGGCAGCAGCAATGCCCCGCCGACCGCGCCGGCGCCGATGGCGCCGAGCAGCGCCCCGTAGAGCGTCGGCCCACCGTGCAGCTGCGTGCGCGCCAGCACCGGCAGCAGTGCCCAGTAGGCGCTCGCGAACAGAAAGAACCCCACGGCGCGCGCGAGCGTCGCGCGCAGCGGGCGGCTGTTGCGCGCGTAGCGCACCCCGGTGCGGGTCGCGCTGAGGAAATGTTCCGGGGGCAGCGAGCGCGCCGGCCGCAGCGGCGGCCGCCACCAGAGAATGACCGCGATCACGCCGGCGTTGCTCACGGCATCGAGCCAGAACGGCGCGGCAATACCCCAACCGAGAATGATCATCCCGCACAGCGCCGGACCGATCACGCGGCTGATGTTCATCCCGACGCTGTTGCTCGCCACCGCGGACGACAGCGCGCTTTGCGGCACCAGCAGCGGCACGATCGCCTGCCACGCGGGCATCTCCAGCGCGCCGAGGACGCCCACCAGGAAAGTGAACAGCAGCAGCAGCGCCGGCGTGACCGCGTGCAGCGTCACCAGCAGCGCGAACACCGCCGAGAACACGCTGGTGAGTATCTCGAGCGCCAGAATGAGACGGCGCTTGTCGAGAATGTCGGCGAGTGCCCCGGCCGGCATTGCGAACAGGAACAGCGGCAGACTGGTGGCGACCTGCACCAGCGACACCACCAGCGGGCTGGAATTGAGACTCGTCATCAGCCAGCCGGAAGCGGCGTTGTACATCCACGTGCCGACATTGGAGACGACGGTCGCGATCCACAGCCAGCGGAACACCTGGTAGTGCAGCGCGCCCACCGCCTCGGCCGCTGATCCTGCAGCCGGTGCGCTCACGCCGCGCCGTCCCGCGCGCCCATCAGCTAAGCAGCTCGACCCGTCCGCCCTGCAGGTGGTACATCGAGCCGACGATCGCGATCTTGCCGTCGTGTTCCAGGCCGGCGAGCACACTGCTCTGGGTGCGGATCTGCTCGAGCGTGCGGCGCACGTTGGTGGCGGCGACTGCGTCCACGAAGGCGCCGTTCTTGCTGGTGCGCTCGCCGCTGTAACCGGTGGCGGCCACCGCCGGCTTGATCCGTTCCAGCAGTTGCGTCAGGTGCCCGAGCTGCACCCCGTCGATCGCCCCCTTGATGGCGCCGCAGGCGGTATGGCCCATCACCAGAATGAGTTTGGCCCCGGCGGCCGCGCAGGCGAACTCGAGGCTGCCGAGCAGATCGTCGTTGGCGGTGTTGCCGGCGACCCGCGTGTTGAAGGTATCGCCGATGCCGGTGTCGAGGATGATTTCCGCCGGTGCGCGCGAATCGATGCAGCTCAGGATGGCCGCGGCCGGGTATTGCCCGCCGATGGTCGCGCGCTTTTGCGCCAGATAGTCGTGTGCCTTCATCTTACCGGTGCGAAAGCGCTCGTTGCCCGCCTGCAGCATCGCCAGCACCTCGGCGGGAGTCATGCTGTCGCGCTGCTGCCGGGTGAGCGCCGCGGCGCTGGCGACCCGGACCGCCCCGGGGAGCGCGAGGCTGGCGGCGGCGCCGGCGATTCCCGCACCGATCAAGGCGCGCAGCAGTGCGCGCCGCTGGCAGCGCAGCGGCTCGATCGATCGGCGCGTGAGTGCGGATTTCATGCAGGACTCCCGGGTCGGCGTTTGTTGTTCGCATCGCCTGCGCTCGAGAAGCGCTCGGCACCACGCTGACGCAGCATGTTCCAGCGGCAGTGGCGGCGCAACCGCCCTTCAACCCTTGGGCACGCGCGTCGGCATCGCGGGCTCGCCCGAGAGGAGCAGCAGCGAGCAGCGCGCGCGCGCGATCACGGCGGCCGCCGTTTCGCCGAAGAACAGCCGCTCGCCGGTGCGCGGGCTCACGCCCATCAGCAGCAGATCGTAGCGCCCCGCAGCGAGCTCCGCGAGGATGGCATCGGCCGCCTGTTTCTTTCTGGCGATGCGGCCGCTCACCTCGACGCCGTAGTGGCTGGCGATCTCGGCGACCTCATGCAGGGCGGCGGCGCGGGCCGCATCGCGCGGCGCGACGGCGTAACCGAAGCGCTCGCGCCAGGAGAAGGTGGGCGCGCCCTCGCTCGAGACGTACAGCGCGCTCACCGAGCCGCGCGCGGCCTGTGCCAGGGCGATGGCGAGCTCGGCCGCCTGGCGCGAGGAGTGCGTGCCGCTTACCGGCAGCAGAATGCGCAGCGGCGCCGCCGTTTCCTCGCGCTGCTCGCCGCGCGCCATGGCGATGGCAAACGCGCCGCCGAAGCGCGCGGCGCTGCGCGCAATCTGCGGATCGAACGCCCCGTCGGCGTATGCGGGCTCGCGTCCGATCAGCATCAGGCCGTAACCCTTCTGCGACTCGCTGGCAACGACGTGCTCGGATGCATCGGCGACGCCGCTGCGCGCGGTGATCACCGCCGCCTCGGCGGCGCCCTTGGCGGCACGCTCGCCCGCCGCAGCGCCGGCGCGCGCTGCCGTGGTGGTGCGCTCCGCGGGGGCCTTGTCGGCGGGCGACTGCGCGGGCTCCTCGTCCAGATGCAGCACCGTGGTCGGGATGCGCCGCACCCCCGCCACGAGTCCGGCGAGCCGCGAGGCCAGCTGTCCGCTGCCACTGGCATCGACGGCCACCAGCAGCCGTTCCAGCCGCCCGAGAAAGCCGCGCGCCTCCAGCTCCTCGCGCGCGAGCCGCTCGCGCTCCGCGCCGCTCATGGGCAGACCTTTGAGCGCCTGGCGCAGCATCGGCGGCATCGCCATCGTGGTGATCACCGCCATGGCGACGATCGCGCTGTACAGGCGCTGATTCAACGCGCCCATCGACAGGCCGATCGAGGCCACGATGACCTCGGTCGAGCCGCGCGCGTTCATGCCGCAGCCCACCGCAAACGACTCCGCCAGCGTGAGCCCGCCGATGCGTCCGCCGAGGAAAGCGCCCAGGAACTTGCCGGCGCTCGCCAGCACGATCAACAGCGCGGTCAGCTTGAGAAGCTCCGGCCGCGCGAGTGCGGCGAAATCGGTGCTGAGTCCGGCAACGGCGAAGAACACCGGCATGAACAGTCCGACGATCAGACCGCGCAGTTGCGCAGTGGTGCGCTCGCTCAGCATCGGCGACTGGCCGACCAGCACCCCGGCGACAAAGGCTCCCAGCACCAGGTGCACGCCGATGGCGCTGGTCAGCAGCGCCAGCGCTCCGGCAATCACCAGGATCACGCTGATGGGCGCCATCTCGGTTCGCAGGCTGTCGTTCGCCCAGCGCATCAGGTTGACCACCAGCCGCCGGCCGACGGTCAAGCTCAGCGTGAGGAATGCAACCGTGCCGAGGACACTGCCGGCCACCGCGGCGGGCTCGATCGTGCCGCGCAGCGCCAGGCCGAAGATCACCGACACGATCAGCCAGCCGATGGTGTCGTCCAGTATCGCGGAGGCGATGATCACCTGGCCCACGGTACGCCGCACGAATCCCAGGTCGCGTACCACCAGCGCCACGATCTTCACCGAAGAGATCGCCAGCGCCGTACCGAGGAACAGCGCGGTGATGGCGCGCTTCGCCGGGCTCGGCAGCATGGAGTCCGGCAGCATCGCGCCGAGCCCAATGCCGCACAGGAACGGCAGCACGATGCCGCACAGCGAGACGCTCACCGCGGGCCGCCGCGCATCGCGAAACACCGACAGATCGGTCTCCATGCCGGTCATGAGCAGCAGCAGCAGGATGCCGAGCTGCGCCACTGCATCGAGCATCGCCTTCTGCTCGAGGTTGGCGGGAAACAGTGCCTGCCACGCCGCCGGCGCGAGCGCGCCGAACACCGACGGGCCGAGCAGCACGCCCACCAGAATCTGGCCGATCACCGGCGGTTGCCCGACGCGCTGCATCAGCTCGCCCGCCAGGCGGCCGCCGATCAGCAGCGTGACGATCTGCGCGATGAAGATGACGACCGACGTCTCGTGCGTCATGCGCGAGCTTTCCCTGCCGCGCCGCCGGCGAGCGCGGCGGCGGCGCGGGCGAGCACCGCTTCCTCGTCGGTCGAGACGACGCACACCTTGACCGCCGCGCGCGCCGCGTGAATGTGCACATCGCCGCCGCGCGCGGCCGCATTCAGCGCCGGATCGAGCTCGATGCCCGCCCACCTCAGCCCCTCGAGGGCTGCCGCACGCACCTCCGCCACGTGCTCACCCACCCCGCCGCCGAACACGATGCCGTCGCAGCTTTCGAGCACTGCCAGGTAGGCGCCGACGTACTTGCGGATGCGGTAGCAGTACAGCTCCACTGCGAAGCGTGCCTGGGGCGAAGCGTCGCGCAGCAGCTCAGCGGGATTTTCCGCGGTCCCGGAGACGCCCGCGAGGCCGCCGCGGGAATTGAGCCGCGCGATCACCTGCTCAGCGGGGATCTGCAGCCGCTGCTGCAGGTACGGCACCACCGCCGCATCCACATCGCCCGAGCGCGTGGCCATGACGAGGCCTTCGAGCGGGGAGAACCCCATGGAGGTATCGAGCGGGCGGCCGCGGTAGCTGGCGGTGATCGAGCAACCGCCGCCGAGCTGCAGCGTGATCAGCCGCCCGCCGGACTCGAGCTCCGGATGCAGCCGGCACCACGCGCGCCACATCGCCTCGTGCGCCAGCCCGTGGAATCCGTAGCGGCGCACGCCAAGATCAACGCCCATGTCCGCCGCCACTGCGTATTCCGCCGCGCGGCGCGGCAGGCCCGCGAACCAGGCGGTATCGAACACCGCCACCTGCGGAACGTCGCCCCACAACTCGAGCGCGGCTGTTATCCAGCGCAGCGCCGCGGGGTTATGCAGCGGCGCAAGCGGCGCCAGCTCCTCGATGGCGGCGAGCACCGTGGCGTCGATGCGCACCGGTTGCGTGAAGCGGGTGCCGCCGTGAACGACCCGATGGGCGATCGCCTGCGGCGGCGCGGGGAGACGGGCAGCGAGCGCACCCAGCAGCTGCCGGGGATCCAGGCCGCTGCCGGCGTGCTGTTCGGCGTCCAGCCGCCGCAGAGCCTGGTGCTCGCCGACATCGTAGAGCGCAAGCTTGACGGAGGTGCTGCCGCTGTTGAGGGTGAGAACCGTCATGATGCGACACGTGTCAGTAGCCACCGCAGGCTACGCTGCAGCCGATTGCCTGGCGAGTCTGGACAGGAGTGCTCCGCCTCATTATTAAGGAGTGTGCAATGGACGATCCGCTGACTCCCGAGCTGCTGCAGCGCATGGACGCCTACTGGCGCGCGGCCAACTACCTCGCCGTGGGACAGATCTATCTGCTGGCCAATCCGCTGCTGCGCGAGCCGCTGCAGGCGCAGCACATCAAGCCGCGGCTGCTCGGTCACTGGGGCACCACGCCTGGACAGAATTTCATCTACGTGCATCTGAACCGCATCATCGCCCAATACGATCTCGACATGATCTACGTGTGCGGCCCCGGGCATGGCGGACCGGCCGTGGTGGCCAACACCTACCTGGAGGGGACCTACAGTGAGATCTACCCCGACATCAGCCAGGACGAGCCCGGCCTGCAGCGGCTGTTCCGCCAGTTCTCCTTTCCCGGCGGGATCCCGAGTCACGCGGCTCCGGAGACGCCCGGCTCGATTCACGAGGGGGGCGAGCTCGGCTACTCGCTCAGTCACGCCTATGGGGCGGCGTTCGACAACCCCGCGCTGCTGGTGGCCTGCGTCATCGGCGACGGCGAGGCCGAGACCGGCCCGCTGGCCACCGGCTGGCACGGCAACAAGTTCCTCAACCCGGCGAGCGACGGCGCGGTGCTGCCGATCCTGCACCTGAACGGCTACAAGATCGCCAACCCCACGCTGTCCGCGCGCGTCGAGCGCGAGGAGCTGCAGCAGCTGCTGCGCGGCTACGGTTATCAGCCGTATTTCGTCGCCGGCGATGAGCCGGCCGCGATGCACCAGCTGATGGCGACGACGCTCGATCGGGTGGTCGCCGACATCGGCCAGATCCAGCGTGAGGCGCGCACGCGCGGTTTTGCTGCGCGGCCGCGCTGGCCGATGGTGGTGCTGTGCACGCCGAAGGGCTGGACCGGGCCGAAGGTCGTGGACGGCCTCAAGATCGAGGGCACCTTCCGCGCCCACCAGGTGCCGCTGTCCGAGGTGCGCAGCAATCCGCTGCATCTGCGCCAGCTCGAACAATGGCTGCGCAGCTACCGTGCGGGCGAGCTGTTCGATGCCGGCGGCCGGCTGCGTGCCGAGCTCGCCGCGCTCGCACCGCGCGGGACCCGACGCATGGGCGCCAACCCGCAGGCGAACGGCGGACTGCGGCTGCGCGACCTGCGCATGCCGGAGTTTCGCGAGTACGCCGTCGCGGTCGCCTCCCCGGGAGCGGTCGACGCCGAGGATACCCGCGTGCTCGGCAAGTTCCTGCGCGACGTGATCCGCCTCAACCAGGAGCCGCGGCACTTTCGGCTGTTCGGGCCGGATGAGACCAACTCCAACCGCCTGGACGCGGTGTTCGAGGTGACCGAGCGGCAGTGGACTGCCGCAACTGTGGCCGGGGACGATCACCTCGCCCCCCAGGGCAGCGTCATGGAGGTGCTGAGCGAGCATCAGTGCCAGGGCTGGCTCGAGGGTTACCTGCTCACCGGGCGCCACGGACTGTTCAACTCCTACGAAGCGTTCATCCACATCATCGACTCGATGTTCAACCAGCACGCGAAATGGCTGAAGGTGACGCGCCAGATCCCCTGGCGCCGCCCACTGGCCTCGCTCAACTATCTGTTGAGCTCGCACGTGTGGCGACAGGATCACAACGGCTTCACCCATCAGGATCCCGGTTTCATCGATCACGTGGTCAACAAAAAAGCCGACGTGATCCGCGTGTACCTGCCGCCCGACGCCAACTGCCTGCTGTCGGTTGCCGATCATTGCCTGCGCAGCCGCCACTACGTGAACGTGATCGTCGCGGGCAAGCATCCCGCGCCGCAATGGCTGGACATGGAGGCCGCGGTCAGGCACTGCACCGCCGGCATCGGCATCTGGGAGTGGGCCAGCAACGACCGTGGACAGGAGCCCGATCTGGTGATGGCGTGTTGCGGCGACGTGCCGACGCTCGAGACACTGGCGGCGGTGAAGCTGCTGCGCGGCTTCTTCCCCGCACTGAAAATCCGCGTGGTGAATGTCGTCGACCTGATGAAGCTGCAACCGACGAGCGAGCACCCGCACGGCCTGCCGGACGCGGATTTCGACGCGCTGTTCACGCGCACCCAGCCGGTCATCTTCGCCTTCCACGGCTACCCGTGGCTGATCCATCGGCTCACCTACCGCCGTGCCAACCACGACAACCTGCACGTGCGTGGCTACAAGGAGGAGGGCACGATCACCACGCCTTTCGACATGACGGTGCTCAACGATCTCGATCGCTTCCACCTGGCCGGCGACGCCATCGACCGCCTGCCGCAGCTCGGCGACGCTGCCGACTACGTCAAGCAGGGCCTGCGCGACAAGCTCACCGAACACCGCGAATACATCGTGCGGCACGGCGAGGATATGCCGGAGATTCGCAACTGGCGCTGGCAGGTCTGACAATTCCCGGCGCGAGACCGCGCATAATGCGGCGCTGAGCCGCCGCTGCCTTAGGTGTACATGGAAAAACGCCCGTCACTGTTACGCGACCTGGCGCACGAGCTGCGCGATGCGCTCAGTCCGATCAGGTCGGCCACCGACCTCATGCGTCTGCGCGACTTCGATGCCGAGGTCAGCCGCACGATGGCGCAGCGCATCGAGCGCGGCCTCGAGGGTGCGCTGGCGGCGATTGACGCTTTCGTCATGGCCGAGCAGTACGAGAGCGACGCCAGTGCGCTGCGTCTCGCCCCGGTGGCGCTCGAGGAGCTGCTGCAATTGACGCAGCGCACGGTGGCGCCGGTCCTGCGCGAGCGCTGCACCTTCGCGCCCTGCGCCCACCCGGCCACCGTGAGCGCGGATGCGGCCCGCTCGGTGCAGGTGCTGGCCGCCATGCTGGAGCATGCCGCGGTGACCGCCACGGCCGGGGAGCCGATCGAGGTGCAGTGCGGCGGCGAGCGCGCGCGGCCCGATGTGCGTGTGTGCTTCGCGGCGGAACTGCGCGGCGAGGAGCAGGACTGGTTCGCCGACTATCGTGCGCGCGGCGGCGGCAGCCGCCTGGCGCTGCGGACGGCCCGCCGCCTCATGGCGCTGCAGGGCGGGGAGCTGTCGCTCGAGGGCGCGGCGGCCCCGGGGCAGTGGCAGCTGATCGCGCGTTTCTCCCCCGCCGGCGCCGTTCCCGCGCAGCGGCCGACGCAGCCGGCCGTCACGCCTGACAGCGCGCCGCTGCGCGGCGCGCCCCGGGAGGCCGCGCCCCGGGACGGCCGCGGCGTGCAGGTGATCATCGTCGATGACAACGCCGAGGTGCGCCGCGCCTACCGCGAAGGTCTCGGCATCCTCGGTTACCGGGTG
Source organism: Steroidobacteraceae bacterium (assembly GCA_035481975.1). Lineage (GTDB taxonomy): Bacteria > Pseudomonadota > Gammaproteobacteria > Steroidobacterales > Steroidobacteraceae > 13-2-20CM-66-19. The sequence goes on from DATHRC010000029.1 coordinate 52,687, forward strand.
AGCGAAGCCGGCGATGCCGACGCGGCACTGCGGGCCGTTGCGGATGCGGCGCCGTCGGTCGTGCTCATCGACATTCACCTGCCGGGGATGAACGGCTTCCAGCTCGCCCAGGCGCTGAAAGCGCGTGCGGGTGGCGCGGCACTGCGCCTGGTCATGCTGAGCGGCATGACGCTCGATGAGACGATGCTGCAGATGTCGAAGAATGCCGGCTTCGACCAGTGCTTCGACAAGGCACGGGGCCCGAAAGCGCTGGACGCGCTGTTGCGGGCCCCGGTCGGTTAGCGGGTCTGCTCTACGGATGCAGGTCGCGCAGGCGCCCGCCGAGTGCGGCCGACACGCCGGCAATGAAGGCGCCGATCAGCATGGACAGCGCGGTAAGTATCGAGCTCGCCGCCGCGTCCTTGGGCGTCACCTCGACGCCGGAACCGTCAGCGTCTGCCGTCTCGTCCACGGCCACCAGGCGCGTACGCGCGCCCGGCTCGATCATCCCCGGGCCGTCCGCCAGCACCAGCCGCTGGCCCGGAGCTTCGTTGGCGATGCGCCCTTCGGCCACGGCGAACTGCGGATCGAGCGCGCGGTACGCGCCGGCCGTGACGCCGCCGTTGACCGAGCCGGCCGCCTGGTGCAGCGCCCGGTGGGGTTGGCCCTGGGCGCTCATGTCGCGCATGCCGGTGAGCGGCACCCGCAGGCCAGTGAGGGAGGCGGCGGTCGATGCCAGGCCCGAGGCCATGAGCACCGTCGCCACGCACCAGGTGATGAAGCCGTGGGCCGTGTCGCGGAAAAAGACCTCGTGGCTGTGCGTTCCCACCCAGCGGGTCCGCAGCCGTCCGGTGATGTAGCCGCCGAGGCAGGCGGACACCCACTGCGTCACGATCAGTGCGACCGCGGCCATCACGGTGAAGGACGGCGGCGTGCCGCGTGCCGCGCCGGCGTGGCGGGATAGCGCCGCCAGGTCGAGGCCGGCGAACAGCGCGAACAGCAGCAGCGAAGTGGCCGCCGCCACCGCGGTGCCCGCGAAGATCGCGCCCCACGAGACCGCCGAGACACTGCCGCTGACGGCGACCACGGCCGCCGGAGGAGGAGGAGTTATGTCGTCCATGAGAGCTCGTCCATGAAAGTCTGCCGCTCCAGCTAGTGGTGCGAGCAGAGTGCCAACAGGAGGATGATGGGGATCGGTACACCCAGCAGCCACAACAGTATTCCTCGACCCATGACACGTCCTCGCAGGGGTTGACAGTTTGTTGACTCAACATAGAGTCTGCGCTGGCAGGGCTGCCAGCGGCTGCGTCCGCAAAGGTCGGTAAGTGAATTCCTACCCATGGTTCCGACAGGTGCACGGTGCGCCATGTCATGTGCGTCGTGCGCGACCGCAGCGGCGCGCCCGTGGCGCACCTGGCTGCGCAGCGAAGCCGCCGGTGAGATTCCAACATCGACGGCGCTCGATGTTGGTTTGTGCGCTGCAATCCCTGCGGCGCACCTGTCATGGCCGTGAACGCGGCCGTGGCACGTCGCCGGAGCCGCGACACCGCGGCCGTTGTCGGTTGAATCCGACAGGCGATTCAGACAACCGGTTCACCCATTACTGGCAAGCTCGTGCACCCGGCGGGCAACGCTGCGCCTGCCGGGACCCGAGACAACCCAGGTGCGCGCATGTGCCTTAGCCTGCGGCCACTGGCGGTGATCGCCGCCGTGTGGCTGTCGTCCGTCCTGCCCGTTGCGCATGCCGCCGCCCCGCAAGCCGCCACGCCCGCCCCCGGCGCTGCGCAGCCCTCGGTCACCGCGCCCGCGCCGCCGTCAGCTACCGGCGCCGCACCGCCCTCGGGCACCGCGCCCGCGCCGCCGTCAGCTACCGGCGCCGCACCGCCGTCCGCCACGGGAGCCGCGAAGCCGGCACCGGCACACACCGCTGCAGCGCCCGCGCCGGCGGCCGGCACCCCTGCCGCGCCGGCGCAGCCGCCGGCCTTCGGCTTTGCCAATGTGCGACAGCTGGCGCAGCAGCGCGCAGCTCACGACTATCACCCGGTGTCCGAGGCGCTGCCCGCATCGCTGGCCAGCCTGAGCTATGACCAGTACCGCGACATCCGCTTCCGCCAGGCAGCCGCGCTGTGGCACGGCGAGGCCCTGTTTGAAGTGGAGTTCTTCCACCGGGGCTTTCACAGCCGCCAGCGCATCAATATCTTCACCGTTGGACCTGCGGGCGTGACGCCGGTGGCCTATGATCCAAGGTTCTTCACCTTCGGGCGGCTGCTGAAAGTTCCCCGGGCGCCCGCGAACCTCGGCTACGCGGGGTTTCGCGTGCACTACCCGCTGCAGACACCCGTGTACAAGGACGAGCTGATGGCCTTTCTCGGCGCCTCGTACTTCCGCGTGCTCGCGCGCAACGAGCATTACGGCGCCTCGGCACGCGGCCTGGCGATCGACACGGCGGAGCAGAGCGGCGAGGAATTTCCCACTTTCACCGATTTCTGGCTGGTGCGCCCGCAGCCCGCCGATCGCACGCTCACCCTCTACGCGCTGCTCGACAGCAAGAGCGTCGCCGGCGCCTACCAGTTCGAGGTTCGCCCCGGCGCCATCACGCAGGTCGAGGTGCACTGCGAGCTGTTCCTGCGCCGCGCGGTCACCAAGCTCGGGGTGGCGCCGCTCACCTCGATGTTCTTCTACGGCGCCGACGGCAGCGGGCGGCACTTCGACGACTACCGCCCGCAGGTTCACGACAGCGACGGTCTCATGGCCGAGACTGGTCACGGGCAGTGGCTGTGGCGGCCGCTGGGCAATCCGCGCGAGCTGCGCGTGAACCGTTTCATGGACGACAATCCGCGCGGCTTCGGCCTGCTGCAGCGCGATCGCTACTTCCCCGACTACCAGGACGCCGAGGCGCACTACGAATCGCGCCCGAGCTACTGGGTGCAGCCACTCGGCAACTGGGGCAAGGGCGGTGTCGAGCTGGTGGAGATACCGAGCGACGAGGAGATTAACGACAACATCGTGGCCTACTGGCTGCCCGCGCAGATGCCCGCGGCCGGCAAACCGGTCGCGTTCGCGTATCTGCTGTCGGCGTTCAGTCAGTCGCCGCGCTGGCCCCCCGGGGGCCGGGTGGTCGCCATGCACAGCGGCAACCCCGCGATGGGGGACAACAAGGGTCGCTTCGCGCCCGGGGCGCGCCGCATGCTGGTGGATTTCGCGGGCGGCGATCTCGACACGCTCGGCCCCGAGCAGCCGGTGAGGGCCCAGCTGAGCGCCGAGAACGGCCTGGTCCAGGCGCTGACCGTCGAGCGGCTGCCTACCGGCGTCTGGCGGGCTACCTTCGTGCTGGCGCCGCGGGCGCGGAAGACGGTCGATCTGCATTGCTTCCTCACGCTCTACGGTGAGGTGCTCACGGAAACATGGAATTACCAATGGACGAGCTGAAGGGACCGGTCAGCGGGCGGGCGCCCGGCTGGCGGGTACGGCTGCGCCGCGGGCTGTTCTTCGGCCTCACGGTGCTGACCGCAGTGGGCGCGAGCGCGCTGCTGCTCGATGTGCTGGAAGCGAACGGACTCACCGGCATCGAGCTGGTGGGGCTGCTGCTGTTCTTCGGGCTGTTCACCTGGATCGCCGGGGCGCTGTGGACCGCGATCGCTGGCTTTGCCGTGCGGCTTGCCGGTCGCGATCCGCTGGGCATCGACGTGCCGGCGGTCGCCGGTCGGGCGCTGTGCACGCGCACCGCGCTGGCCATGCCGATCTATAACGAGGATCCGCAGCGCGTGGCGGCGGGGCTGGAGGCGATCTGGACCTCGCTCGCGGCGGAGCGCGACCAGGCGGCCTTCGACCTGTTCATCCTCTCCGACACCAGCGACGCCGACATCGCAGCCGCCGAGGAGGCGATGTGGCAGGGGTTCGTCGCCCGCCATGCCGCCACCGGCCGGGTGTTCTACCGCCGGCGGCTCGAGCGCGGCGAACGCAAGGCCGGCAACATCGCCGACTTCATGCGCCGCTGGGGCGCGGACTATGAGCACATGCTCGTGCTCGATGCCGACAGCGTCATGAGCGGTGCGGCGGTGGTGACGCTCGCGCGGCTGATGGAGGCGCATCCGCAGATCGGCATCCTGCAGTCGCTGCCGCTGCCGGTGGGCCGTGAGACCCTGTTTGCGCGCCTCATCCAGTTCGGTGCGCGCCTGCAGAGTCCGATGCTCTCGAGCGGGCTGGCCTACTGGCAGCTCGGCGAGAGCAACTACTGGGGCCACAACGCCATCATCCGGCTGCAGCCTTTTGCGCGCGCCTGTGTGCTGCCGCGGCTGTCCGGACGGCCGCCGTTCGGCGGGGAGATATTGAGCCATGACTTCGTCGAGGCCGCTTTCATGCGCCGCGCCGGCTACGAGGTGCGCCAGGTGCCTGAGCTCGAAGGCAGCTGGGAGGAAGTGCCGGCGAACGTCATCGACTATGCGGCGCGCGACCGCCGCTGGACGCAGGGCAATCTGCAGCACGCGCGCGTGCTCGGCTTCCCGGGCCTGCACCCCTTGAGCCGCATCCACTTCCTGACGGGCATCATCTCCTACGTGAGCTCGCCGATGTGGCTGGCGCTGCTGCTGCTCAGCTCGCTGCTGAGTGCCATCGAAGCGGGCAAGCGGCCGGTGTACTTCCTGCCCGGACTGCGCAGCCTGCCGCATTGGCCGCAGTTCCGCAGCGGCGAGATCGTCGCGCTGTTCGCGCTCACGCTCGCAGTGCTGTTGCTGCCGAAGGTGCTCGGCGCGCTGCTGGCGCTGCGCGACCGCGCACTGCTGCGCCAATACGGTGGCGCCGCGCGCCTGGGCGTGAGTCTGCTGATCGAGCAGATGTTCAGCGTGCTGCTGGCCCCCTCGATGATGCTGTTTCACTCGGCGTTCGTGGTGCAGACCTTGTGCGGTCGCACCGTGTCGTGGAACGCCCAGGAGCGCTCGGATCGCGGTGTGACGCTGCGTGAGGCGTGGCGGCGGCAGTGGTGGCACCTGCTGGTCGGTGTCGCGTGGGGCGCGGTGATGTGGCGTCTCGCGCCGCAGTTCTTCTGGTGGCTGACGCCGGTACTGCTGGGGCTGATCTGCAGCGTATGGCTGACCGCCTGGACCAGCCGTGCCAGCGTCGGGCGCCTGCTGCGCCGCGGGCGGCTGCTGCTGACGCCGGAGGAGACCGCGCCGCCGCGCGAGCTGCTGACCGTGCGAAGCATGCTGGCGGCGGTCACCCCGCCGCCACCGCAGCGACCGCCGCGGCCCGCACCGGGCGGCGGGCTGCGTCCGGTGTATCAGGCGCCGCGCCGCAAATCGGGCTGAGATTTTCCCTGTATAAGTCAAGTTAAGGAGAACGGATCATGATGCGTAAGCTTGGATGCCTGGCCACGGTACTGCTGCTCGCGGCCACCGCGGCCGCAGCCGATGACTTCACCGACACCCTTGAGCTTTTCAAGCATGCCGGACAGAGCGCGCAGTTCTTCCACAACTGTTACGCCTACGCTGTGTTTCCCACCATCGGCAAGGGCGGCCTGGTCGTGGGCGGCGCTTACGGCAAGGGGCGTGTCTACGTGCACGGCCACGCGGTCGGCGAAGTCTCCATGACGCAGGTGAGCGTCGGCTTCCAGGCGGGCGGGCAGGCGTACAGCGAGATCATCTTCTTCGAGAACAAGGCGGCGTTCGACGAATTCACCCAGGGGGACTTCGAGTTCGGCGCCGATGCCGGTGCGGTCGCGATCACTGCGGCCGCCGGTGCCACCGCGGGCACCTCCGGGGCGAGCGCCGGGGCCAGCGGCGGCATGAAGGACGCCGTCACCGCCGGCAAGTACTACAAGGGCATGGCAGTCTTCACGATCGTGAAGGGCGGCGCGATGTACCAGGCGGTAGTCGCCGGCCAGAAGTTCAAGTACACACCCGCCGCGTCATAACCCCGCAGCGCAGGTACGCTGCACGGCGCTGGGTAAAACGCCGTGCGGCGCAGGGCGCGCACTGTACCGGCGAGGCGCGCTGTGCGTCGCTTGTTGCGGCGCGTGCGTACGTGCACGCCGCCGCTGTAGCCGCATTCCTACAGTGGTTTCAGTCTCCCAACACATGCCGGCGCGCACCTCGAATGTCCACAGTGTGCGCACTGCGCGCGTGCGCACTTGCGCTTAACGGAGCGGTGCTCCGAACGAGGATGTCATGCTTCATTACGCTGTTGTTTTCCTGATCATCGCGATCATCGCCGCGGTCCTTGGTTTCGGAGGCATTGCCGCCGGAGCTGCCGGGATCGCCAAGATCCTGTTCGTCGTGTTTTTGATCGGCGCGATCATCACCTTCTTTGTCGGGCGATCGCGCGTCTAGAGGGCTCGCCATGAGTACACCGTTAAAAGACCAGTGGCAACTGGAACGGACGGAACCGGGACGCATGCCGGCGCGCTCGGCGGCGGAGGAGAAGGCGGCCGCCGCCGCGGCGTGGGCCGCCTCGGGAAAACCGGAGCGGCGCAAGCAGCCGCGCCTGGCCCGCGCAGCCGCGCGCGGCGGCAGGCGGCTCTTCTGGATCGATCGGGACACCTGAAGGGCGTGGCTACGCGCTGCCGGCCCGCGGCGCCGCGCGGGCCGTGCGGCGCGCCGCTAACAAGAAGAGCCTGAAGATCAGCGGGTGCGCAACGATCGACAGGATCGCGCCCGCGACGAAAAACAGCGCCGCAAACACATCCTGTAGGCGACCCCGGGCGCGAGCGCGATGGCTGCGAGCGCGAGTGCATGCGCGGTAACATGCAGCGATGAACGAGCAGGCTGCCACGATCAGCCACGCCAGGGATACGCTGCTGGAGCTGGCGATGCGCTTCGGGCCGCGGCTGCTGACCGCGATTGTCATCCTGGCGGCCGGGGTGGCAGCCAGCCGCTGGGTGAGCCGGTGGCTGGGACACGTGCTGAGCCGCCGCGAGCTCGAGCCGCCGGTCCGGTTGCTGCTGACGCGCGTCGCGGCGGCCGCCTGCCTGGTGCTGTTCGTCATCATGTCGCTGCAGAACCTGGGCGTGGAGCTGCTGCCGCTGATTGCCGGACTGGGCGTGGTGGGAGCGGGCCTGGCGCTGGCGACCCAGGGCGTGCTCGGCAACGTCATGGCGGGTCTGTCGATCATCTTCTCCAAGCCCTTTCGCGTCGGGGAATATATTGCCATCGCCGGTGTCGAGGGGACGGTGCAGAGCATCACGCTCTTCAGCACGACGCTCACCCACGTCGACCGCTCGCGCGTGGTGGTGCCCAACCGCAAGATCGTCGGCGAAATTCTTCATAACTACGGCCACATACGCCAGCTCGAGGTCAGCGTCGGTGTGGCCTACGACACCGACCTGCCGCGCGCCCTCGGCCTCATCGAGGAGGTGCTGCAGGCGAGCGCTCGCGTCCTCAAGGACCCGGCCGCGGTCGTGCAGCCGGTGCAGCTCGGCGATTCATCCGTCGGCATTGCGGTGCGCCCGTGGGTGTTGGTCGAGGATCTGACGGCGGCGAGCGGCGAGATCACCGCGGCGGTGCTGGCCGCCTTCAATGCCCGCGGAGTGGTCATTCCCGTGCCGCAACGCGAGGTGCGGATCGTCGGCGAGCGCGCTGCCGCGCGCTGAGGCCGCCGTGGAGCGCTGCGTGAGCCCGCTGACTGGCGCCGCGCCATGACGAACTCCGAGGTGTTCCTGCTGGCGATGGGCATCATCTACACGGTGCCCTACCTGATCTGGCGGCTGCTGCGCGCCGATTACTACGCGCCGCTGGTGGTCGTGCAGATCGTCGCCGGCATGCTGCTCGGCCCGGGCGCCCTCGGCAGGATGCTGCCGGACTACTACAGCTTCGTGTTTCGTCCGCCGGTGATCGCGCTGCTGGACGGCATCGCCTGGTGGGCGGTGATGGTGTTCGTGTGCATCGCCGCGATCGAGCTCGATCTGAAAAAGACCTGGCGGCACCGAGGTGAGTCGGTGACCACCGCGGCGCTGGCGCTCGGTGTGCCGCTGCTGCTCGGCGGCGCCGCGGCGGCGGTGCTGCTCTACTACCCCGGATGGATCGGTGCACGCGCCATGAACTGGCAGTTCGTGCTCGGGGTCGGCATGGCGTGCGCGGTGACCGCACTGCCGGTCCTGATATTGCTGATGGAGAAGCTCGCGATCCTGCGCCAGCCGATCGGCCAGCGCATGCTGCGCTACGCGAGCCTCGACGATGTCGCCATCTGGGGCGTGCTCGCCGTCATTCTCATGGACTGGGTGCGCGTCGGCCGCCAGGCGGGCTTTCTCGTCGTGTTTGCGGCGGTGAGCTGGCTGTTCCGCCGGCTGATGCGCCGGCTGCCGTCGCCCGATCGCTGGTACGCCGCGCTCATCTGGCTGCTGCTGTGCGGCTGGGCGGCGGACTGGTCGGGATTGCATTTCATGGTGGGAGCGTTCCTCTCCGGGGCGGTCATGGATGCCGACTGGTTCGATCGGCGCGAGATGGATCGCTTCCGTCACTACGTGCTGCTCGCCTTCATGCCGGTGTTCTTTCTCTCCACGGGCCTGCGCACCGGCTGGAGTCTCGGCGGTGGCGCGGTCGTGCTCGCCGCCGCGGGGCTGCTGATCGCTTCGGTCGGCGGCAAGCTGCTCGGCGTGCACCTCGCGGGACGGATCCTCGGTTGGCCGCGCGGCGAAGCCGCCATCATCGGCTGGCTGCTGCAGACCAAGGGGCTGATCATGATCGTCTTCGTCAGCGTGCTGCTCGACCGGTACCTGATCACCGAGGGCACGTTCACCGCGCTGCTGCTGATGGCGGTCGCCAGCACCATGCTGACGGTGCCGCTGGTGGCGCCTAGGTTAGCGCGCGCGCACGCGCTGATCTTCAGGGCCGCCTGAGAACAGCCCGCTGTCAGGCTTGCGCCGCGCGCTCGATCAGCGGCACCACCGCGGCGAGGTTCTGGCTGAACGGCGGCGCCAGTCCGTGGCGGCGCACGATGTACAGTGGGTCGTTGTAGGCAAGCCAGCAGTCGCCGCCGTCATCCTCCCAGACGAGCGCCTTCAGCGGCAGGTCGAGGCCGACCGAGGGCGCGGCCAGCATCAGCGGGGTACCGGCCTTGGGGTTGCCGAAGATGAGCAGCTGCTCGGCGGGCAGGGTGAGTCCGGCGCGCGCGGCATCGGCGCTGAAGTCGATGCGCGCAAACACCCGCACGCCGTGCTCCTTGAGCAGCGCCTCCAGGCGGTCGGCGGTGGCGGCGGCCTTGCGCCTACAGCGCATCCTGATCCATCCGTGCTCGTCGTGAACCGTGTCGGGGACGCTCATGGCGCACAATTGCGCGCCGCGGCGGTGGTTTTGTCCAGTGGGCTATGATTCCCGCGGGCCCGAAAAGGGCGGCAGCGGAGGGGGTGCCGGATGATTGGGGGTTACAGCGATCATGCGGCCAACGAGCGCACTTTTCTCGCCTGGGTACGCACCGGCATTGCGGTGATCGCGTTCGGGTTCGTCATCGAGAAGTTCAACCTCTTCATGCTGACCCTTGCGCAGGCCGCCGGCGACCCGTCGCAGCATTCCCGTCTGGCGGCTCTGGCATCGGGACGCATGGGCCGCTATGACGGAATTGCGCTGATCTTCGGCGGCGTGGGACTGGTGGTGCTGGCGACCACGCGCTTCGTGCGCACCACACGTCTGTTGGACGACCCGCAGATGCATTCCGCGAGCAGCGTGCGCACCGAGCTGATCCTGTGCTCGGCGCTGGTGCTGCTGGTGACGAGCTACAGCATCTACCTGGCCCTGGGCTAGCCGTGCGCGGCGCACCGCAGATGAAGCAGCGATGCTCGCCCCGGACGCGATGGTGTCGCGCTGCGCCGATCCTCGGCGTCGCGGCCCTGATGGGCAGCGTGGCAGGCTGTTCGCTGTTGTCGCTGAAGAGCCCGGAGCGGCCGCTGTCGGCGCGCGACCTGAACGCGCGCATCCTGACGCGCGATCTGTCGTCGCAGTTCATCGCATCCGTCGGGCGCTGCGCCGAGGACGTGGCCGGCACCGAGAGCGATGCGGCCATTCTCGACAACACGCTGCGCTGGGAGCTCGCGGCGGTGGCCGAGACGCGCCGCGCCGAGACCCAGATGGCCCCGATGATGAGCCTGCTCGACACCTGGGCCCTGGCGGCGCAGATGCAGGCGTTCGTCGCCGACGGCGGTGCCGGCGGCACGCTGTTCGGCACGCACCAGGCTGCCGTGCGTGGCGTCACGGACGAGTTCGCCACCGGCGCCCAGGCGCTCGCCGAGCGGCTGCTGGCCAGCGGTGAATTCAGCACGTACCAGAGATTCGTAGCCGGCTACGCCCGCGAGTATCCGCTGCAGGACCTCAGGTTCGCGCGGCCCTCGGTGATCGAGCTTTGGAGTCACCAGCAGGGCAAGGACACCCGCCTCGTCGACTCGCTCGGCACGATTCCGGAAGCCATGAGCGACATGGCGCAGCGCATGCAGATCTACGCCGAGACCACGCCGCAGCAGGTCGTGCGGCGCACGCAGCTGGCGCTGCGTGACAGCGGCTACGCCCAGGGAGATGTCCGCACACAGTTGCTGCGCCTCGATGAGCGGCTGGAGCGTCTGACGGTGGTGGCGGAGTCCGCGCCGCAGCTGCTACACGCAAGCGTGGCGGAGGCGCGGCGCAGCGTGCGCGACGTTGTCGACCAGATCGGGGCCTCCGAGCGGGCGACGGCCGAGACGCTGCGCACCGAGCGCGCCGCGCTGTTCGCCGACATTCAGACCGAGCGCGAGGCGATCGTCGCGGCGGTGGACGTGCAGCGCAAGGCACTCGCCGTCGACGCTGCGCACATCGCCGCACAGGGGGTGAAGAGCGCCGGCGAGCAGCTGCGCTACCTCGCGGGCGAGGTGCTGGGGCTGCTGATCGTGCTGGCCGTCATCGTGCTCGGCCTGCCATTCGCTGCCGGCTACCTCCTCGGGCGCACACGGCACAGTCATCACGGCGTCTGAGAGCGCCACGCCGGCCGCGCAGCAGCCCATCAGTCGCGCCGGTCTTTGCCCGCTGCGGCCCCACCGGTTGCACCGTCCTCGCGTGGCGTCGCCGGCTCAGCGTGCGGGTCCCCCGGCCGCGGCTGGCTGGTGAGTCCTGCGTCCTGGAGCGCCGACAACACCCGCCCCGCATCGGTCGGCTTCTGCAGCACCGAGGCGTGCGGATCGTGCCGATCCCGCACCATCGGCAGGTCCTGTCTGAGCTCCTCGATCAGATGGATCAGCTTGGTGACCTTCTGCTCGGTGATCAGGTTGATCTGCAGATCGAGGTGGGCGCGCTGCTCGCTGAGCCGCGTCTGGCGGCGCTGGCCGATGAGCACGACCGTGGCCGTCAACAGCGCGATCAAGGTCAGCACACCCTGCAGCCACTGAAAGGGCGGTGCATCGAAGGGTCTGAGACCGAGCCACGCGCGCAGCAGATTGAGCGAGATCCACACCGCGACCGCGACCAGCAGAGCCACCATGTAGCCGGGCCGACTGACCTTGCCGCTCAGGCCCTCGAGGCGCCGCTGCGCGGCGCTCATGCTGGCGAGTTCCTTCTCCTGCAGCTCGACGATATCGGAGATGTTCTGGGTTATCGCCTCGGACAGTTGCCCCCCTGCACCCAGCGCGGCGCGTGCCCGCGTTTCGCTTGGCGTTTCCATGAGCCATCGTACCGGCAGCCGGCAACCCACCGCCACCTTGGACTTGTGCGCCAGGCGGCGCCGCGCACGCGATGCGCGCATGCTGGGCAGCCTGGCGTGGTGATAGCCTTGAGCCGTCATGAAATCGATGGGCCGCAGAGCAACAGGTGCGCGCCTTGCGCGCATGCAGGCCTCGCCGCGCTGGCAGGGCGAGCGGTTCCGCAACCTGCACCCGATCCTTCCCGGCCTGCGCGATCCGCGAGTGCCGATGCCCACGTTCCGGGAGCTGCTGCTGGGCGGCGGCGAGCGGCGCGTACCGCCTGCGCCGCTGCCGTCCCTCGATCCGCTGCCCGCGTGGCGGCGCCCGGCCGCCAGCGGCCTGCGCGCAACCTGGCTCGGCCACTCGACCGTGCTGCTGGAAATCGACGGGTTGCGGGTGCTGACCGATCCGGTGTGGGGCGTGCGCGCCTCGCCGACGCGGCTGGCCGGTCCGCGGCGCTTCCAGCCGGTTCCGGTGCCGCTGCGCGCGCTGCCGCCGCTCGACCTGGTGCTGATCTCGCACGACCACTACGACCACCTCGATTACCCGACCATCCGACAGATGCGCACGCTGGGGGTGCCATTCGTCACTTCGCTCGGAGTCGGTGCGCACCTGGAAGCCTGGGGCGTGCCTGCCGACAACATCATCGAGCTCGACTGGTGGGAATCGCACACGCTCGCCGCTGCGGATCTCACCGTGACGGCGGTGCCCTCGCAGCATTTTTCCGGGCGCACGCTCAAGAGCCGCAACACGACACTCTGGTCGTCGTGGGTGCTGCACTCGCAGCGCCACCGCGTGTTCTTCAGCGGCGACACCGGGTTGACCACGGAATACATCGACGTGCGCGAGCGCCTCGGGCCTTTCGACCTGGTGATGCTCGAGGTGGGCGGATTTCATCCGGCCTGGGGGGATATGCACCTCGGGCCGGAGAATGCGCTCAAGGCGCTGACCTACCTCGGCGGCGCGCCGTTTCTGCCCATTCACTGGGGGACGTTTGCGCTGGCGATGCACGCCTGGGATCAGCCGGCCGAAGTCCTGCTCGAGCGCGCTCCGAAAGTGAGCGCGCAGCTCATGATGCCGCGCCTCGGCGAGCCGACGGAGCCGGTGCTGGCGCCGCCACCCCAGGGCTGGTGGCGAACGACCGACGCCGCGCCCCGCCGTTGTGGGCGCGCCGGCGCACGCGGGGCGCTGCCGCGGTCGATGCCCTGGCCGCTCGACTGAAGGCGTGCGGCTCCGGGCGGCAGCCGGGGCCGACACGCGTGGGCAGGGTTCTAAAAAAAAATTTAATAATCAATAAGTTGAGTCGCAGAGGGACCGCCTCTTGCCCCCGGCGCAGGGGCCCGCGGCTTTCTGGGATGCCGCCCGAAGCCGCGTGCCTCGAGCTTCCGGGCTTGAAGTTGCGGCGGCCGCTCCTATTTTCGGCAATTCCGCTCATCACACGATAAGGAGGAGCCTATGTTCGAGCGACTGTGGGGTTACGAGCATCCGCTCGCGGGTCACATGCGGCGTCTCGAGCAGGAGCTCGACGAGCTCTTCGGGGGCAACGCCAGCCTGACTGGAACTCGCGACATCCGCTCGCTGCCGACCGGCACTTTTCCGGCCCTGAACGTGGCATCGACCGGCGATGCCATCGTGGTCTACTTGTTCGCTCCTGGTGCGGATCCGAAGCAGCTCGATATCTCCATCCATCAGAACCTGCTGTCGATCTCGGGCCAGCGGGAGATCGCGGTGGACGAGGAAGCAACCTATTACCGCCGTGAGCGCTTCAGCGGCCCGTTCCGTCGCGCCGTGAGTCTGCCTGAGGATGCCGACGCGGAGCGCGTCGAAGCGAAGTACCTGAACGGCATCCTGACCATCAGGATCGCCAGGCGGCAGTCCGCAAAGCCGCGCCAGATAGAAGTGCGCTGACAGCGAGCGGCAGGAGGAAGAATCATGGTTACACAGCAGAACGTCACTCAGCAGGACGGGGCCGGTGCGGCAGCTGCGCAGGCAGCACAGCGTGGTGACGCTGCGCAGTCGGCACAGCGCAGTGAATCCGCGCTACGCCCGCCGGTGGACATCTTCGAGACCGCCGAGGGCATCACGCTGATCGCCGACATGCCCGGGGTCTCCAGGGAGCATCTCAATCTGCAGGTCGAGGGCAATACGCTCATCCTGGAAGGCACGCTGCAGTTCGACATGGTGGAGAACATGGAGGCGCTGTACGCCGACGTCCGCTCGACCCTGTACCGCTGCAGCTTCGTGCTTAGCCCGGAGCTCGAGACGAGCCGCATCGAGGCGATCCTCAAGGACGGGGTGCTCGCGGTACGTATCCCGAAGAAGGCGGAAGCGCGCCCGCGGCGCATCGAGGTGCGCGCCTGAAGCTCTCGGGCGGCAGGCCCTGACTGCGCGGCGCGATGCAGCGCGCTCAGGGCTTACCGCCCAGGACCTCGCTTAAGGGTGCGGCGGCCGCAGGGACCGCCTGGCGGTAATCCTTGCCGAGAAGCGCCGCGACGGTCGCCGCGATCTGCGCCTGGTGAACCTCGCCGCTGTGGCGGCGCTCACCGAGCGGCGGCGTATCGGGGCCGATCACGGCGATCCAGATGTTCTCCGAGCCTTTCTGCTCGACGCCGTGCTCCTTCCATTGCTCGAGTCCGCTGCCGCGGCCGTGGTCGGTGGTGATGATGAAGGTCGTCTGGTCGCGATAGGCGGGCAGGCGCTGCAGCGTGCTCCACAGCTCGGCGACGAACTGATCGAACTGGTGCGCGCTGTGCAGAATCAGGTCGTAGCGTCCGGCGTGCCCCCAGTTGTCGGTCTCGCCGTAGCCGACGAACAGCACGCGTGGCTGCTGGCTGGCGAAGGAATCGAGCAGCGGAATCTGCATGAAGGCGTCGTATACGTCCTCGTTGTCGAGCCGCGTGGTGGTGGCGTACAGCCGGTTGAGGAGCGCCTGGCGCTCGCTGAGCGTGCCCGAGTAGGGCGCGTTCCAGCCGACCTGCAGCGGCAGGTGGCTGCGCCCGACGTTGAAGATATCCTTGAACGTCGCCCAGGTGGCATACACGCTGACGCGTCCGCGCAGATCCGGCAGCGTGTTCAGCCACTCGAACACCGACACGTTGGGGTTGGGTCCGAACTCGTTGGAGTTGATGCGCGGGTCGGCATGTCCGGTCAGCATCTCGTTGTAGCCCGGGTAGGAGAAGGCGAGACCGTTGGTGACGCGCGCGACGCTGCCGAGCTGCTGGTTGCCGAAGATCTGACCCTGCAGCGCGACCGTGCCCCACAGGAAGGGGAACAGCGCCTTGCGCCGCTCGCGCGGGTCGTCGCGCCAGAATTCTTTCCTGAGATCCTGCGCCTTGTCCCAGATGCCGCCGTGCTCCTCGTTGAGGAGTGTCGGGTCGGCGCCGGTGAACACTTCCTGCCAGCGCAGCCCGTCGCTCACGATGAGCACCACGTTGCGCGTGTGCGGCGCGCCGGCCGCGTGCGCGCCCGCCAGCCGCAGCACCGCGAGTGCCGCGAGCAGACACCACAGCGCATAGCGCACCGCGGGCTTCGACAGCGAGCTCTGCAAGATTTCCCCCTGACAACGACCGTGCCTCAAGCCTAACGCGCCGCGAAATGCGCGTACAATAGCCGCGCCTGATCCGCCCAACCCCCATCGCGCGCCTGCGCCACCTGCTGCTACCGCTGCTGTGGGTCGTCGCGGCGGCTATCGCACTGGCGGCCATCTCACCGGCGGCAACGCCGCCGGCCACATCCGGCATCGCGCCGGCGCAGCTCACCGTGGGGCGGATGAGGTTGCCCTGGTGTCCGCAAAGCGGCTCCTGGTGCGCCACCCTCGCCCGGCCGCTCGATCCCGCCGGCGCGGTTCCCGGAAATGTGCCGGTCTACTTCGAGTACTACCCGCACACCGGCGGCGGTGCGTCGGCCGGTACCCTGGTGGCGGCCGAGGGCGGCCCGGGCTATCCGACCACGCAGTCGCGGGCGAGCTACCTGGCGCTGTTCGCGCCGTTGCGGGACACGCGCGACGTGCTGCTCATGGACTACCGCGGCACCGGCCGCTCGGGCGCGGTCGACTGCCACGAGCTGCAGAATGCGCCGAAACTCACCGAGGCCAACATCGGTGCCTGCGGCGAGGCGCTCGGCGCGCGCGCGAGCCTCTACAGCAGCACACTGGCGAGCGACGATCTGGCCGCCGTGCTCGAGGCGCTCGGCATCGGCCGCATCGACCTGTACGGCGACTCGTACGGCTCGTACTTCGCACAGGTGTTCGCGCTGCGTCATCGCCAGCGGCTGCGCTCGCTGGTGCTCGACGGGGCGGATGCCCTCGACGGCCCCGACTATCCCTGGTGGCCGCATTACGCGCCGGCGATGCGCGACAAGTTCAACCTCGCCTGCGCACGCGCGCCGGAGTGCGCCAGCCTCCCGGGCAACTCGCTGCAGCACATCGCGCCGGCGCTGGCGCGGCTGCGGGCGCGGCCATTGGCCGCCCAGGTGCGCGATGCCGGCGGACGGGTGCGCGACTTCACCGCCGACGCCAGCCAGCTCGCCATCGTCATGTTCGGCGGCTCGCCGGCGTATGCGACGGTGCGCGAGGTGGACGCCGCCGCCCGCGCCTTCACCGCGGGGGACTCGCTGCCGCTGCTGCGGCTGATGGCCGAGACCCTCGGCAGCGTCGACTCGCGCGATGCCAGCCGCTCGCCGCAGAATTTCAGTTCCGGTGTCGCCGCGGCCGTCACCTGCGGGGATCCGCCGCAGATCTTCGACATGGCGTTGCCGCCGGCGCAGCGCGTAGCACAGCGCGATGCGCTGATCGCGCAGCGCACGCGCGCAGCACCTGCGACCTACGCACCCTTCACGATCGACGAGTACCGCCGCATGCCGCTCGACTACGCCTTCATCGATGAGTGCGTGCGCTGGCCGGCGTCTGCGCGCGCGCCGCGGGTGGCGGGGGTCCTCGATTATCCGGATGTGCCGGTGCTGGTGGTGTCGGGGGAGCTCGACGACATGACCAGCATCGCCGATGGCACGGTGGTGGCGGCCCACTTTCCGCATGCGCGTCACGTCATCATCGCCAACGGCTTTCACGTCAACGCCCTGCCGCATTCGCGCAGCGAGTGCGGTGCGCAGCTGGTGCGCCGCTTCATGGCGAGCCTGTCACCGGGCGATGTGAGCTGCGCGGCCGCGGTGCCGCCGGTGCGCCTGGTGCCGCGCTTCGCGCAACTGGCGGGCGATCTGCCCGCGGCGCATGCCGAGCGCGGCAACGACGCCACCGCCGATGAGCTGCGCGTGGTGACCGCGGTGCTGCTCACCTGCGAGGACGTGATCGTGCGCGCCGCGGAGAACGGCGCGGGCGCGGGCAGCGGTCTGCGCGGCGGCAGCTTCGCGGCCGAAGCCGTCGGCGCGGGTTATCGCCTGCAGCTGCGCGATGTGCGCTGGACCGAGGACGTCGGCGTCTCCGGTCACATCGACTGGCCGGGCCGCAGCGGCAGCGTGCACGCCAGCGTGCAGCTGGCAGGGTCGGACGGAGTGCTCGAGCTCGCCTGGGCGGAAGGAGTGAGCGGCGCACGCGCGACGGCACGCGGGCGCCTCGGCGATCACGCGGTCGTGGCCTCGGCGCCGGCACCTTAGATGCGCGGTTCGCCCGGCGGCGCCTAGTAGGCGGCCTGCAGCAGCGGCTGCGTGCGCTCGCGGCGCGTCGGATCCACCAGCAGCCACGCCGCCCCGCTCGCCACCGCCAGCACAGTGCCGAGCAGGAAGGCGACGTTCCAGGCGTGGTGCTCGGCGAGATAACCGACGATCGGAATCCCGATCACGCCGCCGAGGTTGCCGCCGGTGTTGAGGATTCCCGAGGCGGCCATGGCGTCGGCGCCCCCGACGTGCATGATGGCGGCCCAGTAGGGCCCCTCGTTCAGCTCCACACAGGCATAGCACAGCGCGAGCGCGGCGACGGCGAAGTAGGCATTCACCGCATCCACCGCCAGGTACTGCAGCACCCCGGCGGCCGGCAACGACAGCAGCGGGATCATCCGCAGTCCGCGCCGCACGCCCAGCGCCTGGCCGAGCACCGCGGCACCGTATCCGCCGATTCCGCAGCCGGCGGCGGCCGCGAGCGGCGGTACGGACGCCAGCCAGCCGCTCTCGAGCAGCGTGAAATGCCGCTCCTGCACCAGGTACAGAAACACGAACGTCGACAGCAGATAAAAGACGTAGTTCATGCACAGGTAGGAAAGCGCCAGCACCAGCACGTCGCGGTTCTTCAGCAGCGTCCACACTCTGGCCCAGCTGATCGACTGAACCGCCGCGGCCGGCGCGGTGGGGCCGATCTCGGCCAGCTCCTGCGTGCTGACACGCGGGTGCTCGGCGGGGGTGTTGCGCGCATACCAGGCCCACGCGGCGACGACGGCGAGCGCGGGCAGAGTGGTCCAGATGAGCGCCCGCTGCCAGTCGAAGGCGGACATGAGCTGGCTGATCACCGGCGGCGCGAGAGCCGCGCCGACCTGGTAGCCGAGTGATGAGATGCCCTGCACCAGCGGCCAGCGTCCCGGCCTGAACCACGCCTCGAAGACCCCGGTGGTGATGGGGAAGATCGGTCCCTGCGCCAGCCCCAGCAGCAGCTGCGCGCCGAACAGCGCCGCGAACAGCGCCGCGCCGCTGAGCAGTGCCGGGGCGAGCGGCACCACCAGCATGGCGATGACCGCGATCACGCCGATCACGGTCATCACCCGGCGCGCGCCGAAGCGCTGCCCGAGCAGCCCCCCGGGGAACTGCATGAGGGTATAGCCGATCACGAACGCATCGAGGATCCAGGCGAGCTGCCCCTCGCTCAAGCCCTGCTGCGCCATGATGGGCACGCCGGCCACGGCGATGCTGGTGTGCTGCAGGTAGGCGATGAGCGCGAAGGCGAACAGGAACAGGAAGATGTTCCAGCGCACGCGCACCCGCTGGGCCACGCTCGGGCGGGAGGTGCGCGGCTCGCTCGCCGTCACGAAGCCTCGACGGCGTCGCCGATACGCTCCAGCACGTAGCGGCGGATGTCGAGGTTGAAGTCCTCCATGGGCGCGTAATACCCGCGCTGGTGCACACGCGCGCTCAGTCCCTGTTGCACCGCCTCGCAGATGGCCCAGTCCTGGCGATTGATCAGGTCCCAGAAGGTGCTGGTGTCGCTGTGGTCGAAGTCGGCTTTGGCGAGCTCGCAGGGCTCGAACAGAAAATGACACACGATGTCGGTGTGCGTCGCGCTGCGCGGCTGCAGCACGAAGGCCGCGACGTGATCGCAGGCGAGGCTCAGCCACAGATTGGGGTAGACGAGCTCGCCCTTGTGACGCACGCGCTCGTCCTCGTCGAGCGTCGGAAACGGGCGGCGTCGGCTGGTGCCCGAGGCGGTGAAAGTATAGGCGCCGCTGCGGTGGGGGATGCCGCGCGCCCAGTCGAGCTGGGCGCCGCCGCGCTCGCGAAACGCCGGTACCACCTCGCACAGCTGCGGATGCACTCCGGCGCAGTGATAGCACTCGTTGTAGTTCTCGCAGAGCACCTTCCAGTTGGCCGCGACCTCGTAGCGGATCGAATGGCCGATGCGCAGCTGCGCGAGCGGATAGCGGGCGATGCGCGCGGGGATCGCACCGAGTTGCTCGGCGAGCGGCACGGCTTGCGCCGGGGTCAGGTGGACGAACACGAAGCCGCCCCAGCACTCGACGCCCACCGGGTAGAGACTGAACTGCTCCATGTCGAACTGCGGCTCGCCGGCCAGGTGCGGCGCGGCGATGAGCCGCCCGTCGAAGTCGTAGGTCCACTGATGATAGGGACAGGTGATGCGTCCGCCGCCGATACCGCCGGGCAGGCGCACTGCGGCCGCGCCGGCGGCGGCCGGATCCCGGCAGAGCCGCGTGCCGCGGTGGCGGCAGACGTTGTAGAAGGCGCGCAGCCGGCCTTCGCGGTTACGCAGCAGCAGCACGCTCTCGCCGAAGAGGTCGAGCACCTGGTGCGCGCCCGGGGCGGCGAGCTGTTCCTCGCGCGCAACACACAGCCACTCGCGGCAGAAGATGCGCTCCTTTTCCAGCGCGAACACCTGCGCCGAGCGGTACCAGCTCGAGGGCAGCGTCGGCTCGAGTCCCGCAACGCGCGGCGGCAGCGGCGCGGCGCTCATGCGAGCCTCGGCAACGGCGTATCGCGGCGGACGCGGGCGCTCTGCGGGTCGACATCCAGCTCGCGCGCGAAGCGGTGGCCGCTATAGACGGCGTGCACGATCGCGCCGGGTGCGAGCGCATCGCCGATCGGCGTGACCGAGCGGATGCCGGCGACGGCGCTGTCGTCGGCGCGGGTCGCGAGCGCGCGCTGCAGCGTGTCGTCGGCCAGCCGCGCCCCCACCACCAGCAGCGAGGCGCACGCCAGCACCGCGGGAGCGTTGGTGAACTGGCTCTCGAGGTGCAGCTCGCCGCGCGCGAAGCGCACCACGCGCGTCAGCGTGTGCAACGCGACGCCGCAAGTGAACAGCGCACGGTGAACCTGCGGTTGCTCGTTGCTCATGATGGTCCACGCAGAGGCATGGCCGGCGGGCGTCACGTAGCTGACCGAGTGTCCTCCGCGGGCGAGGTGTTCCGCAAGCACGCTGCCCATGTAGTAGTTGTCGAAGTCGTAGACCACCACCGGGCTGTCGAGGCGCGCGCCCGCCGCCACGTCATCGGGGGTGAAGACCCCCGGCCCGGCGAGCTCGCCGGCGGGAACTTCGAGCGGCGAATACAAGAGCTTCGTCCAGCGCGCGCCGGTGGCGAGCACCACGTGCGTGGGCGCAAGCTCGAGGATCTCCTCGGCGCTCAGGCGGTTGCCGCGGTAGATGCTCACGTTCGACAGCCGATCCAGCTGGCCGCGGCGCCAGTCGAGCACGCGCCCCCAGGCGGTGAGTCCCGGCAGCCGCGTCTCGAAGCGCAGCCGCCCGCCGATCTCCTCGGCGGCTTCGGCGACGGTGACCTCGTAGCCGCGGCAGCCGAGCGCCAGCGCGCACTCGAGCCCGGCGGGGCCGGCGCCCACCACCAGCACCGAGGCCTGGCTGCCGGCCGGCGCGATGCGCTCCGGGTGCCAGCCGCGGCGCCACTCCTCGCCGATGGTCGGGTTCTGCGTACAGCGCACCGGCACGCTGTCGTGCCAGCTGGCGATGCAGATGTTGCAGCCGATGCACTCGCGAATGTCCTGCTCGCGTCCCTCGTCGATCTTGCGCGGCAGGAATGGATCGGCGATCGAAGGGCGGGCGGCGCCGATCAGATCGAGCACGCCGCGCCGGATCTGGCCCGCCATGGTGTCCGGAGAGGTGAAGCGGCCGACGCCGACCACCGGCCGCGCAGTGAGCTTCTTCACGAAATCGATGACCGGCTCGTGGCTGCCCTCGGGCGCAAAGCGCGAGGGCGCGCAGTCGGTCGGCGAAGAGTCGAGCTTCACGTCCCACAGGTCCGGCAGGTCCGCCAGCAGCCCGACCACCTCGTGCGCCTCGGAAGGTGCCGCCTCGCTCGGCCGCGCCCGCAGCTCCTCGAGGCTGATGCGCAGCGCCACTGCGCACTTGCCGGCGACCGCCTGGTGCGTCGCCTCGAGCAGCTCGCGCACGATGCGCACGCGGTTGCGCACGCTGCCGCCATACGCGTCGGTGCGCCGGTTCCACTCCGGCAGCAGGAACTCGTACGGCAGGTAGCCCATGCCGGCATAGACGTAGACGATGTCGAAGCCTGCGCTCGCGGCGCGCCGCGCGGCCGCCGCCTGGCTGGCGAGCAGCGCGCGGATGTCGTCGGCGTCCATGACCTTCGGGCGCTGGTTGCCCATGAAATTGACGTGCGTCGCCATCCACGCGGTGCCCGAGGGCGACAGCGGCGGCAAGCGCGTGCTGCGGTTCATGACCGATCCGCCCCCGTGCCACAGCTCGATGCCGGCGAGCGCGCCGTGCGCGTGGACCGCCTCGGTCATGAGCGCATGCGAGCGCACGTCATCGTCGTCCCACAGGGTCGCGAACGGCAGCGGCGCATCATCGGAGCTCGGGTCGATCGAGACGTAGCCGGTGCACACCACGCCCCAGCCGCCTTCCGCCTTGGTGCCGCGGAAGGCGGCACGCATGTGCGGCATCGCGTTGGTCATGCCGGCGGCGTGCGGCACCGCGTAGAAGCGATTACGGGCGGTGACCGGGCCGATCCTCACCGGCTCGAACAGGACGTCGTATCGCGGGTTGCGGGCCATCAACGGGTCAGTCTGCCGATAGTTGAGCGGATGTTCAATAGTGGCGGACGAGCGCGAGGCGCGCGTCCCACGGAGGTTTAACATACGCCGATGGACAACGAGGCAATGGTCCACGGCCTCGTGGAGCCGGCGACGCTGCGCCACCTCGCGCGGCGCTCGGATGCTCGCGGCCTGGGGCAGCTCGCCTGCCACGGCGCGCTCCTCGCTGCGACGGGATTGCTGGTGTGGGCGAGCCGCGGGCGGCCGTGGCTGGCGGCGGCGCTGCTGCTGCACGGGATCGCGCTCAGCTTTCTTTTCTGCGCCCTGCACGAGAGCGTTCACCGCAGCGCCTTCGCCAGCCGCCGGCTCAATGACGCCGTCGCCTGGGTCTGCGGGGCGTTACTCATGTTGCCGCCGGAGTACTTCCGGCTGTTCCACTTCACCCATCATCGCTTCACCCAGGACCCGGCGCGTGATCCGGAACTGGCACGGCCGCGCCCCGAGACGCTGGGCTCTTATCTATGGCACGTTTCAGGCCTGCCGTACTGGCAGGATCGGCTGACGGTGACGCTGCGCCACGCGCTCACCGGGCGAGTGACCGAGACGTTCGTGCCGCCGGCCGAGAGCGCGCGCATCGTGCGCGAAGCCCGGATCCTCTGGGGGTGCTACCTGTTGGTAGCCGCCGCTTCGCTCTACCTGCACTCGACGCTGGCGCTCATCTACTGGGTGCTGCCGGCGCTCCTGGGACAGCCCTTCCTGCGCCTGTTTCTGCTGGCCGAGCACGCCGGCTGTCCGCTGAGCGACGACATGCTCGCCAACACGCGCACCACCTGCACCAGCCGCGCGGTGTTGCTGCTCACCTGGCGCATGCCCTATCACGCCGAGCACCACTGCTTCCCGGCGGTGCCGTTCCACGCCCTTGCCGGCCTGCACGTGCTCATCGGCGCGAGCGTGCGCACGAGCGCTCCCGGCTACCTGGCTGTGCATCGCGGCCTGCTGCGCCAGCTGCGCCGCTGAACCGGCACTGTCCGCGCCGGCGGCGCTTCCGGTCCTTGAGCGGTTGTTCAATAGTGACTGCGAGCGGTGCCGGCGGCTATGCTTCCGCTCCCCTTAAGGTCACACGCGGCGCGCCGGGACGCAATCATGCGCAAGACTTCGCTCGTGCTGCTCACAGCTCTCGCGCTGTTGCCGCGCATCCTGTGGGCGCAATCCGTCGGGACGCAATCCGTCGCGGCGCCGTCCGTCGCTGCGGACAGCGCCGAGCCCGGCTCGGCGGAGGAGATCGCGCGCGCCACCACCGAGCCGCGGTTCCTCTCGCCCTGGGTCGCGTACCTGCCGGCCTCGGCAAACGCCGTGTCGCCACGGGCTTTCCTGCATCGCATCCCGGGCGCGCCCGGCGAGCTGGTGAACTCCGCTACCGCGTATGCCTACTGCCGGGCACTCGCGGCCTCCTCGCCGCGCGTGCGGCTGTTCAGCCTCGGCCGCTCGGAGGAGGGGCGCGACATCGTGCTGCTGGCGATCAGCGACGAGGAGGGCATCCGCGACCTCGAGCGTCTCAAGGCGGCGACCGCGGCGCTTGCCGATCCGCGCCGCACCGAGCCGGCGGCCGCCGCGGCGGTGGTGGCCGGCGCGCGTGCGGTCTACTACATCAATGCCGGACTGCACTCCGACGAGACCGGCTCGACCGAATCGGTCCTCGAGCTCGCCTACCGCCTGGCGGTGTCCGAGCAGCCCATGATCCGGCGCATCCGCGCGAACGTGGTGGTGCTCATCAATCCGGTCGCCAACCCCGACGGCCGCGACAAGCAGGTCGAATGGTTCTACCGCTACCTCAAGGGCCGGACGGACCAGGCGAGCCTGCCGCGCCAGGCACCGCCCTACTGGTCACGCTACGCGTTCGTCGACATCAATCGCGACGCGCACCAGCAGGTCCACGAGACCACCAAGGCGGTATTCCGCATGTTCTTCGCCTGGCATCCGCAGGTGATCCACGACCTGCACGAGAGCGTGGCGCTGCTCCTGACCTGGAACGGCACCAACCCGCTCAACCGCCATGTCGATGCGCTCACCTACGCCGAGCGGCTCGAGCTCAGCTTCCACGAAGTGCAGACGCTCACCGGTTTCGGTATGCCCGGGGTGTGGACCTGGAACTTCGGCGACGACTGGGCGCATCTGTACCTCGACTCGATCGCCACCAACCACAATGCCGACGGGCGCGGCTACGAGACCTTCGGTAACGGCAGCGCCGAGACGATGCGCACCCAGCAACCCGATGACACCAGCACTCTGCAGTGGTACCGGCCGTCGCCGGCACCGCCCCAGCCGCTCCTCTGGTCGGCGCGCGACAACGTCAATTACAACGAGACCGCGCTGCTGGCGGCGCTCGATGACACCGCGCAGCAGGCGAAAACCCTGCTGAGCAATTATTACCTGAAGGCGCTGCATTCCTACCGCAGGGGACTCGATGAGGCTCCCTATGGCTTCGTGATCCCGGACGGGCAGGGCGATCCGACACGGGTCGCGCAGCTGGTCGCGCGGCTCATGGCGCTCGGCATCGAGGTGCAGCGGGCGAGCGCGCCACTGACGCTGCAGGAGGGTGCGTGGCCGGCCGGCAGCTACGTCGTGCGGCTGGACCAGCCATACCGCGATTACGCCGTCGACCTGCTGAGCGATCAGCAGTATCCGAAGGACGGCCCGGAGGCGTACGACGATGTCTCCTGGTCGTTTCCCGCGCATTACCACCTGAGCGTGATCGCGACTGCGGATCCGCAGGTGCGCGCGGCCGCGCTCACCCCGCTCACGGAGGCGCCGCGCGCCACCGGCACGGTGGCCGGCTCCGGCCCGGTGTATCTGCTCAGGGATACGGGCCAGGAGGGACTACTCGAGGCGCGCTACGCGCTGGCGCGGTTCCGCGTCGGCGTAGCCGAGCGAGCCTTCCGCGCCGGCGACGCCGATTACCCGGCGGGCTCGTGGATTCTCGCTCCCCAGGCCGGGCTTGCGGGCGCACTGCGCGATACCGCGCAGCGGCTCGGACTGGAGTTTGTCAGCACCGCCACGCTGCCCGAGGTGGCGTTGCACGATGCGGCGCTGCCGCGGCTCGGCGTCTGGGTGCCGTGGGCCGACACCGATACCAGCGGCTGGGCACGCTACACGCTCGACCAGCGCCATATTCCCTATGCCTACGTGCGCGATGAGGACATCCGCGCCGGCCGGCTCCGGAACAGGTACGACGTGCTGCTCTACCCGCACGTCGATCTGGAGCTCGCCGAGCAGATCGAGGGACTCTACAAGGCCTGGGGACCGATGCCGTTCAAGAAGACCCGCGCCACGCCGAGCTTTGGCACGCCGGCAGCCTCCGATGACATCACCGGCGGCATCGGCTACGGCGGGCTCGCGGAGCTGCAGAGGTTCGTCGCTGCGGGCGGGCTGTTGATCACGCTCGGCAACGGCTCGATGCTGCCGCTCGAGGCAGGGCTGGTGCGCGGCGTGCGCCGCGAGGCCGGCGGCCCGCCTCGCAGCACCCAAGGCGGCGGTGCGGCATCGGCCGCGGCGTCGCAGAATGCCGAGACGCGCACTCCGGGAGCGCACCTGCGCGTGTCCTTCGCACGGCCCGATCACCCGATCGCCTACGGTTACGCGCCGCGCACCTGGGTGTTTCGTCAGAACTTCCCGCTCTACTCCATCCCGCGGCACTGGCTGCGCATGGCGTACTGCACGGTATGCCTCGACGGCCCGATCGACCGCAGCGGCATTGTGCTCGAGTGGGGTGACCGCGACGGCGCGCCGTTCGTGGTCAGCGGCCAGGCATGGGGCGAGGAGAATCTCATCGGCCGGGCGGCGATCCTCGACACGCCGGTCGGCCAGGGCCACGTCATCGCCTTCAACTTCAACCCGCTGCACCGCGATCTCAATCGCGGCGATCAGCGGCTGCTGTGGAACGCGATCATCAACTGGCGTGCGATCGTGACGAGCCGCTGACGGCGCGCCGTCAGCGTATCAGCCGGTTGTACTTCGCGAGCACCGCGCGCAGCTGATCATGCGGCAGCGCGCGCACCCGATGGCCGTCGATGCCGGTCATGTCGGTGGCGGCGACCATGGCATTGACGATCGCCTCTTCGGTAGCCTCTACGGTGGCGGCGAACAGCGGGTCGAGCGAGTCGTTGGGCACCATCTGCAGGGCCACCAGGTGGCCCAGCTCGCTCGCGCGGGAGTTGGCGGTCGAGAAGGCGATGAAGATGTCGCCCGAGCCGTTGCCGGCGATGCTGCCGTTGCGCCCGATTCCGAGCGACACGCGCCGCGCGATGCGCTTCAGCTGATGCGGCAGCAGCGGCGCATTGGTGGCCACGACGACGATGATCGAGCCGCGCTCGGCGAGGTCCGCAGGCACCCACGCGTAGGGGTCATCCCCTTCGATCTCGCGGCCCACCGGGATGCCGGCGATGCGCAGATTCTGCCGCCTGCCGTAGTTGCACTGCACCAGTACGCCGACCAGGTAACCGCCGTCCTTGTCGGTGAGCTTGCGCGAGGAGGTGCCGATCCCGCCCTTGAAGCCGTTGCAGACCATGCCGGTGCCACCGCCCACCGCGCCTTCCTCGACGGGACCGGAGCGGGCGCTGTCGAGGGCATGAAACACATGCTCGGCCTTCACGTGAAAGCCGTTGATGTCGTTCAGCCAGCCGTCCCAGGTCTCGGCCACCACCGGCAGCGACCACCACGACTCGGTCGGGTCCGCCGGCCCGTGCGCCACGCGCCAGGCGATGACCGCATCGCGCACCACCCCGACGCTGTGGGTGTTGGTGATCAGCACCGGTCCTTCGAGGAATCCCGATTCCTCCACCCAGGTGGTGCCGGTCATCTCGCCGTTGCCGTTCTCGCTGAACCAGCCGGCAAAAGAGAATTGCTGCATCGAATCCGCGCCGCGCGGCAGCACCGCGGTGACGCCGGTGCGCACCGGACCCTTGCCGACCACGAGCTTGCCGTTGCCGTCGATGAGCGTCGTGTGGCCGACGAGCACCCCGTCGACGTCGGTGATCGCATTGAGCGGACCCGGGGTGCCGTCGAAGGGCACGCCCAGGTCGCGGGCGCGGGGCTTTTGCGGTGCAGCGCCGTACGCGGCGGCGGCCGCCACGGCTGTGCACAACATCAACGCGAGCAGCAGGGTCGTCCGAGGCGGCATGTTTATCTCCGTACGGCGTGCGGGGAAAGCGGCGGCATGCGGGGGAAGCAGGTCTTTTGCTCAAACGGCCAGCGCCGGGCGTCGCACCACGGCGTACCACCAGTACACCGGCAGGCCGGCGGCGCTCAAGGCCAGCGCCCACAGCAGCGAGCGCGTGCCGATGCCGACCGACACCCACACGCAATAGACCGCGGCGATGAGCGCCGCCGCGAACCAGCGCGTCTCGCGCGGCCCCGGGCGGGCAATCTCTCCGCGCCGCCACAGCACCAGCACCGCGAGCGCGCAGACCAGATACAGCGGCAGGTTGGCGGCGGTCACCACCACGCTCAGGAAAGTGAACGCCCCGGCCATCGAATCGTTGGAGTTCATGATCATCATGAGGCTCGCGGCGATGCCGGTGAGCACCAGCGCACGGGTCGGCGCACCGTGCGCGTTGACTTTGCCAAGTGCCTGCGGGAAGCCGCCGTGGCGGGCGAAGCTCACGGTGAGCTCGCCGAGCACCAGCGTCCAGCCGTTGAGCGCGCCGAGACCGCTCACGATGACGAAGGCTGCCAGCAGCTTGCCGGAGCCGGCGCCCAAGAAGCGCGCGAACAGATCGGCGAATGGCGCGTTGGAGGCGGCCAGCTCCGCCTGCGGGATGAGCAGCATGGGCACCAGCGAGATGCCGATATAAACGATGGCGACGATCGCGGTGCCGAGGAAGGTGGCGCGCGGAATCGTGCGCCCGGGATCCTTCACCCGGCCCGCGGGCATCGCCGCGCTCTCCACCCCCAGCATCGCAAACAGCGCTAGCGTCGAGGCGGCGATCAGTGCCGGCAGCGACAACGGCGTCCGCGGCACGTGCACCAGGGGCGCGGCATGGTGCGCGAACACCGCCCATAGCCCGAGCGCGACGATGGCGAGCTGCGGCATGAGCTTCAGCACCGTGGTGAGCACCTGCACCCAGCCGGCGGCGCGCACGCCGAACACGTTGACCAGGACGAAAAACCACAGCAGTGCTACGGCCGTGACCGCGGCCAGGGCGTGGTTGACATTCAGCACCGGCAAGAACGTCGACAGGTAGCCGACCACGCCGCCAGCGATCGCCGCGTTGGTGACCCAGGTCGAGATCCAGTAGCACCACAACATCAGGAATGCGATGCCGTTGCCGAACGCACGGCTGGCGTAGGCGTAGGGTCCGTCGTCCTGCGGAAAGCTGCGCGCCAGACCTGCGAATACCCAGGCGACGCAAATGCAGCCAGCGGCAGTGATCAGCCAGGCAGGCAGCGCGTTGAGTCCGTACGGAGCGAGCGAGGCCGGCAGCATGAAGATGCCCATGCCGATGGTGTTGCCCACCACCAGCGCGGTGCACATCGTCAGTCCGAGTGCGCGCGTGCCGGTGCCGCGCGAGCCTTCCGCGCGCGCCGCTCGCCCGTCGCCGGCGCCGCCCCTCGCGTGCTCTGTGCTCACTGCTCGCCAGCCAGGGCTTCCGTGAGCGCGGTCTGGAGCAACCCCATGGCCTCATCGACGTGCTGGCGATTGATCATGAGCGGCGGGATGAAGCGCACGGTGCTGGCGCCACAGGATAGCAGCAGCAGCCCGTTGTGGAAGGCGCGCGTCAGCACCGCCTCGCACAGCGCCCGCGCCGGCGCGCGCGTGCCGCGATCGCTGACGAGCTCCATGCCGATCATCAGGCCCTTGCCGCGCACATCGCCGATGCACGGGAAGCGTGTCTGCAGCTCGCGCAACCGGCCGAGGAAGTATTCACCCACCGCGGCGGCGTTGGCGGCGTACTCCTGCTCGACCAGCTCGAGCGTGGCGAGCGCCGCCGCGCAACACAGCGGGTTGCCGCCGAAGGTGTTGCCGTGGGCGCCGCGCTTCCACTTCTCCATGAGCGTGCGCCGTGCCACTACCAGTCCGATCGGCAGTCCCGACGCCAGTCCCTTGGCGAGCGTCATGATGTCGGGCGCGACGCCCCAGTGCTGGCTGGCGAACATGCGCCCGGTGCGGCCGATGCCCGACTGCACCTCATCGAAGATCAGCAGGATGCCGTGACGATCGCACAGCGCCCGCAGGCCGGGCAGAAAACTGTCCGGGGGCACCAGATAGCCTCCCTCGCCCTGGATCGGCTCGACCAGGATCGCGGCGACCTCGGTGGGCGGCACGTTGCTCTGGAACAGCATCTTCTCGATGTAGTCGAGGACCGCGTGGCCCTGGTCGGCGCCGGCGAACAGCGGGCGATAGGGGTTGGGGTAGGGGACGTGCGTCACTCCCGGCATGGTCGGAAAGAAGCCCGACTGCTGGGTGTACTTGCTGGAAGTGAAGGCGAGCGAGCCCATCGAGCGGCCGTGAAAGCCGCCGAGGAAGCCGAGGAAACGCGGCCGTCCGCTCACGTAGCGCGCGAGCTTGAGCGCTCCCTCGACCGATTCGGTGCCGCTCTGGCATACGAGCACCTGCACCGGCGCGCGCAGCGGGTCGAGCGCGTTGATGCGCTCGCCGAGCTGCGTCATGCGCTCGTGCCAGTAGTCCGCCGAAATGTGCAGGAAATCGTCAGCGGCGTCCTTGATCGCCTGCACCACCCTGGGGTGCGCATGGCCGGTGCTGCACACGCCGATGCCGCTCATGAAGTCGAGAAAGCGATTGCCGTCCACATCCCAGACTTCGGCGCCGCGGCCCTTTGCCATGACGAACGGATAGTCGCGCGGAAAGGAGGGTGTGGTGACGGCGCGGTCGCGCTCGAGCAGCGCCCGGGCCTTGGGGCCGGGCAGCGGGGTACGAAGATGACTCGGACGCATGACGGATCCTCCAGAGGCGCGCATCGATCAGGCCAGTCGGATGCGGACCGGGTGCGCGTGGGCCGCGCGGGTGCGCGCCTGCAGCTCGCGCAGGCTCGCCAGTTCCGCCGGCAGCGGCGG
Source organism: Steroidobacteraceae bacterium (assembly GCA_035481975.1). Lineage (GTDB taxonomy): Bacteria > Pseudomonadota > Gammaproteobacteria > Steroidobacterales > Steroidobacteraceae > 13-2-20CM-66-19. The sequence continues at coordinate 82,532 of DATHRC010000029.1, forward strand.
CGGCAGCGTCTCCACGGTGTCCGCCACCTGCAGCGGCCAGCCGGTGGCGGCACGCACCGCCGCGACGCTCACGCCGGGATACACGGCGTGGAGCTGCAGCTCGCAGCTCTCGGGGTGCGGGCGCAGGACGCCGAAGTCGCTGATCACCGCCTTGGGACCTGCGCCCGGGCAGCCGCTCGCCCGGCGCGCGCCGCCGCCCTCGAGAAAACCGCAGGAGGTGCGAAAGTCCAGCTGCGCCACGAAGCTGCGCGGCGACTGCGGCATGACGATGAGCACCTCGCGCGCGTGCGTCATGATGTCGGGCGCGCCGCCAGCGCCCGGCAGGCGCACCCGCGGGTGGGCATATTCGCCGATGACGGTGGTGTTGAGATTGCCGAAGCGATCGATCTGCGCGGCGCCGAGAAAGCCCACGTCGATGCGACCGCGCTGCAGGTAGTAAGCAAAGATCTCCGGCAGCGGCACGATGCAGGTGGCGCTCTGGGCCAGCTCGCCGTCACCGATCGACAGCGGCAGCACCGCCGGCCGCGTGCCGACCGTGCCCGACTCATAGATCAGCACCAGCTCCGGGGCGTGCGTCAGGCGGGCGAGATTGCAGGCCGCGCTCGGTAGCCCAATGCCCACGAAGCACACGCTGCCGTTGCGCAGCTGCCGCGCGGCGGTCACCGTCATCATCTCCTCGCCGGTGTAGTCGCTCACGCGGCCACTCCCAGCCTGCGCAGCATGGCGGCGTGGTCGCGCACCCCGAGAACGTGGCGCTGCATCCAGGCGGTGAACGTGGCGCGCTCGCGCGCAATGGCGTCCCAGCCGCGGTAGAAGGCGTTGTCGCGCGGGTAGTAACCGTGCGCGTAGGAAGGGTAGGCGCCCCCCGGCACGATGCTCGCCGCCGTCACCACCCACGCCGGCAGCACGACCGCATTCATGCCGGCGTCGAAGGACTGCACCTGCTCCTCGACCGTCACCAGCACGCGCCGCGCGGCGAGCGCCGCCTCTTTCGCCGCCCCCACGATGCCACGCAGCAGCACGTTGCCGCGCGCATCGAGCTGCTGGGCGTGCAGGATCGTGACGTCGGGATTCAGCGCCGGCACCGCAGTGAGCGCCGCGCCGCTGAACGGACAGCGCAGCTCGCGAACACTGGGCGCGGGCAGGCGCGCCAGGTCGGTGGCGGCGTGCGCCGGCAGCACTCCGCACGGCAGCCCGCTCGCGCCCGCCTGCAGCGCCACCGCCATCTCCGCGTGCGTGAACTCCGCGAGCGCCAGCGGGCGCGGCCACTCATTCTCCACCGCATCGCGCAGGCGATGCAGCGAGCCGACGCCGGGGTTGCCGCCCCAGGAGAACGTCAGCCGCGCGGCGCAGCCGGCGCCGATCAGCTGATCGTAGATGAGATCGGGCGTCATGCGGATCAGGTGCAGATCACGCCTGCCCTGGCGGATGAGCTCGTGACCGGCGGCGAACGGAATGAGGTGCGTGAAGCCCTCGAGCGCGACGCTCGCCCCGTCGGGGACATAGCTGGCGATGGCCTCGGCGAGCGGCAGGACGCGCACGCTCATTCCACCACGGTCTGCGACTGCTCGCGCAGGTACTGCGGCAGGTAATAGAAGGAGGCGATCGCCTTGCCGGTGGTGCCCGAGCCTTTCCAGCCGCCGAACGGCTGATAGCCGGGCCAGGCGCCGGTGGTGGCGCCCTGCGGGCGGTTGGCGTAGGTGACGCCCGCCTCGATGTGCTCCTGGAACCAGGCGATCTCGTCGGCGCCGCCGTAGAAACCGGCGGTGAGCCCGAGCGGCGAGGCGTTCGCGAGCTGCATGGCCTCGTCGTTGCTGGCGACGCGATGCATCATCAGGATCGGCAGGAACATCTCCTGTTGCCACAGCACGTGGTCGGGGGCGGCTTCGGTGAGCGTCGGCTGCACATAGAAGCCGTGGGCCAGCGCCCCCTCGCGCAGCTGCTCGCCGCCGGTGAGCAGACGTGCGCCGGCACTCTTCAGCTTCGCGGCGTAGCGCGCGTAGTCCTCGTAGCCCGACTGCGTGGCGAGCGGGCCCAGCCAGTTCTCGCGGCGCGCCGGATCGCCGATCTGCAGCGCCGCGCACTGCGCCAGCAGCTTCTCGACCAGCGCGTCGGCGACTTCGCGCCGCACATACAGCCGCGACAGCGCCGAGCACTTCTGCCCGCCCATGCCGAAGGCCGAGCGCACGACACCGGCCGCGGCGCGCTCGAGGTCGGCCGCGGCGCTGACGATGCAGGCGTTCTTGCCGCCCATCTCGGCGATGCACGGACGCGGATAGCGGCCATCCTGCAGCCTGAGCGCGATCTGCCGTCCCACTTCGTAGGAGCCGGTGAAGGTGACGCCGGCGGTGAGCGGATGATCGACCAGCGTGCTGCCGAACGCGCCGCTCGGGCCGCTCAGGTAATTGAACACCCCGGGCGGCAGGCCGGCATCGCGGATGCAGTCGGCGAGCAGGCGTCCCGCCCACGGCGTGGCGCTCGCACCCTTGAGCACCACCGTGTTGCCGGTGATGAGCGCTGCGGCCACCGGGCCGGCGGCGAGTGCGATCGGGAAATTGAACGGGGTGATGACCACCCACGCGCCATACGGCTTCAGCACGCTGCGATTGCGCGACACGTGGCCGGCGAGCGGATCGTTCGGCAGCGCCCGGTCGAAGCCCTGGGCGCGTTCGAAGTCGTCGCAGTAGGTGTAGAAGAAATCGGCCGCCTCCTGCGCCTCGCCGAGCGCCTCCATGCGGTTCTTGCCGACTTCGAGTGTCAGGGCGGCAGCGATGTCGTACACGCGCTCCTCGATGATCCGGCCGACGCCGCGCAGCAGCTCGGCGCGCCGCGCGGCGGCGGTGTGCTTCCAACCGGACCAGGCGGCGTGCGCGGCGCCAAGCGCCGCCTCGGCATCCGCGGCACTCGCCGCCGCGAATTCCCCGAGCACCTCGCTGTGGTCGGCGGGATTGCGCTTGGTGAGCATCTGGCGCGTGCGCCGCTCCTCGCCGCCGACGTACAGCGGTTGATAACGGCCGAGGCGCCCGCGCACGCGCGCCATGGCGGCATCGAAGCGCGTGTGCAGCTCCTCGGGTGGGTTGAACATGGTGGCGTAGGTGAGCTTGAAACTCATGCGGGCGATTCCAGGGCGGTTGCCAGGTCAGCGAGCAGCTCTTCGAGCAGCGCCAGCGCATCGGCCAGCTCATGCTCGGCGATGACCAGCGGCGGGGCGATGAGAATGAGGTTGCCGCGCGCGGCGAACGACACGCCGCGCTCGAGCGCCCGCGCCAGCAGCGCTCGCAGCGCCGCGTGCAGCTGCGGCCAGGGAGCGAGCGGCTCGCGGCTGGCGCGATCGCGCACCAGCTCGATGACCGCGAACAGCCCGTGGCCGCCGCGCACCTCGCCGATCACGCGGTGGCGCGCCTGCATGCGCTGCAGCTCGCCGAGCAGCGACGCGCCCAGGCGGCGCGAGCGCTCGATCAGGTCGTCCGCGGCATAACTCTCGATCGCGGCCACGCCCGCGGCGCACGACAGCGGATGTCCGCAATAGGTGAGCCCGGTGAGCAGCATCTGCGGCTCGAGCGCGCGCGCCACCGGTGCCGACACCACCACCGCGCCGAGCGGCAGGTGCGCGCCGGTCAGACCCTTGGCGAGCGTCATGAGATCGGGCTGCGCCTCGGCGCCGTAGCGCTGCCAGGCGAACCACTCACCGCAGCGCCCGAAGGCGCTCATCACCTCATCGGCGATGAGATACACCCCGGCCGCCTGCGTGGCCGCGCGCAGCGCGGGCCAGAAGCTGTCGGGTGCGACGATGCCATTGGTGCCGGCGTTGGGTTCCATCAGCACCGCCGCCACCTGCGCCGCTCCACGCGCGCCGATGAGGCCGGCGATGTGCGCAGCGGCGGCCGTGCCGCAGGCGGCGGCGCTGCTCGTGCCGAACGGGCAGCGGTAGGGGTAGGGCGGGGGGACGTGCAGTACGTGGAAGGTTGCCGGATCGATCTGCCGGGTGCGCGTGTCCCCCGACAGCGCCATCGCCGCGTAGCTCGCGCCGTGATAGGAGCGCTCGCGCGTGATGATCCAGCCGTCGGGCCTGGCGGACGCCTGGCGGGCGAACTTCACGGCATGCTCATTGGCGTCGGCGCCGCCGAGAGTGAAGAACACGCGCCCGCCGCTGCAAGCCGCGCGCTCGAGCAGCAGCGCGGCCAGCTGTGCGCGCGGCTCCGCGCCCCAGGCGCTGGTGACGAAGCACAGCCGCTGCGCCTGCGCGCGGATCGCCGCCACCACGCGCGGATGCTGGTGGCCGAGATTGCTGCACTCGGCGAGGCTGCTCATGTCGAGGATGCTGCGACCGTCGGCGGTGAACAGCCGTGCGCCCTGCCCGCCGGTGACGGTGGGCGCCTGCCACTCCGTCTGGATGCACCAGCTGTGCAGCACGCTGCTGCTCTCCGCCGGCGGCGCGGCCCTGGCGTGCGCAGTCATGTGCTATTATCGAACATCAATTCGCATTGCGAATCACATTAGACGCAGGTGATCCGCCCGTCAAACGCCACCAGGCCGGCCGGGAGCCGCAGTGCGCGCAGCGCCCGTACTCCGCGGGCGGCCAACGGCGCGCCCGCCGCCAGCGCCGTGCCCCGGCTGTTCACCGCCGGGCCCGAGTACGTGCAGTCGCTGCACCGCGGCCTCAGCGTGATCCGCTGCTTCGACTCCGAGCATGCGGCGATGACGCTGTCGGAAATCGCCACGCGCGCCGCGCTGGCGCGCGCTGTCGCACGGCGGCTGCTGCTGACGCTCGAGCACCTCGGCTACGCGCGCCGCCTGGGGCGGCAGTTCTTGCTGACGCCGCGCATCCTCGAGCTCGGCTTCAGCTACCTGTCCTCGCTCGACGTGGCGCTGCTGGCGCAGCCCTTCATGGAGCAGGTGGCGCACGCCATTGACGAGTCGTGCTCACTCGCGGTGCTCGATGCCCACGACATCGTGTACGTGCAGCGCGTGGCGGTGCGCAAGGTGATGACCATCACACTCGGCATCGGCGCGCGGCTGCCGGCCTTTTGCACCTCCATGGGTCGCATGCTGCTCGCGGGACTGGCCGACGATGAGCTGGAGCGCTGGTTGCGCGCGCTGCGCCCGCAGCCGCGCACTGCGTTCACGCTCACCGAGCGCAGCGCGCTGCGCGCCGCGCTACAGCGTGTCCGCACCCAGGACTATGCCTACGTCGAGCAGGAGCTGCAGGAGGGCCTGTGCTCGCTCGCGGTGCCGGTGCGCGATGCGCGCGGGCAGATCATCGCGGCCTTGAATACCGGCATGGCGTTGCGCGTGGGCGCGCGGGCGTACGCCCTGAAGAAAGCCCTGCCGGCGCTGCGCGCCGCCGCGCGCAGCATCGAGCGCAGCCTGCCGGCGCGGCCGAGGGACGTGAGCACGTAGCGCGTGCCGCCGGTGGGGCATCGTGCGCCGCAGTCACCGCGCCGCTGCTGCCGCTGCCTCGGTGCGCAGGTACTGCTCCATCCACGCGAGGTAGCGCCGGTACCGATCCACCAGGAAGCTCGGCCGCGCGAGCAGGTGAAACTCCCCGGGATACACGATGAGCTGCGTCGGCACGCCGAGCGTGCGCAGCGCCTGGTACATCTGCTCGGAGCCGGCGACCGGGACGTCGAAGTCCTTCTCACAGCCGAGGAACAGCGTGGGCGTGTGGATCCGGTCGGCGTGGAAGAATGGGTAGGAGATCGTGATCCAGCGTGCCTGGGCGAGCCACGGCGGCCCGATCTCGGCGTTGTCCTGCACAATGTACTCATCGGCGCCGTACTCCGTGATCTGATTGCCGCTGCCGGCGCCGCTGATCGCGGCCTTGAAGCGCGTGTCGCTCGCAATCAGATAGTCCGTCAGCAGTCCGCCGTAGCTCCAGCCGCCGACGCCCAGGTGCGCCGGGTCGGCGATGCCCTGCGCGATCGCGTAGTCCACCCCCGCCAGCACGTCCTCGACCTCCTTGTCGCCCCAGTCAGCCAGGATCGCGCGGGCGAACTTCGCGCCGCGCCCGGTGCCGCCGCGATAGTTGATCGCGAGCACCAGGTAGCCGTGAGTGGCGAACAGCTGTCGCTCGAGCTGCGGCCCATAGCTTTCGAGCAGCAGCGAGTGATCATCCTGGCCGTTGGGCCCTCCATGGATCCAGACGATGGTCGGGTAGCGCCGGCCGCGTACGTAGTCCGCGGGCTTGACGAGCTGGCCGTGGATCTCGGTACCGTCGCGGCTTTGGAAGCTGATGTCCTCGACCGCGCCCAGCGGAATTTGCGCGAACAGCGCCTGGTTGTGCTCGCTCAGCGGGCGCAGCCGCCCCGCTTCGAGCGCAAACACCTCGAACGGCGCGCGATCGCTCGCAGCCAGTACCGCGGTATGTCCGGCCGCCGCGGTGAGCTCATTGACGACCACCGCACCGGCCAGGCGCTGGATTGCACCGCTGCCGAGATCCACCTGCGCCGGATACTGCGTGCCATCGTCCTCGACCGCGAACTCCAACGAGCGGCCGTCAGCGGCGAACTTCGGCGACAGCACCGCACGGTCGAGGCTCGCCGTCAGGGCACGTACGTGGCCCGACGGCACTTCCGCGACCGCGAGGCTGTCCATGATGTATTGGTTGTAGCGCAGCTCGTCGCCCTGCAGAAAGGCGATGAGCCGGCCATCCGGGCTCCATTCGAGCCGCTGGTGATTGGGTGACCACGTCGACAGCAGGCGCTGTGGCTTAGCCCCGGCGCGGGCGGCGACGAGATAGATCTGGTCGGTGCCGGCGTCGTGCAGCTCACGCGTGCCGTTGCCGACGAAGGCGATCTGCTCTCCGTCCGGTGAGAACGCCGGATGCGAGTCGGCGCGCTCGGGATCGACGGCGAGCGGCTGGCATGCTCCGCTGCCGACCTCGAGCAGGTAGAGGTGCGGGCGCGCCTGCGCGGTGAGGTAGCCCTCCCGGTCCTCCTTGAAGTGATACGCGTCGATGACGATAGGCTTCGGCGCCTTGGCATTCTCGGCCTCGTGCATCACCAGCACGACCCGCCGCCCAGCGGGCGACCAGGCGTACCCGGTGACCTCGCCACTGCAGTGGCTCACCTGCCGCGCCGCGCCGCCGCGGCGGTCAATGACCCACAGCTGCGTCGCGGCACCCGCCGGCCGCGCCGACAGGAAGCTGACGGTGCGCCCGTCGGGGCTGAAGCGCGGCTCGCTGACGCTCTCGCCGCGCGTAAGCTGGATGCGGTGCGCACCCGCCCAGTCGGCGAGCCACAGCGCGCCCTTGCTCTCGTCCGACTGCCGGTCGTAGCTCGTGACGAGATAGGCGATCGCCGAGCCGTCGGGCGCCATCGCGAGATCGGAGACATCCTGGAAGCGATACCAGTCCTCGGGCAGCAAAGGGCGTCCCGCCTGCGCCGCTAGCGGCGCAAGGCATGCGATGAGGGCAATAGCAACCGGAAGCAGTCGTGTCACGTGCATGCACTTTCGCGTTGCGTCCGCGCAGCGGGTCGGTGCGCGGCGGAGAAGTGTAGCGTGAGCCCCCGCAGGGGAGGCAAACTGCGGTTGTCTGAACCTTCCGGGAACCATGAAGTCGCTGAACGTACCTGGCGCACTCGAGGAGAGCCGGCGTCGCGCGCACGCGGCGCTGCGCGCCGGACAGGCGGCCACCGCGGAACGCATGCTGCGTGCGCTGGAGGCACGGTTCCCCGGGGAGGTGAACTGCCAGTGGCTACTGGGCGTGGCGCTTCTCGATCAGGACAAGGTCGGGGAAAGCGTTGCCAGCCTGGAGAGCGTGCTGGCACGTGTCCCCGATTTCGCCAGCGCGCGGGTGGACCTGGCACGTGCCTACCGCCGCGCCGGCCGCGCCACGCAGGCGCGCGAGGAAGTGCGCCGCGTGCTGCAGCAGGAGCCGCACCATCATCGCGCCTGGCTGGCGTACGGGGATGCGCTGGTCGACCTCGGGCAGTACGACGACGCGCGCATTGCCTTCGAGCGCGCGCGTCTCAGCGATCCCGAGCGAACGCGGATAGAGCAGGCGACCGCGGCGCTTGTGGCCGACGACCGCAGGAAAGCCGAAGCCCTGTTCCGCGGGATTCTGCAGGAGGATCCGAGTCATCCGGCGGCGCTGTGCGGGCTGGCCGCGCTGTCACTCATCGCCGACCGGCCGCACGATGCCGAGCGGCTGCTGCGCCATGCGCTGAAGCAGTCCGCCTACCTGCCGCTGGCTTATCGGGGGCTCGCGCCGGCGCTCATGGCGCTGGGGCGGCTCGAGGAAGCCGATGCCGCCACGCGTCACCTGCGCAGGATCGAGCCGGAGAGTCCGCAGAGCTGGGTCACGACCGCCGGGGTCGCGACGCGCATGATGCGACAGGAAGACGCGCTCGAAGCCTACGAGCACGCCGCGCGTCTCAAGCCCGCAGAAGTGCGGCTGCGCACGTCCATGGGACACGCGCAGAAAACGCTCGGCCGGCGCGCCGACAGCGAGGCGTCCTATAAAGCCGCGCTGCAGATCGATCCGGGCCTGGCCGAGGCCTGGTGGAGCCTCGCCGACCTCAAGAACTACCGCTTCAGCGATGCCGAGGTCGCCGAGATGCAGCGGCTGCTGACCAGCGACCCGCGCGACAACTCCAATGAGGCCCAGCTGCATTTCGCGCTTGGAAAAGCCTTTGAGCAGCGCCAGCAGTACCCGCAGGCGTTCGCCTCGTATGCCCGGGGCAACGCGCTGCGGCGCGTCGATGCGCCGTTCGACATCGACGGCTTCGAGCGCGGCAGTGCCCGCATCCGCGCGTTCTTCGACGCGGCATTCTTCGCCTCGCGCGCCGGCTGCGGGGATCCGGACCCGGCACCGATCTTCATCGTCGGATTACCACGCTCGGGTTCCACACTCATCGAGCAGATCCTCGCCAGCCACTCGCGCGTCGAGGGCACCATGGAACTGCCGAATATCCTCAACATCGTCGGCCAGTTCGACGACCTGGCCCCCGGGCGCGACGGATATCCCGAAACGCTGGCCCGCGTGCCGGTGGCACAGCTCGCCACACTCGGCGAGCGCTATCTTGCGGAGACAGCACCGCTGCGCCATGGGCGTGAGCGCTTCACGGACAAACTACCCAATAACTTCAGTCACGTCGGACTGATCCACGCCATGCTGCCGCACGCGACCATCATCGACGCGCGCCGCCATCCGATGGATGCGTGCTTCAGCACCTTCAAGCAGTACTTCGCGGAAGGCCAGACCTTCAGCTACGACCTCGAGGTCCTCGCCCGCTACTATCGCGGCTACCTCGCGCTCATGGACCACTGGGACGCCGTGCTGTCGGGCAAGGTCCTGCACGTGCAGTATGAGCAGCTGGTGCGCGACCCGGAGGCGAATATCCGCCGCCTGCTCGAGCACTGCCGGCTGGCGTTCGAGCCGGCCTGCCTGAGCTTCCACGAGACGCAGCGCCCGGTGCGCACCGCGAGCGCCGAGCAGGTACGCCAGCCGCTTTACGTTTCGGGTGTCGGCTACTGGCGTCATTTCGCGCGCGAGCTCGAGCCGCTGCGCCGCGCGCTGGGGGAGTGCCTCGCGCGCTTCGAGTAAGGGGCGCCGGTAGCGCGGGGTGGCGGGCGCGGTCAACGCGCTTGTTGAACGCTCGTTGACTAAGGATACCTGCTCAAACGATGATCTGAAGGGGGCGATCGATGGGGAGCGGGGGAATGGTCGCAAGAGCCACGATGCATGCGCGGTCTGAGGGAACGGCGTCGCCACGGCGCGGGGCACGTTCCCGCGTGGGTCTCGCCGTGGCGGCGGCGCTCGCGGGGGTGAGCGCGACGCACGGGCACGCGGCACTCGCCGCGGACGGAGGCGATGCGCTCGCCGCAGCGGGTGCCAGTGCCGCGGCCGCGCCGACCGGCGGCGGCGGGGCGCTGCAGGAAGTCGTGGTCACTGCCCGCAAGGTCCAGGAGAACCTGCAGGACGTTCCCATCAGCATCAACGTTTTCACGCAGAAGGATCTGCAAAACCTCGCCATCACCGGCATGGATGACTACCTGCAGAAGGTCCCCTCGGTTTCCTACATCAGCACCGGCCCGGGCACGCAGCTGTTCGTCATGCGCGGGGTCTCCGACGGCAGCAACCCCAACTACGCCAACACCTCCTCGACGGGCTTCTTCGTCGACGACATGTCGATGAGCTTCGACGGCGCGCAGCCGGACCTGCACCTCTATGACGTCGAGCGCATCGAGGTGCTGAACGGCCCGCAGGGCACGACCTTCGGCGCCGGCTCCATGTCGGGGGCGATCCGTTACATCACCAACAAGCCCGATGTGCACGCCTTCAGCGCGGGCGTCGACTTCGACGGCGGCAAGGTCCAGTCGGCCCAGGAAAACTGGACCGAAGAGGGGTTCATCAACATCCCCATCGTCGACGGGATCCTCGGCTTCCGGGCTTCCGCCTTCAGCGACTCGCACGGCGGTTTCATCAACAACCAACTGGTGACGCGCACCTGGGTCAACGGCTCGGTCTCGGACAACGCCCAATGGGCGCGCAACGATTACAACCGCGAGCACGTCGAAGGCGGCCGCGCGGCGCTCAAAGCCAATCTCGGCGAGCGCTGGAGCCTGCTGCTCACCTACCTCTACCAGCGCCAGCACACCCTCGGGGCGTGGGACGAGGATCCGACATTGGCACCGCGTACCGTGGAGCGCTTCGGTCCGGAATCCAACGAGTTTCAGACCAAGGCGTTCGACTTTCACGTCGACGGCGACGTCGGCATCGGCGATCTGGTATTCGCGAGCACCTACTGGTCGCAGCCGCGGCGGCAGTGGAACGAGTACTCGCAGTACGAGCAGAACTTCAACGCCGGTGCCAAGGCCAATCCGCCCGGCGGCTTTCCGGGCACGCAGGAGGGCTTTACCTGCCAGAACGACCCCTACTTCGGCACGGGGTACGCCGGCTGCAAGCCGCCGGTGCAGTTTTACTACTACTTCGACAACTCGAAGCGCTGGTCGGATGAGGTGCGGCTGGCCTCCAAGCCCGGCGGACGGTTTCACTGGCTGGTGGGCGCGTACTGGGAGAAGACCGGCGACAACTACGGCTCTACCTATTACATGCCCAACCTGGTGTACGGGGGCAAAGCGTTTCAGAGCTACCTGAGCTCTTACGGCCTCACCCAGCCGACGCTGCCGCCCGGACAGTGGTTCGCGTACACGGAAACCTCCCAATACTGGCAGACCACCGAGTTCACCGATATCAGCTTCGACATCACCGACAAGCTCAACGTGGAAGCCGGTGCCGTGCACTTTCACTCGCGTTTCAATTACTTCGTTCCCTACTCCCAGTTCGCTTACGGCGGAGCGAACTGCGCGATCGAGAATGCGCCAGCCTGTAACGCAGCCGCGTCCTACTACAATGGCGGCTCGAGCAAGTGGAACGGCAAGCTGGGAGCGAACTACAAGATCACCGACAAGGTCATGGTGTACGCCGATTGGGCGCAGGGCTTCCGCGACGGCGGCACCAACGGCGCCGACCCGCCGAACTGCTACAAGAGCGGCGTCCCCACCACCTACACGCCCGACACACTCAACAACTACGAGCTCGGCTGGAAATCGACCAGCCTGCAGGGTCGCCTGCTGTGGAACGGCGCGGCCTATTTCATGGACTGGAAGCAGCTGCAGGCGCTGATTTACGACGCGCTGGTGTGCCCCTCCTCCAGCTACAACATCAATGTCGGTGACGCCCGCATCTACGGCGCGGAGTCGAACATCAACTACGCGATCAACGACAACCTGACGCTGCAGGCTTCCGCCAACTACACCGACGCACACGTCACTTCTGCGGCCAGCGCGGCCTACCAGTCGTACGTTGGCGAGCGCCTGCCGTTCGCGCCTTACTTCAGCTGGAGCTGGAATGCGCGCTACGAGCAGCCGCTCGGCAAGGACCTGCACGGCTATGCGCAGTTCGACATGGCCCACAAGGGCGACATGTGGAACGGCCTCAATCCCGAGGACAAGACCACCGGGCTGCCGCGCGTCCTGCAGCCCGACTACACCCTCATGAATCTGCGCTTCGGGCTCACTCCGCCGGGTGGCAACTGGCTGGTGGAGCTGTATGTCGACAACCTCACCGACAAGAACGCGATCGTCTACAGCAACACCGGTAACTTCGACCTGCGGCTGACCACCAACGAGCCACGCGTCTACGGTCTGCGTGTCAATTACCGTTGGGGCAAGGTGTCGCAGTCGGCTGAGTGAGCCGTCGCTGCCGTGCGTGAGCCGAAGGCGGCCGCCCCGGGGGAGGAGGCGGCCGCGCTCGGCAATCGTCGTGATGCACCCCCGGTGAGCGCGTCGCAGTGCGCGAACGGCGGCGTACCGCGCCGACGGTGCGCGAAAAATATACCGCGCGGACGGGCAGCCTGCACAGGGGCGCTGCACAGTGTGTCCAATGTGGCACGCGTGAGTCACCCGTGACATGGCCTGCGGCGTGCACGGCGCAAAGCCGGCAAGACCGCGGCGCCCGTTCGGATTCATAATGCAAGCGCCGGCAGGAAGCGCCGCGGGGAATTCCATGACACTCGAAACGATGAGCGAGCATCGCAGCTTCGACGGCCTGCAGGGGTTTTACCGCCACGACTCGCAGGTGACGGGTACGCCGATGCGCTTCGCGGTGTATCAGCCGCCGCAGGCCGAGCAGCGCAAGGTGCCGGTGCTGTTCTACCTCGCCGGTCTCACCTGCACCGAGGAGACCTTCCCCATCAAGGCCGGCGCGCAGCGCGTCGCCGCGCAGCTCGGCCTCATGCTGGTCGCGTGCGATACCAGCCCGCGCAACACCGGCATCCCGGGCGAGGCCGATGACTGGGAGTTCGGCGCCGGCGCGGGCTTCTATGTGAATGCGACCCAGCCGCCCTGGTCGCGCTACTACCGCATGTACGACTACGTGCTGCAGGAGCTGCGCGAGACGGTGCTCGGCCATTTCCCGGGCAATGCCGGTCAGCTGGGAATCTTCGGCCACTCGATGGGAGGGCACGGTGCGCTGGTGCTGGCGTTTCGCAACCCGGAAATTTTTCGCTCGGTCTCGGCTTTCGCGCCGATCTGCTCGCCGACGCGCTGTCCGTGGGGTCGCAAGGCGCTGCCGCGCTATCTCGGCGAGGACCCGGCGGCCTGGGCGCGCTACGACGCGGTGGAGCTGATCGGCGCGCGCCGCGGGCCGCTCTACCCGCAGCTGCTGGTCGATCAGGGATTGGCCGACAAGTTTCTGCCGCAAGGTCAACTGTTGCCGGAGCTGCTGGAGCAGGCCTGCGCCACGGCCGGCCAACCGCTGCGGCTGCGCCGCCACGAGGGTTACGGTCACGACTACTATTTCATCGCCACCTTCGTTGAGGATCACCTGCGCTTTCATGCCGACGCGCTCGCCTCCGCCGCGCGCACCTGAGCGGCTCGCGCCCGCCCACGCCGCCCAGGCTGCGCATGCGGCGCCGCCGGCGCTGCTGATCGCGGCGCTGCTGTGCGCGTGCGCCGGCGCGCCGCCGCCCGCGCCGCTGCAGCCGGCGGCCGCGCTGGACGAATTCAACGCGCGGCGGCTCGGGAGCGGCGACGCCACGCCGTCCGCGGACGGCGGCTGGGATCGCGCGCAATGGCTGGCCGCCGCGCTGCAGCTCAACCCGCATCTCGCCGAGGAGCGTGCCGCGGTGGTGGCGGCTGCGGCCGCCGAGCGCACCGCCGCCCAGCGCGCCAATCCCGGCATGGAGCTGTTCGCCGACTACCTGAAGAGCGCGGCGAGCAGCGGCGCGTGGCTCTACGGCGTGTCACTCGATTTTCTGCTCCGCCAGCCCGGTGAGCGCGCGCGGGCCCGCCGGCGTGCGGCGCTCGAGAGCGCGCTGGCGCAGTCCGACCTCACCGAATCGTTGTGGCAGGTGCGCGCCGCGCTGCGCCTGGCGCTGCTCGATGCCGCCTCCGCCCGCGACGAGCAGGCGCTGCTTGCGCAGCTGGTGAGCCAGCGGCAGGCACTGCTCGCGGGCGAACGGCGCCGCTTCGAGCTCGGGGATGTGGCGCGCGGCCAGGTACTCGCCGATGAGCTCGAGCTGTTGCACGCCCGGCAGCGCCTGCAGCAATCGCAGGCGCGCGCCGCGGATGCGCGCGTGCGACTCGCGGCCGCCGTCGGCGTGCCGCTGGCCGCGCTCGGCGAGCGGCCGGCACGCTGGCAGGACTGGACGGCGATCGCCACTCTCAAGGTCGACGCGCCGGAGCACTGGCGCACCGCGGCGCTGATCGGGCGGCCGCAGATCGTGCAGGCGCTGCGCGGTTACGATCTCGCCGAGCTCACTCTGCAGAGCGAGGTCGCGCGGCGCTGGCCGCAGGTGCACGTCACCCCCGCCTACGCTTGGGGCGGCGGCGGGGTGCGTGAGGACGCGCTCACCGACATCGCCCGCGAGAGTGCGGTCGGGGTGTCGTTCGAGCTGCCGCTGTTCAATCAGCACCAGGGCGAGATCGGCGAGGCGCTGGCGCGCCGCGCCGTGGCCGGCGAGCACCTGAAGGCGGTGCAGGCGGAGATCTTCGCGGAGATCGAGCGGGCGGAGAGCGCCTGGGCGGCGGCGCAGCAGGCCTGGCAGGACAGCCAGAGCCTCGCCACGCTCGCGGCGAAGCAGCAGCAGTCGGAGCAGCGCGCGCTCGAAGCCGGCGCCGGCGATCGCAGCAGTGCCGTGGCCGCGCAGATCGCGCTCACCGAGGCGCAGCTCGCGGTGCTGCAGGCGGCCTACAACGCCCAGCTCGTCTTCGGCTCGCTCGAAGACGCTTACCGGCGGCCGTTGCAGGGCGAGGAGGGTCTGTGGCCGCCGTCCGCGCCGTCTGCCTGATGAGCGCGTGCCGCTCGCTCGCGGGGCTGCTGCTCGCGACCGCGGCGGTCGTCGCGCTCGCCGACACCGACGACACCGCGCTGCCCGCGGGTGCACCGCCCGGTCCGCTCGCTCTCACGCTCTCGCAGCAGCAGGCCGTCGGTATCCGCATCGAGCATCCGCTGCCCCTCAGCGCCGTCCCGCAGATCGAGGCCTACGGTACGGTCCTCGACCCGCTCACGCTGGTGAGTGACATCGGCCGCGTGGAGAGCACCCGCGCGGCCGCCGCCGCGGCGAGCGCCGACGCCACGCGTCTCGAGCGCCTGTATCGCGAGGAAGCGCAGGCGTCGCTGAAGGCATGGCAGGCCGCGCAGGCGCAGTCGGCCGAGGCCGCCGCACAGGCACGCGCCGCCGAGCTCGGTTTCAGGCTGCAGTGGGGCCCGCTCGCCGCCTGGAAACCCGCGGAGCGCGAGGCGCTGCTGGCAGCGCTCGCCGACGGCCGGCAGCTGTTGCTGCGCGCGGACGCACCGGCACACGCCTCCGGCAGCGCGCTCGACCGGCGCGCGCTCATCGAGGTCGAGGGCGTCGAGGTCAGCGCGCGGGTCCTCGGTGCGCTGCCGCGCGTCGACGTGCAGACGCAAACCAGCGGCTGGCTGCTGCAGCTCGAGCGTGCGCCGCCGGGCCTGGGTCCGGGCGCGCGGGTGCGGGTGCGGCTGCAGACCACCGCGGCCGCCGGTTTGCTGGTGCCGGCCGCGGCGCTGCTCTACGCCGCCGAGGGCGCCTACGTCTATCGCCGCGTGAGCGGCACGGGCGCGGATCGCTTCAGTTACGCGGTGGCGCCGGTGCGGCCGGTCGCGCGGGTGGGCGATGCGTGGCTGGTCGAGGGCCTTGCGCGCGAGGACCAGGTGGTCGTGCAGGGCGCAGGCGTGTTGTGGTCGCTGCAGGGAATCAGCAGCTTCTCTGCCGCCGAAGAGGAACACGACTAGCGCCCATGCTCGCCACCATCGTTCGCGGCTCGCTGGCCAATCCGCGCATCGTGACCGCACTGTCGCTGCTCGTCGCGCTGCTCGGCGTCGCTGCGCTGCTCAGCGCGCGGCTCGACGTCTTTCCCGACTTCGCTCCGCCGCACGTGCTGGTGCAGGCGGAGGCGCCGGGCCTGGACGCGACGCAGGTCGAGTCGCTGGTAACGCGGCCGCTCGAGGATCTGCTCTCCGGCGCGGAGAACGTCGAAGCGGTGCGCTCGACTTCGAGCCAGGGCCTGGCGGCGATCCAGGTGGTGTTCGGCCGCGACAGCGACCCTTACCTGCAGCGGCAGGTGATCACCGAGCGGCTCGCCGGTGCGAGCGCGCTGCTGCCGGCGGGTGTCGGTGCGCCGCTGCTGTCGCCGCTGAGCTCCTCGATGGAGTACCTGCTGCACTTCGGCTTCACCAGCGATCGCCTGTCGCCGCTCGAGCTGCGCGACCTGGTCCGCTGGACCTTAAAGCCGCAGATCCTCGGCGTGCCCGGGGTCGCGCAGGCGCAGATCTTCGGCGGCGATACACGCGAGCGTCAGCTGCTGGTCGATCCGCTGCAGCTCGCCGCCCGCGGTGTCGGACTCGAGGAGGTGTTCGAGGCGGCGCGCCGCGGCACGCAGATGAGCGGCGGCGGCTACCTGGAGTCCGCGACGCAGCGCATCGTGCTGCAGACACAGCCGCCCGGCACTGCCGGTGCCGAGCTGGCGCAGACGGTGGTTGCGAGCCACGGCGGGGCGCCCGTCCGTCTCATGGACGTGGCGCAGGTGCGCGATGGCGCGGCGCCGCGCTTCGGCGATGCGATCATCGGCGGGCAGCCCGGCATCCTGGTGGAGACCTCGACACAGTACGGCGCCAACACCCTCGACGTCACGCGCGAGCTCGAGCAGCGGCTGCAGACGCTGCTGCCAGCGCTCACCCGCCGCGGGGTGCAGTACCACCCGGCGCTGCTGCGTCCGGCGAGCTTCATCGAGAGCGCCATCGGCAAGCTGCGCAACTCGTTGGCTGTCGGTGCGGTGCTGGTGGTGGTGCTGCTGCTGCTGACGCTGCGCGACTGGCGCGGCGCGCTCATCTCCTTCGGTGCCATCCCGGTGTCGCTGCTCGCCACCGTGTGGATCCTGAGCCTCGGCGGCTGGTCGCTGAACACCATGAGCCTCGGCGGCCTGGTCGTGGCGCTCGGGGTGGTGGTCGATGATGCGGTGATCGACGTCGAGAACATCACCCGGCGGCGGCGCGCTGCCGGCGCCGGGGTGCCCCTCGGCCCACTGCTGCTCGACGCCTCGCTCGAGGTGCGCCGGCCGGTATTGTTCGCCACCGCGGCGGTGGCGGTGGCGTTCCTGCCGATCCTCATGCTCTCCGGACTGCAGGGCGCCTTCTTCCGGCCGCTGGCGACGGCGTTCCTGCTGGCGGTCGGTCTGTCGCTGCTCGTGGCGATGAGCGCGACACCGGCGCTGTGCGCGCTGCTCATGCAGGGCTACCTGCCGCGCCCGGAGCCCGGCTGGCTGCGGCGGGCCAAGCGCTGGCAGCAGGCGGCGATTGCGCACCTCGCCCCGCGCGCCCCGCTGGTGCTGGCGGCGATATTGCTGAGCGGCTTCGCCGGGCTGGCACTGCTCCCGCTGCTCGGCGCGCGGCTGTTGCCGGACTTCCGCGAGAACTACCTGATCGCGCACGCGGCGCTGCGGCCCGGCATCTCGCTGCTCGAAACCTCGCGTGTCGGCCAGCGGATCAGCGTGCGGCTCGCTGCGATTCCCGGCGTCAAGAGTGTCGCCGAGCAGATCGGCCGCGCGGAGAACGGCCAGGATCCGGATGCGCCCAACAAGAGCGAGTTCGAGATCCAGCTCGATCCTGCGCGCGGCGTGAGCATCGAGCAGCTCGAGGCGCGGGTGCGCGCGGTGTTCGACCAGTTCCCGAACCAGCTGGTCGAGATCTACTCGGTGCTCGCCGAGCGTATCGGCGAGACCCTCTCAGGGGAGGTGGCGCCGTTCTTCGTCAGCGTCTTCGGTCCGGACCTGGACCTCGATGACCAGGTGGCCGGCGAGATCGCGGCGCTGCTGCGCCAGTGGCCGCAGAGCGGCAGCGTGCGCCTGGAAGTCCCGCCGCGTCAGCCGGAGCTGCAGGTGCACCTGCGGCCCGAGCAGCTCAGCCTCTACGGCCTGCAGGCGGCCGACGTGCTCGGCGTGCTGAACGCCGCCTATCACGGCACCGAGGTCGCACAGCTCAACCAGTCCGACCGCAGCGTGCCGGTGGTGGTGCGCATCGCCGCTGCCGGCGCGACGCCGCAGGATGTGCGCGAGCTGCGCGTGCGCGGCCGCGACGGCGTGATGGTGCCACTCGGCGCGGTCGCGACCCTCACCATGATGTCGGCACGCAGCCTCATCGAGCACCAGGACGGCCTGCGCCGCCAGGTGGTGATCGCCAGTCCCACCACCGCTGACATGGCGGGCTTCGCGCGCGCCGCGCAGCAGGCCATCAGCGCGCGCGTCACGCTGCCGCCGAACGTCTACCTGCGTTACGGCGGCACCGCGCCGGCGCAGGCGGCGGCGGCGCGCGAGCTGCTGTGGCACTCGGCGGCGGCGCTCACTCTGATCGTGCTGCTGCTCGCGCTCGCCTTCGGTCACAGTCGCCACGTGCTGCTGGTGCTCGCCGCGCTGCCGAGCACACTCATCGGCGGCGTGGCCGCGGTGGCCCTGTCGGGCGGCACGCTGTCGCTCGGGGCGATGGTCGGTTTCGTGGCGCTGTTCGGCATGGCGGCGCGCAATACCATTCTGCTCATCTCGCACTACCAGCACCTGGTGAGCGCCGAGGGCGAGCGCTGGGGCGTCGCCGCGGCGCTGCGCGGCGCCGAGGAGCGGCTGACGCCGGTGCTGCTGACCGCGTTGCTCACCGCGCTCGCGCTCCTGCCGGTGGCGCTGCAATCGCGCGCGCCCGGCCACGAGATCGAAGGTCCGATGGCGGTCGTGATCCTGGGCGGCCTCATCTCCTCGACGCTGGTGAGCCTCGTGCTGGTGCCGCCGCTCGCGGCGCGGTGGCTGCGACCGGGGGTGAATTGAGCGGGCTGCCCCGCTACGGCCCGCCGGCGCTATACTCCGCCCCGGACGCGGGCACACCGGGGCATTTTCGCAACACTCGACTCGTCACACTGTAGCCTTTCTGACAATGCCTGGATTTCTTCCGGGGAAGTCGGGGGCATAAGTCGTTGTTCCGCAAGTACACCACGTGTTGCCCAATTGCAACGCACGTTGGCATGGCACTTGCTGCCGCGTGCCCAGTGGCAGCGCTTGGGCGCACCGCCGCATCACGAGGGACAACCTGTGGGGAGTAATTCAATGAAGAGCACTTTCTCGATTCAACGGATCCTGCGGCCCGCGGTCGCCGGGGCATGCCTCGCGGCCCTCGCCCTGCCAGCCGCGGCCGTGGACCTGAAAACCGCGGACGGGTCGTGGACCTTTTCCATCACTGGCGAAGTCAACGTCGATTACATCTGGTCCAGCTGCCAGAGCGCGAGCAGCGCGGTCGCGGTCGCCGGCGGTCTGACCTGCGTCGGCTCGGCCTCCACCAGCAACGTCTCCAACGTCGGCAACGGTCTGCTGCCGGCGGCGTTTTCGTTCGGGGTAGCGACCACGCAGGACGGCTTCGATCTCGCGGCGCACCTCGGCCTGTATCCGGGCATCGCCACCAACGACGGCGGCAGCCCCAACCTGCAGGCCGGCGCCAGCAACGGTTCCTCCAACACCGCGCTCGGCTCCACCGGCCTCGACCTCCGCCAGGTCTACATGACGTTCGGCAACAAGGACATGGGGACTTTCACCCTCGGCCGCAACATTGGCCTGTTCGGTGCGGACGTGATCCTTGCCGACATGACACTGCTGGGCGTGGGTGCGCCCGGGTCCGCGGCCTCGGCGGCGCCTTCCAACACCACGCTGGGCGGCATCGGCTTCGGCTACATCTACACCGACTGGCTGGCGCAGATCGACTACACCACGCCTGACATCTCGGGGTTCGCGTTCACCGTGGGCATCTTCGATCCGCTCAATTCCCTCAGCGACGCGGGCACCGTGGAGCCGAAGAAAGCGCCGGGAGTGCACGGCAAGCTCAGCTACACGCTGCCGATCGCCGAGGGCACCAAGCTCTACTTCTCGGTGGCGGCCCTCACCCAGCAGCAGGACTACCAGGTGCCGAATCTGACGCCCCCGCCAGCCACCACCACCAACGAGTACCGGGGTAGCGGGGTGGACGTGTTCGCCAAATTCGATCTGCAGGGGCTGGAGGTCGTCGGCTACTACTACCATGCCACCGGTCTCGGCACGACGGCGTTCTTTAACCTCGGCGACTTCAACAACTCGACGCGCACTTCGAACGGTTACCTGGCGCAGGTCACCTACAAGATCGGCGCGGTGAAGCTGGGCGCGAACTACGGCGCGAGCAACCTCGACTTCGCCGATGCGGCCGACCAGGCGGCAAATCCGACCCTGGTGCGCAGCAACCGCAAGGGCACACTCGGCGTCTACTGGTCGCTCACCAAGAACCTGACGCTGCTGGCGGAAGGTAGCCGCACCAAGAGCGAGAGCGCCGCGGGGAGCAACGACGCCACCACGGTGAACGCCGGGGCGTTCCTCGCCTTCTGAGGGCCGCTATAGCCACGGACGCACCGCCGCAGCGCAGCGACGGTGGGTCCATGGGGGTGCAGGCGGCCGACAAGCGTGCAACGACTGTGTCATTTGTGACACAGCCTTGTAGCGAACTCGGCGCCTGCACCGTCCGGCTGCACGGCCGTGGGAATGGGACTAGGATACTGCGCCTAAATTATTAACTTCCAAGGGGAACACGGGGTCTGTGGGGAGGATGAAGGTTGCGGGGCCGACACAGCGCGCAGCCGCCAGTTTTTGCTTAGCGGCAATGCTGGATGTACCGAACGATATAACTCGAGTCTAGGAGAACTGCGTATGCGATTCGAACGCGAGAGAAGCCTGCGCACGCTATGTGCCGCGCTGGCACTGGGAGCGTCCTGCGCGGCGGCAATCGGTGACGAGGTCACCGACCGCGCGAAGGACCCCAATCTATGGGCGGCTCCGGGCGGTGATCAGGGGTTGACCCGCCACAGCGCGCTCAAGTCCATCAACACCTCGAACGTGGGGAAGCTGCAGATGGTGTGGTCGCAGTCGAGCGGCACGCTGCGCGGCCACGAAGGTCAGCCACTGGTGGTGGTCGTCAACGGCAAGCCGATGATGTACATGGAGAGCGGCTGGCCCAACATCATTCAGGCGCTCGACCTGACCGATCCGGACCATCCGAAGGAGGTCTGGAACTACAAGAAGACCACCAACCGCGACGACTCGGCGGTGCCGCGCGCCTGCTGCGACACGGTGAACCGCGGGCCGTCCTTTGCCGATGGCAAGCTGGTGTTCGGCACGCTCGACGGCTTCGTGATCGCTCTCGATGCCACGACCGGCAAGGAAGTGTGGGTCGTCAAGCACGCCTATCCGGACAAGGGCGAGACCATCACGCCGGCGCCGCTGATTGCGGATGGCAAGGTGCTCATCGGCTTTGGCGGTGACGAGTTCGCGGCCCGCGGCCGCTTCACGGCCTACGACCTGGGCAGCGGCAAGAAGGTGTGGGAGTGCTACAACACCGGCAGCGACAAGGACGTGTGCCTGACGAAGGACAGCAACAAGAAGCATCCCGAGTACGGCACTGCGGGGAAGGACGTCGGCATTTCCAGCTATCCGGGCGATGAGTGGAAGCGCGGCGGCGGGGCGATGTGGGGTTTCTACAGCTACGATCCGGAGCTGAAGCTCGTGTATGCCTCGAGCGGCAACCCCGGCCTGTGGAGCCCGTCGTACCGTTGCGGGGCGAATCCCGTCAGCCAGCAGAGCTGCAACGACGGCAAGTGGGACAACAAGTGGTCGATGACGATCTTCGCGCGCAAGGTCGATACCGGCGAGGTCGTATGGGCGTACCAGATGACGCCGTTCGATCAGTGGGACTATGACGGCATCAACGAGAACATGCTCGAAGACCTCACGGTCGACGGCAAGCCTCACAAGGTGCTGATCCACTTCGACCGCAACGGCTTTGCCTATGTGCTCGATCGTACCGACGGCACGCTGCTGCGGGCCCACAAGTACGTGACCACCAACTGGGCGGAAAAGGTCGACATGAAGACCGGCCGGCCGGTGAGGGTGTTCGAGCACTCGCCGCTGAAGCCGCACGACAACACCCAGGCATGCCCGTCGGCGATGGGCGGCAAGGACCAGCAGCCGTGCGCGATCGATCCGAGCGAGCCCGGCATGGCCTATTGCCCGACCAACAACTGGTGCATGGAGGATGAGCCGCAGGAGCGCTCGCACACGCAGCAGGGCATCGTCTACGTGTTCGCGAACGTCTACATGTATCCGGAGAAGCCCGGCATCACCGGCAAGTTCAAGAAGTTCAACGTGGTGACCGGTGAGACGGTGTGGGAGATTCCAGATCCGTATCCGAACTGGGGCGGCGCCCTGGTGACGGACGGCGGGCTGGCGTTCTACGGCAGCCTGAACGGTGACTTCCGCGCAGTCGATCGCTCGAGCGGCAAGGTGCTGTGGCAGCGGCGGCTGGGTTCGGGAATCATCGGCAACCCGATCACCTACAGCGTCAACGGCAAGCAGTTCGTGTCGGTGTGGAGCGGCATCGGTGGCTGGATTGGCCTGCCGGTCACGGCGGGACTGGATCTGAACGATAAGTTCGGAGCCATCGGCGCCACGGCCATGACCAAGGCTGCGAACCTCAGCATGATCCCGCAGGGCGGAACGCTCTATACCTTCGCAGTAGAATAAAAGGGGATGAAGCCTGGCGAAGAGCTGAGATAATTGCCTGATGATCTGGACGCGCCCGGCGTTGCTGCCGGGCGCGTTCCTTCCTTCGCGCAGGCGCTGCAAGGAGCACGGGCACCGCATGGAGCGAGGAGCCGAGGCAAGAAAATGATGAGGTGGATGCGAGCCCGGCCGGCGCTGAGTGCGTTGCTGGCCACAGGATGGGTCACGCTGCTGGCCGCGCCGGCCCAGGCGGGGCTGCGCGTGTGTGCCGATCCGGGCAACATGCCGCTGTCGAACAACCGCGGTGAAGGTCTCGAGAACAAGATGGCGGAGGTGCTGGCGCGCGCGCTCGGTACGACCGTCGAGTACTACTACCGGCCCGGCATCGAGCGCGGGCTGACGCGCAGTACGCTCGATGCCGAGCAGTGCGACGTCATGCTCGACATGCCGCTCGGCGCCGAAGACGTCATTACCACCACGGCGCTCTACCGCACCACCTACGTGCTGGTGACGCGCACCGATCGCAACCTGAACATCAAGAGCCTGGATGATCCACGTCTGCGGACGCTCAAGGTGGGCGTGTACGAGACTTCCGCCATCCGCGAGGCGCTGGCCGAGCATGGCATCGGCAACGTGCAGATTCATTACCTGAGTCACGATGCCGACCTGGTGCCGGCGGATCAGCCGAGCCACCAGATCCAGGAGGTGGCCGACGGCAAGCTGGATGTGGCCGCGGCCTGGGGGCCGCTGGCCGGCTACTACAAGGCGGTCAAGCACGAGCCGCTCACGCTGCAGCCGGCGAACCTCATGGACGACAGCGTGCCGCTGCAATTCGATATGGCGGTGGCGGTACGCCGCGGCGACCGCGAGCAGGCGCAGCGTCTCGATGAGGCCCTGCACCAGCAGCGCGAGGCGATGCGCGCGCTACTGGATGAGTACGGCATACCGCTGGTGAGCTGCAGCAGCTGCATCATCAGCGGCGACCTGCCGGCGCACGGGCCGTATGTGGAGGCGCCGCGCGAGGCGCCGAAGGCGCGCGCACCGGCGGTGAGCGTGGCGCAGCTCGAGGACTGGCTGAAGCACGGCGCCAGCCCGGCCGTGGAGCTGAACAATGCGGTGATCGCGGATGACCGGGTGCGCGTGGCTTACCTGCTGGAAAAGAAGCACGTCCCGGTGGCGGCGCAGGACCTGCAGGGCGAGACGCCGCTGCATCACGCGCTGGTGCAGCGCTACCCCGACATGGTGGAGTTCCTGCTGGCGCACGGCGCCGACGTCAACCAGCGCGACCGCGACGGCTGGACGCCGATCATGACGGCGGCGTACACCGACGATGCCACCGACATCAAGGTGCTGGCCACACGCGGCGCGGACCCGAATGCCGCGAGCGCGCAGAACTTCACCCCGCTCGGCATCGCCACGCAATACGGCAAGGAGAAGGCCGCCGTGGCCCTGGTGGAAGCGGGCGCCGATCCCAATCGGCCGCTCGGGGAGGCGGGCTACACGCCGCTGATGCTGGCGACCGCCAATCACTCCACCGCCGTCGCCGCGGCGCTCATTGCCAAGGGCGCCGACGTCAACGCCCGCAACGGCGGCGGCGTGACCGCGCTGATGATCGCCGCGGCCAACGGCCGCGCCGACATGGTGGAGCTGCTGGTGCGCGCCGGGGCGAACGTCAATGCGCAGACCGAGCGCGGCGACACCGCCCTGTCCATTGCGCGCGCCCGCGGCGATGACAAGGTGATCAAGCTGCTCGGCGATGCGCCCGGACATCCGGGGGCCTGAGCGAGAGGCGCACAGTGCTCAGAGGTTGGATAGTCGTTCCATTTGCGCTGACCCTGGCGGCGGCGCTGATTCTCGCCCGGCAACCGCCGGCGGCCGCCCAGGCGGGAGCGCAAGCTGCGCCGCCGGCAGCGGGCGCCGGCGAGACCGCCGAGCAGGTGGCCGATGCCGCCCCCAAGGGCACCCTCAAGAACCCTTATCAGGACACCGACAAGGCGGCCGTGGAGGCCGGCGGCAAGCTGTTCCAGAACTATGGCTGCAACGGCTGCCACGGCGGCACTGGCGGTGGCGGAATGTGTCCGCCGCTCACCAACGACGTGTGGGTGTATGGCGGCGACGACGACACCCTGTTCCGCTTGGTCGCCTACGGGAGCCAGACCCTGCAGAGCAAGGGCTACAGTCGTATCGCCCAGGAGAACGTCGTCGGCCCGATGCCCCCCATGGGGCAGGTGATCAAGACGGGCGACGATTTGTGGCGCATCCTTGCGTGGGTACGGTCGAACTACCACGGCGCGCCCGAGTGCAAATTCGGCTGCAAACCGCAGGGCTAGCCGCGGGAAGGTGTGGAGGGGGGCCTTACCATGATGCGTGCGCGACCCGCTGCTCATAACCAAGCGGACCTCATCGGCAGTCTGGTACGCCGCCACGGTGCCGAAGTGCCCATCACCGATATCGTGCGCACTTCCTGGAGCCGCTGCCTCAACAACTTCGCGCTCGACCCGCAGGAGACGCGCCGCCCGAACAGCGTCGAGCGTGCCGACCTGCAGGCGCGGCGTGAACGGCTCGGTGTGCTGCTGTCGATCGCCCGCATCGAGATGGAGGCGCTCGGCAAGCTCATCAAGCACTCCGAATACAGCATCATGCTCACCGACCGCGACGGGGTCATCCTCACCTACGTCGGCGACACCGGTTTCTCCGCCACCGCCCGGCGCTGCGGCTTTCGCGAAGGGGTGATGTGGAGCGAGCGCGAGATGGGCACCAATGGCATGGGCACGTGCCTCACGGCGCGCCGGCCGGTGGTGATTCACCGCACCGACCATTTCCTCGCGCAGAACACCGCGCTCACCTGCTCGGCGGCGCCGATTTTCGACATGCGCGGCGAGCTGCTGGCGGCGCTCGATATCTCGGGTGCCTCCGCCAACCCGCAGAGTCACACCCTGGCACTGGTCGACTGGGCGGCGCAGAACGTCGAGAACCGCACGCTGCTCAGCGCCGCCTGCAAGGACCTGCACCTGGTGCGCTTTCACCGCTGCGCGGAGTTCGTCAGCACCCCCGGCGAGGGCCTGCTGGCGTTCGACGACGAGGGCGTCGTCAGGGGCGCCAATCGCGCCGCGCTGAAGCTTCTCGGGCAGCGCGAACACGATGCCGTATGCGGCCAGCGCGCCGACCGCATCCTCGATACCAGTCTCGCAACTCTGCTGCAGCTCGCGGCGCAGCGCGGTTTTCGCGCCGAGCCGCTCAACTCCCGGCCCGCGGCACGACGCTGGTTCGCGACCGTGCAGCCGCCGCTGGAGACGCCGCCGCGCACGCAGGTGGTGGTGGATGCCGAGCTGAAGAGCGGCGGCAACGGCGCGACACGCGGCTCGCTCGATTGTCTGCATTCGACCGACCCGGTGATGACAGGCAACGTCGAGACGCTGCGGCGGGTGATCGATCGGGATATCTCGGTGCTGCTGCTCGGCGAGACCGGCACCGGCAAGGGCTACTGCGCGCGCGCGATCCACTATGCGAGCAACCGCGCCCACAAGCCGTTCGTCACCGTGAACTGCGCGGCGATTCCCGAGACGCTGATCGAGAGCGAGCTGTTCGGCCACAAGCCCGGGGCCTTCACCGGCGCCACCCGCGAAGGCGGCATGGGCAGGATCCTGCAGGCGAACGGCGGCACGCTGTTTCTCGACGAGATCGGCGACATGCCGGTGGCGCTGCAGGCGCGGTTGTTGAACGTGATCGAGGACCGCGAAGTGACCCCGCTCGGCGGCAACAAGGTGGTCAACGTCGACGTGCGCATCGTCAGCGCCACGCAGCACGACCCGCTGGAGATGATCGTCAGGGGGCAGTTCCGCGAAGACCTGTACTACCGGCTGAACGGCATCACCGTGCGGCTGCCGCCGCTGCGCCAGCGCACCGACAAGGCCGAACTGATCCGCAAGCTCCTCAGCAGCGAGTCGGCCAGCGCCGTCGAGATCGAAGCGCAGCTGCTCGAGCGGCTGGTACGCCATTCCTGGCCGGGCAACGTGCGGCAGCTGCGCAACGTGCTGCGCACCGTGCTGGCCCTGCGCAGTAGCGATCGGCTGACGCTCGCGGACTTCAAGGAGGAGTGGCTGGCGGGCGGCGCCGAGGACTTGCCGCACGGCACGGCCGACCCCGCGGCCGCGGCCGACGGCGAGAGTGCGCTGAGCGGCGCCGAGCGCGATGCGCTCAAGCGCATGCTCGAGACCTGTCACTGGAACGTCAGTGCGGCGGCCGCACGGCTGCACATCAGCCGCCGTACCATTTACCGCAAGATTCACCGACACGGACTTCTGCGGCACACCCAGCACCTCGGGGTGAGCACGCAGGGGCCCGAATGAGTCAATCGATCCACCCCAGAGGCGAGGCAGGACTAAGATGGCAATCAAGATTCACCCGATGGTCGACAACGGAGTCAAGAAGGGCACGCCGGGCTTCGCCGGCGGCACGCTCACCTGCAAGTGCACCAGCAACCCGGTGACGGTGCGCATCGGCGCGAATGTCGCCTTCAATCACGCCTGCGGCTGCACCAAGTGCTGGAAGCCGCAGGGGGCGCTGTTCTCCGTCGTCGGCGTGGCGGGCCGGGACAAGGTCAACGTCACGGCCAACGCCAACAAGCTGAAGATCGTCGACGAGAAAGCTGCGATCCAGCGCCATGCCTGCACCGGCTGCGGGGTGCACATGTACGGCCGCATCGAGAATAAGTCGCACCCGTTCCACGGCTTCGACTTCTTCCACACCGAGCTGTCGAAGGACAGCGGCTGGGAGGAGCCGCGGTTCGCGGCCTTCGTGTCCTCGATCATCGAATCCGGTACCAAGCCGGACCAGATGGGCGCCGTGCGTGCCAGGTTGAAAGAGCTCGGTCTCGAGCCCTATGACTGCCTGTCGCCGGCGCTGATGGATCTGATCGCCACCCATGCGGCGAAAGCCAAGGGCGTACTGGCCGCGTAGGGATTGGCTCGTGCCATGAGGCCCCGCGCCGCCTGCGCGCGGGGCCTTTAGCTTTCGGACCCGTCAACGCTTCCGAATCAGGAACCTGTCAGCCATGAAAACACGTGCTGCGATTGCCTACGCCGCCGGCAAGCCCCTCGAGATCGCCACGGTGGATCTTGAGGGTCCCAAAGCCGGCGAAGTGCTGGTGGAGCTCAAGGCCACCGGGGTGTGTCACACGGACGAGTTCACGCGCTCGGGCGGCGACCCGGAAGGCCTGTTCCCGTCCATTCTCGGGCACGAAGGGGCGGGCGTCGTGGTCGACGTCGGGCCCGGGGTCACCTCGGTGAAGAAGGGCGACCACGTCATCCCGCTCTATACCCCGGAGTGCCGGCAGTGCAAGAGCTGCCTGTCGCGCAAGACCAATCTGTGTACCGCGATCCGCGCCACGCAGGGCAAGGGAGTGATGCCCGACGGCACCAGCCGTTTCTCGATCGGCAAGGACAGGATTTACCACTACATGGGCTGCTCGACCTTCTCCAACTTCACGGTGCTGCCGGAAATCGCGGTCGCCAAGATCCGCGAGGATGCGCCGTTCGACAAGGTCTGCTACATCGGCTGCGGCGTGACCACCGGGATCGGCGCGGTGATCAACACCGCGAAGGTGGAACCGGGCGCCAACGTGGTGGTGTTCGGTCTGGGCGGTATCGGGCTGAACGTCATCCAGGGCGCGCGCCTGGCGGGCGCCTACAAGATCGTCGGTGTCGACCTCAATCCGAATCGCAAGGGGCTCGCCGAGAAGTTCGGCATGACCCATTTCGTCAATCCCAAGGAGGTCGAAGGCGACCTGGTGGCGCACCTTGTCGCGCTCACCGACGGCGGCGCGGACTATAGCTTCGAGTGCGTGGGCAACGTCAATCTTATGCGGCAGGCGCTCGAGTGCTGCCATCGCGGCTGGGGCGTGTCGGTCATCATCGGCGTCGCCGGCGCAGGGCAGGAAATCAAGACCCGGCCGTTCCAGCTGGTGACGGGCAGGGTGTGGAAGGGTACCGCGTTCGGTGGCGCCCGCGGCCGCACCGACGTGCCGAAGATCGTCGACTGGTACATGGACAAGAAGATCGCGATCGATCCGCTGATCACGCACACCATGCCGCTGGAGAAGATCAACGACGCCTTCGATCTGATGCATGCCGGTACCTCGATCCGCAGTGTCGTGCTGTACTGAAGCTGTGGACGGATCCGCCGGCACGGTCAGCGCGACAGCTGCGATCTGCGGCCGCCGGCAGCTGCGGCGCACTGCCGCCGGACTGCTGGCGCTGCTGCTGCTCGCGGCCGCGGTACGCGCCGCGGCGCCGGGCGGCGGGGAGCGGCTGTACGTCTCGGACGAGACCGGCGGTAACGTGGTGATCGTCGATCCGCAGCGGGCGGCGGTGGTGGCGCGCATCGCGGTCGGCAAGCGCCCGCGCGGCATTCAGGTCTCGCCGGATCGCCAGCGCGTCTACGTGGCGCTGTCGGGCTCGCCCATCGGCGGCCCGAACGTCGACGAGTCGAAGCTGCCGCCGCCGGATCGGCGCTACGACGGCATCGGCGTGGTCGAGCTGAAGTCGCAGACCCTCAGCCACACCTATCAGAGCGGTGCCGATCCGGAGGCGTTCGCGTTGTCGCACGACGGCCGGATGCTGTATGTCTCCAACGAGGACAGCGGGCACATGTCGGCGCTCGATCTGACCAGCGGCAAGGTGCGCGCAACCGTGGCGGTGGGCTCGGAGCCGGAAGGCGTGGCGGTGAGCCGCGACGATCGCATCGTGTATGTCACCTGCGAGACTTCCAACAGCGTGTACGTGGTCGATGCGCACGCGATGAAGGTGCTCGCCAGCTTCCCGACCGCCAAGCGACCGCGCGCCATCTTTCTCGCCGCCGAGGCGCAGCGCGGCTACGTCACCGATGAATTCGCTGCCGCGCTCACCGTGTTCAGCACCGCGGACTACCACGTGCTCAACACCATCACGCTCGGCGATCCGCAGCTGGTGCGTCCCATGGGCATCACCTCTGCCGACGGGCGGCGGCTCTACGTCAGCACCGGCCGGTACGGCGCACTGCTCGAGGTGGATGCGCAGTCCGGCCAGATCGTGCGGACGACGCCCAAGGTCGGGCAACGACCCTGGGGCGTGGCCCTCGGCCGCGACGGCCGCAAGGCCTACACCGCCAACGGCCCCTCGGGCGACGTCTCCGTGATCGACCTCGAGTCCGGAACCGTCGAGCGGCGCATTGCGGTGGGCGGCAGTCCGTGGGGAATCGTGGCGGCGACGGAGCCGTAGCTCACGGCACCACGTGTGAGCTGCCCAGGTCCTTCCATTCGTAGCGCGGCACCTCCACCCATTGCCCGTCCTTGAGCTCGGGCACCTTGTGCACCTTGGTCTGCTCGACGGTCATGGTGCCGTCCTTGTCGGTAACCCAGAAGTCGATGTCGTAGATCTGATCCTTGGTGCCGACGACGCGAAAGTCGGTGCAGGCGAAATAGTGCCCGTTCTCGTCGAGCTGGCGGATGGGCTGGTGGGTGTCGACGAATTCCAGCTTCAGCACCTGGCCGGTCTTGTCGTCCTTGAGCTCGAACACGCCGTTGTGTTTCGCCTGCTCCTTGAGTGCTCCGCCTTCGACCGCCGACATCACTTCCCAGCCGCGCTTGGTTGCCATGTGTCCGGGGTGCTCGGAGGCCGGGATCCACCACCACGGCACCGGCGAGCGGGCCATCAGCACCCACTTGCCGTCACTTTGCAGCGGCTCCTTGTAGATGCGGACCTCCTGCACCTGCAGCTTGCCATCGGCGCCGGGTGCCACCCAGAAATCGATCAGGTAGCGCTTCTGCGCGTCCGCCTGGTCGTGAAACTTCACGTCCGGGAAGAAGCCGTAACCGTCGATGGTGCGGGTGAAGTCGACGCCGTCGAACACCAGTTTGAGCGGGTTGCCGTTGAGCGGATCCTGGTACGGAAACACTCCGCCGTTGGACCTGGTCTTCTCGTCGATGAGCCCCTTGACGAGCGTCTCGGCATCGCCGCTGTCGAAGGACTGCATGGCCTGCTCGGTCGATTGCACGTTGCCGGCGGCGACAAATTCGCGCGCCTTCTGCAGGTTCGCCTGCGGGTTCTCGAGGAAGGTTTTCTTCGCCTGCGGGTTGCTGAAACAGTAGACCTTGCCGTCCTTGTCGGTCCAGGTGAGCGCACAGTGGGTGGTGACGTGACGGCCCTCGGCGAGTCCCTCGACGCACTGTCCGCCGAACTCCGCTGAGGCGGACGAGGCCTGCGCCGCGGCGGCAGGTGGCGGGGCATCGGCCGCGGCCGCGCGTGCCGGCGGCAGCGCGAGCAGCAGCAGGGCGACGGGCACGATGGCTGCGTACCAGGCCACTGCGGTGAAGAGGCTGCGGGCATCGCGTGTCATGGGTAGTTCCTGGTGAGCGCCGCGCCGGGCGCAAGCGTGCTCCGATAGTACTCCGCCGCGCACGCGGCGACGAGCCGGCCGCTTGCGCGCCACACTGCCGGGGTTCATCTTCCCGCCCATGATCCTGCGCCTGATCGACCTGCGGCAGCGCCTGCCGTGACGCCGGCGCCGCGCACATGAATGCCGGCCTGACGGCGCCCCCGCCGCGCGCGGCGCGGCCGGCCGTGCGCGCGGTGCTGTTCGATCTCGACGGCACGCTGCTCGACACCGTGCTGGACATCGCCGCCGCGCTGAACGCGGCGCTGCAGGAGCAGCAGCTCAGCCCGCTGGCGGCGGCCGAGGTGCGCCTGCTGATCGGACGGGGCGTGCCGACCCTGATCGAGCGCGCACTGGCGCGGCTCGGAGCCGCCGCTGCGCGCGCCGACCGCGCTCTGCTGCAGCAGAGCTATCACGCCTACTATCAGAATCTGCACGAGCGCAACGCGTTCAAGGCGCGCCCCTTCCCCGGCGTGGCGCAGGGTCTGCGCGGCCTGCATGCCCTCGGGCTGCATCTGGCGGTGGTCACCAACAAGTCCCAGGACCTGGCGGTCGACCTGCTGGCAAGACTCGAGCTCGGTCAGTGGATCGATGCGGTCGTGGGGGCGCAGGGCGACCGCCAGCGCAAGCCCGATCCGCAGCCGCTGCTGCTGGCGTGCGAGCGCCTGCAGGTGCGCGCCGCGCAAGCGCTGATGGTCGGTGATTCGCTGGTCGACGTCAGCGCGGCGCGGGCGGCGGGCATGGCCATCGTGTGCGTACCCTACGGCTACAACGAAGGTGCGGATCCGCGCACGCTGCCCTGCGATGCCCTGGTGGAGAGCATCGCCGAGCTGCCGGCATTTCTCGTCGGCACTTCGCGGCCCGGGGCGCCGCTGCGGCCGGTATGAGCCGCGCGCGCCGCCGCGGTGGGCGGGGGTGCCTCAGTGCAGGCGCACGCGCACGCCCACCCACACGGCGCGCGGCTCTGCGGGAGCGACCGCGTTCTGGTTGGTCCAGTCGGCCGGGTTGGCGATGAAGCGGCCGGCAGCGGTGAAGGAGCTGGTGGTGAGAAAGCCGGCGGTCGCATAGTCGCGGTCGAACAGGTTCACCAGGCGGGCGAAGAGCTCCAGCTGCGGCGTCAGGCGGTAGGTGCTCCGCAGGTTGACCACGACATAGCCGGGGATCCAGCCGCTGCCGGCGATGAAGGCGCCCGCACCGTTGGTGCCGCCCGCCTGGTTGGCGTTGTTCTCGTTGCCGTGAAGATATGAGCCGGCGGCCACGATCGCGGTTCCCCCGGCGTCCCAGCGCGGCGTGAGCTGATAGTCGAGCGCCAGCCGTCCGACATGCCGCGGGATCAGCGGGATGCGATCTCCGGGGCGCACCAGGATATTGCCGTTGGCATCGGCGCTGCTGTTGGAGGCGGCGCTGATCGGGAAGGTCGACTGGTAGGTGGCATCGACGAAGCTGTAGGTGAGATGCCAGGTGAGCCCGGCATGCTTGCCGCCGAGCGCCAGATCCAGGCCCTGGCGACGGGTATCGCCGACGTTGCTGAAGTAGCCGCTGTTGGTAGCGGTCGCGACAAACTGGATATCGTTGCGGTTGAGGGTGTGGAAGACGTCGGCACTCCAGGCCAGGCGCTCATCGGCGGCCGTGCCTCGCAGGCCCAGCTCTACGGTGCGCGCGATCACCTGCTGCAGGTCGGGGTCGCTGGCAAAGTCGTTGGGCAGCCCGCACGGCGCCGCCGCATTGGCGCAGCCGAGCTCGATCACGGTCGGTGCGCGGCTCGCCTGGTTGTAGTCGGCGTACAGGGTGAGCGCGGCCGTGGGCGTCAGCGTGAAGCCGAGCGCGGGATTCAGGCGGCTGAAGGTGTGATCGCCCGTGAGCGGATTCGCCTGGTTGAAGGCCGGACCGATATCGGTGGTGAGACTGTCGCCGGCGAGTGTCTCGGTGTTGCGGTTGTAGCGCAATGACAACGTCACGTGCAGCAGCGAGCCTGGCGACAGCGTATCGGTCAGGTACGCTCCATAGATACGGTTGCCGCCGCGCAGCGCAATGACGGTCTCGTCGTTGAAAGGGCTGACCTCGTAGATGAGCGTCCGGTCGGGCGCCAGCGAGCCGTACTGGAACGACTGCGAGAAGGTGTCGCGCGAGTCGGAGTAGTCGGCGCCGACGATCGCCTGGTTGTGCGCCCCGAGCAGGTCCTGAGAGTCGGTGAGCTGCAGCGCGGCGCCGCTGGTACGCTGCGCGAGGGCGCCACCGGCGTTCTGTCCGGGGGCACAGTAGGCGAGCTGCGTCAGGCTCGCCGGCGCTGCCGTGCAGTCGAGCGGCGGCCCGAGGTAAGCGCTGGAGAGATAGTTGTCGTTGACATTGCCGTTGATGCTGTTGGTGACGAGGTGCCGGTAGTAGAGGTTGCCCGACAGCAGCAGCTGCTCGGCGAGGAACTGCGTGCCGTTGAGGTTGACGAAGTTCAGCAGGTTGTGGGTAAGGTCGGGTGTGTAGCTCGCCGCGCGCCGGTAGTCGAGCATGCTCTGCGGCACGGCGCCGTTTCCGTACAGACTGGTGTCCGCATAGGTGTAGCTGAGGTCGAGGTCGGTCCGCTCGTTCTGCCAGCCGACCTTGCCGAAGGCCTGCCACACTCGCGACGGAGACAGGTCGCGCCAGCCGGTCTCGTCGAAGTACGTGCCGGTGAAAAAATAGTCGAAGTTGCCGCGTTCGCCACCGGTGCTGGCTTCGAGCGAGCGCCGCCCGAAGGAGCCGCCGTAGGCCTCCAGCTCCGTGCCGGGATCGTCGTGGCCGCTCTTGGTACGCAGCGACAGCGCGCCCCCGAGGGTATTCAGGCCGAACACCGGGTTCGAGCCGGAGATGAGCGTTACGGTGGAGAGCGCTGACTGCGGGATCAGATCCCAGTTCACGGTATCGCCGAAGGACTCGTTGACGCGCACGCCGTCGACGTAGACCGACAGCCCTTCGGGCGTTCCGAGCAGCGGCGATGCGGTGAAGCCGTGGTAGTTGACGTCGAGCTGAAACGGATTATCCGCGCTGGCGCTGGCGCTGACGCCGCTGAAGTTGTTGTTGAGGTAGTCGGCGACGCTCAGCGACTGCTGGCGCTGCATGTCCGCGCTGGTGGCGGTCTGTACGTTGGCCGGAACCTCGTTCAGCGGCAGGCCGAGACCGGTGAGCGGCGTATTGGCGATCACGATGACCTGCGGCAGCTCCTGCGCAGTGGCGGGGTTTGCCGGTGCCGGCGGCGGATCGGCGGCGCCCGCCGCCGCCGTCGTGGCCGCCACCAGGGCCGCGACGCCTGCAGTCGCCACCGCACGCCAAGGTACCGCGGCCGGCGTGCCGCCGGTGCCCGGCGGCAGCGGAGCCGGCCGGGCGGGCGAAGCGAATACCTTCCGCAGGGCGTCTGCAGCTGTCATCAACTCCCTTCCGCTTAGGTGAGGGCGGGCGGCGTGAGGCTGCGGCAGTGTCTGCGAAACGGCAGGGGTCGGGCAAGTGAGGCAGGCAGGCGCCGCGGTCGCCGGAACGCTGCGCTGCGAAGGCAGGCGTCAGGTTGCGGCAGCGCCGGGACCGGTGGCGAGGAGCGGAGCGCGGCGCGGGATCCGTGCCCGGAAGCCGCGCGGCTTCACCACCAGCGCATCGCAGCTCAGCCTGTCCAGCACGCGCTCGGCGGTGTTGCCGACGATCAGGCGCAGCAGTGCTGAGCGCGAAACTGCGCCCATCACCACGATGCCGGCACGCAGTCCGCGCGCGGTCGCGCCGAGCTCTGCAACGACCTCACCCATCTGCACGTGGCGCCGGCTGCGGGCAACGCCGGCGCTCGCGGCCAGTTGGCCGATGGCGCGCGTGACCTCCCGGCCACGGGCGGCTTCCGCACCGGGCGGCAGCAGCACCAGCGGTGCCGCAGTCACGGGCAGGGGCGCCAAACTCACCAGGGGCATGTAAGCGTGGAACACGTGCAGACTGCCGTGCAGCAGGCGCGCCAGCGCCTTGCCCGAGCGCAGCAGCCGCGCATCGAGATCCGCCGGGCGTGCGTGCCCATGAAACGGGTCGACCGCCGCCAGCACCAGCGGCTTGTCGTAGGCGCGATGCGACTTCACCAGCAGCAGAGGAACCGGGCAGTGCCGGATGAGCTCCCAATCGGTGTTGCGCAGGAGCAGCCGTGCCCCCGGTCGGTGGCTGCGCGTGGCGGCGATCACCAGGTCGGCGCCCGTCTTGAGCGCGCGGCGCACGATGGCCTCGTGCGGCGGATAGTCCCAGGCGGCCGTGCAGGTCACGGTGACTCCGCGCAGCGAGGCTTCGCGCGCAAAGTGCTCGAGCCTATGCCGCTCGCGCTCGGCGAGCGCGGCGCGCTGCTGCGCCGTCGTCACGGTCTGCGGAAAGCCGCCGCCCGGGTCGGGCGCCGTGATGGGGTGAAACAGCTCAACACTCGCGCCGGCGGCGCGCGCCAGCGCCGCCGCCTTGCGCAGCTCCGCCCGCGGCGCACGGCGCACATCGTTGATGGCCACCAGGATGTGCCGGATCTGCATTGCCATGAGAAGGTCCCCGGGAAGGCGGCCCGCTGAGTCCCGGAGGCTTACGGCTAGGGCTGCGCTTCCAGATACGCCGCTACCGCCTGCATCTCCGGCAGACGCAGATTCTGCGCCACGCCGTGCATGATGGCGACGTTGCGCATGCTGCTCTGGAAGGAGGCGAGTTGCTTGAGCACGTACTGCGCGTGCTGACCGGCGAGGCGCGGAAAGTCCTGTTGACCGCGCGCGTCGGCACCGTGGCAGGTACCGCAGGCGGGCACACCCTGCGCCGGGACGCCATGCTCGTAGATCTCGCGGCCGCGCGACACCAGCGGCGCATCACCGCTGCGGCTCACTGCGGGCTTTTGTGCGGAGTAATAGGCCGCCAATGCCTCGATGGTCGCGTCGTCGAGCTCGGCCGCCATGCCCCACATGTAGCCGATCGCATCCGGGTCGCCGCGTGTCTGGGCGCGAAATCCCTTGAGCTGCGTGACGAGGTAGCTGGCTCGCTGGCCCGCAAGGCGCGGAAACTTTGGCTGCGTGCTGTTGCCGTCCGGTCCGTGGCAGGTGCCGCAGGTACCCACCGCAACCTTGTGCACGTACGCCTTGGCGGCGGCGTCCGGCTCGTCGGCGCGTGCGCCGAACACGGCGGTGGCCAGGACCGCCGCGACCGCGAGCGACGACACGGTGCGCAGCGTGCGGCTCGCTAGGGTGATGTTTCTCATGATGCGACCTCAGTACGCGAACCACAACAGCAGGAACAAGGTGTCGTTGTCGGAGGCATTGCGTCCCACGCCGTCGTAGTTGCTGCTGCCGCCGTTGAACTTGCTGTACCAGGTGTACTGCACCGACACCTTGACGTTGAGCCACGGCAGGTAGTTGACTTCCGCGATGTAGCCGCGCGTGTCGGGTGAGCCGTTGGCGCTGGTGACGACTCCGGCGGCGCCCGCGGGAGTTGCCGGATACAGTCCAGTGTCGCTGCTGCCAGTAGTCGAGAAGTAACCGACGGTTCCGCCGATGCGACGCCGGTAGTAGTAGGTGGCATGCAGCTCGTTGGTGGTGAGGGTGTCGGAGCGGTTGGCAGACGCCATCGTGGCCGCGCTCGCATTGAGCGTCATGGATTCATGAATGTGCGTCCCGGCCACACTGAAGATGTGCTCATCTCCCACGAACTCGTACTGGAAATCCTCAGCCACGTCGTTGAATTGGTTGGTCGGACCGGTCAGCGGCGTAGCCGACGCGGCACCAGGGAACACCTTCACATCGAACCCGTAAACCCCTACCTCGAGGGAATGCCGATCCCAGTTGTACTCGTACGCCGCCCGCCAATAGGGCGCGAGGCCCTGGAGCACATTGTCGGAGGTGCCATCGAGGGGACCGGCGCCGCCGGTCAGCTGATTGGTCGAACCCTGTTTGGCAGAGCGGTAGCCGCCCGCCTCGACATATAGCGACTCGTTCCAGAACAGATAGCCGGTGAGTCCCGCGACACTCTGCGCGAACGGGCCGTTGATCGCAGCAGCGGCGAGCGGGGATACCGTGGCATTGCTCGCGGCATAGGGAAATCCCCACGCCGGAGTCGAGTTCCACAGATCCTGCACCGTCGGGTTGTTGTTGAGCGACAGACCGTAGGTCAGCGTGCCATTGTCCGGCAGCAGCGCCATATCGGCGAAGCGCAGGTCGCTGTTATCGATGCCGAAGGAGCCGCTGGCCTGCGAGTAGGTGAGCTGGAACTGTGCGCCGAAGTGCGGCGCGATCTCACCGGCGTAGAACAGGCTCAGCTGCTGCGGAAAGCCCGCCGTGCCGTTCTGCGCTACGCCCGGGGCACCGGCGTTGGAAAGGTCGGGAACGGTGCGTTTCATGTCCGCGTACGAGATCATGGCCATGATCGACAGCGGCGGCATCTGCGCCAGGTCGAGCAGCTGTTCTTTCTTGCCACTGACGTCGCGGACGTGCTTGAGGTTGCTGAGCACGTAACCGTTCGCCTTGAAGACCCGGCCGAAGTGCGTCAGCTCCGGAAACACCGTATGGCAGGCCTCGCAGGCCATGCCCGTCTGGCGGGCAAAGCTCGGTACCGCCAGCGCCGCGGGCGCCGCGGACAGCGCCGACACGAAGACTGCCACGATGAAGAAGTGACGCGAGACCTGGAACTTGGCTTTGTCCGACATGTTGCTCCCCCTCAAGCCTCCCGCGCTCTTGCGCAGGGTGTGTACAGGCTAAAGGCAAGGGGGTGGTCGCAACCAGCGAAATTAGTACCTATGTCGTAAGTGATTTCCGTGGTGCCTGCGTTGCGCCGGCAGGCAGTTTTACGCGGCGCGTGCCGACGATGCGCTCCGCCCCGGGGTGGTTGCTGCGGCGCGGTACAGCGCGGATCAGGGTGGGTCAGCGCGGATCAGCGGTGATCAGCGGTATGTCGGGCTCACGGCGCGCCTAGCGGTAATGTTGCACGGACAGACAGGGCGCGAGGGCGATGGCGTTGATCACGCCGAGCACGCCCGGCAGGCGCCGCACGGCGGCCTCGGCTTCCTCACGCTGATGAATCCATTCGACTCTGCCCTGCAGGGTGACACACCCCTGCTGCACAACCGGGCATATCTGCTGACCGCACAGCGGCAGCTGCCGCCAGATCGTGGCAATCGCCGCGCGCGCGATCTCCGGATCGGAGATGCCGTGGCGGCGATCAGGCGCCTGCGCCACCAGATCGTTGACGACCGTATTGACGCCGCGGACACGCTTGACCGCGTCCTCGGCTCCGCACTTCTGGAAGAAGCTGCGTACGTAGCCCGTCAGCGTGACGATGCCGTGCTGAACCTCGACCGCGACGTCGGTGTCGTCGACGTCCGGGCAACAGCGCAGTTCCGCCGCGACGTTCGCCCGTCTCTCGGCGTCGGACCTGGTGCTCATGGCGTCAGTATGGCCGCGAGCGTCCCCGGGGAAATACGCAGATGCCGCAGGGACGCAGCGGTGGGGCGGGGCGCTACGCGGTGAGATCTGGGTCACGGATTTTCAGCGTGCGGCGTCGTGCGACTCGAGGTCGAGCGCCATCCGCACCAGCTGCGCCAGCGAGGAGGCGCCGGTCTTCTCCATGACCCGGGCACGGTGGATCTCGACGGTGCGTTGGCTGACGCCGAGCTCCGCAGCCATCACTTTGTTGGGTTTGCCGCGTGTCATGAGCGTCAGCACCTCGCGCTCGCGCGGGGTGAGGGATTCGAAGCGCGCGCGGATACGATCGTGCTGCGCCAGTGCGGAGCGATTGCGGGTATCGCGGTCGAGCGCCCGCTGGATACGATCGATCAGGTCCTGGTCCCGGAAGGGTTTCTGCAGAAAATCGAACGCGCCGTGCTGCATGGCTTCCACCGCCATCGGGATGTCACCGTGCCCGGTGATGAAGATGACGGGAATCACCGCGCCGCGCAGGTTGAGCTGCTCCTGCAACTCCAGCCCGCTCATGGCGGGCATGCGCACGTCGAGCACGACGCAGCCCGGTTGCCCGGGCTGGTGGCTGTCGAGAAACTCGCGTGCCGACGCAAAGGTGCGCGCCGTCAGTCCCACGGACTTCAGCAGGAAGCGCACCGAGTTGCGCACCCCTTCGTCGTCGTCAACGATGTAAATGACGGGCGAGGGTTCCTGCATATCACGCTGCTGCCGGCAGGAGAATGTAAAAACACGCCCCGGAAGGCTGGTTGGGGCGATAGCCCACCGAGCCGCCGTGAGTGCGTGCGATGGTGTTGCTGATCGCCAGCCCCATGCCGGTACCGCTCTCCTTGGTGGAAAAGAACGGGTCGAAAACTCGCGAAATCGCCTCTGAAGTCAGACCGGGGCCGTTGTCGATGACCGCCACCTCCACATCGACCGCAGAGGGTCTCCAGGTGCGGATCGCCAGGCGGCCGCCGCCGCCGGATCGCGACGCCAGCGCCTCCAGGCTGTTGCGTACGAAATTGAGAATGACGTGCTGGATCTGGCCCGCGTCGACCAGCACCGGCGGCAGACCGTCGGCGAGCTCGAGAGAGACGTTTACCCCGTGCAGCCGCGCGTCGCTTTCCACCAGGTCGATCATCTCCCGTACCAGGGCATTGACGTCCGCCGGCGCGCGCTCGCTCTGCTGGCGGCTGGCCAGTGCCCGCAGCCGGCGGATGATGTCAGCGGCGCGGGCCGCCTGCGTGGTGATCTCCGTCAGCGCCTGCTGCAGGACCGCGGGGTCCGCACCCGGCCGCGCCAGCAGCCGACTGCAGGCCTGGGCGTAGTTGGCGATCGCGGTCAGCGGTTGATTGAGCTCGTGCGCCACGCCGGCGGCCATCTCGCCGATGGTCGCCATGCGGGACACGTGCAGAAGCCGTCCGTGCAGCACGGCCGGGACGCCCAGTGCAGGCCCCGGCTCGGGTTGGGGATCGGACTTCATATCCAGCTCGTCATAGATGAGCATGCAGGATCTACTTTCGGGCGGTCGGAGTCCGTACGTATGTTCCACGATGGATTTCGTGCCTCATGCGTTCAGCCGCATCGAGCCGCTGGCCCGCCGCGGCACACCCTATAGGCCTATGCGCCGTTACCGGCGCAGCGGGTGGCGATGAGCGCGGCAGTTCCGTCCGCGCGCCGTGCTCAGGTCTTCGCCGTCCAGGAGGCGCACCACCCCGCAGCCTTGACCTGCTTGCCCGGAAAGAGCAGGCAACCCCCCTGGGCACTGTCGGCAGCGCCCTGGTAGAGACGGCAATTCGCGCATTTGCTTCCCGGCTTGGCGTCGGTCGACTTGCTGGCATCGGGCGTGTATTTCAGCGCCTTGGCGGTGGGATCGTCGGCAGTGACGAGCGGAGCGTCGGCCGCGCCGGCCACCTCGAGCGGCACCCGGGCGATCGGAATCAACACCACGCCCAGGGCAACGTTTCTGAGCAGGCGGCGGCGGGACTTGTCGATGACCGGTTTCACGCGCTTCTCCTTGGATGTTCTGGCGGATGCACAACATAACCGCGGCCGTGCGCCCGAGGCAAGCTACGCAGATTTCCGGCTGCGGGTACTGCGGGCAGGTACCTAGCGCTTCACCAGCTGAGCGTGCCGAGCATCGCGGCGTAGGTGTTGATGCCCTCCCACAGATTCTTCAGCCGCAGGTTCTCATTCGGCGCGTGCTGGCTGTCGTCGTGGTTCACGATCGGCAGCCCGATTATCGGCGCCTTGCAGATAGCGGCGATCAGGTAGATCGGCACACTGCCGCCCATCATCGGTAGCAGCGCCACCTGGGTGCCCGCGGCCCGGTCCGCGGCGCCGATCACCGCACGCGCAACCGCTGAAGACATGTCGGTACGCAGCGCCGGGTATCCCGCATCCCAGCTGAGGCTGATGATGCGTGGATGGGAGAGGCGCGTCTCGAGGTCCGGTGGCGCACTCACCACGGCCCATCCCCTGGCGGCGAGAAAGGCCTCGACCTGCCGGCGCACGCTCGCCGGTTGCTGGTCGGGCACCAGGCGAAAGTCGATGGAAATGACCGCATCCGCCGGGATGGCGTTGGCGGCTTCCGCACCCACCTGGCCGGAGCGCAGGCCGCGCACGTTGAGCGCCGGCCGCAGCGTGCTGGCGGTCAGCCCCTCGCTACCCTCACTGCGTCCGATGCCGAACTCGCGCTTCAGCGAGTCCTCCACCGGCGGCAGCTGTGCCACCGCCGCGCGCGCGGCGGCAGGAACCTCGTGCACCTCGTCGCTGAAACCTGGAATGAGGATCCGCCCCTCGCGGTCGCGCATTTCGCTGACGAGCTCGGCCGCCATCACCGCGGGATTGGGTACCCAGTTGCCGTAATGTCCGTCGTGCAGCGCGTGCAGCGGCCCATACACCGTCGCTTCCAGGTCGATGCTGCCGCGCGCGCCGAAATAAAGCGTCGGCGTGCGCGACTGA
This sequence comes from Steroidobacteraceae bacterium, assembly GCA_035481975.1. Taxonomy (GTDB): domain Bacteria; phylum Pseudomonadota; class Gammaproteobacteria; order Steroidobacterales; family Steroidobacteraceae; genus 13-2-20CM-66-19. The sequence continues at coordinate 123,883 of DATHRC010000029.1, forward strand.
TGCACCGGTGCATCGCCGATGAGCCACAGATCGCTCGCGAGCTGCTCACGGTTGGCTCGCAGGATCGCCTCGAGATGCGGCGAGCCGGCTTCCTCTTCGCCCTCCCACACGACTTTGACGTTGACGGCGGGTTTGTGGCCGGCCGCGGCCAGCGCGTCGAACGCCGCCAGGAATGCGACGATCGAAGCCTTGTCGTCGGCAACGGCCCGGCCGAACAGCCGCCATTCGGGATCGAGCGGCCCGGTGCGCTCGCGCCAGTTCACGTCGGTTGCCGCGGCGCCCGGTCCGTTGCGCATCACCGGAACGAACGGGTCGGAGCGCCACTGCGAGGGCGTCACCGGCTGGCCGTCGTAATGCGCGTAGAACACCACCGTGCGGGTCGCCCGCGGGCTGCCGAGAGAGCCGAACACCAGCGCCGCCGTGCCCGGTGCCGCACGCAGCTGTCGCACCGCGAAACCACGCGCCCTGAGCAGGGCTTGCAGCCGATCCGCCGCCGCGTCGCGCCCTGCCGGATCGGCGGCGATACTTTTCAGCCGTGTCAGCGAGTCGAGCTGCTCGACGATCGCCGGCTCGTGGGCGCGGCGCCAGGCGTCGACCTGGCCGATGAGCCCGGATGCGTCGGCGTGGCCGGTCGGCGTGGAGGCGGCGGGTGCGGGCGTGGCGAGTGTCCAGGAGCCTGCGGCGAGCGCGGCATAGGCTGCGCCGCGTAGTCCCGCCGCCCGGAGCGTGTGCAAGAGTTCCCCCGAAAGAATGCAGCTGGTCACGGACCGCCGGATTATACGCAGCAAGCGCAATCCGCCAGCGTGTGGCGGCGCGCGGCGTAGCCGCCTCAGGGGTCTCGTGGCTGCGGTGGTCCGTGAGCGGCCGCGATCGCGGCGAGTGCGGCCCAGTCCTGGTCGGCCCTGCCGGCGGCGAGCGCTTCGAGAAAGTGATCCCGCAGCACGCTCGCGAACGGCAACGGCACGTGCACGTCCCCGCCGGCCTCGAGCACCAGCCGCACGTCCTTGAGTCCGAGCGCCAGCTTGAAACCGGCCGGCTCGTAGCGCTTGGCGGCGATCAGCCGGCCGTAGTTCTGATACACGGGGGCTGCGAACAGGGTGCTCGTCAGCACCTCGAGGAACTCGCCGGCGCCGATGCCGTGAGCCTGCACCAGGGCGGCGGCTTCGCCCATGGTCTCGAGCGCGCTCGCGATCATGAAGTTGCCGGCGAGCTTCACGACGTTGGCGCGCTCGGCGGCTCCACTGATCGGCCAGACGCGCTCGGCGAACGCGGCGAACAACGGCTTCAGGCGGGCAATCGCGGCCGCATCGCCGGCCGTGACCACGTTGAGCTTCGCCGCCTGCGCCGCCTCCGGCCTGCCGAACACCGGCGCCGCCACGTAGTCGATTCCGCGCGCACCTTCCAGCTGCGCGAGCTCGCGCGCAAAGGCGACCGAGACGGTCGCGAGGTTTGCATGAATGAGGCCGCGGGATGCGGCGTCGAGCACGCCACCGCCGAGGAGCACGCTGCGGGTGGCGTCATCGTCGGCGAGCATGCTGAACAGCACTTCCGCACGCGCGGTCTCGGCGGGCGCGCCGGCGAGCTTCGCGCCGAGCCGTTCCAGTTCGCGCCCCGCTTCGGCGGAGCGATTCCAGACACGCACCGTGTGACCGGCGCGCACGAGGTTGGCGGCGATCGCGCTGCCCATGCGGCCGAGCCCGATGAATCCGACTTCCACACAGACAGACTAACCGATCCCGCCCCCCTTCAGGAGCGGGAGGTTATGCGGCGCGCGCAGGAACCGTGGCGGAGCGGGTGCGCCGCTCTCCCGCTTCGCCTGCGGTCACGCCCGATCAGCCCTGCGGGCTCTGTATGTCGCTGCGTGCCTGCTGCTGGGCTCGGTCGACTTCGCGGTTGGCGTCAGCGCCCGGCTTGAGCGTGTGGACGGCTTCAGTCAGCCGCTCGCCGCCACTGACCTTTGACTTCAGCTGGCGGAACGGAATTCCGAGATTCTGCGAGAGATGCAGCGCGGCCACGCACTCGTTGGTGGTCTTGAAACCGTCGCAGGCTTCCTTCATCGACATGCCCTGCGGGACCAGCGCGGCCAGCCGCGTATTGGCTTCCCCCGCATTGGGCGCCATCGAGTTTGGCGCGTTGGTAGCGGTGGAATTGCCCGAGATGGGCTGCTGCACCGTCGTCACCTCCGAAGGCGGCGGCGGCTGCGGCGTATCACTCGACTGGTTCTGCTGCCCAGGTTGCGGCTGCGGGGTGCCATCGGTCATCGATTGACCGAATGCAACCATCGTCACCCCTAGCGCCGCACCCGCGGCGATCAATCCGGCTGTAACTTTCATGGCATTCCTCCAGCGCACGGTAAGCGACGTCACGCTCCATGGCGACGCGGATCAGGTTCGGACATTTTCCATCCAAGATCAGCAAGCGCCGGACCGCAACGTGTCGCCGGCCTGAGTCGCTGCAACGCGTCGGCCGAGTCCGACAGCGCCGGCCTCAGCGCACCCAGGGGCGCAGCACGCGGCGCCCTGGCGCCGTCACCGTCGCCTTGACGTCGAGCAACTGGGTTTCGAGGTGGCCACCGACCAGCCGTTCGAGGCGAAGCAGCGCTGGATCGAGCTGCGCGTCGGCAAGTCGCCCACGCGCGTGGTGCTCTTTACGGCCTTCAAGGATCCTGACGGCAACCTGTTCGTCCTCTCTTCGTCCTGGTGTGATGAAATGTCGGCCAATGAGGGTGCTCGTCATCGGCAGCGGCCTGATCGGCCTCACCAGCGCCTGGTTTCTGCGGCGTCGCGGACACGACGTCACGGTGCTGGAGCGCGAGGAGGGTCCCGGCAGGCAGACGAGCTTTGCCAATGGGGCACTCCTCTCGCCGAGCATGCCGGAGCCGTGGAACGCACCCGGCTGCTGGCGGGTGCTGCTCGGTTCGCTCGGCCGTCCCGAGGCGCCCCTGAAACTGCGCCTGGGCGCGTTGCCCGCTCTCGGTGGCTGGGGGGTCAGCTTCCTGCGCAACTCGAGTGTCGCCCGCTACGAGCGCAATACGCGCAGCAACCTGCGCCTCGCCCTGTACTCGCGCGAGGTGCTGCAACTGCTGCGGCAACAGACCGGTATCGCGTATGGGCGCGGCGCACGCGGCAGTCTGCGAATCTTCCGCGACCGCGGCAAGCTGGCGCGCGCCTTCGCCGCCACGGCCCGCTGGTCCGCGGGAGAGCTCGAATTCCACAGCCTCTCGGCCGCGCAGGCCTCAGACCTCGAACCGGCGCTCGCCTCGATCGCCAGCCAGCTGGCCGGCGCCATCTACTGCCCGATCGACGAGACGGGCGATGCCCACCGCTTCTGCGTGGCGCTCGCGCAGGCAGCGCGGGCGCTGGGGGTCGAGCTGCGGTTCGGCGTGCACGTACACTCGTTTGAAAGCGGGGCCGGCGGGGTGCACGCGGTGCACACCGCCGAGGAGCGGCTGGTCGCAGACCGCTACGTCCTCGCCGCGGGCAGCTACAGCGCGCCGCTGCTCAGGCCGCTCGGGATCGACCTGCCGGTTCGGCCGGTCAAGGGATACTCGGTCACCTTCGACGTGCCCACTGGTGAGCCGCCGCTGCACATGCCGATCGCCGACGACGACCTGCACGCGGTGGTGGCGCCGCTCGATGGCGCGGTGCGCGCGGCCGGCACCGCGGAGTTTGCCGGCTACGATCTGTCGCTGCGTCCGGAGCGCATCCGTAACCTCCTCATGCTCGTCGCGAAGGTGCTTCCCGAGGCGCAGCTCGACGCGGCGGCGGCGCGGCCGTGGTGCGGACTGCGGCCGGTGTCGGCCGACGGGGTGCCGGTCATCGGAGGCACCGGCCTTACGAACCTCTGGGTCAACACCGGGCATGGCCCCCTGGGGTGGACGATGGCGGCCGGGTCAGGGCAACTGCTGGCCGACCTCATGTGCGGGCAGGCCCCGGCGATCGATCCTGCCCCCTATGCTCTGACGCGCTACGCCTCGCGGCCGGCACGCTGATGTTGGTTCTCGACGCCGCTCAGATACAACGCCTGGCATCCATGCCGGAGCTCATCGAGTGTCTGCGCCAGGCGTTTCGCAGCGGCTGCGTGGCTCCCGTGCGACAGGTGACGAAGATCCCGGGAGGAGACGGCCAGCGACTGCTGCTTTCCATGCCCGCCTTCGATCCTCAGGGCCGCGGGGCCGTGAAGCTGCTGACGTTTGTGCCGGAGAATCCGGCCCGCGGGCTGCCGACGATCCAGGGGATGATCGCCGTCTTCTCGGAGGAAGGCGCACCGGTAGCCGTTGTGGATGGGACGGCGGTCACGCGACTGCGAACCGGGGCGGCATCGGCGCTGGCCTCGCACTACCTGTCACGTCCCGACAGCTCGCAGCTGCTGCTCGTCGGAACCGGCGCGCTCGCGCCATACATGGCGATGGCTCACTGCGCGGCGCGGCCCATTAGCCGCGTCAGCGTCTGGGGTCGGCGCGCCGAGCGTGCCGCGGCGACGGCCGCAGCCATCCGTGCGTGCGTGGCCACCGGGATCGAGGTGGTGATCGCCGATTCCATCGAGCGGGCGGCCGCGACCGCGGATATCGTGTGCTGCGCGACCAGCAGCACCACGCCGTTGCTGTGCGGAAAGTGGCTGAGTCCGGGCGTGTTCGTCGACCTGGTTGGCAGTTTCACGCCGACCGCGCGCGAGGCGGATGACGAGGTCGTGCGGCGCTGCCGCATCTTCGTCGACACCTTCGAAGGTGCGCTGGCGGAAGCGGGGGACATCCTCGAGCCGCTCGCCCGCGGCGTCATCAGCCGCGCCAGTGTTGCCGGCGAGCTGCAGGATCTGGTGTGCGGACGGGTAACCGGTCGGCTGACTGCCGACGAGCTGACGCTTTTCAAGTCAGTGGGCAGTGCCATCGAGGATCTGGCCGCCGCGCAGCTGATCGTGGCCGCGGCGGCAGCGCGCAGTTAGAATTTGTGTCTGGGGGCGAGCGTTACCGCGGCCGCACTGCCCGCGGCTGCAGGAGGAGCCCCCATGCGCAAATTCCCCATGAGTTGCCTGCTGTGGGTATGCGCGGCCGCGGCGACCGCCCCCGCAGCACAGGACAAGGACTGGCCCTCCTATAACAGGACACTGGCGGGCGATCGTTATGCGCCGCAAAGCGAGGTATCGCCGGCCACGGCGGCGCGGCTGCATGAAGTGTGCAGATATGACCTCGGCCGACAGACGAGCTTTCAATCCGGACCAGTGGTGATCGACGACACCCTGTTCGTCAGCACTGACTTCGACACGATCGCCATCGACGCGACCCACTGCACCCAGAAATGGCGCACGACGGAAAAATACACTCCCGCCGGACCGCTCAACGTCAACCGCGGCGTGGCGGTTGCGGCCGGCCGGGTGTTCCGCGGAACGCAGGATGCCCGCGTGCTGGCTTATGAGGCATCTACCGGCAAGCGGCTGTGGGCGGTGTCCATCGGCAACCCCGCGCAGGGTGAGACGGTACCGAGCGCGTTGATTGCGTGGCAGGGCCTGGTATTCGCGGGCAACGCGGGCGGTGACAACAAGGCAGTCAAGGGACGCATGTACGCACTGGACGCGGCCACCGGCAGGGTAGTGTGGGAGCAGTATCTGGTCCCTCGCACCCAGGGCGATCGCAGCTATGGACCGCAGGCACCGGCGCCGCGAATGCCCCGCGACGGATGGGGCAACGCGCCCGGTGTACCCATCACCGGCGCCGCCACCTGGACCAGCTATGCGCTCGATGCAGCATCGGCCACCGTGGCCACGGTGTACGTACCCGGCGGCAACCCGGCTCCTGATTTCGCGCGCGAGGTGCGGCCCGGCACCAATCCGTTCACCGATACGCTGATCGCGCTCGATGCCAGGACCGGAGCCATCAAGGCGACGTATCCGCTGGTGGAGCGCGATTTTCATGACTATGACGTCTCCGCAGCGCCGGCGCTGTTTACCACGCGCGCGGGAGTGAAGATGGCGGCCGAGGCGATCAAGAACGGGCACGTCTACGGCATCGACCTCAAGCGCGGCAAGCAGCTATGGAGCGTGGCGACCACCACCATCAGCAACGCGTCCACCCCGCTGTCGAATAAGCCGACGCGATTCTGTCCGGGAACCCAGGGTGGCACGGAGTGGAACGGGGCCGCCTATTCGCAACGGACCAACTACGTATATGTCGGGGCGGTCGACTGGTGCGTCACTGTGACGCTGGCGCCCGACGCTGCGATCAAGGCAACTGCTCCAGGGGAGCCGTGGTCCGGCGCCGCGGGCAAGAATCCCTTTGGCGATCTGGATCCGCCCGCGCAATCTTCGGGCTGGATCACCGCCATTGACGCTGACAAAGGTGCGGTGACCTGGCAGCGCCACCTGCCGTCCCCGGTGCTGGGGGGCATCACCCCGACGGCCGGCGGTGTGGTGTTTGCGGCAGACATGGCGGGCAATGTCTACGCACTCGACGATGCGTCCGGCAATACCGTGTGGCAGGCGAAGGCGCGCGGGGCGGTCGGGGGCGGCATCGTCAGCTACAGCAACTCGCAGGGGAAGCAGCGGGTGGCGGTCGCGGCCGGCATGGTGTCGCCCATCTGGCCGACCAGCAAGGTCAATGCCGAAGTCATCGTCTACGGGATAGATTGAGGCAATGCCCAGCGACGACATCAGGCGCTTTCAGGCGAATCTGCGCGATGAGCTGGATGGCGCGAGCCTCTATACCAGGATTGCCGCGGCCGAAACCGACCCGGTGCGCCGCGACCTGTTCCTGCAGCTGGCGCAGGCGGAGGCCCGACACGCGGCATTGTGGAGCGAGAAGCTGGCGAAGGCAGGCGTCGCCCCCGAGCCGTACGTGCCGAGCTTTCGCACCCGGCTGCTCGGCAGGCTGGCGCAGCGCTTCGGTCCGCGTTTCGTGATGCCCACCATAGCGGCGGCGGAGTTCTCCGACCGCAACAAGTACGCGACCCAAAGCGATGCGCACATGATCTCCGCCGAGGAGCGTGGGCACGCGGCGGTAGTGCAGGAAATCGCCCGTAGCGGCACACCCGGCGGCGCCAGCGGCGCGGACATTGCGCGTGCGGAGCCCTGGCATCGGGGCGCCTCGGGGAACAACCTGCGGGCGGCGGTGCTCGGGGCGAACGATGGGCTGGTCTCCAACTTCTGCCTGATCATGGGCGTTGCGGGTGCCGGCGGCACTGGCAGGATCATCCTGCTCACCGGGCTCGCGGGGCTGGTCGCTGGCGCCTGCTCGATGGCGCTCGGCGAGTGGCTGTCGGTGACCAATGCGCGCGAGCTGGCGAGCAGCCAGATCGCCAAGGAAGCCGAGGAGATCGAGCAGACCCCGCAAGCCGAGCAGCACGAGCTGGCGCTGATCTATCAGGCCAAGGGCCTGCCGAAGGCCGACGCGCAGCGCATCGCTGCGGAGCTCATGACCAACAAGCAGGCGGCGCTCGATACGCTCGCGCGCGAAGAGCTGGGAATCGACCCGGCCGAGCTCGGCGGCAATCCTTACAGCGCCGCCGCCACCTCCTTGGCACTGTTCGCCGCGGGCGCGATCTTCCCGGTGGTTCCGTTCCTGTGGGCGCGTGGCCCGCAGGCGATCATCCTCAGCATTGCGCTGAGCGTCACCGCGCTCGGCGGCATCGGCCTGCTGACCTCGCTTTTCAATGGCCGTCCGCCCTGGTTCTCGGCGTTGCGGCAGGCGCTGTCCGGTTGTGCCGCCGCGGCCGTCACCTATGGGATCGGATCGGTGTTGGGGGTGTCGATTTCCTAGGACAGGTAGTCCGCCGCCACCGTCTCGTCGCTCCTCATGGGCGCACCGAGCGCGTTGCATAGCGGCGTGAGCGCCGCAGCGACCGCGAGGTTCAGGAGCAGCGTGTAGAACGCCGTATAACCCGGAAAGCTGTAGCCGCCGAAGCTGAGCGGGTACGCCGCGGTGAGATGCGCGGCAAAGGCCATGGCGGTGCCGAGGCCGGTTCCGACGGCCCAGCCGAGCAGCAGCGCCCACGGGTTGAACCAGCGGGTGTGCGCACCCACCAGCACCGCCGGCAGGGTCTGGATGATCCAGATGCCGCCGAGCAGCTGCAACTGGATGGCGTAGGTCGTCGGCACGAACAGAATGAACACCAGCGCGCCGAGCTTCACCAGCAGCGACACCCATTTGGCAATGCGCGCCTCGTGCTGCCCGCCGAGCTGCGGATTGATGAACTCGCGATGAATGTTGCGGGTGTAGAGATTGGCGGTGGCGATCGACATGATGGCGGCCGGTACCAGCGCGCCGATGCCGATGGCCGCGAAGGCGAGTCCCACGAACCAGGCGGGGAAACTGTGCATGAGCAGCGCGGGCACCGCGAAGTTGTTGCCGAATTGCCTGAATCCTGCGGCGAACTGTGGCAGCCGCTCGACTCCCGCTGCGACGGCGAAAAAGCCGAGCAGAGCGAGCAGTCCGAGCATCAGGGTAAAGCCCGGCAGCAGTGCGGCATTGCGTCGCACGGCGTTGCGGCTGCTGGCGCTCAGCAGCGCCGTGAGGCTGTGCGGATAGAGGAACAGGGCCAGCGCCGAGCCGAGCGCGAGCGTCGCATACGTGCCATAGGAGCCGGTGCTACGCGCAGGGGGAGGCGGCAGCAGCAGCTTGCCGGGCGGCACCGCCGCGAATATTTTCCCGAAGCCTCCCAACTCCAGCGGAATGACGATGATCGCGGTGAATGCGGTGAGGTAAATGAGGATGTCCTTGACGATGGCGATGGAGGCCGGTGCGCGCAACCCGCTCGAGTAGGTGAACGCGGCCAGGACCACAAACGCAATGATCAGCGGCAGATCCGCCGCCAGCCCGGACCCGGAGATGCCCAGCGCCCCGATCACCACCTGAATGCCGACCAGCTGCAGCGCGATGTAGGGCATCGTTGCGACGATGCCGCTCAGCGTCACCGCGAGCGCCAGCCAGCGATTGCCGAAGCGCCCGCGCACGAAGTCCGCCGCGGTGATGTAACCCTTTCTCTGGCATACCTGCCACAGGCGCGGAAAGCACACGAGCAGAATCGGGTACGCGACCATGGCGTAGGGCATTGCGAAGAAACCCATCGCACCGGTACCGAACGCCAGCGCGGGAACCGCGATGAACGTATAGGCCGTGTAGCAGTCCCCGCCGATGAGAAACCAGGTGACCATGGTGCCGAAACGGCGGCCACCGAGGCCCCATTCGTGCAACAGATTCAGATCGCCCCGCCGCCAGCGCGCGGCCGCGAATCCCAGCCAGGTCACGAAGCAGAAGAGCAGCAGGAAGACGATGAGCGCGACCCAATTGACTTCCCGCACCCACTGCCTCCCCGCACGGACGTTCTCAAGACATGAAACTGAACTGTTTCGTTTTCAAAATCAAGCGCTTGCCGCAGCCCAGATCAGACTAGCAATCGCTGGTCGCTTTCCGGACAGCCGCGGCGGGCCGCCGCGTGCATAGGATGACAGCGAAAATGAGCTAACGTCGCGGCAGCGTCCGGTGCGCGCACCAACGCCAAAGGAGATTTCCATGAGCAGCCCGCCGAATCTGAGCGCATTGCCCGGTCGCGCTCCGGAAGCGCAGACGCGCGGCTTGCCGGCGTGGGTGTATTCGCATCCGCAGATGACGCGACTGGAGATCGAGCGCATCCTGAAACCGAGCTGGCAGATTGCCTGCCACGTGAGCCAGATTGCGGCCGCCGGCGACTACATTACCTTCGAGCTCGGCTCCGACAGTGTGATTGCGCTGCGGGATGCAAGCGGCGGCGTGCGCGCATTCCACAATGTCTGCCGCCACCGCGGTACGCGGCTGCTCGAGGGCAGCGGCCGCTGCCCGGGCCGCATCACCTGCCCCTATCACGGCTGGACCTACCGCTACGACGGATCGCTGCTCGCCACGCCCGCCAAGGACAGCTTTCCCGGCCTGAACCTCGCCGAGCACGGGCTGAACCCGGTGCGCGTGGACATTACCCTCGGCTTCGTGTGGGTGTGCCTCGCGGGCAATCCGCCGCCGCCCTCGCAGTTGTGGGCGCCGATCGCCGACGAGCTGGCGCCGTATCGTCTCGAGGATCTCGTGCCGACCCAACCGGTCTACTTCGAGGAGTGGGAGGTGGACTGGAAAATTGCCATGGACAACTACCTGGAGTCATATCACGTCCCGATCGGGCATCCGGGCCTGAACCGTCTGTTCACTCCCGATTACGAAGATCAGCGTGGCGTCCCCGGCATCGCCCGCGGCTTCAGCTGGATGCGCGAGGCGCCCTCGTCGCGCTGGAGCGAGCGCATCTATCAGAAGCACATCGCCGCGGTGACCGCGCCGCATCTGCCCGAGCCCAACCGCCGCAGCTGGCGCTTCTACAGCTGTCTGCCCAACCTCGGCATCGACGTCATGCCCGAGCAGGTGGACTTCTTTCAGGTGTTGCCGCGCGGCCGCGGAAAGAGTGTCATCCGCGGGGCGGCCTTCGGGCTGCCGGACGACCGGCGGGAAATGCGCCTCATGCGCTGGCTCGGCAACCGCATCAACATGCAGGTGAACGGGGAGGACCGGCGCCTGTGCGAGCGGCTGCAGCGCGGCATCGCCGACAGCAGCTACCGGCCCGGGCCGCTGTCGCAGATCGAGAAGTGGATGATCGAATTCCACGACCTGCTGCGCGCGCGCATCCCGGAAGCGCGGCTGCCGGAGGCGCCGGCGAGCTTCGCTTAAGCGCGCCGCCCGCCGGCCGCGGGACCGCTCCCCGGGGTGGGGTAATGGCGGGAAGTCTAATGCTGCCTGGGATCGGACTCGGCGCGTTCCTGCTTCGCCCGGGCTTTCGCCTCATCGTACTGGGCGTCCGCCTGGTCCCGGCAGGCCTTCTGTGCCGAGCCGTTCAATGCCTCACAGCGTGCCAGCTCGACCTTGCGCGCTCCGTCGGCCGCAGTGTCGGCAACTTTCTGATCCTGTACTGCGGCCACGTGTGCGTAGTCGCGCAGCTCGCCGCGCACGTCCTTGCGCGCGTTGGCTTCCTTGTCGGCGGCCGTCTGCTCGGCTTTCGCGACCTCGTCGATGGCCTTCCGTTCCGCCGCCTGCGTATCCTTCGCGACCTCTGCAGGGCTCTTGGCATGATTGCAGGCGCTCAAGGCGCATGCCCCTGCCAGCAGCACCGCCAACCGCGCGCTCCGATTAACCATAGTCGCCTCCGGCTATTGTCAACGCCAAGGTGACTGTGGTCGCCGCGCGGCGCGGTTTCTGTCGGTACCCGGGTCCATCGGCTGTAGGAGAGCAGCTACGCCGCAGGCGATGTCAGGTGCAACTCACTTCAATTCGATCTCGACAAAGCGAAATTCATACTCATTCACGTTGATGACGTTGTGTGCGACGCCGGCCTTGCGAGCGTAGGAGCCGCCGGCCTGCAGATGCACGTCCCGGACACCCCCGGGTTCCTCCAGGCGCAGCGTCCCGGTTACCAGCGGCACGACCACATAGTCATGGGCGTGCACGTGGTGGCCGGTCTCAGCGCCCGGCGCGAAGCGCCAGTCGGTCACCAGCACACGCTCATCGTCAACCTGAATCGCAGGAACGGCTTTCATGTCAGTCGGCTCTCGGGGTGAGGGTGGCGAGCGCTGCCGGCCGATCATACTGCCCCAGCGCGGCGACAAGGCGCAGAATGCATTTACACCCGCAGCCGCTCCGAGGGTTGAATAGCCGCATGACGCACACGACGGTGCCCGATATTTCGACGTTCCTTTCGCGACGCCGGTTCGTCGCGGGACTCGCGGGCAGCGCGCTGCTCAGCGCCGCGCTGCTACGCCGCAGCGCTGCCGCAGCCGCCGGCGCTGCGACTCTTTCCGGCACGCAGTTCGACCTGGAAATCGGCACCGTCGAGATCAATTTCACCGGCAGGCGCCGCAGCGCCACCGTCGTCAACGGGCGCCTTCCCGGACCGGTACTGCGCTGGCGTGAAGGGGATAGCGTCTCGTTACGCGTGACCAATCGTCTCTCCGTGCCGACCTCCATCCATTGGCACGGCATGATCGTGCCGGCGGACATGGACGGGGTGCCCGGCCTCAGCTTCCACGGCATTGCGCCCGGCGCAAGCTATCTGTACCGCTTTCCTGTCAACCAATCCGGAACGTACTGGTATCACAGCCACTCGCGTTTCCAGGAGCAAACCGGGCTGTATGGGGCGATCGTGGTCACGCCGCGCGGTGGAGAGCGCCATCCCACCGAGCGCGATTACACCGTGCTGCTGTCCGATTGGTCGGATGTCGATCCGGAGCACATCTACCACCTCCTCAAGGTGCACCCGTCTTATTTCAACCTGGGGCAGCGCACCGTTGGCGACCTGCTGGCCGATGCGCGGCGGCAAGGCTGGCAGGCGACGTTGGCCGAGCGCGGCATGTGGGGCCGGATGCGCATGGATCCGACCGATCTGGCCGACGTTTCCGGCTACGCGTACACCTACCTGATGAATGGCGTCACACCCGCCGGCAACTGGACAGGACTGTTCCAGCGCGGCGAGAGGGTACGACTGCGTTTCATCAACGGCTCCTCCATGTCGTACTTCGACGTGCGCATCCCCGGATTGAAGCTGCAGGTGGTGGCCGTGGACGGTCAGGATATCGAGCCGGTCGGCGTCGATGAATTCCGCATCGGCGCGGCCGAAGTGCTCGATGTCATCGTGCAGCCGGCCGACCGTCCCTACACGATATTCGCGCAATCGATCGATCGGTCCGGCTACGCCTGCGGCACGCTGGCGCCCCGCGCGGGTATGCGCGCGCAGGTCCCGGGCCTCGACCCGCGCGCGGTGCTGTCGATGACCGACATGGGCATGGCCGCAGGCATGCAAGGCATGGCCATGGACGGCGCGGGCGCGCATCACGCCGCGGCGGACTATGGACCCACCGTCGACATGCAGGCGATGCAGCCGCAAACGCGGCTCGACGATCCCGGAGTCGGGCTGCGGAACAACGGCCGGCGGGTGCTGACGTACGCCGACCTGCACACCCTCGGCGGCTCGATCGATCCGCGTGAGCCGGCGCGTGACATCGAGCTGCACCTCACCGGGCACATGCAGCGCTTCATCTGGTCCTTCAACGGACAGAAGTTCTCCGCGAGCGAACCGCTGCGTTTCAAGCTCGGCGAGCGACTGCGGCTGGTGCTGGTAAATGACAGCATGATGCATCACCCGATCCACCTGCACGGCATGTGGGGCGAGTTGCTGTCAGACCAGGGTGATTTTCTGGTTCGCAAGCACACGATCACCGTGCAACCGGGGCAGCGCCTCGCCTACGGGGTTACCGCCGACGCGCTGGGGCGCTGGGCCTACCATTGTCATCTTCTCTATCACATGGAAGCGGGGATGTTTCGCGAGGTCGTGGTGCAGCGGGTGGGCGCGGACCGCCCCGCATGAGGCACACGCGGCCCGCCGGCAGGCGCGCCACCGCCCTCGCCGCCGCCGCCATGGTTGCTTCACTGGCGCACGGCCAGGAGCCAGCGGCGAGCGCGCAGCATGTCGCTCCGGATCCGCCGCAGCAATCCGTGCCGGCGATGACCAGCACCGATATGGTGCGGGTGATGCAGATGAACGACACGTCGAGCAGCGGCAGCCTGCTGCTGGACCAGTTCGAGTGGCGCCACGACGGTGCCGCCGATGCCGCGGTGTGGGAAGGGGAGGCGTGGTACGGCGGCGACTACGACAAGCTGTGGCTGCGCACCGAGGGCAACCGTCTCCAGGGGATTACCGAGAACGCGCGTGTGGAGCTGCTGTGGGATCGCATCGTCAGCCGCTGGTGGAATCTGCAGGCCGGTGCGCGCGAGGATTTCGGCAACGGTCCGCCGCGCACCTGGGCCGCGCTCGGGGTGCAGGGGCGCGCCCCTTACGGGTTCGACGTCGAGGCTACGGTCTACGCCGGCGATGCAGGTCGCACCGCCGCGCGGGTGAAAGTGGAGTACGACCTGCGACTGACGCGGCGGCTCGTGGCGCAGCCTGAGGCCGAGGCCAATCTCTACGGAAAGGCCGACCCGGCGCGCCAGCTCGGGTCGGGACTTGCGGACCTCGATGCGGGCGTGCGGCTGCGCTACGAGCTGCGTCGCGAGTTCGCGCCGTATGTCGGACTGGCGTGGCGGCGCGTGTGCGGCGCGACTGCAGGGTTCGCGCGTACACAGGGCGTGGGAGCTTCAGAGCTGGAGTGGGTCGCCGGATTCCGGGTGTGGTTGTAAGGGCACACGAGCTGTGGCTCAGGCCGCGACCCTGCGGCCCTCGTCACCCGCGGCGTGACGGATGACGCCCGCGCGCAGCAGCGGCTCGAGCTGCGCGGGCGTTGCCGGCTGTGCGTAGTAGAAACCCTGGGCTTCCGCGCATCCCCAGGCCGACAACAGCTCGATCTGCCGCGGTTTCTCCAGCCCCTCGGCGATGACCGCGATGTGCAGCTCACGCGCCAGTCCGATGGTGGCCTTCACCACCGCGGCGTTTCCAGGGTGGTCGAGGTTCGACACGAAACTCTGGGCAATCTTGATCCGATCCACCGGGAAGCGCCGCAGGTAGTCGAGACACGAATAGCCGGTACCGAAGTCGTCGATTGCGACTTTCACGCCGCGCGCCCGCAGGCGCGCGAGCAACTCCTGGTGGGCGCCGGTTCCCATCAGCATGCTTTCGGTCAGCTCTATTTCCAGCCGTTCCGCGGGCAAACCGGTCTCGGTCAGGGTCGCAGTGACCAGCTGCTCCAGCTCGATCGGCACCCGCAGCTGCGCCGCGGACAGGTTCACCGCCAGCCGTCGCGGCAGCAGGCCGGCGTCGTACCAGCGCTTCGCCTGCTGACAGGCATCGCGCAGCACCCATTTGCCCAGCGCGACGATCAAGCCACTGCTTTCGGCTGCGGGAATGAAGGCATCAGGAGCGAGCACCCCGCGCTGCGGGTGTCGCCAGCGCACCAGGGCTTCGAGGCCGGTGATGCGGCCGCTGCCGATCTCGACCTGCGGCTGATAGACGAGAAACAGCTGATCCGACACGATGGCTTCGCGCAGCTCGCTGATCAGCGTGACCCGGGCGCGCGTCTCGGAATCCATGGCGTTGCTGAAGAAGCGGAAGGTGCCGCGTCCGTCGGACTTGGCGCGGTACAGCGCCACGTCCGCGTGCGACATCAGCGTCTCGACGTCCGCCGTATCCGGCGCGTACAGCGCAATACCGATGCTGCAGCCGCTGCGAATCTGGGTCCCCTCGATGGCGAACGGCGCCTCGAAGGCCTTCAGCAGCTTGGCGGCGAGCTGCGCCGCATCTGCGGCCTCGCTGACATCCGCCAGCAGCGCGAATTCGTCGCCACCGAAGCGCGCGACCACGTCGCTCTCACGGATCGCGCCGCGCAGCCGCGCGGCCACCGCACGCAGCAGCGCATCCCCCGCAGGGTGACCCAGCGTGTCATTCACATCCTTGAAGTGATCGAGATCGAGGAACAGCACCGCGAACTGGCGACTCGCGCGCTTCGCGCTGGCAAGGGCCCGAGCGACGGCCTCGACGAACACACCGCGGTTCGGCAATCCGGTCAGGCCATCGTAGCGCGCCATGTGCCTGATCTGCTTCTCCGCCTCGCGGCGATCGCTGATGTCGCGCACACTGGTGAGCACGACGTCGTGGCCGGCGAAGTTCGTCTGCCGCAGCGACATCTCCACCCATAGCAGCCGACCGTCCTTCGCCTTGCACTGCCACTCGCAGGTCGTCGGTCCCGCCTCGCCGCGGATGCGGACGATTCCGCGGGTCACGGCGGTGTCCGTGTAGGGAGCCACTCCCGCGGACAGCATGTTGGGCGTGCCACCGATGAGCTCGTGTCGCTCGAAGCCGAACATCTCGCAACCGCGCGGATTCACGTCGAGGATCCGGCCGCTGGCGGCATCACTGATGAAGATGGCGTCGTGGACGCAGTCGAATACGGCGCGAAAGCGCTGCTCGCTGCCGCGCAACGCCACATTTTGCGCGTCTTCGCGCGCACGCGACTGCTCGCTATCGATGAGGCTCTGCCTGAACACCTCGATCGCATGGGCCATCTCGCCGAGCTCATCCCGGCGGCCGATGCCGGGGATGGTCACCGCGAAGTCCCGCGAGGCGAGACGTCGCATGGCGGCGGTGGTCACCCGGACCGGGATCGAGACGCTGCGCGTCAGCAGCAGCCCGAGGATGGCGCTGGTCGCGATGACTGCGAGCAGTGCCGCCAGTATGAGCTCACGTGTCAGGCGGACGAACTGTACCGCGGCCGCGGCGCCAGCGATGCCGGTGCGCGTGTTGTCGATGATGCCGCGGGTCATCGTGCCGGCAGCCGTCTCATAGTAGGGAGCCCCCACGGCGAAGTAATCGCGCGCATCGGCTGTACGGCTGAGGAAGCTCCGCAGCGGCCCGGCGGTGGCTGCCTGGTAGCCGGCCCAGATCGTGTCGAACTCGCGCATGTAGTGCACGCTGTCGCTACCGGGAGTGATGAACGGCTCGCAGTTGACTCGTGCCTGATCCACGGCCGCCGCGGCAGCGTGCAATTGCAAGGTCGCAGCCGCCCGTTCGCGCTCGTCATGAGCCAGGGCCAGGGTGGCCTCCGCCAGGCGATACTGGCGCACGCTGGTGCGCAGCTGGCCCAGGGCGCGCGCGCTGGGCAACCAGTCGTCGCGGGCGGCAATCGCCTGTTGGTCGATGGCACTCAGGCGCACCATGGCCATGACCCCGACCGCCAGGACGATCAGCAGGATGGCACCGAAGGCGACGGCAATCTTGGCGGAAATCGGAAAGCGGAGTCTGTCCATATGACTGCCTGGCTGGCGCTCGTTGAGAACCTGCGGGCATCTTGCCTCCGCGCACTCCCCGGCATCGGCACATCGGGGGCAGTTGTGGAAAGTCCCTATATCCAGCGGTATTAGTGACGGCGCAGGGGGCGCGCCGGCGTCCCCCGGGGGCGCTCACCTTACGGTGCGATAGGCAGGCAATCGCGTTCGGCGCTACGATTGTTCATATGCAATCGGCCTCGGTGGAACTCGCGCGCGGCGCGCTCGATGCCGCCCCCGACGCGATGATCATCATTGACGAGGCGGGCATCGTCCGCTTCGCCAATCGCCAGGTCACGGCGCTGTTCGGCTATGCGCACGACGATATCGTGGGTCAGAGCGTCGAACGGCTGATGCCGTCGCGCTATCGCGACCGGCACGTGGCACATCGGCAGGGTTACATCGCGGCACAGCGGCTGCGTCCGATGGGTCAGGGGCTGGCGCTGTTCGGACAGCGCCAGGACGGCAGCGAGTTCCCGGTCGAGATCAGCCTGAGTCCCATCGAGAATAGCCAGCAGGTCCTGGTCGCCGCGGCAATTCGCGACGTCACAGAGCGTCGGCGTGTCGAGAACGAGCTGAGGATCGCGCGAGAGGCTTCCGAGCACGCTCGGCGGGTCGCGGACCAGCTACGCGAAGTCGCTGATCAGCACCGCGAGCTGGCGGATCAGGCCCGGGAAGAGGCCGATCGCGCCAACCGGGCGAAGAGCCGCTTTCTGGCGATGGCCAGCCACGATCTGCGCCAACCGCTGCAGACGCTCGCTCTGCTGAACGGCTCGCTGCGCAGAATGAGCGGTAATGCGGACGTGGCGCAGGCGCTGTCGCAGCAGGAGCAGGCGATCAGCACCATGTCGCGCCTGCTCAACGCGCTGCTCGACATCAGCAAGCTCGAATCGGGTGCGATCAAGCCCCAGCCGGCCGATTTCAAGGTCGCCGTCCTGTTCGAGCAGCTGCGGAGCGAGTTCGCCGGCATCGCGACCAGCAAAGGTCTGGAGCTGCAGGTGCAGTCCTCGGAAGAGACTATCCACAGCGATGCTTCGCTGGTGCAGCAGATCCTCAACAACCTGGTCTCCAACGCCATCAAGTACACGCGCGAAGGTCGCGTGCAGCTGCGATCGCTGCGCCAGAACGGCTCGATCCGCATCGACGTGGTCGATACGGGTATCGGCATACCCGCCGAGCAGCTCGCTTATATCTATGACGAGTTCTATCAGGTCGGCGTGCCGGCGAACACCTCCCGCGACGGCTATGGTCTGGGACTGAGCATCGTGCGGCGCCTGGTGAACCTGCTGGATCTGCGCCTGCAGGTGAGCTCCCGGGTCGGCAAGGGCTCGACGTTCTCCCTCATGCTGCCGCTGGGGGGCATGTCGAGCAGCAAGGCCGGCCCCCAGCCGGTTCCCACACCGGTCAGCGCCGCGAGTTCGGCTAAACCGCGGGTGATTCTGGTGGAAGACGATCCGGGGGTGCGCGATGCGACGCGCATGCTGCTGAGCGTCGAAGGCTACCGCGTGGCGGCGGTTGCATCGCTCGACGAGGCAGTACGGAACGCGCAGGAGCAAGGCGCGCCGGACCTGCTGATAACGGACTATCATCTGCGCGAAGGCGAGCTCGGCACCCAGGTTATCGCGGCGTTGCGCAAGAGCGTAGGGGCCGACTTGAGATCGGTGCTCATCACCGGGGATACCTCGGCCGCCATCAGGCAGCTGTGCGATGACCCGCACCTGCGGATCGCCAGCAAACCCATCAACGCGGAAGAGCTGCTGGCGCTGCTCGCGGCATTGTTGGCGAGCTGATCAAGGTTCGGCCGCTGTGGTGCGCGGGCGTGCGGGCAGCCGGATGTAGAAGCAGGCGCCGGCGGGCTCGTGAGGCCGGTAGCCGACCGAGCCGCCGTGAGCGCGGGCGATGGTGTTGCTGATCGCCAGACCCAGTCCGGTGCCGTCTGCCCTGGTCGAAAAGAACGGATCGAACACGCGCTCCGTCAGGCCGGGTGCCAGCCCCGGCCCATTGTCGATCACCGCCAACTCCACGTGATGATCAGCCGTTGCCGAGGTGCGGATGACGACCAACAGTGGGCGGCGTGCGGGCCCCGCCGCCAGCGCATCCACGCTGTTGCGGAAGAAATTGATGACCGCCTGCTGAATCTGTCCGGCGTCGACGCTCACTTCGGGCAGTTGCGGGTCCAGCTCGAGCGACACCTCCACTCCGTGCAGACGCGCATCGCTCAGCAGCAGCTCGTGCAGCTCCCGCACGAGTGCATTGACGTTGGCCGGCGCGTGCTCGCCATGTTGCCCGCCCGCCAGCTTGCGCAGCCGCTGGATGATGTCCGCCGCGCGCGTGGTCTGGGACGCAATCTGGCGCAATGCGTCGCGCACTTCGACCAGATTGGCAGCGGGGCGCGCGAGCAGTCGGTCGCACGCGTGGGCATAGTTTGCGATCGCCGTCAGCGGCTGATTGAGCTCATGCGCCAGGCCGCTGGCCATCTCTCCCATGGCGGCCAGCCGCGAAACCTGCAGCAGCCGACCCTGCAGGGCCTTTGAGGTCCGTGGCTCGCGGGTGTCCGCAGCAGGTGCAGCAGCGGACGCGGCGCGGGGCTCATCGTTGGTGTTCATGGGGTACTCACCATGGTGGAAGTACCAGCATCCACCCGGGAGAGTGCCGCGTCGCTAGGTACTTCTCACAGTGCTGCACGCCATGTGGCGGCGGTGGTGGCAGCTGCGGGTCTGTGACCGTAGGTAGTTTCCGCAGCGCCGACACCCGGTATTATCGGACGATGATCACCCAGCTGCCGGTGGATCAAGCCGTGCGCGCCGCACGCTGCGAGCTCAGCCGCTATTCGATCGCAGTGCTGCTCTCGCTGATGGTCCGAGCGGCGGACGGCAGCCCGCCCGCGACAGCGGCAGCGTCGGATCTGCCGTCGCCGAGCGCAGCGCTCACTGCCGATCCCGCCCACGGCTTGATCCTGTATCGCAAGCACTGCATGGGCTGCCACGGTGCGCGTGCGTGGGGCGACGGACCCCGGGAGATCCCCGCACTGGCGGGACAGCAGGAATCCTATCTGCTCGAGCAGCTCGTGAACTTCGTGAGCGGCGTGCGCACTGGCTCAGAGATGCACGGTCCGGCTATGCACGAAGCTCTGGGTCCGCCCGACGTGAACCGCCCGCAAGCCCTGAGCGACCTCGCCGCCTACCTGGCGCGCGCCGTGCCCAACACGCACGCCGAATCGGGCGAGGGACGCCCGCTGGCGCTCGGCAGGCGCGCTTACCGGAGGGCCTGCGCCGGGTGTCACGGCGAGAGCGGTACAGGACGCGAAACCCTCGCCCCCCGCATCGCCGGTCAGCACGCCAGTTACCTGCTGTCACGACTGCGCAACTTCGCGTCGATCCACCACGGTCAGCCCGGCCCGCCGGCAGAGCAGCAGCAAGCGATAGCCGACTATGTGTCCAGGCTCGAGGCGGGCGCAACCGCCGACCGCTAGGGGCAAAATCGGCATTTTCCGCAGGTGCCAGGCGCGCCGCCCGTCCCGCGGCCGGCAGCACCGCGGATGCGCTGCGGGGCTACCGCTGCTGCAGCGGCTCCAGCAGCCGCGACCACAGCGAGCGGCCATTCCCGTCGTGCGCGCGCGGCGTGGCCGCGGCGCGCGGTGCTGCGTGGCGCGTCTGCGGTTGCGGCGAGCGGCGCAGGGGTTCGGGTCCCGACAGTTCGATGACCGTGTGGCGGCCGGAGTCACCGATATCCTTGAGGGCAACGAGCTTGACGCGCAGCGAGCGCGTCTGGTCGGTGGTGTTGAGGTGCACGATTTGCGGCGTCTCGAAATAACACGCGAGATAGCGCGCGATGACCTTTGCCGTGGTGGTTTCCTTGAAGAATCCGAGGCGCAGCGCGTGGCGCGTCACCCCGTTCTCGAGCCGCACGTCGCAGTAGAGCGTGTACAGCTCGAAAATGTCGAGGATCGGCACGCTGCGCGGGTCGATGGGTGCGGCAGAGCTGCACAGCTGAATGGCATAGGGGGCTGAATCGGAGATTTGAACGCCCGTCGGCGCGGCAGCGGCCGCGGAGTCACCGGGCGACGAGGCGGCTGCGGCAGCAATCAGGAGGGAGGGTTGGCTCATGAGGTTTCCTTAAATGCAGATCAGGAGATCCGCGTGACGACGACGGCAGAATCGGCACTTTCCATACCGCTGCTGGTTACCGCGGTAATCGCGAAGTAGTAGGTGGTGCCTACCTGCAGGCCGTCGATGACGTAGGTCGCCATGCCAGGACTGGTGATCGCTATCGTGTTGGTGAGCTGATTGCTCCTCGTGCCGTAGTAAATCCGATAACCACGCAGATCGGTCAGCGCGGAGCCGTTGGTGTTCGTGGTCGGTGCCACCCAATCGAGCGTTGCACTGGCGGTGGTCGGACCCGGTAGCGTTTCGCCGCTGCCGCTGGACTGGCCGGAAGCGCTGCTGCCCGATGATTGTGCATTGGCTGAGCTATCGGTTGAGCCGCCGCCGCAGCCCGCAAGGATCAGGCTGGCCGCCAGCGCGGTCCACACCATGAGGCGGAATCTAGAGGTCGAGTCTTGCATTTTCGCTCCCAAAAACCGGTTGACTGAGACGTCTTTCCGGTTGCGGGGAGCGGATGCACAGAGGTTGCACGACCTGACCCGCTGCGACGGGCCGAGAGTCTAACGAGGTCGCTTGGCGACCCCGGCAACCCCGCTGTCATAGGCCGAACCCTTAGACCGGAGGCTTTGCGTCCCCATCTTTCGATGGGTTTGCTATTGGAACCGTCGCGATCATCCCTCTTGGACGCCCGCCGGCCAATCGTGAGTCACCGCATGGGTATTGGTCGAAGTACCTAAAGTGCGTGACGTGGTATGGCTTCTGAAAGCGTTAAGTCGCATCGAGCGCGCAGTTATGCCGCTGTCGCGCCGGCCGCGGCAGGCTGTCGCAGCGGGCGCGGTGGGACGGCGCGGGCAAGATCCGCCAGCTCGCCTTGTGGGAGAGTGGGGTCCAGCACCAACAGCTTCACCCACGAGACCGAAGCCTCCGCCATCCCCATGCAGCACCTGGCGGCATCACTTGGCTTCAAGGTGAGAGGGGTCGATTGCAACATCGAGAAAATGGGCGCCTGGGTCCGCTGGCGCCGCCGCTATTGGCGGCGCGCGGCTGATCGGCGAAATGCGCTCCAGGCTCCCCCGTCGCTGAAGCGCACCAGTCACAAGATCGCCACGGGCAACGATATGCAACCGTTGCCCGCAGCAAGCTCCCTCGACTGCGCGCTACGTGGCCATTGTTGCGGCCTTCTCGTGACCTTTCGGCCCTCACGCGCGAGCACAGGGTGTCAGCAGGCGCCGGCGGAGGACAGTCGTAGCCACCGCAGCGCGCTACGCAGTAACCCGCATCGGGCGTTGCGGAGGCGAGCGGCACCCGCACCGGGCAGTGCTGCGGCGGAGCCGCGCGTTTTGTGAAACGACGCACCCCTCGCCAGCGGACAGTACCTAGCGGATCGCGGTGCCTACGAGTGGTAAGCGGCGCCCCGCAATGCGAGCCTGCGTCTTACGAAGCAGGTCGTAACAACGCACCTGCGCGGGAGACGGACATGACCATGAGACGCGGCTACAGCGCACGGGGTAAGGCGGCGCCGTTGCGTTTTGTTACCCTCGGCGTCAGCATCGCTGCCGCGCTGATTGGCGCGCTACTGATTTCCCAGCAGATTCTCGCTGCCCACCGCGCTGCCCTGTATGCCACGCCGGGCGTGCACGTCGTGCACTACGACCACACCCGTCATGGTCCGGTGGGCCGCCGCCACCGCTGAGCGGGAGCCAGTGCCCGCTGCCATCGCGGCGGATCGCTCGCGATCGGGCGGTCGGTTTTAGCGACCGGAGGCGCTCTTTTGCGGCTGATAGACGACCACGCTCGTGATGCTGTCGTCGCCGCTCACTGACCCTAAGGCTCCGTCGGCCTTGAAATTGAGGTCGAACGGCTCGCGGCGCGCGTGGTAGATGCGCCATACCGGGGCGTCGAGAGTGATGGTCTCGTTGGGCAGCGGATAGCCGACGGCGACGATGGCCTGCTCGCGCGTCATGCCGAGCGTCACCTTTCCCTCACGGATCGCCTCCTGCACCGCCGCCGGATAGGTGCGGATATGCGGTCGCGGATCGTCCTTGCGCACGACCTGGTTTACCCACGTCCCCAGGGCCACGATCTCGGCGCTTTTGTCCTGGCTCAGCTGCAGCGGTTTGCCGTCGACCTTGATATTGGCCTTGTGCTTGTCATAACTGACCACTTCGATGGGCGTACCGGCGGGTATCATCGGCAGCCCGGCGTAGTTCGTATCGCTGATCGCGCGGCCGTCGTAGTGCAGATTGCAGCACGCAAAGCCCTGAAAAGGGGGCGTCTGTTCGCCCGGTGCGGGCGCCGCCGGCGGCGGCGTCTTTACGATGTGCAGGTCCTCCAGCACGTCGCGCATGATGCCGGCCTGCACCGCGGGGCCGAGCAGCAGCCCGAGCGCGAGGGCCGGGACAAAAAAGCTGCGGTCTTGCATGTTTTTCTCCGCAAACTTCCCATTCAGCCAGAGGCGCGGATAATAGCATCAAAGGGCGGCTCTGCCGCCGCCGCTTAGGTTTCGCAGCGGGACATTCTGCGTGCAGGATCCTTCGCAAAAGAACAACGACACGATGCGTACCTCGACGAGCCCTTTTGCCGCCCTGCTGGCGGCGGCGATGCTGCTGCCGGCGTGGGTACAGGCGGCGGAGACGCGCATCGCGCTGGTCATCGGCAACAGCGCCTATGCCAGCGGGCCGCTGGCGAATCCCGCCAACGATGCCAGGCTCGTCGGCCAGGCCCTCGGCCAGCTGGGCTTTGAGCTGATCGAGCGCCGCGATGCCGATCAGAACACCATGAAGCGCGCCATCGAGGAGTTCGGCGAGCGCCTCGATAAGGGGGGCGGCGCAGCCGTGGGACTCTTCTACTATGCCGGTCACGGCCTACAGCTCAACGGCCGCAACTACCTGATCCCGACCAAAGCGAACATCGAGCGCGAGGGCGACGTCGAGATCGAGGCCGTGAGCGCCGACTGGGTGATCGAGCAGATGCGCTTTGCGCGTAATCGCCTCAACATCGTCATCCTCGATGCCTGCCGCAATAACCCCTTCAGCCGTGGCCTGCGCTCCGCCGACCGCGGACTGGCCAGCATGGACGCGCCGGCCGGGATCATGATTGCCTATTCCACCGCTCCGGGCGCGGTTGCCGAAGACGGCGGCGGACGCAACAGCCCCTACACCACCGCGCTCACGCACGCGATGCTCCAGCTGCACGAGCCGCTCGAGCAGATGTTCAAGCACGTCCGGGTCGAGGTGATGAGCGCCACCGCAGGCAAGCAGATTCCGTGGGAATCCTCCTCGCTGACCGGAGATTTCTACTTTGCCGGTCGGGCGACACCCCCGGTGCCGACTCCCGCACCCGCATCGGTGCCGAGACCCGACACAGACGCCGGCCGCGGCTCGAGCGGCGGCGACTCCGGCGTGTTCGCCTGGATATCCGGACTCTTCGGCTCGCGCACGCCTGCACCCGAAGCCCCGATGGCTCAGGTTGCGGGAAAGCCCACGTTGATCGCAGGAGCCCGCGCGCTGCCGTTGCTGCACTCGCTCGGCATCGATAGCGGGGAGCTGGACGCGGCACACGAGTATCCACCGGACACCGTGCGCCACCTGATCGCGAGCGCTGCGCGGCGGGTGAGACTTGGGAGCACGCCCGAGCAGATTCACGCCGCGCTTGCGCTGTGTAAGCAGTACGCCGCCGATTGCCAGGCGCGCGACTACGCCGACGAACGACTGCGCGAGGTGACGCTCGCACCGTTCGAGCTCGACGCCACGCCGGTCAGCGTGCGCGACTTCCGGCAGTTCGCCGACGCCGCGCAGTACCAGACGCACGCGGAGAAAGTGGGGTTCGCCTATGCCATGGCGCCCGGCAGCGTCCGCCAGCTGCAGCGCGTGCCCGGCGGCAGCTGGCGCAACGCACTGAAGCAGCGGCCGCTCGATGATGATTCCGCAGTTGTCGGCGTCAGCTTCCAGGATGCCGCGGCTTACTGCCGCTCGAAGAACTCCCGCCTGCCGACTGAAGATGAGTGGGAATACACCGCCCGGGGTCCGCAGGACAGCATCTTTCCGTGGGGGGATGATTTCGGTCCCACCACGCGCTCGATGAACATTGCGCCGCACGTCAGCGACGGGCCGCTCGAAGGCATCGGTGGCCACTACAAGGGGCTGTCCGGCAACGTCTGGCAATGGGTCGATACCCGGGGCGTCGGCAGCACCCGGGTGCTCAAGGGAGGCTCGTGGCTCGAGCCGAATCCCGCCAACAAGCGCGCCGCGACGCGTCGCTACGAGCTGCCGGACCGCGCCGATGCCGACAGCGGCTTTCGCTGTGCGCGCAGCTTGCCCGTCTGGCCGGATGCGGACGGGTGGCTGGCGCAGCTGCGCTAGCGCATATCCGCAGGTTATCGTCCCGCCACAGCGCAGCTGTAGCCACCCCTGAGGGCGGTAACCACACGGCGCGGCTGAAACTGCGGCACCACGGGATGCAGGGCGCCCCTGGAGCAGACCGTCGGGTGCGGCCAGAAATGACATGGCACGGTATGATCGGCGTATCGAAGCTAGCGCCATCACATCAGGAGACTGGCCATGAACCGTGCGGATTCGACCAAGAGCAAGGACACACGGGACGTAGCCCGCGGTCCGCTGATTACTCCCACCGACCTGTCGGCGACGGCGACCAAAGAGATCTCCGGCGCGATGAATGCCATTCTCGCGGATGTGTTCGCGCTGTACGTCAAGACCAAGAATTTCCATTGGCACCTCAGCGGCCCGCATTTCCGCGACTACCATCTGCTGTTCGACGAGCAGGCCGACCAGATTTTCGCCATGACCGACGCCATCGCCGAGCGTGTGCGCAAGGTCGGTGGTTCCACGGTGCGCTCGATCGGCAACATCGCCCGCATGCAGCGGATTCTGGACAACGACGCCGAGTACGTGGAGCCCTCCGACATGCTCGCGGAGCTACGGGAGGACAACAAGACGCTGGCGGGGCGTTTGCGGGAGGCGCACAACGTGTGCGACGAGTACCGCGACATCGCGACCGCGAGCCTCATCGAGGTATGGATCGACGAGACCGAGCGGCGCACCTGGTTCCTGTTCGAAGCGGGGCGTCGGGGCGACTCCGGCGGGCGTTGAGCGCGCTGGCCGATTCACCATAACGCCCCGGGGTGCGCCGGCCTTAGAGCGCTTAGATAAGGAGTGAAGGACGGGTGCGGCAGCAAGGCGGTTGCTCGCGCATCCACCGACACCGCCAGGCCGACTAACGGCCTGCGTCGGTAGCGACACGGCGATCTGGCGGTCGCGCGAGCATCATGCCCCAGTGCCAGGGCGATCCAGGCAGCTGCGGCGTTCCTATCCAGCGGAACCCTGCGGCCTTGCCCCATAGTCGGCATTGCTCCGCGGACGGGCGCATCTCGAGTGGCGGGCCGCGCGGCGTGCTGGCGTCACGCTTCCAGTGCAGGATCCCGAGGATTGCGCCGGGACGTAGCACACGATGCGCTTCCTGCAGAAGCCCGAGTGGCTCCTGCAGGTGCAGAATGTTGAACAGCATGACATAGCTTGTCGAGCACGCCGGGCGGCCGCAGCCGCCAACAACGAAGTCGCGCCGCTCCGCAACCACGTTGGGTGTGCCGGCCCGCTGCGCGCGTTCGGTCGTAGCCGCAACCATGAGCGGGTCGATGTCGAGTGCGTACACCGTCCCGGATGCCCGGTGAGCAGCGGGGATGGCGAACGTACCGTAACCACACCCAAACTCGACGACATCGCCCGACAGGTCGCGACAGCCGAGTGCCTCCAGAATGCTCCCCGGATCAAAGAAACGCTCCCACTGCTCGAGCGGTGGCATGCCACTGTCGCGAATCCTGGGCAATGCCTCACTCCTGATCTCACCCGGTGGTGTGCCCCGCCACCTTGAGAACCACGCGAAACCGGGCCTTGCCGCTCATCATGCGGTCGTACGCCGCCTGCGCCTGTTCCAGCGGGAAGATTTCGTTCATCGACCTGATCTGATTCTGCTGACTGAAAAGCAACGTGTCTTGCGAATCTATCGCGATTCCGGAGTACCAACCCCTCACCGCGGCACGTTTCGCCAGGAGCTCCAGGGAGTTGACCGTCAGCGCGCCGACGGCGCCGATGACCATCAGGGTGCCATTCACGCCCAGACCGCCGACGACGGCCTGCATCGCCGCAGCGTCGGTGACGGTCGCCAGTATCGCCCGGGCCCCTCCCAGAGCGCGCAACGCAGCCGCCGGGTCGCCCGCCGAGCTATCGATGTATTCGTGCGCACCCAGCTGGCGGGCCAGCTCCTCCTTGTCTCGTCCGCGATTCACGGCGACGACGCGCAGCCCCAGGCGCGCGGCGAACTGAATCCCGAGATGACCGAGACCGCCGACACCGTGGATCGCGACCAGCTCGCCGGGGCCCGCGCCACAGTTGCGCAGGGCGTTGAAGGTGGTGATCCCCGCGCACAGCAACGGGGCCGAGGCGACCGGGTCGAGCGCCTCCGGAACGCGCGCCAGAGCGCTGCCGTGGGCGAGCATGTGCGTGGCGTAGCCGCCGTCGCGGGTTACCCCGGTGGCGCCCTGGATGTTCTCGCAGGCGAAGGCGTTACCGTGGCGACAGTGCCTGCAATAACCGCAGGCGCCGCTGAACCAGCCCACCCCCACCCGAGTCCCCGTCTGCCAACCTCGCACATTGGCGCCGACAGCCTCGAGCACTCCGATCACCTCGTGGCCCGGAATTCGCGGGTGCTTGAGTCCCGGCATGTGACCGGCCACCGTCAGCGCATCGCTATGACAGACTCCGCAGGCCTGTACACGCAGGCGCACCTCATCGGGACCGGGCTGCGGAAGCTCGCGCTCCTCCAGGCGGAATTTAGCCCCGGGACTCGGAACGAGCATCGCGCGCATTCTTGTCATCGGACTCTCCGCAGCATCCACGCCGTTGATCCTGTCATAGCCGCGCTGGATTCTCGTCCCTCTTCCGGGAGGTGCCGCAAGTGCCGTCTCCCACACTGGCGGTTGTTGCGCACGTCCCGCCAGGCATGCTAACGCGCAGGCCGCGCGATCGCGCTACCATTTGCCCCATGAAGACCCTCCTCGTCGAGGACGAGCCCGCCACCGCACGTTATATCTGCAATGGGCTGGAGGAATCCGGGTACGCCGTCACCTGCTGCGACAACGCTCTGGATGGATTGCATCAGGCCACCAACGACGAGTGGGACCTGATCATCATCGACCGGCTGCTCCCCGGTGGCATCGACGGCTTGTCGATCGTCGGCAAGCTGCGTGAGCTCGGCAAGCGAACGCCGGTGCTGATCGTGAGTGCGCTCACCAGCACCGATGAGCGCGTACGCGGCCTGCGTCATGGCGGGGACGATTACATCTCCAAACCGTTTGCCTTCGCCGAGCTGCTGGCCCGTGTGGAGGCGCTGTTGCGGCGTGCGCATGGCGCGCAAGCGGCCACGCAGCTGCGGGTCGCGGATCTGACACTCGACATGCGAACGCTCCAGGTGGCGCGCGGCGCGGTGCCGATTGCCTTGCAGCCGCGGGAACTGCGGCTGCTCGCCTACCTGATGCGCAATGAAGGCGTGGTGGTCACGCGCACCATGCTCCTCGAGGCGGTCTGGGACTGTCATTTCGACCCGCAGACCAACGTCATCGACGTGCAGATCAGCCGCCTGCGCAGCAAGGTGGATCGGGGCTTCTCGCCCGCCCTGATTCACACCATCCGCGGCGCCGGGTATCTGCTGGGTGAGCGCCGCACAGGTGCGGCCGCGCCGGCGTAACAGCTGGCGTGCCATGCCGGTCTTCAGACTCACTGACTCGGTCGCCGCGCGCCTCGCGCTCGGCAACGGCGTGCTGCTGGTCACACTGATTCTGGTGACTGCGGGCGTGTTCTACTTCGGCACCGTCGGGGTACTGGCGCGCAGTACCGACGGCAAGATCGTGTCGATCTCGAATCGACTGCGTAACCAGTACGGCAACCGTCCGCCGGCGGATCTGGTCCGGGAAATCAAGCAGGAACTCACGGACGGCATCGACAGTGACACCGAGATCTTTCTGGTGACCGCGCCGTCCGGGCGGCCCGTGGTGGGCAATCTGTCGACCTGGCCGCCTGCCGGTACCCCCATGGGACGGCTGATCAATCGGGAGCTCATTCGTGATGGCCGGCCTTCGTTTGCCCGGCTGTACGTGCAACCGCTGCCCAGCGGGGGCCTGCTGTACGTGGGGCGGGATCTGAGCGAGCAGTTGGCCATACGCATGCTGGTGCTGCACGCCCTGGAGGCGGCAATGGCCGTTTCCCTCGGTCTGGTGGTCATCGGCGCCTGGCTCTCGCGGCATCAGATCGAGCGCCGCATCAGCGGCATCCGGCAAACGGCCCGTGCGATCGAATCCGGTAATCTCGAGCAGCGCATTGCGGTCTCGGGTGATGACGAATTCGCACGCCTGGGTGTCGACATCAACCGCATGCTCGATCGGATCGAGCAGCTCATGAACGGCGTGCGCCACGTCTCGAACGCGATCGCGCATGATCTGCGCACCCCCCTGGGGCGGGTGCGCGCAAGACTCGACGAGGCGCTCAGGCGCGAGCCGACGGCGCCGGCGCTGAGTGGTGCAGCGCGCGCCGCGATCGAGGACATCGACGAGCTGATCGTGCTGCTCAACAAGCTGCTGCAGATCGCCGAAGCCGAGTCGGGCATGCGTGCGCAATCGTTCGAGCGTGTCGATCTGAATCGCGTCGTGCACGACATGGTCGAGCTCTACGATGCCGCGGCGGAGGAGGCCGGCGTGACCCTGGCGGTGTCGAGCCACGATCCTCTATGGGCGCGGGGTGACCATGATCTGCTGGCGACCGCGGTCGCAAGCCTGATCGATAACGCCCTGAAATATGCCGGGCGGGGCGCCAGCGTCGAGGTGGCGGCGCACTGCGAGGGGCAGCGCGCTGTTATCGTGGTGCGCGACACCGGTCCCGGGGTGCCGGAGAGCGAGCTCGCGCGGCTGACTGAGCGCTTCTATCGCATGGATCGCGCGCGCACCCAGCCCGGCAACGGTCTCGGATTGGCGATCGTGGCAGCGATCGCAACATTGCACGGTGGGAAGTTGCAGCTGAGCAATGCCGATCCCGGGTTGCGCGCTGCCATCCTGCTGCCGCAGCCGCAAGCCGCGCGCGCAACCGCGGCGACCGCAGGCGCTCACCTTTCCAATCCGTAATCCGGGCGCAAGGTGCCGGAAAGCCCGGCAGCGGCACGATGTCAGTTCGCGGCCGTCCGCTCGGCCGAATCTCGGGACATCTCCATGCGCTTGCCTGCTCGCTGCTGCGTTGCGTTGGCGGCCGCCGCGGCGGCGCTGCCGGGCTGCGCGGTGGGACCCAACTTCCATCAGCCGCGGGCACCGGTCGATGCCGGATACACCACGACTCCACTGCCGCAAGTCACCGCCGCAGCGGACCTGACGGGCGGTGCCGCCCAGCGATTTATGTCGGGGCAGGACGTTGGCTTCAACTGGTGGCAGGCCTTTGGCAGTCCGGCGCTTGATTCCCTGGTCGAGCAGGCGTTCCGGGCCAATCCGACGGTTGCAGGCGCGCAGGCCGCCTTGCGCCAGGCGCAGGAGCAGGTCTATGCGCAACGCGGTTACTTCTACCCCAGCGTCGCCGCCGATTATGCCTTCGAGCGCCAGAAGGTGGCCGGCAACACGGCGAGTTCCTCCGCACCCGGCGTGCAGGGCAACGGTCAGAACCTCGCCCCGAGCGGACCCGCTCAACCCCTCATTTACAACTATCACACCGCTGAGGTGATGGTGGGTTATACGCCGGATGTGTTCGGCGGCAACCGCCGCAAGGTCGAGTCCCTGCAGGCGCAGGCGCAGATGCAGCGCTTCGAGCTCGAAGCCACCTACGTCACCCTCGCCGCCAATGTCGTCGCCGCGGCCATTCAGGAAGCCTCGCTGCGTGCGCAACTTGCGGCGACCCGCCAGATCATCGATTACAACGAGCGGTCCCTCGAGGTCGTGCGCGACAAGTACCTGCAGGGCTACGCCATGGCTGTCGAGGTGGCAGCGCAGGAGGCGCAGTTAGCTCAGGCGCGGGCGCTGCTGCCGCCACTCGAGAAGCAGTTCGAACAGACACGTGATCTGCTGCGCGCCCTGGTCGGCAAGCTCCCGAACCAGGAGCTTGAACAGACCTTCGAGCTCACCTCGCTGCAGCTGCCGCGGGAGCTGCCCGTGAGCCTCCCCGCGAAGATCATCGAGCAGCGCCCCGATGTGCGCGCCGCCGCCGAGCAGCTGCGCGCAGCCAACGCGCAGGTCGGCGTGGCGATTGCGGCCATGCTCCCGCAGTTCTCCATCACCGGCGCGGCGGGGGGCAGTGCCAACGAATTTGCCTGGATGTTCCGCGACGGCGGACCGTTCTGGAACGTCGTCGCCGGAGTGACGCAGCCGCTGTTTGCCGGTGGGACCTTGCTGCACACCAAGCGCGCAGCCGATCAGGCGTTGCGGCAGGCGGCGGCGCAGTACCAGCAGGTGGTGCTCACGGCCTACCAGAACGTGGCCGATACGCTGCACGCCATGCTCGCGGATGCCGACGAGCTGGCCGCCGCGTACGCCGCCGAGCGGGCCGCGAAGGTCACACTCGATCTGACCCGCGAGCAGATGCAGGACGGCTTCACCGACTACCTGGCGGAGCTCGCCGCGGAATCGGCCCATCAACAGGCTTTGCTCAGCCTGGTACAGGCGCAGTCGACCCGGTTCGGCGATACCGCCGCGCTCTACCAGGCGCTCGGCGGCGGCTGGTGGAATCGTCCGGCGGAGCCGGGGTCGGCCGCCGCCCATACCGACTAACTGCGAGCGGGACTCGAGCGATGCGTCAGCCAGACTTTCCACTGCGTTTCTACACGGGGGCGGGGCTGCAAGTGACAGCTGCGGCGGCTGGGGGCGCGCTGATCGTGGCGCTCGCGAGCCTGGCGCTGCACGGCGCCACCGGCAACGCTGCCGAGGCCGATGCGGCACGGCAGAGCAGCGCCGCGCCGTCCGCCGACACCGTGGAACTGAAAGTGTCACAGCTGGGCGCAATCAGGGTCGGACCGATCGGGGATCATGAGTTTGTGTACCGCAAACAGGCGGTCGGAACCATCGATTTCAACCAGGACCTGAACGTGCAGGTGTTCACACCCTATCAGGGCCGGATCATTCAGACCTACGCCGACCTGGGCGACCCGGTGAAGAAGGGCCAGGTGCTGTTCACGATCGAAAGCGCGGATTTTCTGGCGGCGGAATCAAATCTCATCGGTGCGGCGGCGACACTCGATCAGACCGCCAGCGCGCTGCAGCGGGCCACCAGGCTGTACGCGGCACACGGCATCGATCAGAACGACTACGAGAGCGCGGTGGCCAACCAGCAGACGGCCGAAGGTGCGCTCAAGGCGGCACGCAACGCGGTCGCGATCTTCGGCAGGACACAAAGTGAGATCGATCGCATCGTTGTCAAACGGCAGGTCGAGCCCGCGCTGATCGTCAAGAGCCCGATCAGCGGCCGCGTCACCGCGCGCAGCGCCGCGCCTGGGCTGCTCGAACAGCCCGGCTCCGCACCTGCGCCTTACTCGGTGGCTGATCTTCGAACCAAGTGGATGGTCGCGAACGTCATTGAAAGCGACAGTCCGCTTTACCGCCTGGGTCAGCCCATCCGCGCCACAGTGATGGCCTACCCCGGCCGGGTCTTCGAAGGCAGGATCTCGAGACTCGGCCGGTCGCTGGATCCGAACACCCACCGCATCGTGGTGCGCTGTGAGCTCGCCGACCTCAAGGATGAGCTGATCCCGGGGATGCTGGCGAGCTTTGCCATACAGGTCCACGACCCGCTGAAGGCGCTCGCCATACCGGTGAACGGCGTGGTGCGCAACGGCGATGGCAGCTTTGCGGCGTGGATCACCACGGATCGCCGCCGCTTCACGCAACGCATCGTCACGCTGGGCGAGCCGCTGGACGGGCAATACCCGGTGGTAGCGGGCCTGCAACGCGGGGAGCTGGTGGTTACGGACGGGGCGGTGTTCGTGAGCAACATTCTTTACGCGCCGCCGAGCGACTGAGCGGGCGTGAGCGGCGGCGCCTCTTAAGAGTCCATGCTCAAAGCCATCATTGCGGCCTGCCTCAGTCGCCGCACCATCGTGCTGTTCGGCCTGTTCGCCTTTGCGATTGCCGGCCTGTACGCCTTCAAGGTCATCAATATCGAGTCCTACCCGAACCCGACGCCGGTGATTCTTGAGATCACCGCCGAGGGACCGGGCCTGTCAGCCGAGGAGATCGAGCGCTACTACACCATCCCTATGGAGATCGGTCTGTATGCGACCCCCGGAGTCCAGGTCATCCGCTCCACCTCCTTCTACGGGCTGGCCTTCGTGCGCGTGGTGTTCAAATGGGGCGTCGACTACGACTTTGCCTACGCGCAGGCGACGCTGGCGCTGCAACAGAACGTCACGCTGCCGGGCAACCAGATACCGTCGGTCAATCAGAACAGCGGCAGCGGTGAAATCTACCGCTACACGGTCGAGGGGCCGCAGCGCTACTCCCTCACCGATCTGCGCACGATCCAGGACTGGATCGTGCTGCGCCGGCTGTCGACGATTCCCGGCGTCATCAACATCAACAGCTGGGGTGGCACGACCAAGGAATTCGAGGTGCAGGTCGATCCGTTGAAGCTGGAGGCCTTCAATGTCACGGTGCCGCAGGTTCTGAGCGCGCTTGGCAACGCCAACATCAACGTGGGCGGGCGCGAGATCGTCATCGGCCAGCAGTCGATCAATATCCGCGGCATCGGCCTGATCGATGACGGCGGTAACGATGATCTCACCCAGGGCTACCGGGTCGGCGACATCGAAAAAGTCGTCCTCGGTCAATTCACCGGTGTCCCGGTGCTGATGAAGGATGTGGCGCAGGTTCGCATGACCCATACGCCGCGGCTGGGCATCTTCGGCAAGGACCACGACGACGATGGGGTCGGATCGATCGTGGTCATGACCCGCACCAAGAAGACCTCGGAGGTGCTGCCGCTGGTCAAGGCCGAAGTCGCCAGGATGAACCACGACGGCAGCCTGCCGCCGGGCGTAAAGGTGGTGCCGTTCTACGACCGCGGTTACCTGATCAACCTGACGACACACACGGTGCTGCACAACCTGCTGCTCGGCGTGCTGCTGGTCTTCGCGATTCAGTGGCTGTTTCTCGGCAATCTGCGCAGCGCGATCGTCGTGGGGGTGAACATCCCGTTCGCACTGTTCTTTGCGCTCATCCTGCTGGTGTGGCAGCACGAGAGCGCCAACCTTCTGTCTATCGGTGCCGTGGACTTCGGCATCATCGTCGATTCAGCCGTTATCCTTACCGAGAATGTCTTTCGCAACCTGCAGCGGCCCGAGGGGGAGAGGCGCGGGTTGCTGACGCAGCTCGCCAACGGCTACTTCGGCGCCGACCCGACCCGGTCGCCGGACAGAGCGGAGGCCGCGGGATGGACCGACCGCTTGCGGCTGATCCTGGTGAGCGCTCTGCAGGTGGACAAGGCGATCTTTTTCTCTACGCTCATCACCGCGGCGGGCTTCGTGCCGCTGTTCACCATGCAGGGGGTCGAGGGACAGATCTTCGGACCCATGGCGCGCACCTACGGCTTTGCGCTGGCGGGGGCATTGATCGCCGCCTTCACCGTGACCCCGGTCCTCAGTCATTTCCTGCTGCCCGAGCAGCTGCAGGAGACCGAAACGCAGGCGGTGCGGCTGCTGCACCGGTTGTACGACCCGGCGTTGCGCTTCGCGCTGTCGCGACGTGCGCTGGTGGTCGGCATCGAGCTGGTGTTGATTGTCGTGACGCTGTTGCTGGTGGCGCCGCGACTGGGCAGCGAGTTTCTGCCCGCACTGGAAGAGAATAACTACTGGATTCGCGCCTCCATGCCGAGCACGCTGTCGTTGCAGGCAGGGGAGGCGGCCACGCACAAGATGCGCCTGATCCTGCTGCGTCATCCGCAGGTCATCACTGTTACCTCGCAGCACGGCCGGCCCGACAATGGCACCGACGCCTCACCTTTCTCAAATGTCGAGCTGTTCGTGCCGCTCAAACCCCTCGATCAGTGGCCGCGTGGGGTGAGCAAGGACCAGCTCACCGCGCAGATTCAGCAGGAATTCCAGGACGAGTTGCCCGGGGTCGTGTTCAATTTCTCGCAATACATTCAGGACAACATCGAGGAAGCGATCTCGGGGGTCAAGGGGGCCAATTCGGTCAAGATTCTCGGTCCCAATCTGCAGATGCTGGAAAGGCTGGCTCATCGGGTGCAGGACGAGATGAGCCGGGTGAGGGGCATCACCGACCTCGGCATCTTCCCGGTGCTCGGGCAGCCGAACCTCAACATCCGGATCGATCGCGACAGGATCGCGCGCTACGGACTGAATACCGGGGACGTCAACACCGTGATCCAGGCGGCCATGGGTGGGGCGATTGCGACGCAGGTTCTCGAAGGAGACCGCGAGTGGAACCTGGTGGTGCGCTACCCGCCGCAGTACCGCGACAGCATCGACAACATCCGCACCATCAAGGTCGCTTATACGACTGCGAGCGGCGCCAACGGCTACGTCCCGTTGAGCGAGCTGGCAAGCATCTCCCTGGATACCGGCGCATCCTGGATCTATCACGAGACCATGGTGCGCTTCATTCCGGTCAAATTCAGCGTGCGCGGGCGTGACCTGGCTGGCGCGGTAGCCGAGGCGCAGGCGCGCATCACGCGTAACGTGGCGCTGCCTTCGGGTTACCGCATCATCTGGTCGGGAGAGTTCGAAGACCTGCAACAGGCGAAGGAACGGCTGGAGTTCGTGGTGCCGGTCAGCCTGATGCTGATCGTGGTGTTGCTGTACTCGCTGTTCAATTCATTGCGCGACACGCTGCTATCGCTGGCGGGCATCCCGGTGGGAATCATCGGCGGGGTATGGGCACTATGGCTCACCGGGCAGCCGTTCAGCATCTCGGCCGCAATCGGCTTCGTTTCTCTGTTCGGAGTATCGGTGATGAACAGTATCCTGCTGTTGACCTTCTACAACCAGGCGCGCGCGCAAGGCCTGGCGCCGCAGGAGGCGATGTATCACGCCGCCACCAAACGCATGCGACCGCTGCTCATGACCAGTCTTTCGGCCTGTCTGGGATTGCTGCCGGCGGCCATGTCGCACGGCATCGGCAGCCAGGTGCAGCGTCCGCTCGCCACCGTCATCGTCGGCGGAATGCTGCTCGGCCCGATCATGCTGCTGCTGGCGGTACCGCCGCTGCGGATGGTATTCCTGGGCCGGGAGCTACGAGATAGCGCGCCCGGTTCCAGGGAGCCGGCAACGCCCCCGGGCGAGGGACCATGAAGGCTCGATATGCTCTCGGCGCTGCGGGCGTGCTGCTGCTGTGCGGCCTGTCCGCGCACGCGCAGGGGCGCGAGCGCATGGCCCCGCGAGCCGGGGCGCATGCACATGCGGTGCCAAACCTCGGCAGCGGTGGCGGACGCGTGCCGCCCGACGGCCGGGCAGCGCCCCTGCTCCCGGCGAGGGCGCCGCCACCCGCGGCTCCGCCATCGCCGACGAGTCAGCGCACCATGGCTGCGAGCGGTGGCGCCGCTGCGGTTGCGCAGCGGTCAAGGAGCCAGGGTCCGGTGGGCTGGGCCGCCGTTAGGCCGCTGGTCAGCGACAGGGCGGCCCCGGTTTACCGCCCGGGGAAGTCAGGTCACGCCGCGATCAATGCGACCTTGGGCGGTCCGGCCACGTTCGACGCGCGGAAACTCGTGCGCCGCTGATCCCGCTAGCCGGTGCCGTGGCTAGCTGCGTTGGCCACACTCGGGTGCCTCGCACGACCCTTCTTCCTCAATCTGCACCGTGATGTGCTCGACCTGCAGCCGGGTCTCAAGGCGTGCATGGATGGCCGCAATGACCTCGCCGTGTCGGCTACCCGCGGCGAGGTGTGCATGCAGGGTTACCGTGGGTCGTTCACCGGTCATGGACCATACGTGTACGTGGTGTACGCCAGTCAGTCCGGGTACGTGCCCCATCAACTCCGACTCGACCCGCGCCACATCGAATCCTGCCGGTACGCCTTCCAACAGCACGTCGGCGCACTCGCGGGTGACTGTCCAGGCGGAACGGAAAATCAGCGCCGCGACCAGCAGCGACAGCAGCGGATCCGCGAGCGACCATCCCCGCGCGAGAATCAGCAGCGCCGCGACGCTGGCGGCCGCCGAGCCCAGCAGGTCACTCAGCACGTGAGCCCGTGCACCGCGCTCGTTGAGGGTACGGCCACCGGACAACACCAGGAACGCCGCCAGGTTGGCAACGCCGCCGACTACAGCGATGCTGAGCATCAGGCGCCCGTCGACCGCCGGCGCATGCATGAGGCGCCGCACAGCCTCGTATACGACCCACAAGGTCAACAGCAGCAGCGCCTGACCGTTCACGAACGCGGCCAGCGGTTGGTAGCGACGATGACCGTAGGTGCGGCGTGTATCGGCTGGGCGCTGCGACACGCGCAGGGCAACGAGCGCCAGTAGCAAGGAGGCTGAATCCGCCAGCATGTGCACGGCCTCGGCGAGCAGTGCAATCGAATTGGCGAGGTAGCCGCCCACCGCCTCGACGATCGTGAACGCGGCGAGGATCGCCAGTGCGCTGATCAGACGGCGGCCCGCGGCATTACCGGGTTGCTGCCGCTGCGCTCCGGCGGCGGCGGGCTCGTCGGGTCGCGCAGCCACCCGCTGGCCGTGGTGAGAATGGTGGGGGTGCGAGTGCGTCACGCGCGAACCGGCGCCAGGGTAGTTAATAGGGTAGGGGGGTATTATATATACTATTGACAGCGGGGTGACAGGGGGTCAAGAATTCACGCCGTCGCGGTATCCGGCACGGCTGCGCCGCTCACAAGGCAGGACGTGATGCGTCTGTTGCGCAGTCAAAGGTGGTGGCGACTCGCGGTGATGCTGCTTGCATGCGGCACGCACCCTGCCGGCGGCCGGGCGGACGAACCCCGTGCGGCCGAGCCGC
The DNA here is from genome assembly GCA_035481975.1 of Steroidobacteraceae bacterium. Taxonomy (GTDB): domain Bacteria; phylum Pseudomonadota; class Gammaproteobacteria; order Steroidobacterales; family Steroidobacteraceae; genus 13-2-20CM-66-19. The sequence goes on from DATHRC010000029.1 coordinate 161,725, forward strand.
AGAGCGCTGCGCCGGCGGACGCGGCTTTCCCGGGTGTCACCGCAGCGGCCAGCGACTGGCCGATGCTGCTCGGCGCCCAGTACACCTACGTGCTGCAGCAGCAGAGCGCGCTGCGCTCGCCGTACCAGGGACGGCTGAGTCTGCGGCCGCAGGGCGACACGCAGCCGACCCATACCATAGGCTTCTATGGCGGCTGGGCTGCCGCCGGTTGGGCCCAGTTGTATCTGGACACCGAGAAATTCATGGGAGCGGGGGTGAGCGGCAGCACCGGGCTGGCCGGGCTCACCAACGGGGACGTGGTGCGCGAAGGCGCGCAGAACCTGCCCAAGGAGTTCTACATTGCGCGGCTGTTTGCCCGCTTCATGCTGCCGCTGGGTACCGAGGTCGAGCGTGTGGCTCGTGGCCAGGATCAGATACCGGGCACCGAAGCCGTGCGGCGACTCGAGCTCAAGGTGGGGCGGATGGCGGCGCCGGATGATTTCGACAGGAACCGCTACGCCGGCTCCGCCCGCACGCAGTTCCTGAACTGGTCGCTGTGGAACAACACTGCCTGGGACTATGCGGCGAACACCCGCGGCTATAGCGACGGTATCGTGCTCGGCTACCTGAGCACCGCCTGGTCCCTCAAGTACGGCGTCTATCGGATGCCCGTGCTGGCGAACGTCCAACCACTCGAGCGTTCCCTGAGCGTGGCGCGCGGCGAGAACCTCGAGCTCACCCTGTCGCCGTGGTCGGCGGGGACGGTGGTGCGCCTGCTGGCCTATCGCAACACCGCAGGCATGGGGGATTACCAGGAGGCCCTGGCCGTTGCAGCGGTGACGCACACAGTTCCCAACATCGTGGCGGACGACCGCAACGGGCGCCGCAAATTCGGCTTCGGCATCAACGCCGAGCAGCCGCTCGCAGACGACGGCGGGACCGGGGTGTTCATGCGCCTGGGATGGGACGACGGTAAAACCGAGAGCTTCGTGTTCACCGAGGTTGATCAACTCGCCACCTTAGGTGGTCAGCTCTCAGGCGTTCACTGGCGCCGCATGCAGGACCGGCTGGGAGTGGGCGTGGTCGTCGAGGGTCTTGCGGCCCCGCACCGCGAGTATCTCGCGGCGGGCGGCTGCGGCTTCGTGCTGTGCGACGGACGGCTCGATTATGCGCACGAGCGGATCCTGGAGGTGTACTACCGCGCACAGCTGGCCTCCGCCATCGGCCGATGGCCGGTCCGCGTGCAACTCAGCCCGGACTTCCAGTACGCCCAGAACCCCGGTTACAACAGCGATCGCGGTCCGGTACGATTTTACGGAGTGCGACTGCACCTGGAATACTGATCCGGCAGCGGACCATGGCAACGATGTCCCCGCCCGGCAGCGGTCATTTGAAGTAGGCGTGGATGACGTCGATCAGCTCGTTGGCGGCCTCGGTGCGCATCCCGCGGGAGATGCGCCCACTGCCCGCGAGGTGCTCGCGCACGTGGTCCTCGAGGACCTCTGCCAGCAGACTGTTGATGGCGCCGCGGGTGGCCGTCAGCAGGTGCATCACGTCCGCGCAATCCGCCTCCTCCCCTTCGAGCGTGCGTTCGACCGCTTCCACCTGGCCGCGAATGCGCCGAACGCGATTGAGCAACTTCTGCCTCTCGTGGACGGTGTGCCTCACCTGAACTCCTTCAGCATTTCGGGGAATAGGCCTTCATACCTAGGGGGGATACTCTATCAAAAAACCTTGCGTGCCGCTGCACGCGGCAGCGGTCGCTGCGGGCGCCACGGATCATTGCTCCTCGCGGCCTGTTATCGCGACAAAGCCGGGCGAACCGTCGCGGAGCACGCGCAGCAGCAAGGGAAGCTTGGGGGATGGCTTGCCGACACCGGCAAGATCCGCGACGTCCTCGAGGCGTTTCGATCCGGCGTGGGTGATAAGGTCGCCAATCTTCAAGCCGGCCATCGCTCCCGCACCATTCGGGCGCAACTGCGTCACGATCAATCCGCTGAGCTCGCCTTGCGCCTTAAGCGCGGCGCGAATCTCGGTCGTTGCCTTGGCGACGCCGAGCTCCAGATTCGCTACCCAGGTGTCCCGACCACCGGCACGCAGCGGATCGGGCGGTGGATCCGGAAGTTGCGCGATCGTCACAGCCATCGACTGTTCAATACCCGCTCGGACCACGGAGGCCCGCACCCTCGTGCCGGGTGTCAATCGCACGGCGACCTTTCCGAGAGTGGCGACGGTGACAGGCGTCCCACCGAGGCTCAGTAGTACGTCGCCGGCCTGCAGTGTCCCTGCCGCGGGTCCTTGCGGCTCCACGGCCGTAATCAACGCTCCCGCAGGAGAGTCCCGCCCGAGAAACGCCTGCGCCAGCGCGGGTGTCATCGCTTGCACCTGGATGCCGAGGTAACCCCGGCGCACCCGCCCGTGTGCCTCGAGTTCGGCGACCACTGCCGCCACAGTTTCCGCTGGAATCGCGAACCCAAGACCTACCGAACCCCCGCTGGGCGAGAGTATCGCCGAAGTGACGCCCACCACAGCTCCGTCGCTCGCCAGCAGGGGACCTCCTGAGTTTCCGAAATTAATAGCCGCATCGGTCTGGAGGAAATCGATATAGGGATCCTCTTCCAGCGTGCGCGCCCGTGCCGAGAGAACTCCGGCGGTGACCGATTGACCGAGACCGAAGGGATTGCCGATGGCTACGAGCGGATCGCCCACCGCGATCGTGGCGGAGGACTGCAGACGAAGCGCGGCTAAGCCGTCCGCGTGCACTCTGAGCAGCGCAATATCGGTGGTCGCGTCGGTGCCAATCACCTCGGCGGGAAGCACGCGATCGTCCGCCAGCTTTATGCGTACCGTCCGGGCGCCCTCAACGACGTGGCGATTGGTAACGATAAGCCCGTTGGCGCGGATGATGAACCCCGAACCCAGCGCAGCTCCGCTGTCACCCGGCAGTGGATTGCCAGCGCCGGGCGGGGCGAGCATACGGCGCATGAACGCACGCATGTCGTTGTATTGAGTGTCGCCGGCCGCGCGTTCCACTGCACGTTGGCCGGCGCTTTCCCCCTGTTCGGTGACGAGAACGGTGACGACGCTGGGGGCAGCCTGTCGGACCAGCTCAGCATAGCCACCCATCACCGTCCCGCCCGCAGAGTGGACCAGCTGAGGAGCAGCCGCGGCCAGCGCCAACACGTACGTAGCCCAGCGGGACGAACTCGATCGCCGCGGGGGGTCGAATGTGCAATCCGACGCAGAGCCTGGAGAAGACACCTGGCGCCACCCGTTCGTAAGACGACGACACGACGATTGATTAACAGGTATCGTAGGCCTGCTCTACGTTGCTGTCCAAATCGCTCATTGGTGGCTGCGCGCGGGCTCCGGTCGCGCACCATCAGGTTCAGGGGAGCAAGCTCATGGCATCTATCCCGGTCGGAGCCAGCGGTTCATTCACGCTGCTGGTGACCGCTGAACATCTCGCCAATCGCTTCAAGGATGCTACCTTGCCGCCGGTGCTGGCGACACCGGTCATGATCATGGCGATGGAGAACGCGGCGCTGAACGCGATCAAGCCCTTTCTGGCGGCGGGCGAGAGTGCGGTAGGAACCCGGGTCGACGTGCTGCATCTGGCGGCCACGCCGGTCGGCAGGCAGATCGTGGCACGAGCGCAGGTGAGCCACGTCGATCGCCGCCGCATAGAGTTCACGATCGAAGCGCACGATGGTGTTGCAGCCATTGGAACCGGCACGCATGAGCGCATGGTCATCGACATGGCGCGGTTCGTCGAGCGCTTGAATCAAGCCTCGCCCTAGCGGCTCCGCTTTGATCGTCCGCGAGACCGAGATTCTGCTGCTGCTGCTGGTCGCGGTTGCCGCGGTCGGTGTGGTGGCGAAGCGCTCGAGTATTCCGCCGGCCATTCTGCTGGTGCTCACCGGTGTGGCATTCGCCCTGGTACCGGACCTGCCGCCGGTGCGGCTCGCCCCGGAGCTCGTGCTGCTGTTGGTATTGCCGCCGCTGATCTACTCGTCGGCGGTCGCGATGAGCTGGCGGGAGTTCCACTTCAATCTGCGCCCGATCGCACTGCTGGCCATCGGTTGCGTCGTGTTTACGACCGTGGCTGCCGCCGCAGCGACGCACTGGCTGCTGGGCCTGTCGTGGCCGGTGGGATTCGTCCTGGGCGCGATCGTCTCGCCGCCGGATGCCGTGGCGCCCTTGTCGATAGCGCGCAGGATGCAGCTCCCCAAGCGCATCCTGGTTATCCTCGAAGGGGAGGGCCTGGCAAATGATGCCACCGCGCTGATCCTGTATCGCTTCGCCATTGTGGCGGTGAGCGTCGGGGCCTTTTCCCTCGGCAAGGCGTCCGCACAATTTGCCGTCATCATCGCTGGCGAGCTGTTGTGGGGAATCGCCGTCGGTTGGCTGATGTTGCGCCTGCGGCGCTGGGTCGCCGATGCGCAGGTGGAGATCGTGCTCTCGCTACTGACTCCGTACGTGGCGTACTGGCCGCCGCAGCATCTGGGCGGCTCGGGCGTACTTGCCACGGTCGTTACAGGTCTCTACGTAAGCTGGAACGGCCTGAGCATGATCAGCGCCGCGACACGGCTGCAGGGTATCTTTTTCTGGGATGTGTTGGTCTACGTGATCGAGGGCATCGTGTTTCTCATGACGGGGCTGCAGGCGCGCACCTTGATCATGGGCCTGGGCAGCTATTCCCTGTCAGTCCTGCTCGGGTCGGCCGCCGTGGTCAGTCTGGTGGTCATCGTGGCCCGATTCATCTGGATCTTCCCCGCGACCTATCTGCCGCGCTGGCTGATCCCGGCGATCGCACGCCGTGATCCCTCCCCTCCCTGGCAGTGGCCGTTCATGCTGGGATTCACCGGGGTACGCGGCATCGTGTCTCTTGCGGCCGCGCTCGCCATTCCACTGGTGACCGAAGATGGTCGGCCATTCCCGGACCGCGACCTGATCCTTTTCCTCACCTTCGCGGTGATCCTGGTGACACTGGTGGGCCAGGGTCTGATGCTCCCCGCCGTCATCCGGGTACTGGGCCTCGCCAATGCCGGTGAGCGCGAGCTGCAAGCCGACAGGGCCGGGGAGCTGCTGGCGCGCCGACAGGCGCTCGAGGCAGCGAGCGAGTGCCTCGAGCAGTTGGTGGCGGAGCGGGGGTTGGCAGACGAGATCGCCCAGCGGCTTCGCGCTCAGCACCGCGACCGCCTCGGGCATTTCGCGGGCGCAGGCGCCCCGGGAGAGAACCCACAGAATCCAGGCGTGCGCGCCGATGAAATCGAGTTGTTGTTGATCGCAGCCGAGCGCGAGCGGATCAACGAGCTGTATCGCGAGGGGACATTGAAGGATGAGCCGCGGCGCCGTCTCGAGCGGGAACTCGATCTGCGTGAGGCCAACCTGGTGAGCCATCAGCACCAGCAGGACCCCGGGTAGAGTTACGCGGCGGTCTTGCCGCCATTGACCGCGATGATCTGCCCGGTGAGAAAATCGGCCGCATCGGAGGCCAGAAACAGGATCGTGGCCGCGATGTCCTCGGGGGTGCCCAGGCGCCTCGCAGGCACGCCCGCCGCCAGGGCAGCCCGCTTGTCGGCTCCGCCGGCGAAGCGGGTCAGCATGTCCGTCTCCACCGGCCCGGGCGCGACGGCGTTCACGCGTACGCCGGCAGCCGCGCCTTCGAGCGCGGCCGCCTTCGTGAGCCCCTCCACCGCATGCTTGCTGGCGACGTACAGGGAGGCACCGGCAACGCCACGACTACCCAGGGTCGAGGAGAGATTGATGATGCTGCCATGCCGCTGGGCCAGCATCGCGCGCATTTCGTGCTTCAGACTCAAGAGCGTGCCGAGCACGTTGGTGTCGAAAGTCGCCGCGTAGCTTTCCGGTGTTTGCTCGGTAACCGGCCCGGATTTGCCCTCGGTGCCCGCATTGTTCACCGCGACGTCGAGTCGGCCGAAATGCTCCACGGCGTGCGCTACCAGGGCGCGCACCTCGGATTCATGCCGCACATCGGCACGCACAAACTCGGCCTCGGCACCGAGCTCACGTAACTCCCCGACCACGGCGGCGCCGGCGTCGTCGCGCCGGCCGGAGATCACGATTCGAGCGCCGGCACGCGCGAAGGCCAGCGCCGTAGCGCGGCCAATGCCGGTCAGTGCGCCGGTGATGAGAACTACAGGAGCGGACATGGTTGCTCTCAGTGCTTGCGTGCGCTATTCCCCGAAACGAAATCTAGGCCCTTACCCGGGAGTTGAGAAAGACTTTGTAAGCTTGGAGCCATACCCGTCAGACATGGGGAGAAGCGGAGCCAATCATCAGCGCCGCGGTGACCGCGCTGGCCAGGGCGAGCGCCGCCGCGGTCGCCATCACCACGCGTGCCGTGGCGAGCAGCGATCCCGCAACCAGAGTGCCGAGCACCGCAATCACCAGCAGGCTGGCCACCGCCGCCACGACATTGTTGATGCCGGAGGCGACCCCGGTCTGCGCCGCCGTTACGGAATTGATGACGGTGGTTGTGAGCGGCGTGACAGTGATGGCCATGCCAAGCCCGAGCACGACCATGGGCACGAGGTAAAGCCAGTAGCGCTGCTCGCCGCTCACCAGCGCGAGCAGCGCAAAACCGACGCCCACCACGAGTGGCCCGATGATCAGCGGACCCCGTGCGCCGTAACGATCGACCAATCCGCCGGACCAGCGCGATAACGCCGCGAGCAGCAGCGTAAAGGGCAGATAGACGGCGCCGACCGCAGCCGCTGAAAAGCCATGCGCCTGGATCAAGAGAAACGGCAGGAAGAAAAACGCGCCGCCCAGCGCGCCGTAGAGCAACAGCGTGAGCAGGTTGACGCCGCTGAAGCTGCGCGAGCCAAACAATGCGGGCGGCATCATGGGCGCAGCGCTGCGCCGCTCTTCTACCACGAACCCGAGCAACAGCAGCGCGCCGGCGGCCAGCGATCCGAGCACGGTCGTATCCCGCCAGCCGAGCCGTGCAGCGGCGACGAGTCCGTACACCACAGAGCCCAGGCCGCCGAAGGTCAGTATGGCGCCGCGCCAATCGAGACTCGCACCCGCAGCGGGATCGCCGCTCTCGGGCAGAAAGCGCACGGCAATCCATAATGTTGGAATACAGATCAGCGGATTAATGAAGAATATCGCGCGCCACGACAGATGATCGATCAGCAAGCCCCCGAGCAGGGGGCCCGCGCCGGCGGCCAGCGCCGAGGCGCCCGACCAGATCCCGATTGCGGCGCCGCGCTCCTGCTCGTCGAAGGCGGCGCCGATGATCGCCAGGGAGCAGGGAATGAGCAGCGCTGCGCCCACGCCCTGGATGGCGCGCGCCGCGATCAGCGCCGGGACATTCGGCGCCACACCGCAGACGATTGAGGCCAGCGTGAAGGTGACCAGGCCGCTCAGGAACAGTCGGCGCCGCCCGAACCGATCCGCAGCCGCTCCGCCAATCAGCAGCAGTGCCGACATGCACAGGGTATAGGCGTTGATGATCCATTGCATCGACGCGAGCGTGGTATGCAGGTCAGCTTCGATCCTGGGCAGCGCGACGTTGACGACCGATTCGTCGACGAATGCCATGGTGGATCCCAGAACCGCCACCGCCAGCACCCAGGCTTTGTTCTGCCGGGGGCAGGGCGCGGTGCCGCGTGTGGATCGAATGACTTCCGCAGCGCAAGGCTGCGCCTTCACCTTCACCACGCGCTGTCGCTCCCGGCGGGTCCGGATGCCATCGTACTCCTGCGATCCGACGGTCAAGAGCGCCGTGGAACACCGACACGCCGCTGCGCATCGGCGATGTGCCTGAGATCGAAATCCAGTTCGTGTCCAGCACCGCAGCGGCCGTGGGACTGAGCGAGCCGGCTACCAGCGTGATTGCGCCGCGATTGCCAACGCCGTGTTTGCGGCAGTGGGCGTGCGGCTGCGAGGTATCCCCCGTCATCCCTTTCGGTCGCTATCCTGCGCCGGTCGGGCGGCCGCCTGAGTGTTGCTAACTGACAACAAAATACATAACGCCCTCGAAAAACGCTGTAGTAGCAGTCGATGCGGCACTTAGAACTGTTGTATTTACGACTAAAGGCGTATGTTACACCAATGTTACAACCCGCGGTTCGGGATCGAACGCCCGATCCTGCGCAGCGCGCCGCAACGTCATTTATCTAACGAAGGGAGATGAAATGAGCAGAGGCAGTTATTTGACCGGAGCGGCAGTCGCTCTGGCGTTGGTTTACTCATCTGCGCAGGCGGATGGGAAAGACCCATTACCCGATAGCTTGTCGCTCGGCGGCGTGACCATTTACGGAACGGTCGATATCGGCTACGCGTATCAGAATCACGGCGTGCCGATCAGCAGCACGCTACCCGGCGGCCTCGAGTATCAGGCCTTCACGACAACGCGGAATTTCGCGGGGTCCGTGTCGACGGCGGCTGAAAGCGGCCTCGAGCAATCCAAGATCGGTATCAGGGTGGCCCAGCCGATCGCCGAGGACTGGACGCTGGTTGCGAGAGCCGAGACCGGGTTCAATCCGCTGTCCGGCCACCTGACCGACGCTTGCGCGAGCCTCGCGGCGAATGGCGGCGTGAAGCAGGGCGCCCAGACCGCGAACGCCGACAGCAGCCGCTGCGGCCAGGCGTTCAACAGCGTGCTGTTTGGCGGGATGGGCAACAAGCAGCTCGGCACACTCACGATCGGCCGCCAGAACTCGCTGCAGCTCGACGCGCTCGCTCAGTACGATCCACAAGCTCTCGGCTACGCCTTCTCGTTCCTGGGTTATTCGGGATTCGACGGTGGCGCAGGCAGCACGCAGGCCGCGCGCTGGGACAATTCGTTCAAATACGCCTATGCATACGGCCCAATCCACTTCAACGCCTTGTATTCCGGCGGCGCCCAGGATGGCGGTCTCTTCGGCCATGCGTTCGGCGCCGATATCGGCGGCACCTATGCCGGGCTCTCCGTGGACGCCGTCTACGAGTATGCGAACGGCGCCGTCAACCTGAGAAGCTCGTTCGACGACCCGAGTACTCCAATTCCGAGCCCGGGACTGGCTGCCTACGTTTCCGATAACAAGTCCTACAATCTCATGGGTAAGTACACCTTTGAGCTCGGCGGGACAGGGACGGCGACGGATAAGCTGACGGTCTACGCCGGCTATTCCCATATTGAGAAATCGCATTTTGACTACACCTCCGGGCAGGCGCAGGGCGCTTACAACATTGATATTGGCGTCAACATCAATCAGGCTGCCGTCTACAACTTCGAGTGGGCGGGTGTGAAGTACGCGATGGCCTCCGGCTGGAGCTTCACGGCCGCGTATTACCACTCGACCCAGAACAGCTGGTCGATCGGCCTGCTAACGAACGGCACCCAAAACATTGGTTGCAGCGGAGCGGGCTTGCTGTGCGCAGGCGACTTTAACGAGGCATCCTTCGTGGTCGATTACGCCTTCAACAAGCACTATGACCTCTATGCCGGCGTGAACTGGTCGGAAGTCACGGACGGCCTGGCCAATGGCTTCGTCGGCACTACCAAGGATGGGACCACGGGGAGTGAAAGCCAGTCGACCGTCATGGTCGGCGGTCGTGTGAGGTTCTGAAGTGGTTCTTTGATTGGCGATGGTAAAAGTTCGATCGAGCCACCCGTGGATCAGGCGGGGGGCTCGGTTGAACTCCCCGCGCTTCCCGTAATCCTAGCTTCAGGTGCCAATACTGCCGGCGCATGCGCATACCACTTTGTGCAGCGGCTTTTATCCTGATCGGGACCCTGTCCGGATGTGCGCTGCACACCACCTACGAACAATGCGGCCTGCACGGCTGCCCAGGTGACGCGCAGATCACCGCGGCCGTGCTGTCGCGGTTCAGTCAACAGCCCGACCTGGAGCCGAATGTCGTTTACGTGCAGACGCTGGACCACGTGGTTTACCTGCGTGGCCTGGTGAGCTCCGGTTTAGAGATCGACACCGCCGAGTCGCTTGCACGCAGCGTTCCCGGCGTCAAGCGCGTCGTGAGCTCCATCGGCGTTTCCACTGCGGGGTGGTGAGCGGTTGCCCTGGCGTCGGCGGGGCAGCATTCCTTAGCATCACGATTGAGCCCTCGGGAGGAACAGCCATGGATCTGCAGTTGCAGGACAAGCTCGCACTGGTCACCGGCAGCACCGCGGGCATCGGGCTGGCGATTGCCACGACTCTCGCGCGCGAAGGGGCGCGCGTGATCATCAACGGTCGCTCGCGGGCCCTGGTCAATGAGGTCGTCGCTTCACTCAGGGCCGGTACAGATGCGGAGCCTCAGGGCTTTGCCGGTGACCTGAGCCTGGCATCGTCCGCCGAGCAACTGGTGCGGGAATATCCCGGCATCCAGATCCTCGTCAACAATCTTGGCATCTTCGAACCCAAGCCATTCGAAGAGATCCCTGACTCCGACTGGTTGCGATTCTTCGATGTCAATGTGCTCAGCGGTGTCAGGCTTGCCAGGCTCGTCCTGCCCGCCATGCGTCGTGCCAACTGGGGACGGATTATCTTCATCTCGAGCGAGAGCGGCGTGCAGATCCCGAGCGAGATGATCCACTACGGCGTGACCAAGACCGCACAGCTGGCGGTGGCACGCGGACTGGCGGAGGCGCTGGCCGGCGCGGCCATCACCGTCAACAGCGTGTTGCCGGGCCCTACCAGATCGCGCGGCGTGGGTGAGTTCGTCGAGGCGCTGGCCAAGGCGCGCGGCATGTCGTTCGCGCAGTTCGAGAAGGAGTTCTTCGAGAAGGTGCGCCCGAGCTCGCTCATCAAGCGCTTTGCCGAGCCCGAGGAGGTCGCGTCCCTCGTGGCTTACGTCGCCAGCCCGCTGGCGTCGGCCACGACCGGCGCGGCGCTGCGTGTGGATGGAGGCGTGATCAGGAGCGCATTCTAGGGAAGGTTCGCATGCCCACCTACTACGTAGCGACCGCGGTCGAACGCTTGTCTGCCGCCGCAAGGCATGAAATCGCCGCGGCGATCAGCCGCCTGCATAGCGAGGTGACCGGTGCTCCGGCATTCTTCGCGCAGGTCATCTTCACAGAGATTGCACCTGGAAACCATTTTGTGGGTGGGATGCGCGCGAACGCGGACGCGGTTTTCATTCATGGCCAGCTACGCGCCGGCCGTACATCCGCGCAAAAACGCGACCTGCTGGTGCGCATCGTCGCTGCTGTGGGCGCAGCGACCCGGATTCCGCAAGGACTGATATGGGCATACCTAAGCGAGTTACCGCCGACTCAGATGATCGAATACGGTCACCTCCTGCCAGAACCGGGCAAGGAGGACCTCTGGCTCGAAAGCCTGCCGGCCGCGGAGCGGGCGTATATCGAGAAAGCTGGCAAGTGATGCGTAGCTGCCGGCACTCAAGGGCCGGGTCATGGCGCGACGGGGCCGGCACGAGCTGATGGCTTGCGGCTGCTTCATAACCTCAGTATTGCCACGGCATCCGCCCACAGACGGTGCACGATCTGCGCGGCGGGTTCGGCGCGCGCCAGAGCTGCCGATTGTCCGGCCCACGCTTGCATGCGCTGCACATCGCCGCGTTGGGTTGCGGCCGCTCTCATCGGGGCCGTGAGGCCGCGCTGCACGGGGTAGGGTGCCGGTAGCGGTGCCGTGGCGGATGTTGCCGCGCGGACGTAGTCGGTGGCCAGGCTGCGGCCGGCGCGCCCGCTGAATACCCGGCTCACCACGGTATCCTCCGGCACCGCCGTGGCGAGCGCCTCCGCCCAGGCGACGGGGATCAGTGCTTCCGGAGCTCGCAGGAAGCCCGTGCCCACCTGGACTGCGCTCGCACCGAGCGCCAGTGCCGCCGCAACACCTCGACCGTCGGCGATACCGCCCGTGGCCACCACGGGCAGATTCACGGCATCAACCACGGCGGGGAGGAGAGATACCAGTCCCACCATCGCCTGTTCGGCCATGCTCGCATCGAAACAGCCGCGGTGCCCGCCGGCCTCCGTGCCCTGGGCGACGACCACGTCCGCACCGGCGGCCGCGGCGGCTTTCGCCTCCGCCACCGTGGAAATATTCGCGAACCAGGCAATTCCCAGAGACTTGAACCTCGCGACGAACTCCGGCGGGTAAAGCCCCATAACTGAAGAGATGATCGGAGCACGAGCCTCGAGCAGGGCTTGGCACTGGGCGTTGAAGTCCGGCGGGGTGACGTCGCCGGCGTCCGTACTCACCTCGGGGCCAAAGGTGGCGAGGAACTTACGCAGCTGTGCCTCGCGCTCGGCGTCGCGCACGGGTCGCGGATCGGGGATCCACAGATTGAGTTGGAACGCGCCGTTGCTGGCAGCGCGCACCTCCCGGGTCCAGGCCTCGATCGCTTCGGGGGTCATCAGGAGCGCGCCGCAGGCACCGAGGCCGCCGGCATTGGCGACTGCAATGGAGAGCGCGGGGGCGCTGGCGCCAGCCATGGGCGCGAGAAGGATCGGCACACGCAGGCCGAATCGGTCGCAAAATGCGCGGGCACGATCGCGAATGTTCACGTGCCGTGTATGTCCTAGTCCTTAAAATCAAACCTGATGAGGAACGGGAAGCATGAATCCACGGGTCGGCCATCATCGGTGGCCGCCCGATAGTGTCCGGAGCCTGCCTGCGCGAGCCGCAGGGCGCCGTCATCGAGTCGCGCGCTGCCGGAGGAATGCGCGAGGGTCGGGTCCGCCGACAGCCGACCGTTACCGTCGACGCACACCCGAAGCGCGACGAGACCCTTTTCTCCCAGGCGAATGGCGGCGGGCGGATAATAGTCGCTCGTGTTCGGAAATCCCTTGCCCGGACCTCCCGGGACGCGTCTCGCAGGCAGGGGAGGCGATGTTGACCCTGGCTGCTGCGGTTGCTCGACCTGCAGGTCGGTGGTCGGATGCGCGTCGGCTGGAAGATCGAAATTGAACACCGGCTCGGGCATCTCGACCCGCGTTGGCGTCAGGCGCGGCGCGGCTGGCGGCGGCGGCTGGTAGTGTGGTTGGAGTTCGTGCGTCACTCCCGCCTGAATCACTGTCGGAGGCAGCGTGCCGCTCCGGTGCACCAGGCCGGTTGCTAGAAAATAAATCAGCCCGGCGTGCAGGCAGATGACCAGTAGCACGGCTGTGGTGCGGTGCGAGGAAGCCGAGCGCCGATGGTGCGTGCCGGCGATCATGACTTTGTTGCCGAGCGCGCAAGCCGAGGCGGGGACAGCCGTCGCGGTGTGCTCGTGCGCAATGATCCGCATGGCCCAACAGCATCCGATGGCCAGGCGCAGAGACGACAGCCCGCGCCGCGCCGCCAAATCGGCCAGCCACTCCTCTTCGAGTCGTGCCGACAGCGACGGCGGCGCACGGCGTGCAGCGTGTTGGATCAGTCGCTGCGCGCATCGCTCGACCCCGCCTGCCAGGCCGGCGGAAAGCATGGCTGCCGGCAGCGCAGCGCGGAGCCCGGGATGGGTCATGCCAGAACTCCTCGACCGAAGCTCGCGAAAACCGCGCTGGCGCGCGCAAGTCCACCGGCAGTCAGGCGATACAGTCGCCGGCGCGGACGTCCCGCGCTCGATGGGTCGATGGTTTCCCAGCGGCTGACGAACCACCCGGCCGACTCGAGTCGCAGCAGGATGGGATACAACGTACCGGAGGCGAGGCGGCTGCGCTTCTGCACGTCCGCGCCGGACAGCTGCTCGCTCGGATTCTCCAGGAACAGCTCCAGGACCCGCAGCGTCTGCAGCGACATGCGCACGTCGCGATCCGCCCTACCCATAGTCGTAAGTCTACATAGGGGTCATCCTGCAGGCAAGCCGGCCCGATCACGGTGTCCGGAGTCTTCGCGTGCCGCCTTGCAGTCGGAATTCGCCCAGCCGCGCAAAAAGGCCCTAATACATTGAGGAATAACCAAAGATTTATGCCGGGAGTCGGCCTGACGGGCGCGATTCCGCGCGCGACTCGAATGACCCCAGCCCAGGGGTCCGCTGTGGCGGGTCTCGGGCCGGGTTAAGCTACCGTCATTAGAGCTGGCTTGCGCCGGACCACCCCAAGAGCAAGAAGGCATGGCCGACGTTTTCGTTTCCTATTCCCGCAGCGACAAGGCGCGCGTTGCGCCGCTGGTGGCCGCGATCAAGGCCAAGGGCTGGTCGGTCTGGTGGGACCCGTCGATTGCGGCGGGCCAGCAGTTCGACGACCAGATCGAGGCGGAGCTGCTGGCGGCCAGTGCCGTGCTGGTGGTCTGGACCCCGACATCCGTGACCTCGCGGTGGGTGCGCGGCGAGGCGCGCGATGCCGCGGAGCGCGACATTCTGGTCCCGGTGCGCTTCGACAACGCTCGCCTGCCGATCGACGCACGGGCGATTCAAACAACCGACCTCGACGAGTGGGCGGAGGATCCGGGCAGCGCACCCTTTCAGGAACTCGCTCGTTCGCTCGGCGCGGTGATCGAGCGTCAACGCGGGCGTCAAGCGGTGAAGTCGACCGGCATGTCCGCGCCGTCCGCGTCCGCGTCCGCTCTTCGCATCGGCATCTGCGTCCTGCCGTTCGCCAACATGAGTGGCGATCAGGAGCAGGAGTACTTCAGCGACGGTATCACCGAGGACATCATCACTGACCTGAGCAAGGTCTCGGCACTGGCAGTGGTCTCGCGCAACAGTGCCTTTATGTACAAGGGCACCCACGTCGATGTCAGGAAAGTCGCGCGCGAGCTCAAGGTCGGCCACGTCCTGGAGGGCAGCGTGCGCAAGTCCGGCGGCCGTGTTCGCATTACCGCCCAGCTGGTCGACGGCTCGACCAACGACCACGTCTGGGCCGAGCGTTACGATCGCGACCTGAACGACATCTTCACGCTGCAGGACGAGATCTCCGAAGCCATCGTCAAGGCCCTGAAACTCAAGCTGCTGCCGGAGGAGAAGAAGGCGATCGAGCAGCGTGGCACGGACAATGTCGAGGCCTACAACCTGTATCTCATGGCGCGACAGTCCTACATCACCGGCCATGAAGCCGATGTGCGGCGCGCCGAAGCGATCATCCGCCTGTGCCGCCGTGCCAGCGACATCGATCCGAGCTATTCGCGCGCCTGGGCGCTGATGGCTATCGGACAGATGATCCTGCGCTTCGTCCATGGCAAGAACAGCGACGACGGCCTGGGATCGGCTGAACGGGCGCTTGCGCTCGACGCCAATCTGGCGGAGGCGCATGCCGTCAAGGCCAGAATTCTCGCGCAGCATGGGCGTCATGATGAGGCGGCCGCCGAGATCGAGGTCGCCCTGCGGCTGGATCGCGAATCCTACGAGGTGAATCGCGCCGCCGCCTATTTGCGCTTCCGCCAGCGAAGACTGGACGAGGCCGTTCGCTACTACGAAAAGGCGATGGCGCTGATGGAGACGGATCTGAATTCCGGGTCGATGTTGCTCAGCTGCTATACGGCCCTCAGAGATTCGCAGGCTGTCCTGCGAGTCGCCCGCATCACCGTTTCGCGCGTGGAAAAGATGATGACGCAGGATCCGAATAATGCGACCGCGATGGGCTCAGGGGCCATTGCTCTGGCGGCGCTGGGGGAGGACGAACGGGCCAAGGAATGGATCAACCGCTCGATGCTGATTGATCCGGACAACATGAACGCACGCTATAACTTTGCGTGCAGCCTGACATCTTTTGGCAAGCACCGGGACGTCGACACCGCGCTCGAACTGCTCCGGCCGGTATTTGAAACGTTGGCGGCCGGCTTTCTGAACCACGCCAAAGCCGATCCGGACCTGGATCCGCTGCGCGATGATCCCCGTTTCAAGGCCATGGTTGCCGCCGCCGAGACGCGGTTCGCGGCGATTGAGGCGGGCTCGGGTTCACCAGCGGCGTCCTAAAAGCCGCGTCCCGGCGAACGCGGCGCTAGCCCGCTTTCTGCATCTGTGCGGCGATCTGGTCGCCTTTCTCCATGAATCGCTTATACGCCGGCCGCTCCTGCAGGCGGTTGACGTATTCCTGAAACGGCTGCTGCGCCTCGAGAGCCTTCATCATCATGCCAAAGGCAATCTGCGAGCCGATGTAGACGTCCGCAGCACTGAACCGAGTGCCGAGGATGTATGGGCCGGGCGTGAGCGCCGTTTTCAGCGTCGCGACGGTGTCGTCATAACTGCCGTAACCGAGCGCACCCGGCCGGGAAGGGGCGGGACGCGACAACATGCGGTCAATCACCGCCGCCTCGACGCAAGCTCCACCGAAGAACAGCCATCGGTAGTAAGTGCCGCGCAGCAGGCTGTCCACGGGGGGTGCAAGCCGGGCGGCGGGAAAGGCGTCCGCGAGATAGGCGCAAATGGCCCCGCACTCGGTCACTACGGTGCCGCGGTGGACGATCGCCGGAACCTTGCCCATGGGGTTGACGGCGAGGAAGTCGGGCTTCTTCTGATCCTGGGTCGCGAGGTTCACGACCTCGAATCGATAAGGCACTCCCACTTCCTCCAGCATCCAGTGGACGATACGTCCGCGCGACATCGGGCTGCTGTAAAAGACCAGTTCCTCGCTCATAAGTGCGTCCTCCGTTGGTGATGCCTGCAGGTAAATTGCAGTGTACGCGTCGAATGTTACCCGAAGGCATCGGCAACGCGCGCCTTGCTCGCAAGCTTGGGGTTGCCGATTTCCCGCCAACGCCGAGGTTCACGCCAACGAGGACCGGGGTGATCTGCGGAAAAGTCTGGGGAAAAAAAAGAAGGCCCCGCGAGGGGCCTTGCAATGCACACTAAGTGCTTCGTGAAGGCAATCGTCAGGCCGCGGCGGCCAGCAACTGCCAGTTCTTGGGCAGAATTACCGCATCGATCGCGTGAACGATGCCGTTCGTCGCAACGATGTCCGCCTTGGTGACGCGGGCCCCGTTGACCCGAACGTCCGGTGACGATACTGCGGCCGTCAACGTACTGCCCTGCAGCGTCATCACTTCTCCTGACTTCACGTCCCTGGCTGCGAAATAGCCGGAGACCACGTGGTAGTTCAGAATTGCCTTGAGCTTGCCCACGTCCTTGAGCACGCTGTCATACCCACCCGCCGGAAGCTTCTTGAACGCCTCATCGGTCGGCGCAAAAACAGTGAACGGGCCCTTGGCAGCCAGCTCCTCGGTGAGCCCCGCTGCGTTGATAGCGCTGGCGAGCGTCGTGAAATGGCCCGCGGCGATCATCGTGTCGACGATGTTCTTCGTGGGTCCGGTATTAGTGTTCCTGGCGGCCTGGCCGGCAGGAAGGCTTTTCGATTGATCCATAGATTGAACCTCAACGTGTAGCCAGCGAGGATTCGCCGACCAACTCAACTCGTATGGCTGAGGTGCGGAGTATACGCGCTATGTCGAGGCTGTGCGGCCGACGCCCAAAAGAAACATTGGTACGCGCGGCTGCTCGATTCGACGCTGTGCAGGGGTAGTCTGTGTGTTAGCGAGCAGAACAACCGCGAGGCTAAGCGTTAACATGACCCCAATTCATGGGAGTTTCGATGAGCTCACTTTTTGAACGCGACAAAGAGGCGGTCAGACACGAGCGTGCGATGAGCTCGTTGTGCGACCGTAGTGGTGCTCCGCTGGCGGAGGTGCGAACTCTGTTTGCGCGGGAATTCTCCAGGCTCGAACTGGGCGCCAAGGTTCGCTCATACCTGGCGGTGCTTACGGCGTCCAACGTGCGTGCAATGTTGCGTCGGCAGGCGGGTAGTGCCCCGGCAGACGGGAACGCGCGGCCGCGGGAGCAGTAATGGACACATTTCCTATCGTAGCCGTGGCCACCTCCGCCGGCGACCTGGAGCCGGTTGGCGAGCTGTTGTCCGCGCTGCCGGCCGAATGCGGCGCAACCCTCATTGTCGTGCAACATTTCGATTCGCGCCGCGAGAGGGTGCTGAGCCAAACGCTGGCCGAGAGAACGATTCTTCCGGTGATGCACGCGCACGACGGCTTGGTGGTGGAGCAGGATCATGTCTACCTGATAACCGCAAATGCCACGCTGACCGTGGCAGGTGGCTGCATTCGCGTGACAGCCAATGCAAGCGGACTGCATCATCCCGGGGATGTTCTGTTTACCTCGCTCGCGGAAGAGCGTGGTGGCAGCGCGATCGTGGTGGTTCTTTCGGGTGAAGGTTCCGACGGAGCCGTGGGCGTACAAGCCATCAGGCGAGCCGGCGGCGCGACACTTGCGCAACACCCGGGTTCCGCACGCTTCCCCAGCATGCCCATCTGCGCCATTGAAACCCGCTGTGTGGATTTCGTGCTGCGTCCGGATGAGATCGCGCGCGAGTTGGCGCGCTTGAGCCGCCGCACCGCGGCTCCCGCAGGCGTCAGGCAGGCCGCGTAGTAACTGAAATCACCCGGCGCCCAGTCAATCCTCGAAAACTCCCACGACCGACGTGGCAGCCTGCGGGGATGGAGCCTGCGCTCCGAGGACCAGCCGCACGCAATGGGTATCGCCGTCGTCCACGAGTGGGATACGCGCTGGCGAACCCGACGGCAGCGTCTTGCCATCCAACTCGGCATGGATTATGCCGCGGCTGACGCCCGCGGGGTTGTCGACCAGGATTTCGTAGCGCGCCGAGCAATACTTGAACGTGATCGCAAAGCGCGGCCATTTTGCGGGGATACACGGAGTCAGGAGCAAGCTGGCTCCCTGTACGCGAAATCCCAGGATCCCCTCGAGGCCGGCCCGATACATCCAGCCGGCCGAGCCCGTATACCAGGTCCAACCGCCACGCCCGACGTGCGGAGCGACGGAATACACGTCTGCGGCGATAACATACGGTTCGGCCTTATAGCGGTGTACATCGACGCGTGTGCTGGTACGGTTGATGGGATTGAGAAGTGAGAACAGCTCCCAGGCATTGTTGCCCTGCCCAAGCAGGGCATACGCGATCACCGACCAGGTTGCGGCGTGGGTGTATTGGCCCCCGTTCTCGCGAATCCCAGGGGGATATCCTTTGATATAACCCGGGTCGTGGGTGGTTCGATCGAACGGCGGCGTGAACAGCAAGGCCAGAGCCGCGTCACGCCGGATGAGGTGAGTGTCTACCGCGGACATCGCACGCGAGGCGCGGCTCGGGTCGCCGGCCGCGGAGATGACGCTCCAGGATTGCGCGATGGAGTCGATCCGACATTCAGTGCTCGTGGCCGATCCCAGGGGCGTACCGTCGTCAAAATACCCGCGCCGATACCATTCGCCATCCCAGGACTCGCGCTCCAATGAGCTGCGCAGCGCCTCCGCGCAGGCCAGCCACCGAGTCGCGCGCGTTCGCTGATCGCGCGCTGTCGCGAGTGGCGCGAACGCCACGAGCGTGGCATACAGGAACCATCCGAGCCAGACGCTCTCACCCCGTCCCAGCTCGCCAACCCGGTTCATGCCGTCGTTCCAGTCGCCCGTGCCGATCAAGGGCAGGCCGTGCTCTCCAACAGGCAGGCTATGCTCCAGCGCCCGCGCACAGTGCTCGAACAGCGGCGCCGCCTCGTCCGATAGCAGCGGCTGAAAATAAGCTTCCGGCTCACCCGGTTGCAGTGCCTGGCCCTCCAGAAAGGGCACCCTTTCATCCAGAACCGCGATATCCCCCGTTGCCTGCACGTAGTGAGCGGTGGCGTATGCCAGCCAGACCCGATCATCCGCAACGCGGGTGCGGACGCCGGCGCCGATCGATCCCTCCTCACCCGAGGGTAGCCACCAATGCTGCACGTCGCCCTCGATGAACTGTCGCCGCGCGGCGCGCAGCAGATGCTCGCGCGTCAGGCCGGGCCGGGAAAGAGCCAACGCCATTCCATCCTGAAGCTGATCACGGAATCCGTAGGCGCCGCTCGCCTGATAGAGGGCCGACCGCGCCCACATGCGGCAGACGAGGGTCTGATACAGCATCCAGCGATTGAGAATGATGTCCAGGGAGCGGTCCGGTGTCTTCACTTGAACCATTCCGAGCACGTCGTCCCAGTGCTGAACTACGCTGCCGAGGACGGCATCGAGATCGAGCGCGCGGTAGCGGGCCAGCAGGGCTTGTGCCTCCGGTGCGCTTGCGGCTTGACCGAGGAAAAAGACCACTTCCACAGTCTGCTCTGCCGCAAGTTCCACGTAGCTCCGCAGGGCGCAGCAGGGGTCGAGGCCCGCGCCCACGCGCCCCGACAGGGAGGCTGTCCCGGAGAGCGCAGCGGGTCTGTCGAGCCTGCCATGTCGGCCGAGAAATTCGCGACGATCGGCGGTCCATTGCGTTTGACTTCCTGCGAGATCCGCAAACGCCACGCGCGACCCGAACAGCGCGCTCCAGGGGTTGTGCGCAAACATCGCGCCCGTAGCCGGATCGCTTGCGGTCACAATAAACGGACCCGAGGCAGCTCGCGAAGACCCGAGCACCCATTCGACGTAAGCCGTGACAGAAAGACTTCGTGCGCGTCGTGAGATGTTGCGGATCTTCAGGCGCGAGATCTTGATGGGATCAGCCATCGGCACGTACACAAGCAGGTCAAGCTCGATGCCATGGGAGGTATGTTCGAAGCGGCTGTATCCCTGCCCGTGCCGGGCGCCATAGTAGCCGTCGTCATCCCGGATTGGCGCAGCCGTCGGTCCCCATAGCTCGCCGCTCTCCTCGTCGCGCACGTACAAGACCTCGCCCGGACGATCCGTGACCGGATCGTTCGACCACGGCGTAAGCTGGTTCTCCCGACTGTTCAGCGCCCAGGTGAATCCCGCGCCCTCCGCTGCGATCTGAAAGCCGAATTCGGCATTGGCGATGACATTGATCCAGGGAGCGGGCGTTGCCTGCCCGGGACCCAGCAGCGTGACGTATTCCCGCCCACCTGCTGCAAATCCTCCAAGTCCGTTGAAGAACTCGAGATCCTGCGGCACAGGCGGGTCGGTTTTCGCTTGCTGATACCGACTGTTGCTCGTTGGTTCGCTGGCGGGCACCGGCGCGGTTCGCAGGCGGTCGAGTTGATCATCCAGGTTGCCGTGTTGTGCCACCAGAACGACACGGGCGACCGACGCAAGGCGGGCGCACGTCTGCTCCGAGATCAGATCCGTGCGCAGCAGAGAAACCGATCCGCGTGTGTTGTCCGCGCCGGGCGGCGTGCGGGCCTGACTCATGCGCAGCTGTGTCTCCAGGGCGCCCTGCAGATCCTGAAGATAGGATGTGGTTCGCTCGTTGAGTATGACGAGATCGACAGCAAGCCGCTTCATGCGCCAATATTCGTGGGCGCGCAACAGCTGCCGTGCGATGCCGATGTCCTCGACGTGATCGATTCGTAATAGCACGATCGGCAGATCGCCGGAGATGCCGAGCGCCCAGAGTGCGGACCGCCCGCCAGCTCCGCGGCGTATGTTAGCGGACGACGGCCGCAGCGACGTGTCAGCGTAGAGCACGTGGCCGGCGAGTCGCTGAAAGAGACCGGCCTCCACCGCGTCGATACCGACGTGACGGAGTTGTATTTGCGCCTGCGTCCACGCCAGCGTTGCCGCGCGCACGAAGGCGTTTGCTTCGTGATGCTTGTCGACGAGATCCAGGACGCCTTCGCGGGTGGCGGCAATGCTGGTCCAGAACGCCGCGCGCACGGTGGCGCCTGCCGGTATGCGGACGCGATATCGAAGCGCGAACACCGGGTCAAGGACTGTGCCTACCGTGTTGGACATCCGTCGACCGTCCATCATGGCGATGGGCGCGTTAATGTCGCGTCCGCGCCCCAGGAAACGCGCCCGGTCAGTCTCCAGCTCCGGCTTGCCGAGGGTCTCGCCTTCGACCACGGCGTGATGCGCGGCCCAGATTTCGGGATCGGCGGGGGAGCGGCGTCGCCGGGTGGCCAGGATTGCGCCCACTTTGGCTACATGCTCGGTCTGCACAAACAGCTTGGAGAATGCCGGATGTGCGGTGTCGCCGGCCGGGTGCGCCAGCACCAGCTCGCAGTACGAGGTGATCTCCAGCTCGCGCATCCGGTTACCGGTATTGACGATCGATATTCGGCGCACCTCGGCGTCATCTTCCGGCGAAACGAGCACCTCCAGAGTGGTGGTGATCGCAGCGTCGCGGCGGATGAATTCCGCTCGATCTTCGGTGAAAGCCACCTCGTAGCTGTCGGGCTCGACCTCGCTGGGCTGATAGCCCGCAGACCATACGGCACCGCTCTCGATGTCGCGCACAAAGAAGTAGCTGCCGCTGGCGTCGCAGGTGGTGTCTTCGCGCCAGCGATTCACGGCGAGATCGTGCCAGCGACTGTAGCCGGAGCCGGCGGCGGTGAGCATCACCGAATAGCGGCCGTTCGAGAGCAGATGGGTTTGCGGTGTGGATGCGTGCGGGGTTCTGACGCGTCGCACGTCCGCGAGCGGTACATCGCCGACTCGAGCCGCCGTGCCGACTTCTTCTGCGCGAGGATGCGCAACCGAGACGTCGCGGGGCGCGCGTTCCTGCAGCAGTAATTCGGTCGCCTGGATGCTCGGTTCGGCGTGAAACCGTTCGCGCATCAGTCCGTCGAACAGCAGGTTGGCGATAGCAACCACCGTCATGCCCTGGTGATGTGCCATGAACGCCCGCACGATGGCAGCCTGGGACCCTGCCGGCAGGCGGCTGCGGGTGTAGTCGAGCGCCTCATAGAGACCGTAGCGACCGCGGGCGCCGAGCGCTATGAGCCGCGCGAGATTCAGCGCGGAGCGTTTCGGATCGACCATCGCGGCGAGCGCCGTCGCATAAGGCGCGATCACCACATTCGCGCTCAGGCCGCGTTTGAGGCCCAGGCCCGGCACACCGAAGTTCGAATACTGGTAGGTGAGGTCCAGGTCACGGGCGTTGTAGGCGGATTCCGAAACGCCCCAGGGAACCCCGAGCTCGGCACCGTAATGTATTTGCCGCTGAACGATCAGGCGATTGGTCTGTGCCAGAAGACTGCCGAATGGCGCGCGCATGACGAGCGATGGCATCAGGTATTCGAACATCGACCCGGACCAGGAGATCAGCGCTGCCCCGTGTCCAACCGCTGTGACCGCGCGTCCGAGCCGAAACCAGTGGCGGACCGGTACGTCGTTCTTGGCGATGGCTACGAAGCTTGCCAGACGCGCCTCGGAGGCGAGTAAGTCGTAGCAGCTCGGATCGAGCGTGCCGTCGGTCGCGCGATAACCGATCGAGAAGAGTCGGCGCTCGGGGTCAAGCAGAAAGCCGAACTGCATCGCTGCGGACATTTCCCGCGCGGTCGACTGCACAGTTGCCAGGCGTTGCCGTAGCGAGCGGATGCTCTCATCCGTCAAGCTCAGATCGCGCTGCCAGCTCTCGACCGAGCGGCGTACTGCTTCTGCCCAAAAAAGCAGCTCACCGCCCGCATCATGGTCCAGCTCACTGGCCAGGGTCCGCGCAATGTCCGCAATGGTTGCGGCGAGGGGAGCTAACCGGCTCAGTCGCGTTGCGGAGTCACCCGGATCCAGCTCATCCTCGTGGAGCGCAGCGGCGAGCGCATCGAAGGCGTGTAGCAGCTGTACGGAGGCGAGGGTGTGCGTTCGCAGCTCGTCGGGGAGCTCCTGCAGGGCTTGCCGCGCGAGATGTAAGGCATCTGCGATCCCGGCAGATGACCAACGACTTGCCACCGGCGAAGCCATCCATTCGCGACAGGCATTGGCCAGTGCGATGAGATGCCCCGCAAGGTTGCCGCTGTCTACCGAAGAGACGTAGCGCGGATCCAGCGGGCGCAGATCCTGGGTATCGTACCAGTTGTAAAAATGACCGCGATACTGGGCCAGGCGACTCATGGTCGCGCATGTCGCTTCCAACCGATCAACGGTATCGAGCGTGCCGGTCCATCCGAAATCGCGAGCACTGACGGCGGACAGGAGATAGAGGCCAAGGTTGGTGGGAGAGGTTCGATGTGCCAGGACGGGCCGCGGATCTTCCTGGAAGTTATCGGGCGGCAGCATATGGTCGTCCGCCGTAACAAAGGTCTCGAAGTAACGCCAGGTGCGGCGGGCAATGAGCCTTAAAGCCCGGGCGTCTGCGTCCGTGACCGTCAGGCGACCCGCGGTGAGCGGGGAAAGGCTGATCCATACCGCGACGGCCGGGGCCGCAAGCCACAGAATCAGGAATGGCGTTGCCACACCCCAGGCATCGGGCCGGAGGTAGCCGATGAGCGCCGCGGCAGCCGTCGCAATGACTATGCCTCCGCTCATGCGGCGATAGGCGCTACTGAGATCAAGTCGCGAGCTGAGGTTCGTCTGAGCTGCGGTGACCCACTGGAGCAGGTTCCGCCGAGTTACCAGCAGACGAAACAGCGTGCGACTGATCGCGTCGATCATCAGCCATGCCTGATGCGCCAGAAAAGTTATCCGGAACGCGGTCAGGGACGCGGCCAACCAGATGTCTTTGCGCAGCGCGCGCCAATGGCTGCGGGCGTTGACGCCCGCGCGGCGCGGCACGATATCCGCGAAAATCGGCAGCAGCGCCGGAACCGTAATCGTCAAGACGACAAAGGTCGTCCAGACAAGCGGGCCGTTGCCAGGCAAGAGCCACCCGGCCAGCAGGGCCGCTATACCCGCGGGCGCCGACAACGTGCGCCGCAGGTTGTCGAGCATTTTCCACAGGCCGATCAGCGGCAGGCCGCAGCCACCGCGAACGGCGCCCGCCGCGTCGCGCCTGCCAAAGATCCACGGCAGCAGTTGCCAGTCGCCGCGCGTCCAACGGTGCTGGCGTGCCGCGGCGACGTCGTAGCGCGACGGGAATTCCTCGACCACCTCGATATCGGAAACCAGACCGGCGCGCGCAAAGATTCCCTCGAACAAATCATGGCTGAGTAACGTGCCGTCGGATACACGACCGGCTAGCGCAGCCTCAAAGGCATCAACATCGTAGATGCCCTTGCCCGCGTAAGAACCCTCACCGAAGAGATCCTGGTAGACATCGGACACGGCAGCGGCATAGGGTTCGATGCCGCTCGCACTCGAGAAGACGCGCTGAAAGAGTGAACCTTCGCGGCCGACGGGTAAGGAAGGTGCGACGCGCGGTTGCAGGACGGCGTATCCCTCGAGCACCTGTCCGGTTCGGGCATCGAACCTGGGGTGATTCAACGGGTGGGCCATTTTGCCGACCAGGCGGCGTGCCGTTTGCCGTGGCAACCTGGTGTCGCCATCGAGCGTAATGACGTAGCGCACGGCCGCGGGAACGTTCGGCGGCCGTTGACCGGTTTCCTGAAAGTTTGTATCGGTCGCTCCGCGCAGCAGGCGATTCAGCTCGTGAAGCTTGCCACGCTTGCGTTCCCATCCCATCCACTGCCTCTGCACACCGCTCCAGACGCGGCGACGATGGAGCAGGAGGAAGCGGTCACCGGCTGCACCCCTGCCGTGAAGTCGATTCAGTCGCGCAATGGCCTCGGTTGCGGTAGCGAGCAGGGCCTCATCCCCGGCGGCACTTTCGGTCGGGGCGTCTGCCCAGTCCGAGAGCAGCGCAAAGTACAGCTCGCCTTCTGGCGAGGAGAGGTAGTGAACTTCGAGACGATCGATCTGCTCTTCGAGTGCGGCGCGCGTGGTGAGCAAGGCGGGCACGACCACCATCGTCCGCAGATGCGGCGGAACACCGTCGCGCAGCGCCAGACCCGGCAGAATCGTTGCGCCGACCCTTCTCGTCACGGCGCGGTTGACGAACGCGATGGCGGCATCGAGCGCGGGAATCAGGCCGAGGAGAGCAAGCAGCGCCCGACGGGCGCCAGAGCCGCCCCATGCGTTGAGCGTCAGTAATGGCAGCGACAGAACGAACGCGGCCACCAGAACGATCGCCGCCACGTAGGTGCCAACACCGCTCGCCGGTCGCCAGCGATGGGGCCAGCTGAAGCGCGGGCTTCGATAGCCGATGGAGGTGGCGAAGGCGCGCCGACCGTTGGCGACCAGGTAGTAGCCTGGATCACGACACCGGCCATCCGTCGGGTCGCCCGCGGTCGCCGAATCATCGGCCGCCGCCAGGGCGGCGCGCGCAACTGCAAGTTCCGTCAGTTTCGCGCCGCGTGAAAAACGCTCTATTGCGCGGCGGTAGAGATCACGCGTGGGAAAATCGAATAAAGAAAAGTCGCTGGCGGAGCGCAGCAGCTCGTCAACCAGGCTGACACTTTCGAAGAATTCCGGCCAATCCACATCCGAGAGCAACCGTATGCTGGTGATGATGTTACGTACCGTGACGTTTGAGGCACCTTGGCGCTGGTGCTCATCGCGCACGATCTCGTCAAGAGTGGTTCCTTGCGGGGCAAGGCGTTTCTCCAGCCATGGCAGTGCCGGAGTCACTCTCGGGTCCTGATCCCGCAGACGCTGAAGGAGCTGGACCATGAATGCAGGTGGGAAGAACTGGCGGTCCGTGTCGCGGCGAAGCAGAGCGTCAGGCTCGGCCGTATGACCGTTTACGCCGAGCAGGCGATCCGCAAGCGCGTCCGCTTCCTGGCGCGCGGCACGACTACTCACAATGCGGGCCGCAGCGCGCCGAAGATTTTCCACCAGTACGATGCGCAGCGTGATCGCGACGGCCCACAGCTCGCCGATGGTCAGTGGCTGAACGCGCTGATAGGCGCGCACGAAGCGACGCAGCGATTCGGGATCGAAGCGGCTGTCGGTGTGGGCCACGAACGCCCAGGCCACGCCGAGCACCCGTGGATAGCCGTCAAACGGTCCATTGGCCAGCTTCGGCAGCAGTCGATAAAAGCCGGGCGGGAGATCCTGGCGGATCTCGCGGATTTGCTCTTCGACCAGATGGTAATTGTCGAGGAGCCACTCGGCCGCCGGCGAGATCGCGCGCCCTTCCGCCGCCGCCGCGGCGATGGCCCGATAGGCCGCGAGCAGCACCGCTTCGTTGTCCCGGAGCCGCCTGCCGAGAGAGCGGCGGGGTATGGGGCGCTCCGTAACCTGTTGTGCAGTGGCCAGACTCTCTGCATGCTGCTCCAGGCGCTCGATACTAAACAGTTCCGCGCGCAGGACCTCGTCATTGTCCCAAGGCGACAGCGGGATGCGACGCCCAAAGACACGACGGAGCAGCGTTTTCAATTTGGTCGGTTTACCGAGTTGCACGCGCGCGAGCTGTACGTCCCGTTATCCGTCAAGGTAACACGGGAGTGCCCTGAGGTTGCGCGCACACTGCGGTCCTCGGCGCAAGGTGCGCGCGAATGCGGGGCGGGTATGCGGTCGTCGACGGCGGTCTGGTATCAGCAGCGAGCGCCGACGCTCGGCGTACGCTTCTCACCAATGAGCCTGTTCCAGAAATCCTTCAAGCGACGCCTGAGCCGCTGCCAGTTCTCATCCACAATATTCCGCATGAGCGCTCTCCGGTAACTCCGACAGAGGTTACGGGCGCCGCCAGGGCTCGTCGGTGCGATGGCGTACACTGCGTGGGTCGCGAGCTCAGCCGAACAACTCGTCCAGGTCGGCGGAGCCGACCGGCTTGATCAGGTATCGTTCGATCCCTGACGCGCGCGCAAGTTCGCGGCCGGGATGCTCATTGGTAGTCGTCAGGGCAATCAATCTCAGGTTCTGCAGCTGTGGACGCTGGGAGAGGTGACGGGCGACGTCGTAACCGCTCATATCCGGCAGCTCGAGGTCTATGAGCAGGACCGTAGGCACGAATGTCACGGCGAGAGCAAGCGCAGTGGCGCCGGTGTGCGCGACGCGTGCATCTCCGTATCCAGCCGCTTGCAGCAATGACGCGAGAGCCTTGGCGGCGGCCACGTCGTCATCGACTACCAATATGCGCGCCAGGCGGCTCGCGGGCGCGCCTTCGCTCGGAGCCGTGGATGGTGAGGATGGATGCGCGCGCACCATAAGTCCGCTCAACGCAGGCTCACGGGCCGGGGGTGCTGGTTGCGCGCCTCGAAGCCCTTGATCTGCCGTTCGGCTTCATCGCCGGTGACGCCATACGCTTCTCTGATCTTACGCACCAGGCGGGCACGCTTGCCCGCAATCGAGTCCAGGTGAGCGGGAGTGAGCCTTCCCCAGTTTGCGTGCACCTCGCCCCTGAACTGCTGCCAACTGGCTTCGACGAGATTCCAGTCCATCTACCGTGCCGCCTGGCGGGTTGAATCTCCGTCGCGATCCGAGCGGCACTCTGCCATCACACTCCCCGGGTAAGCGTGCAGACCTTTGCCGCACGATCTGTTCAGCTTGAGTGTCGAGCGCTTCCCGGTTGTCGTAACCGTATCGTCATGCATAGGCGTCTCCTCACGGAGGCCAGGGCGCCGCTGAACTGCGCCCCACTTCCTAGTGATGGCCTGGGTCCTCACAGCCGTCACGCTGGTGGTCTGAGCCGCAGCCCCTGCCGCCGTCGTCGTGAGGGGCGCGCGCCTGAGCTTGCCGGTCGCCGTGGTCGCCACGGTCGTCGTGGCCGGGACCGGCGAACACACAGGCCGAAATGAAGAGGAATCCTGTGATCAGCAGGCACGTAGAAAGGTGACTAAGGGATTTCATGAACTGCCTCCAACAAGTCAACACGGCGAACAAGCACGAGCTTGCGGTCAAGTCGCTCGCTGCGCACCTGCAGCCGCGGGCGGCGATTCGGTGACAGTTACGCTAGCCCCGCAGGGCGATGTGGTCGGTGCGGTGGCACACCCAAACGGTGGGCACTCGCAGCTTATTCCCGGTCGAAAAAAAGGCCCGGCGCATGCGGCGCCGGGCCGGTCTTCAAGTCGACCTTAAGGGTTGGGGTTGATCTTTGAGATCTTCGAGCCCTCGAGTGACAGGTCGCCAATCAAGCCTTTCTCGGCGAAAACAAAGGCGAGAATCGGCTTCTGCTGCGTCTGCGTGTCATAGCTGCCGTTGGCGCCCGCGGAAACCACAGTGACTCCTGCATCCGCGCCAATGGACCAACCCTTGGCGGAGGTAAACTTATCGAGCGAGTCCTTCGTCATGAACATGATGATTTCGCTGTGCTTGGCCAGTCCGAGCGTCAAACCGACTGAGGCGGCTCCGATGCTGTAGTAGCCGACCGTCTTGCCGTCGACCTGCAGCGCGCCTTCGCCAAATTCGCCACCGACGCCGATGCCACCCTTGGTGACGCGGGGGAACACCAGCACGCCTGCGGCCTTATGCAGCAGCGTTTTGTTCGCGGGGCTGATCGTATTGAAATAAGCAAGGGTCTCGGACACTCGCGTGTCGATCTGCGTCTGGGTCGCCGCGTATGCAGCGGCGCTGGTGGCCAAGGCGGCCACTGCCAGACCGGCGGTGGCCAGGACAATTCTGATATCCATAAAGTAATCTCTATCGTTGATGAGTGGGCATGGTGGGGGCCGCATCCCGAGCGATCGCGGCGAGGAGTCTCGGGGGTGAACCACAGTCAGGTTCAGCCCGGTTGCGACCCTAGCTGCATGAACAAGGTTGGGTCTGTGCGTCAACGTACGCAGGTAAACCGCCGGCAGGGGTGGCATACACGGCTCACAGGTGCGTGGGTTCTGGTACCAACTGGCGATGCGCTTACTGTCTGCGACATATGTTCGTTACCGCACCGAGCAGATCCTCTTGAGGAAGTAGCCTGCCAGTGCCTGAATCCACAACCCTGATGAACTTAGCTTCCCCTGAGCGACTGTTCGATGGATTCAGCATTGAGGCCGCTGGCGCGCTGCTGCGCGCTGGCGGCGCTTTTTTCGGTTTCCCACGAGCCCGCCGGAGCCGTTCGCATCCTCCGACCGCGGGCTCCTGCCACTCGCAGCGGCTGCAAATGACATAACGGACTGCGGTCTGCGTACGCCGGCGTACGGAAGTGCCTGCGCGTTCGGGGTACTCCGTTTTGTCAGCAGCCGCTTCCCGATTCGACGAGGAGATGGCTGTCGCGCGAGCTCTCGAGGTGCGTCAATGCCGGTGAGTTGCCTTTATGGCGCAATTTGCCTCCCCTGGTGGGGCTATGTGGCTTGCACGTTCGCGATGGTGCAACTGATGTTTCTTGGCGTGACGTTGTACCTTCACCGCGACCAGTCCCATGGCGGCCTGCGGTTGCACCCGGCGCTGCGGCACTTGTTCCGATTCTGGCTGTGGTTCTGCTCGGGCACGGTGACCCGCGAATGGGTGGCGGTCCATCGCCGACACCACGCGTTCGCGGATCGATCCGGAGACCCCCACAGTCCGGTGATCTTCGGTTTGAGGCGGGTTTTATTGCAGGGTTATGAGCTCTACGTAGCGGCGGCACGTGATCCGAAGATTCTCGCCAACTATGGGCGTGGCACGCCTGACGACTGGCTCGAGCGCAATCTCTATAGCCGTTTCCCCAAGGTCGGCATCTCGCTATTCGTGGTGTTGCAACTGATCCTGTTCGGCGTGCCGGCCATCGTCATGCTCGCGGTGCAACTCGTCGCGCAACCCTTGTTCGCCGGTGGCGTCATTAACGGGTTCGGCCACCGCGTCGGCTATCGAAGTTTCGAATTGCCCACCGCGGCTACCAACATTGTGCCCTGGGGCATACTGGTTGGCGGCGAGGAGCTGCACAATAATCATCATGCATTTCCGTCCTCGCCGCGCTTTGCCGTGCAGCGCTGGGAGATCGACATCGGCTGGCTGTTCATATGCGTGTTTCGTGCGCTTGGGCTGGCGCGAATCGACAGCCTTGCGCCGACGCCGAATATCGTGCGCGACCGCGCCGCCATAGACGCCGACAGCGTGCAGGCGTTGTTCACCAATCGCATGCACGTTCTGCGGGACTACCGTCGCCGCGTGATTCGACCGGTGTTTCGTGCGGTGACCATGCACGAAGATTCGGTTGGCCCCGCGCATCGCTCGGCGCAATTGCTCATTCGACATCCGCAGCTGCTCGATGAATGGACCCGGCAGCAGGTGCGCGAGCTACTCGGGCGGTATGAGGTCCTGCGAACCGTGATCGAATTCCGTGACCACTTGCAGCAGATTTGGGATGAAGGGTCCGCGAGTCATGCGCGTGCGTTGGAGCAATTGCGCCACCTGTGCATCCAGGCCGAGAATAGCGGCATCCTCGCGCTCAGGGAGTTTGCGTTGCGGCTGCGTACTTACGCACCGGTGCCGGGATCAACTGATGCCCTGAAGGCGGAATTCCGGCGGTGAAATGGCAGCAAGGCGATCGCTTTCCTTCTTGACCACGGCATAACACTCGCAGCACCGCTGTTCCAGCTTTGGCCGGTCAAGCACGGTGATCTTTCCGCGGGCGTAGCGGATGATGCCGAGCTTGTGCAGTTTGCCGGCGGCTTCGGTAACGCCCTCGCGGCGCACGCCCAGCATGTTGGCGATGAGCTCCTGCGTCATGGTCAATTGGTTGGACGACAGTCGGTCGAGGGAGAGCAGTAACCAGCGGCACAGTTGCTGATCGACGGAGTGATGGCGATTGCACACCGCGGTCTGCGCCATCTGCGTGATCAGGGACTGGGTGTAGCGCAAAAGCAGGATCTGCATCTGGCCGTTGCGATGGAACTCGTCCTTGAGCTGCTGTCCGACCAGCCGGTAGGCGTAGCCGGCACTCTGCACGATCGCCCGGCTGGGGGTGGTTTCACCGCCCATGAACAGCGCGATGCCGATCAGGCCTTCGTTGCCCACGACCGAGATTTCCGCCGAGGCACCGTCGGCCAGAACATAAAGCAGGGATACGATGGAATTGATCGGAAAATAAACGTGCCGCAGGACATCGCCGGACTCGTAGAGGATTTTGCCGAGCGGCATTTGGACCAGCCGCAAGTGCGGGTAAAGTCGCTTCTGCTCGGCAGCCGATAGCGCCGCAAGCAGATGATTTTGCTGCGGTTCGCAACTCGGTAAAGGCATGGAGAGCATCATTGCCGTGACTGCCCACAGACGGGGCCGCATGCGTGAGTATAGACCGATTCTCGTCCCCTTGTGCGATAGCGTACAGAGCCCCTTGCTGGGCCCCTTAATCATCGCCCGCGCTAGTTCCGCATGGCAGCTTAAGTGCGCCAACGCACAGAACCGGAGGCTCAACGCCGCCGCAAGCCAATGTGCGTCTGCGCACCGACCTGCTCGCTGCGGCCGCGCACGCTGGCACCTTCTGATGGATGGCCGGCAGAGCGGTGTCCACCGTCACCCCAGTAGAGAATTGAAAATGAACGCAACATCGCCAGCACACCCTGGTTCGCGGCTACGAGCAGCAGTGGGCCTTACAGGCGTGCTCATCCTCGCCGCCGCGTGCGCATCCACACCGCCGGCGCCCACCGCAAGCCTGCAGGCCGCCCAGCGGGCCATTTCGAACGCCGAGAAGACCGAGGCCGGACGTTACGCTCCCGGGGAGTTGGGCGAGGCGCGCACGAAGCTCGCGTCCGCCGATACCGCCGTGAAGGAACAGAGAATGACCATGGCGGAGCAGTTTGCCGACGAATCGCGCGTCGAAGCCGAGCTCGCTTCCGCGAAGACCGCGGACGTCAAGGCCAGGGCGGTGAATGAGGAAATGACGCGCAGCAACGGCACTCTGATCGAGGAGATGCAGCGCAATTCAGGAGACAAGCCATGAAGACGATCAACCCAAGGGGCGTGATGCCGGGCACGATGCTGATCGCCACGGCTGTAGCTTCCGTGTTGCTTGCCGCCTGTGCGGCAGCGCCGGTGAAACCGGACGGCGCTGCAGAAGCGCGCAACAAGCTGACACAGTTGCAGTCCGATCCGAATCTCGCGAGCCGCGCGCCGGTTGCGATGAAAGAGGCGGATACTGCCGTGCGCGTCGCCGAGCAACCGCAGGCCGATCAGGAGCTTGGAGCGTACCGAGTTTACCTGGCCGATCGGAAAGTTGAGATCGCGAGAGCACAGGCTGAGACCAGTCTGGCGGAGGATCAGCGTGCTACGCTCAGCGCCCAGCGCGAAGGTGCGCGGCTCGACGCTCGCACGCGCGAAGCGGACGCCGCGCACGTCGCCGCTGCGAACTCGGAGCTGGCTGCGGCGAGTTCGGAGCAGGCCGCGGCGAACTCGAGGCAGCAAGCCACGGAGTTGCAGCGACAGATCGACGTACTGCAGGCCAAGCCGACGGACCGGGGATTGGTGCTGACACTCGGCGATGTGTTGTTCGAGAACGGGCGAGCGGATTTGAAGGCCGGCGCCACCGGGAATCTGAACAGGCTTGTCGCCTTCCTCAATGAGTATCCGGACCGCAATGTTGCCATCGAGGGCTTCACGGACAGCGTTGGCAGTGAGGACTATAACCAAGGGTTATCCGAGCGGCGGGCCGACTCAGTGAAGTCTTACCTGACCGGACAAGGCATCGGTGCAACACGGTTGTCGGCATCGGGCAAGGGGAAGAACGATCCGGTGGCGAGCAACGATTCTGCAGCCGGACGGCAGCAGAACCGGCGCGTCGAGGTGATTATCAGCAATCCACCTGCCGCGTCGCGCTGACCGAGAACCGACGGCGATCGTGCTTAACCCGGGTCGCAGCCCGCGCAGTGGGAACTGCGCGGGTTGTCCTTTAGCGCGTATGTGGCACAGCGGGCAGTCGAAGAAGCCCGCAGGCTAGCTTAAGATCCGGGCGTACGTTTCCTTGGTCGCCGCGTAACATCCGCAAGCAGCGGCTTCCAGGCCGCGTCCATCGAGGATGCTGAGGTTGCCGCGACTGTAGCGAATCAGCTTGCGTCTGCGCAAAGAACTGGCGGCCCGAGTGACGCCTGCGCGGCGTACGCCCAGCATGTAGGCCATGAATTCATGTGTGATTGCGAACGTATCAGCATGTGCGCGATCGCGGGTCATCAACAGCCAACGAGCAAGTCGCGCCTCGACGAGATGGAAGCGAGTGCACGCGGCAGTCTGCGCCAACTGGGTGAGCGTCACGTAGAGGTAACGGTTCAGACCTCGTTGCAGCGCCGGACTATATTTGAGCTCACGGCGGAAATTCACCGCCTCCATTCGCCAGGCGCTGCCGGCGCCCTGGACCAGGGCGAGCAGGGGGGCATCATCCACGCCCAGCATCAAGGAGACCCCGAGCATGCCTTCGTCGCCGACGAGGCCGACTTCGAGTTTGGCGTGACCGTCGATCGGGGTCACCAGGGAAATGAAGCTGTCGGTGGGGAAGAAGACGTGTCGCATGGGCGCGCCGGGCTTACAGAGCACATCGGCAAAGAAAAGCTCAACCTGCTCGCAGCGCGCCAGCAGATGCTGGCGATCTCGGGCGGGGAGGGAGGCGAGCAGCCGGTTTTTCGCGCCGATCCGCGACGGGAGTGGTACGCGGAGTCCCTTGTCGGTGTGCGCGGTGACATCAATGCTCATCGCTACACCATGCCGAACGGCGGTGTAATGATCTGTGCGGTAGACCACTGATCGGTCCCGCGAGCGGGGCATCCCTCGCCCGCTAACATGCGCACCATTGTGGCGGGAACGTCGGTACGCCTTTAGCGCCTCGAGGCAACGCATTCGTCCATGAACGCGTTGCCTCTCGGCATCAAAAACCCCAGGTACGTGAGATTTACGTACTCAAGGAACTGCATCTGTGCGCCACCGCACATAGCGTCTGCGTAAAGTCATCCTGCCCGTCGCTGCCGCATGGTGTACGCAAGGATGCGCCGGGGGCACCGGCGCCTGGCGCCGGGTGTACGTCGCACCGTGGTGCAGTCGTTCCCGAAGATCCCCGTGCTGCGCAGGCTGGCGCCGACCGTTCTCCTGCGCAAACGGCCGCGCGTACTGAGGATATTGTTCACATCCCGCTCGAGCCTCGTCGACAGCCGGGGTTTAATTACGATTGAAACGAGCGGCGAACCGCGCGAAATGACGTGGAAGAACCGCTCCGGCACATTCCTCCTGCCCTCGGCGCACAGCCGCCCGCCGGACCGAATCGGAACAATGTCGGACATTGTGATATACGAAGAAAATGATCTCATGCGCGCGCTCCTCAGGGAGTGGCTGAGCCAGGCAGGTTATCGCGTGCGGGAGGCCGCAGCGCCGGGGCTGCGACCCGGAGGCACAGAGGATCTCGTGATCGTCAGTGTCTACATGCCCAAACAGGCGGGTGCGCAGCTGGTGCGTGAGGTCCAGGCTGCGCATCCGGGCACACCGGTGATCGCGATTTCCGCACAGTTTCGTTCCGGTCTTTCAGCCGTTGGCACCACCGCGCAGATGTCCGGTGTCGCGCGGGTCCTGGCAAAGCCACTGACCCGCGGCGATCTGCTCGAGGCGGTGCGCGCTATCATTGGCGCCTCGAGCTGAGCCTGCGCACGCACCGCATGTCCGCATCCGACGACGCCTCCGCCTTACCGCGCAGCCGCGCACTCCGCTTCAGACAGCTGCGGCTCGGGGCGATCGTACTGGGCGTGCTCGTGATCCTGGCATTTGCGGGCGCCTCTGCTTACGACGCCTGGCGCGCGTATCGCAATTCGCTGATCGCAACGAATCGCGAGCTCGGCAATGTTGCCGCAGCGCTTGCCGAGCAGACCGCGTGGACCTGGCAGGGGATCGATCTTCTGTTACGCGATACGGCGCGCTGGTATGAAACCGCCGGACACCAGCTGCCAACCGAGCGTGTGGACGAGGTTCTGGGGAACCGCGCGGCGGCGGTGCGCCAGGTGCGCCTGCTCACCATCGTCGATGCGCAGGGCATACAGCGTTACCGTTCACGCGGCTCGTCGCCCGCTCATCTGGAGGTATCCGACCGCTCCTACTTCGTTGCCCAGCGGGACGGCACGGCGGCCGGACTCTTCATGAGCGAGCCGCTCGTGACACGTTCGGAGAATCGCGCCGCGGTCGTGCTTTCGCGGCGACTCGATGATGGCGCCGGTTTCGCCGGCGTCATCACGGCAATCGTCGACCTGGAGGATCTGCAGCAGTTCTATGCAGCGGTCAAGCTCGGCGGCGACAGCGCGATCGAGCTGCTGCGCGAGGACGGGACTCTGCTCGTGGCAATTCCGTCGACGCCGGGCGTGCTTGGGCATAAATTCCCGCAACTCGTTGCCGCGCCGACTACGGGAGTCGGGCGAGTCCTGAACCCCATCGGGGGTCAGCGTGACTTCATCGCCGTTGCGCCCGTGCGGGATACGCCGCTGCGCCTCGCGGTGACGCGCGCCGAGGAGGCTGCGTTGCACCCGTGGCGTGACGAGACCTTCCGGCTCGGCCTGCGCACGCTCATCGTCACGGTGCTGGGAGCGGTAACCATTGCGGGTCTGTGGCGGCAATTGCGCCAGGTCGAGGGCGGTGAGCGCGCACTGCGTGAAAGCGAGGAGCGTTACGCGCTCGCCATGGAGGGAGCCAACGAGGGCCATTGGGACTGGGACGTTGGGACTGACCGCCTGTTCCTGTCGCCGAAGATGAAAGAGTGGGCGGGCCTGAGCGAAGGCTCGGACTACACCACTCGCACCGCGTGGTTCGCGCGAATCGTGTTTCATCCCGACGATGTTGCGCGCATCGACGCCGCTTTGAAGGATCATTTCGAAGGGCGTACGCGCCAGTACGAGTGCGAGTACCGCGTCCGTCAACCTGATGGACAGTGGCGCTGGCTGCTCGCACGTGGCCGTTGTCTGCGCGACGCCAGCGGCAAGCCGTATAGATTCGTCGGCTCGGCAGTCGACGTCACCGCCGAAAAGCAGGCGCAAGTCGCCAGGGAGCAACTGGAGGCGCAGCTGCGGCAGTCGCAGAAGATGGAAGCGATCGGCACGCTGGCTGGCGGCATCGCCCATGACTTCAACAATATCCTCGGAGCGATCCTGGGATACGGCGAGCTGGCCTACCAGCACGCGACCGCTGGCAGCGCCATGCGCCGCTACCTCGACAATGTCATGCACGCTGCCGGGCGCGCCAAGGTGCTGGTCGACCGGATTCTCGGCTTCAGCCGCAGCGGGCTCGGTGAGCGCGTGCCGGTGAACGTTCAGGCCGTGGTCGAGGAAACCCTGGAACTGCTCGCTGCCTCGCTGCCGCCGGGGATTCGCCTGGAGAAGGCGCTCACGGCCGGTGACGCTGCCGTGATCGGAGATGCGACGCACCTGCATCAGGTGGCAATGAATCTGTGTACCAACGCACTCCACGCCATGGAGCGAGGCGGTGTACTCAGGGTGGTTCTCGATCGCGTCGAGTTGCGCGAGCGCCGCTCGCTTTCGCGGGGGACTCTCGCTCCGCGGACGTACGTGCGGCTGGCCGTGAGCGATACCGGCACCGGTATCCAGCCCGCGGTGCTCGAGCGCATGTTCGACCCGTTCTTTACCACCAAGGGCGTCGGCGAGGGGACCGGACTCGGGCTGTCGCTGGTGCACGGCATCGTTTCCGAGCTTGGCGGTGCCATCGACGTTGCGACGAGGCCCGGCAAAGGGACGACGTTCGAGATCTGGCTGCCGCTCGCGGGTGAAGCGGGCCAACCGGCGGTTGCGGCGGTCGGCGAGCTGCCCCGTGGACATGGGGAAACGATAATGATCGTCGACGACGAGCGCACGCTCGTGGCACTCGCGAACGAGATGCTCACCGAGCTCGGCTACCGGCCGGTCGGTTTCGAATCGAGCCGCGCGGCGCTGGCAGCATTTCGGGCCGCGCCGCAGCGCTTCGATCTGGTACTCACCGATGAGGCGATGCCCGATCTGGTCGGCAGCGAATTTGCCCAGGAAATCCGCCAGATTCAGCCCGGCGTACCGATCATCCTGATGAGCGGTCATGGTGGCGCGCAGCTCGTGCAGCGAGCGGCCGCGGTCGGCGCCCGCGAGGTACTGCGCAAGCCGCTGCAGGGCCGCGACCTCGCCGAGTCGCTGGCACGCGTGCTGCGATCGGCTGCCTGAAGCGGCTCATTGCGAAACGCGGTACGGCGTGCGGTGAGCGGATGCAAATCCGGCCCAGGTCTTTCGTGCTAAATTGACGGGCCAGCCACGGAGGTTGCAGGTATGTCGGAAACAATCCAGCCGCACATCCTGGTCGTGGACGATGATCCGCAGATCCGTGCACTGCTGGAGGAGTATCTCCAGGAAAACGGGCTGCGCGTCAGCGTGGTGGCGAGCGGCGCGCAGATGTCGCAGATTCTCGCCGACGAAGCGATCGATCTGGTCATCCTCGACTTGCGCCTCGCCGGCGAGGACGGCATGTCGATCGCGCGCACGCTGCGCGAAAGCTCGGCGATTCCCATAGTCATGCTCACCGGCGTGCGGGACGAAGCCGACCGCGTCATGGGACTCGAGCTGGGGGCGGACGACTATCTGACCAAACCCTTCAGTCCACGCGAGCTGCTGGCGCGCATCCGCACGGTGCTGCGCCGGACCAAGGGTGCGGCGCTCTCGCAAGCGCGCGAACGCAAGGTTCGCGCCTACCGTTTTGCCGAGTTCGAGCTCAACCTGCGTACCCGGCGTCTCAAGCAACGCGACGGACGACCGATTGATCTGACGAATGGTGAGTTCAACCTGCTGGCGGCGTTGCTCGGCGCTCCGCAGCGGGTCCTGACGCGGGACCAGCTGCTCGAGACCAGTCGCGTGTACGACAACGAGGTTTATGACCGCTCGATCGACGTTCAGGTCGCGCGGCTGCGCCGCAAGATTGAAGCGGATCCCGCGCAACCCCGGTTCATCGTCACCGAACGCGGGGTAGGCTATACCTTCGACTGTGCGGTCGAGGTGCTGTACTGAAGCCGCGCGTGTTCGTGAACGCCTGAGGCTCCAGGCGGGTGGACAGGGGCCGGTGCGCAGCGGCTGCCTGTCACATTGCCGCGAACATTACGTTTGAAATGTCCGACGCTTCGCGCAAGCGCAGCGCGAAACCTTGCGGTAGCACGCTTTGCTTCGAGATCGACGACAGTGCGTCGTCGGACGGAGAAGCAACATGAGAAATCCGAACGTCATACCGCGGTCGCCGCAACCAATGGCGCTCACGGCCGCGGACTCTGCGCTCGCACCGACAGCAGCCCTGCTGACGGGTGCAGATGCGCACGCGGCTGCGAATGATGATGCAGCGGCGCCGGTAAATACTGTTCGCAATCCACTGTGGATTGTCGTCGTCGGGATGGCGTGCATGTTCGGCGTGATGGCGGTCGTCATCGCGCTGGGTTGAAGTTCCGGGGAATCCGCACAGGCCGCTTTCATGGAAGGTCCGAGGTCCAGGAATTCGACTCCTGCCAGTGCACCGATCCGCACGCTGATCGCGGACAGTCATGGCGTGGTGGTGGATGCCATGAAGGTGTTGTTGAGGTCGCTCGGCGACGTGGCAGTAGTGGGTTGTGCAATCGACGATGTGACGGCCGTCGATCTCGCCGTCAAGCTACGACCCGACGTCGCGCTCATCGCGCTGAACGTGCCAGGCATAGATGGCATTGCCGTCACCCGCCAGATCCGCAAGCTGTCGCCGACAACACGCGTGCTGATCTTATCGCACCACGCCGGCGCCGACTACGTCTATCAGGCATTGCGCGCCGGTGCCGACGGCTATGTGCTCAAGAGTGCGCGTGCTGCCGAGGTAGTCGAGGCTCTGCGTCGCATCAGCCGGGGCAGGCGCTATATGAGCGAGTCCGTCTCCAACCTGGTGATCTTCGATATCGCTGCGCAACGCGCTGCACTAGATCCCTTGAGCCAGCTCACCGATCGTGAGCGTGACGTGCTGCGCTTGACTGCAGAAGGCAAGTCGAGCGTTGCCGCGGCCAGACTTCTCAATCTTTCGCCGAAGACGGTCGAATCTTATCGCAGCCGTATCATGCGCAAGCTCGAGATCCGGGGAATCGCAGCCCTGGTGAAGTTCGCCATCCGCCATGGCATCGCATCCCTGGATCCCTGAATCTGCAGCAGCGCATATTCGCCGCAAGACGCTGAATCGGGGTCGGCAGCGGCCCTGGGACGTGCCGATCGTGTCCCCGTTGCAATTGAAACGCCCCGCCGGGGCGCAGAAATGTCCGCGCAAGCCCTGCGGTGCAACGTGCCAGCATCGAGGAAGAGGAGCGCGCCACCCATGCGACAGTCAGCCCAGCCCCAGATGCACCAGTCCCATGGCGAGTCCGTCGACATTCCAGGCACTCAGTTACGCGTCGCGCGGGTGGCACTTGGCACCTGGGCGATGGGTGGCTGGATGTGGGGCGGGACGGACGAGCGCGCCGCGGTCGCCACCATCCGCGCCGCCCTCGACCAGGGGATCAATCTGATCGATACCGCGCCGGTATATGGATTCGGGGTATCCGAACAGATCGTGGGTCAGGCACTCGCAGGCGGTAGACGTGCACAGGCCGTCATCGCCACCAAGGTCGGCCTGGAATGGCGCGACGGCAAGGTCTACCGCAACGCGACCCGGGAGCGGATTCTGCGGGAGATCGACGACTCATTACGCCGCTTGCGTACCCACTACATCGATATCTACCAGGTCCACTGGCCCGACCCGCTGGTAGCCGTCGAGGAAACTGCCGAGGCGATGCGCGTGCTCTACGAGCAGGGAAAGATTCGCGCCATCGGTGTCAGCAATTTCTCGGTACCGCAGATGGAGCGCTTCCGCAGCGTCGCGCCTCTGCACGTGCTGCAATCGCCCTACAACCTGTTCGAGCGTGCCATCGAAGCGGAGATCCTTCCCTACTGCCGCGCCAACAACATCGCCACCCTCGGGTACGGTGCGCTGTGCCGCGGTCTGCTGAGCGGGCGCATGCGACCGGACACCACTTTCCAGGGTGATGATCTGCGGCGCATTGATCCAAAATTCCAGCCGCCCCGGTTTGCCCAGTATCTCGAGGCGGTGCGGCAGCTCGATGAGCTCGCGCAGCGGCGCTTCCATCGGCATGTGATCCAGCTGGCGGTGCGGTGGATGCTCGACCAGGGCATCAGCGTGGCGCTCTGGGGCGCCCGTCGCCCCGATCAGGTGGCAGCGGCGCTCGATGTCGCGGACTGGTCGCTCGCGGGCCCGGATCGGGAGCTCATCGAACGCATCGTGAACGCGGCGGTCGTCGATCCCGTCGGCCCGGAGTTCATGGCACCTCTGCAACGCGCCTGATTGGCAACTGACACGGAGAGATAGAGCAATGAAAGTCGGATTCATCGGACTCGGGCATATGGGCGCGGCCATGGCGGCCAACGTCGTCAAGGCCGGACACGAAGTCAGCGTATTCAACCGCACGCCCGGCCGAAGCGCCCCGCTCGTCGAGCTCGGCGCACGCGCGGCGAGCAGCATCGCCGCGGTGTGCGACGGTGAGGTGGTGGTCACCATGCTGGCGGATGACGATGCGGCAGCCGCCATCGCCCTGGGCGGGGGAGGTCTCATTGATCATCTGCGCCCGGAAGCAATCCATCTGTCGATGAGCACGATCAGCGTCGCGCTCTCGCAGCGCCTGACGCGGGCGCATGCGCAGGCCGGCCAGCGCTACGTGGCTGCGCCGGTGTTTGGGCGACCGGACATGGCGGCCGCCGCCAAGCTGTTCATCGTCGCGGCCGGTGATGCCGCGGCGCTCGCAGCGTGTCAGCCGCTGTTTCGGGCACTGGGACAGAAGACCGTGCCGATGGGTTCGGAGCCGTCGGCCGCGAATCTCGTCAAGCTGAGCGGAAACTTCCTGGCCGCGGCGGTAATCGAGGCATTGGGCGAGGCAATCGCGCTCGTCGGCAAGGCGGGCATTGATCGGCGTGCCTACGTCGATCTGCTCACTGCCACCATCTTCCCGGCGCCCGCTTACAAGCTCTATGGTGAGCTGATCGCCGCGCGCCGCTTTCAGCCGGCGGCTTTTGCCGCGCCGCTCGGCTACAAGGACATCCGCCTGGCACTGGCCGCGGCCGAGAATCTGCGCGTGCCGATGCCGCTCGGCAGCCTGCTGCATGACCGCTTTTTGCGGTTGCTGGCGCAGGGCGGCGACACACTCGATTGGGCCGCTATCGGCGGCCTGGCAACACAGGACGCCAGCGAAGCGCAACCGGCCGAGCGGGTGGCCTGAGCCATTCGACGACGATCTGGCCGCGTCCTCGCGCCTCTGCGCCCAGGACGCCAGCCGCACCTGGCTCAAACGGCGCTGCAACCCCAACTGAAGGCCAGTGCGCGTGGTCCATTTTGCGGCAATCGGCTCGCGAATCGACTCCCCGCGGGCGACGAATGGCGGCAGCCGTTGCAATTGAAACGCCCGAGCGGCGGCAGGAAATTTCCCGGCAAGGGCGGCGGTGCAATCTGTCAGCCATTGAGGAGCACAGGTCACCGCCCACATGTTAGCCATAGTCCGTATCGCGCTGAGCCGGCCTTACACGTTTGTCGTGTCGGCGTTACTCATTCTCCTCATCGGGACGTTCACCGCGCTGCGCATGCCGGTGGATATCTTTCCGAACATCAACATCCCGATCATTGCCGTCGCCTTTCAATACCAGGGCTTGCCGCCAGACCAGATGGCCGGGCGCATCATCACCCCGTTCGAGCGGGCACTGACGACCACGGTCAACGACATTGAGCACTTCGAGGCGAATTCGTACACCACCTTCGGCATCGTCAAGATCTTCTTCCATCCGTCGGTCAACATCGCCACCGCCAATGCCCAGGTCACCGCGATCGCGCAGAGCCTGCTCAAGCAGATGCCCGCCGGCACGACGCCGCCGCTGATTCTCAATTACAGCGCCTCGACGGTACCGATTATTCAACTGGCGTTGTCGGGTCAGGGGCTGACCGAGCAGAATCTCGCCGATCTCGGGCTGAACTTCGTACGCCCGCGACTGATCACGGTGCAGGGCGCAGGCATCCCCTGGCCGTTCGGTGGCAAGACGCCGCAGGTGATGTTCGATCTGGACACCGCGGCGTTGCAGTCGCGCGGCCTGACCGGCCTGGACGTGGCCCAGGCGCTGGCGTCACAGAACCTCATTACCCCGGTCGGCTCGGAAAAGATCGGCAATTTCGAATACAACATCAATCTCAACAGCGCGCCGGCGGAGATCGCCGAGCTCGGCGACCTGCCGATCAAGAACGTGGGCGGCGCGATGGTGTACATGCACGACGTGGCCCAGGTGCACGACGGCAATGCGGTGCAGACCAATATCGTCCACGTCGACGGTAACCGCTCGGTGCTGATCAGCGTGTTCAAGAGCGGCGCCACCTCGACGCTCGACATCGTCAGCGGCATCAAGAAGATGCTGACGATCATCAAACCCTCGCTCCCCGATGCGCTCGACATCAAGCCGATCGGTGATCAGTCGATCTTCGTGCGCGCGGCAATCAGTGGCGTGGTGCGCGAAGGGGTGATCGCCGCGGCGCTGACCAGCCTGATGATCCTGCTGTTCCTCGGCAGCGCGCGCTCGACGCTGATTGTGACCACCTCGATTCCGCTGTCGATCCTCGGCGCGATCGCTGCGCTCTCCGCGATTGGGCAGACGCTCAACATCATGACCTTGGGAGGTCTCGCGCTCGCCGTGGGCATACTGGTCGACGAGGCGACGGTCACGATCGAGAGCATCAACTACCATCTCGAGCAGGGCAAGGATGTGGAAAGGGCGATCCTGGACGGCGCATCGCAGATCGTGGTGCCGGCGTTCGTGTCGCTGCTGTGTATCTGCATCGTATTCATTCCAATGTTCTTCCTCAACGGCGTGGCGCGCTTCCTGTTCGTGCCGATGGCCGAGAGCGTCATGTTCGCGATGGTGTTCTCCTTCCTGCTGTCGCGTACCCTGGTGCCGACCCTGGCGAAATACCTGCTGCGCCCGCACGTCGCCGGCGCCGAGCACCACAGCGGCCTCGAGCCGCTGGCGTCGAAGAACCCGCTGGTGCGCCTGCAGCGCAGCTTCGAGGCGCGGTTCGAGCGCCTGCGCACCGGGTATCACGAGCTGCTGGCGCTCGCCATCGGGCATCGCCGGGTGTTCCTCAGCGGCTTCCTCGGCTTCATTCTGGTCTCGTTTCTGCTGGCGCCATTTCTCGGCCGGAATTTCTTTCCGCAGGTCGATGGCGGTCAGATATTGCTGCACGTGCGTGCGCCGGTCGGGATGCGGATCGAAGAGACCGCGGCGCGGTTCGCCGATGTGGAGCAGGCGATTCGCCAAGTGATCCCGGCGGCGCAGGTAGCAGCGGTGGCGGACAATATCGGTACCTATGTCTCGTCCATCAACACAATCTACAACAACACCGGCACGATCAATGAGTCGGACGGCGATATCCAGATCTCGCTGAACGCCGGGCACCCGCCGACCGCAGAATACGTCAAGCTGCTGCGGCAGCAGCTGCCGCGCCGCTTTCCCGGCATGACCTTTGCGTTTCTGCCTGCCGATATCGTCAGCCAGATTCTCAATTTCGGCGCGCCGGCACCGATCGATCTGCAGATCCGAGGCAACGATCTCGCCGCGGACTATGTCTACGCCAACCGACTGCTGGCGCAGATCCGCCATATCAGCGGGGTTGCCGATGCGCGCATCCAGCAGTCCGCCGCACTACCGACGATCGATGTGAATCTCGACCGTACCCGCGCTCAATATACCGGCGTGACCGCTGCCGACGTGACCGACAGCATGGTCGTCAATCTGGCGAGCTCCATCCAGGTTGCGCCCACCTACTGGCTGAACGAGAAGAACGGCGTCACTTACCCGATTGCGCTGCAGACGCCGCAATACCAGATCGACACGTTGCCGGCGCTGCGCAATCTGCCGATCAACGCCAGCGGCACGCCCACCACGGTGCTCGGCGGCATCGCGGATATCCGCCGCAGCCACGGCAACGCGGTGGTGTCGCAGTATGACATCGCGCCGATGGTGGAGATCTACGCGACCACGCAGGGGCGCGATTTGGGCGCGGTGTCGAGCGACATCCAGAAGATCATCGTCCGCAACGCCAAGGACAAACCGAAAGGCGCGATCGTCGCCCTGGTCGGTCAGACCGCGACCATGAACAGCGCCTACTCCGGATTGCTGTTCGGGTTGCTCGGCGCCATCGTGCTGGTCTATTTGCTGATCGTCATCAACTTCCAGTCGTGGAGCGATCCGTTTGTCATCATCACGGCGCTGCCGGCCGCGCTGGCCGGCATCATCTGGATGCTGTTTGCAACACACACCACTCTGTCGGTGCCGGCGCTTACCGGGGCGATCATGTGCATGGGGGTGGCGACCGCAAACAGCGTGCTGGTCATCAGTTTCGCGCGCGAGAAGCTCAACGAGCTCGGTGATGCGACCCAGGCCGCGCTCGAGGCCGGATTCGTGCGCCTGCGCCCGGTGCTGATGACGGCGCTCGCCATGGTGATCGGTATGCTGCCGATGGCGCTCGGCCTGGGCGAAGGCGGCGAGCAGAATGCGCCGCTCGGCCGCGCGGTGATCGGCGGCCTGCTGTTCGCCACCGTCTCCA
Source organism: Steroidobacteraceae bacterium (assembly GCA_035481975.1). GTDB lineage: Bacteria > Pseudomonadota > Gammaproteobacteria > Steroidobacterales > Steroidobacteraceae > 13-2-20CM-66-19. The sequence goes on from DATHRC010000029.1 coordinate 206,716, forward strand.
CGCTGTTCTTCGTCCCGGTGGTGTTCAGCATGATTCATCGGCGCTACCGCCCACAGCCGGCGCCGCAATCCAGCTTAGGAGCGACCCATGTCCCAGCCTGATCGCAATACCGACCGTCTCGTGCTGCACCGGCTGCGCTGGGCGGCCGGGGCATTCGTACTCGTCGCCGTGGTCATCGTGGCGCACGGCATGGTTTCCCGCGCGGCGCAAAGCGCGCGCCTGCGCCAGTTGACCGAAACGCAGGCCGTGCCCACCGTGGCGATCGTGGCACCCACCGATGCCCAGGATCATGCGGGGTTGCAGTTGCCCGGACGCCTGGAAGCCTACATTCGCGCACCGATCTACGCTCGCGTGCCGGGCTACCTGAAGAGCTGGCGGCACGACATCGGCGACAAAGTGCAGGCCGGAGAGGTGCTGGGCGAAATCGATACGCCGGATCTCGACCAGCAGCTCATGCAGGCGCGCGCCGACCTGAGCGTCGCCAAAGCCAATGCCAGACTTGCGCAAATCAGCGCCGAGCGCTGGCAGTCGCTGGCCGGTACCGATGCCGTCGCCAAGCAGGACGTCGACCAGCGCACCTTCGCCTTGCACGCCAATATCGCCCAGGTGAAGGCGGCGCAGGCGAACCTCGACCGCCTGGTCGCCGAGGAAGGCTTCAAACATCTGAGCGCGCCGTTCGACGGCGTCGTCACCGCCCGCGAGACCGATATCGGCGCACTGATCAATGTCGGCGCGGCAGGCGGCGCGGAGCTGTTCGTGGTCTCCGATACCAGCAAGCTGCGCGTGTATGTCAACGTGCCGCAGAACTACGTGCCGAGCGTGCCGCCCGGCACCCAGGCCACGATCCGCGTGCCGGAACATCCCGACAAGACGTATAGCGGAACCGTGGAAGCTTCCGCTCAGGCGGTCAACGCCAGCAGCGGCACGACGCTGATGCAGCTCATCGTTGACAATAGCGCCGGTGAGATGATGCCGGGGGACTACGCCAGCATCCATCTGCAAATGGCCGCCGCCACCCGGGTGCTGCGCGTGCCCTCGAGCGCGCTGATTTTCGACGCCAAGGGACTCTCGATCGCCACCGTCGACGCTGGCGACCGCGTACTGATCAAGCCGGTAGCGCTGGAACGCGACCTGGGCGCGGTGGTCGAGATCGCCTCTGGCCTCACCCCGAACGACCATGTGATCGAAAACCCTCCCGATGGAATCGGCACGGGCGCCAGCGTTCGCGTCACCGGTGGGGGCGCACTCGACGCCGACGTCAGTCAGAGGAAGCACCAAAATGAAAAAGGCTAACGGCATACGCTGGTGCGCCGCCGCGCTGGCGCTGCTCCTCGGTGCCTGCTCGCTCGCGCCGCCGCTCAAGACCCCGGTCGTTCCGACTGCGGTTGCCTACAAGGAGCTGGGACCCTGGACGCAGGCGCAGCCGGGCGACCGGCTGCCGCGCGACAGCTGGTGGACGCTCTACGACAACGCGGAGCTCGACCAGTTGCAGCAGCGGCTGATCGCCGGGAACCCTACGCTGGCGGCCGCGCTGGCCAATTACGCGCAGGCACGGGCGCTCAGCGATCAGGCCCGCGCGGGCCTGTTCCCCACGCTGAGCGTCGGTGCTGATGTCGAGCGCGCTCGTGAATCGCTCAACGACCCACTTCGCGGACCCACCACGCCGACCTATTACAACGCCAATACGCTCGGCGGCAGCGTCAGCTACGAGCTCGACCTGTGGGGGCAGATTCGCAACGAGGTCGCCGCCGGGCAGGCCAATGCGGCCGCAGCGGGCGCGGATCTGGAGAACGCCCGCCTGTCGCTGATCGCACAATTGGCCGATGATTACATTCAGCTGCGCAGTCTCGATCGCGACAGCGCGATTCTCGACGAGACCGTGAAGACCTACACGCGCGCGCTCAACGTCACGCGGCAGCGCCACGATGCCGGCATCGCCCCCGGTCTCGACGTCTCGCAGGCGCAGACCCAGCTCAATGTCGCCCGCTCGCAGGCGGCGCAGACCCTGGCCCAGCGCGCGCTGATGGAGCACGCCATTGCGGCGCTGCTCGGCGTGTCGGCTTCGACGTTCTCGATCAATCCGCAGATCGTCGCCATCAACCTTCCACAGGTTCCCAGCGGCGTGCCCAGCACCCTGTTGCAGCGCCGTCCGGACATCGCAGCCGCGCAGCGGCGCATGATTGCGGCCAATGCGAACATCGGGGTCGCGCGCGCCGCGTATTTTCCCACGCTTACTCTCGGTGCCCAGGGCGGTTTCGAGAGTGGCGCCTTCGCCAACCTGCTGAGCGCACCCAGCTCTTTCTGGGCAATCGGCGCGAACGCCCTGCTCACCGTCTTTGACGGCGGCCTGCGCCGGGCGCAAGTTGCCCAGGCACGCGCCGAGTTCGATGCCTCAGCCGCAAATTATCGCGGCACCGTCGTCACCGCGTTTCAGCAGGTGGAAGACAGCCTCGCCACCCTCAATCATTACCACGATGCGGCTCTGGAAGAGAAGGCCGCGGTCGACGCCGCGCAGCGTACTCTGGATCTGTCGATGACGCTGTACGTCAAGGGGGCGACCGACTATCTCACCGTGGTTACCTCGCAGACCGCCGCCCTGCAGACCCAGCTGGATGCGCTCAACCTCGATACCCTGCAGCTGCGCGCCAGCGTCGACCTGATCCGTGCGCTCGGCGGTGGCTGGCAGGATCCCGCGGCTGCCCAGAGCGGCACGGCTGCTCAGAACGGCAAGGCGGCGAACCGGCAGCAGCCCGGTTAGCCCGCGCGGGTTCGCAGGCGGTGACCGCCCGGAGGTTCGGTGCCCGCGAAGAGTATGTCTTTTGAAATGCCGTTCACCGAGGACGCAATAGAGACTCCGTGAGCCATTGCTAGAGTGCACTGGCCGATGTTAGTGGACGACATTCGCGGAGGTGCTCGTGAAAACCTATCGATGGCTCGCTCTCGGTGCGGCGTTGCTGATCACCGTGTGCGAGGTTCTGCTTTTCGATACCCAGGCGGGCCGGGATCCCCAGCAGCACGTAAGTGCCGCGGCAGCTCCGCAGGCAGACAACAACTCTGACAGGCACCGGTCTGCTGGCGAAAGCGCCTCAGTCTACTGGGCAGCCGCAGAGGCCCACAGTCCAGCGCGAATCCGTTGACGGTGACCCTGCACATCCGCAGAGGAACTTATGAAGCGCTACCGATGGCTCATTTTCCTTGCAGCGCTGCTGATCACAGTGTGCGACCTTGTGCTGTTCAGCATCGAGTTGCCCCCCGCCCCGCAAAAGCAAGCCAGCGGTGCGGCAGTCGCAAATGTCGGCGGCGCCATGCGGTCATCCGGCGGCTGAGCCATGGCGACGGCGCTACAGCGCGCGTGCATACGGCTGGGGCGCAGTCACGTCTTCTGCGCCGTGATGCTGGCCGCAGTGCTGGTCAGTAACAGCGCCGCAGCATCACCCGCGCTGTGCGACATGCGGTTGAGTGTCGAATTGACCCCGGACGTTCCGAACCCGCTCGATGCGGGATTCCTGAGCTCTCTCCTCAGCAATCAGGCCAGCTATCGGTTGACCTTGCTGGACCGGCGCCCCGGATCCGTCATTGTGATCGAGCTCACGGGCCCGGGCCCCGAGTACCTCTGTCGGAACGTGGTCGAAGAGATGCGCAAGGATGGACGTGTGCTCTCCATCCACCGCAGCCAGGAGTCTTCGTGAACAGCGTGGCGACGAGGTTGCGGCGGTGCGCCACCCCGCGCAGGCGTGGCGAGTGTTGCTTCCTGTCCCGCTCGATGGCCACGACGCGGATATTGACGACGATCGCGCTGCCGAGCGCGCTACGCCTGCAACACTCACCGAAGCACGGGACATCAGCGCGCAGCCTGCGCCTGCCATGCTCGCCCACGACTCCGGCGGCAACGGTGTTAGCCGGTCCTCATCAGGAGAAACGACATGACACATCGAACGGTGAAACTGGCGCTGCCGGCGCTGCTCGCGCTTACCGCAGGCTGCACGACCATGGGCACGGGGTTCGGCTCGACCGCCTCGGGCGCCGACTCGGTCGCCTTCAGCTGGAAAAGCTCAGGCGCGGATCCGGTCACAGGAACAATGAACGCAACGCTAGCCGACGGACAGACCTACAGCGGACAGTTCTTCGAGATCACCAAGGACACGAGGGTCGAGAACCTCGGGCCGCTCTGGAGCGGATGGCGTCCGGGCTGGGGCTTTGGCGCCTTTGACGACTGGGACGCCGGTACGACTTTCGTTACGCACTACTCGGGTCGAGTTGTGGCCAATCTCGGTACTGTGGGGGGTGCGCACCTGCGCTGCAAGTTTGAGCTTGCACAGCCTTCCGCAGGGATGACCGGCGGAGGCCGCGGTCAGTGTCAGATGCCAGATGGCAAGACGATAGATGCGACTTTCCCCACCGCCTAACCATGAACACGCACAGCGATCAAGGGTTGGCACCTGGCGCGCGCGCCGCGCGTGGCGCGCGGTGGAAAGCGGCAGCTGTGGGGATCGGGGTCGCTGTACTCATGCGGCCGCCGGGCCTGCAAGCTGATAATTTCTCGAAGGTTTCCTACGATCCACGCACGGATCAACTGGTACTCTCGATGCTTTATCGTGGCACCAATGCGAACCATACGTTTAGCTTGCAGTGGGGGGAGTGCCAGGAGCGGAAGGGCAGCCAGCTGCACGAAGTGGCCGCTGAGGTGCTGGACGACCAATGGCAGGACGAGGAGCTCCGCTCCTATGCGAAGACGGTGCGTGTTAGCCTGGCGGGCATTCCCTGCCGACCCGCGAAACTGACGTTGCGGAGCGCACCGCGTTTTCTTTATACGCTGCTGATTCCCGCCGTGAACTGAAAGCCTGCCTGAACTCGGCTATCCGCCGACGTAGCTGATCCGCCAGATCGAGTTCGAGCCGTCGTCGGTCACCAGCAACGCGCCATCGCGCGCGGTAGTCACGCCCACGGGACGGCCCCATACCTGACCGTTCGGCAGCACGAAACCGGTGAGGAAGTCCTGGTAGTCACCGCTGGCTTTGCCGCTGTGGTGCAGTGGCACGCGGATCACCTCATAGCCGCTGTGGACCGACTTGTTCCAGGAGCCATGCTCCGAGGCGAAGATGTCCCCGCGGTACCCTGCGGGGAACTGCTGCCCCTGGTAGAAAGCAATCTGCAGAGAAGCGTTGTGCGGCTGGAGCGGCACGTCGGGCGTGATGACCCGCTCCCGCAACTCCGGGTGCGTGCCGATGTAACGGGGATCCTGGTGGGGGCCCATGTACCACCACGGCCAGCCGTAAAAGCCGCCGTCGCGCACTGAAGTGATGTAGTCGGGTACCAGGTTGTCGCCGAGGCCGTCGCGCTCGTTGACCGTGCACCACAATAGACCGGTGTGCGGATCGACCGCCAGCCCCGAGGGGTTGCGAATTCCGGAGGCATATACGCGCATGTGCGAGCCATCGGGATCGAAGGCCAGGATATCGGCGCGATACCTTTCCGCCGGGGTGATGTCAGGGTCGTCGACGTTCGATCCGGAGCCCACCGCGGCGAACAGGGTCTTGCCGTCGCCAGAAAAGACGATGTCCCGTGTCCAGTGTCCTTTGCCGTGCGGCAGATCGGCGACGTGTTGAGCGCCGCCCGTCGCCTTGAGGTCACCGTTGCGGTACGGGAAGCGCATGATCGAGTCGGCATCCCCCACGTAGAGCCACTGCGGATCCGGGCCCGGGGGATAGAAGGCGAGGCCGTACGGCTTGTTGAGATTTGCCGCGAAAACCTCGGAGCGCTCGGGTTTGCCGTCCGCGTTGAGCCCGCGGAAAACATGGAGGCGCCCGCCGCCGCTTTCCGCGACGAAGACATCACCGTTGGGTGCCACGTGGATAACCCGGGGTGTCGCCAGACCGTCGAAGTAGAGCTGGACCTTGAAGCCGTCCGGTGCCTTGGGCCACACCTCGGGCGGGCGGGCGACGATGGTCGGTGCGTTACCGGCGGAGCGGGTGGCGAATGGCGCCGGCAGATCGCCGACCGTGATCTTGTGCATCGCGCCCGGGGCCTCGAAGCGAAAATCCGTGAACGGTGCCGGTGGCGGCGGCGCTGAAATCGGCGTCAGGGCTGCGGCCGCGGGCGCCGGGGCAGCGACCGGTGCATTGACCAGGGTCTTCAGATAGGTGACGAGCTGCCAGCGCTGCTGTTCGGGCAGCGAAGCCCATGAAGGCATCGCGCCGCTGCGGGATCCCTGGGTGATGAACCAGAAGATCTCGCCGTCCGGCACGCTCTGCACCACGCCATGCGCCAGCGCCGGAACACTGCCGGTGCCTTCGGCGCTGCGTCCATGACAGGCCGCACAGTGCTGCGCGTAGAGTGTGCCGCCGGCTTGTACCGCCGACGCCTGACCGCGGTACGGGTTGTCGAGGCTCGCGGCGGACGAGGGGGCATGGTGAAACCCGGGCGGCTCGGCCCGCGCCACCCAGAGCGGCAGTAAGCCCGAAAAACCGGCGGTGGCCATCAGCACTGCCGGGCGCCAGGCCGGCCGAGCGAGTGCCTTGCGCACCGCATCGCTAGTGAGGGTTTTCGCCATCGCCTCGACTTTAAGCAAGTCCCATGGACGAAATATTTCGCGCCCACGGAGGTTCCATTTCGTTTGCAATATGAAGCGGTGGCTCGCCGCCAACGAGGCCGCCGCGGCCCGGCCCGTTCAGGGAAAGCTGTCGTGCAAGTCCGCGTCGGCGAGTTCCCTGCGCAGCGCCAGCGCGCCGACTACCAAAGCGGGCGGTACCCAAAAGCACGTGACGCCGAGCCACGCATACAGCAGCGCACCGAGGGTACAGCCCAGCGCGAACGCCAGAACGCTCACCGTCATCCGGGAGAGCCGCTCTCGAGTGGCTCTTGCCTTCTCCGGCACCAATCCCCGCATTACATCGGCAAGATCCATCATGATCTGGGTGGTAGTGCCCGTCATGATCGTTGAAGGCGGTGCGCTGGGTAGATGAACCCGGTGAGCGGCGTTTTGAATCGCCATTGCGGCGACCAGAATCATCCCGGTCGCCAGGGCTGCATAGCCGTCTGCGTTCGCGAACGGCCCAAACGAAGTGGCGAGCGTTGCAGCCAGAATCATCAGCGCAAGCTGCGCCGCCAGCAGCGTGCTCATCACCGGAAGAGAGCGGGCACGCAGACCGTATGAGCAAAGTCTCGCGAGCAGCACCAGGATGCAGAACACCGGCAGAGCGAGAACTTTGGCTAGCGCGCCCGAAGTCCCCAGAACGAGCGCAGCGCCCAGCGTTACGAAATTGCCGGTGACGTGGGCGGCGAAGAGACCCTTCAGTGCCAGATATGTGGCGGCGTCTATGAATCCTGCGTTGACGCTGAGTAAGCGGGGGAGCAGCAATTGCATAATCGTCTCCCGGCATCGCGGCGACACCCCGGGCGCTGGCTCAAGCTGGACTGAGGGAGCAGCTGACGCCAGCGTCGGTTCGAGGCGCCGTGGATGGACTTGGCTGCGGTCTTGAAATCAGGTGGTCGGTCCCCATCGGTCTCGGTATGGCCGACAGTCTGCACATCGTGTGTCCCCATTGTGAGACGGTCAACCGCATCCCCGCGGCGCGCCTCGAGGCGGCGCCGCGGTGCGGGCAGTGCCATCAACCGCTGTTCACCGGCCAGGTGACCGAGCTGACGGCTGCCAGTTTCCGCAGGCACATCGAGCGCAACGACGTACCGGTGGTGGTGGATTTTTGGGCTCCGTGGTGCGGTCCCTGTCGCATGATGGCGCCGCAGTTTTCCGCAGCCGCAGCGGAGCTCGAACCCCGGACGCGCCTGGTGAAGGTCAACACCGACGCCGAGCCGGGCCTTGCCAGTGAGTTCAACATCCGCAGCATTCCCACGCTGGCGTTGTTCAAGTCAGGTCGCGAGCTCGCGCGTCGGGCGGGCGCCACGAGCAAATCCGACATCATCAGTTTTGTGCGCAGCCAGTCTTGATACACTGGCAGCGCGGTCGAATGACCGCCCGGCGCCCGCGACAGACAGGTACTCCATGAAAAACAGTGACGTTCAGAGTGGACCACAGCCTCCGTCTCACGACAGCAAGGCATTGCATGGCGCACATCTGCGGACGTTGGAAGCTCTGTTCAGACATCCAACCTCGCACAATCTCGAATGGCAGGACGTGCTCTCGTTGATCGGGAGCATGGGCGCGGTGCAGGTCAAGGGTAACAACAAGCTTGCCTTTGAGGTCGACGGGCAGCGCCTGGTGATGCCTGAGCCACACAGCAAGGACCTTACCGCTGCCGAGGTGGTCGACGTGCGGCACTTTCTACAGCGCGCCGGCCGGGCGCCTGATGCGCGGGCGCCGGCGACGGCTCCGCAGCCGGCAGCTGCGATGCTGATGGTGGTTGTGGATCATCATGACGCAAAGATCTACCGCATCGATGCGTCCGGCAACGCAGCACAGCGGGAGATCAGGCCCTACGATCCACATCATTTTCTGCATCACCTTACGCACAAGGGGCAGTTACGCGAGCAGGGTCAGCGAGCTCCGGAGGATCCGGCCTACTACGGACTCATCGCCGCGGCGCTGGCGGGTGCCGACAGAATCATCGTGGTCGGCCACGGAACGGGAAAGAGCAATGCGGCCGAGCATCTGCTCGAATACCTGCGCACGCATCACCGCGACACCTATCAGCGGGTAGTGCGCGAAATCGCGGTCGATTTGTCCGCCATTACGCCGCCGCAGCTGCTGTCACTGGCGGAGCACGCACTGGCTCCGGCCCCCTGAGTCGCAGCAGGATATGCATCATTCCCGACTGTGCGCGGTGTTGATCGACTGCCGAACACCTGATCTTGATGGGGCAGTCCGCTTCTGGGCCGAGGCGCTGGGTCGCCCCGCGGATCCCAAGCATCCGAACAGCCGCGGCGATTACCGCATGCTGGCGACGCCGCCCGACGAGCCCGTGGTGGAGATTCAGCGCGTGGACCACGAAAGCCGGGTACACCTGGACATCGAGACCGACGACATCGCTGCCGAAGTGGCGCGCCTAACTAAGCTTGGCGCCAGGGAGGTAGCTCGACTCAAGCGCTGGGTGGTGATGGAGGCCCCGACCGGCCAACGCTTTTGCGTGGTAAGAGTACAGCGTCCCGGTTTTCCCAAGAATGCCCACCAGTGGGACTAACATCGCCACGCCGCAGCTCGTGACCAGCGCTCGCTGCGGGTAACAGAGCGCGCCCGGCTCCGACTGCTCTATGGTGCTTCGTGCAGTCTGGTATTGAACAAGAAAGGACCGCTGAACTCCGTAAGCTCGCCGGCCTTCTTGCCCGCCACCGGCTGCAGACGTGCCGACAGTGGTTTGTGCCATTTCCATGCAAGTGCGGCGACGTCGCCGAAAATCCGCGCCAATTGATCGACACCGATGTCGCCAGGATAGGGAATCGTATCCAGACCGCTACCGCAAACCGCAGAATAGGCGAGTAATGCATCCGTGGTGATCGTCCCCTCCGCCCAACGCAACGCCAACCGCTTGTCCTCCAGAACCGGAACCATAAGGCCGGAATATCCGACCTGCTTGACGGGGACCGCCTTGACCGCGGTAGTGATGATGAGAGCCGCGGTCATGGTGCCGCTCGATCCGAATCTCGCGCCGGTGTATGTTTCGATTGCGGCGCCGATGGATACATCACCGAGCGGTGCGGGAGTGGGATCCACACCCATGAAGGTCCAGCCGCTTGCTGCTGCTACCCGGGCAGCTACCGATTCGGCGACCTTGGCGTGAATCGTCAATTGCCGGGTGAGTTCAGCGAGCGCGGCCGCGAAGTTCCCGTGGGTGCGCGCGAAAACCTCCTGAACCACATTCGCGCTCTCGAAACCGATAGAGAACTGCCTCCCGGCACCGGTGTGATAAGCGCCAGGGTAGAACGGTCCGTAGGGCTTCACCATCGCGGTCGCCGTGAAGTTGAAATTTCCGTGGCTCGGGGACGCATGAGCGGTCAGGTAATGTACCAGCGCCGCGCTTTCACGAATTACGTTCCAATGTATCCCATCCTCGGCTGCAATGATGCTGTTGGCTTGAATGTTAGGCAGCGTCGACAGGGCTTTCTCGAGCAGCCGCATGACGTGCGCATCATCTGAATCGCGCATCATCGCCGGCCCAACACTTGGAATGAATCCTTGCCTCACTGACAGATCGTCAAAGGCCTGCAGGAGTCGCAGGGCATCATCAGCGGAGCGCCCGCTGACGAGTTCTGCCAGCGGCTGAGTCACGATGCGCAGGGTTTCAGTCTTGTAGCCTCTTTGGGCAAACTCGCTTGCGGCGGCACGCAAGACGGTCAGCGCCTCGGCGATCTGTCGGTCGAGGGTGGCGGGGTCGAGCCGTACGAATGCAGTGATCGCCCGGACTTTCGGCGTCGTATAGGTTTGCGCGTGAGCGCTTACGGCCATTAAAGCCAGCACCAACGTTGCTGCAGTGCCCAACTGACGATGCGTCACGGTGCGATCCTTCCTTACGGTACCGACTCGAACACCACGATTGCGGCCGCTTGAGCAGCGATTGCCTGAGTTGCGCAAGCGACGGCCTGCGACAAGATACCACCGCCCACCGCGGACAGCCCGGTGGTTCGGGGATCGACGGACGTGCGGTGAATCAGTCCGGCGGTCGGAAGATCCAAATGGCAGCCGGGCCCTTCGCAGCCCGAACAGCTACATAAAGCCGATCGAACTGAGGCACCCACAGCGACGTGCGGGCGCCTGCAGCCGTCGCAAGATGAGCGACCCTGAGCAGGCCCGCCGCCCGCGCGGCATATACATCCACAAAGCCCTCGCCGCAACTGCTGTAAATCAGGCTGCGCTTGGAGTCCACAAACAGGTCATCCGCATCGCTGCAGGCTGCAACAGTCTGCGTCATTACGCCGTCGCGAAGCCTGTAAGCGGCGAGCGTCGCTGGATGCCTGAACATGACCATTACCTGCTGACGCTCTGCATCGATTGCGAGGGGGAAGTTGGCGCGTAGATTCTTCGTGGGCCAGCTGCTCGTTTGTCGGGCAGTGACGAGATCCAGCACCGCAATCTCATGGGCGTCGGGAACGTTTGCCAGGATGGGACCGCCGTGCGGCGCCACTTGAAAGCTCTCCGGGTGCGCTTGCAGGCGAATGTCGGCGACTTTCTGGCGGCGCACCGGGTCGATGACCGCAACGGCGCCGCTTCCATAGCCGACAAGTACGCGAGTCGAGGACATGTCGATACGAATATTGTCGGCGTCCTCGCCAAGCTCGATGGCTCCTGCGGACGTCAGATCCTCTCCGTGCAGTATCCGCACCGAGCGATCGCCCGCGCTGGCCACATAAACGGTGTCGGTTGACGGTTCGTAGGCAATCCCCTGGGGCTCACGAAACCCTTGCAGCCTGCGCAGCAACCTGCGTTCCGTGAGATCCACGACGGCGACGCTGTTGTTGCCCAGCTCCGCTACATACAGTCGTCGTCGCCTGACATCCACCGCCAGGTGATCAATGCGTCCGGGCACTGTGCCGAGCGCAACCCTGAAGTCCAACGTGAGCGGCGTCGGCTCGGCAGCAGTGTCAGCAAATGCGCGCGCCGCGATGCCGAGCAGCAAGGCACAAACCAGGGACTTCATGCGCTCATCCTAGGCCCGGCACACGCGCTGTGCTTGCCCCGCTAAGCGAGACATGGTTTTGGAGCTCGGGCCGTGGGTCCGCAATGTGCCACAAAAAAATCCGACCCGGCCGGACCGAAGACCAGCCGGTCGGAGAAGTGAACAGCCCGCAAAGGGGGAAGGGTAGGGCTGTTCCAGGCGTTCACAGGATAAGACCGGGTACAGCAGTGCTTTATTCCCTGGTTGTTGCTCAATTTCCCTCTCCGGCCGCGCTTACGCGGAACAGCGGCCACGCGCACCGTCACGGCGGCCTTACGCGGTCGCACCGCTGGCGCCCGGTCCGCCTCCCGTTGACTCGGCAAGCACCGGCACCAGCTTGCGCAGCTTGTTGCGCCCGTGGAACATGCGTGTTTTCACGGTATTGATCGGACATCTCATGATGGCGGCAATCTCTCTGCACGAGTGACCGAGGTAGTAGGTCAGTTCCAGGACCGCGCGCTGATCGGCGGACAGGCTTGCCAGTGCTTGTTCCAACAGCTCAGCAAGATCCGCTTGGTCCGCGTGGTGGCGGGCGGGCTCTTCTTCGATGGTGGGAAGCAGCATCCGCTCGTGCGCGCGGTGCTCCGTCCGCAACCGATTCAATCCACGTCGATAGGCGATGCCCATGATCCAGGTCGACACCAGCGAGTCGCCGCGAAAGCTTTGAGCCTTGTCCCACACGACCATGAGAGTATCGTTGATCAATTCGTCCACCAGGTCGTGGCGGTAACTCATCCGTCGCAGAAAGCGCGCAAGCCGCGGACGGTACAGCAGGTAGAGCTCGCGCAATGCCTCGCGATCTCGCGCACCGATGCGCTGCAGCAGCCCATGCTCGCCGTGTCCACGCGAGCTTTGCGGCTGCTGCTCATTCGGCAGTTGCATCGGCTCGCCTGGCATCGGGGCGCCCTATTCTGCAGGACTCTTGGAAAGTTGCTGGTAGGTCTCCGGGGTCATCGCCGGCATTTGGCGCAGAAACGCGACCAGGTCCCAGATTGCCGCATCATCCAGGGTCTTTCCCCACGCAGGCATCGCGCTCATCTTGATGCCGTGTTTTACCGTCCAGAACGCCCGTTGCCCGTCGCGGGTGTCTTGCTGTGCAAGGTTCGGCGGGTGTGGATAGAGACCGGCGCGGATCGCGGAGCTGGTAACCCCAGGTGCGAGGTGACAGCCGACGCACAGCGCCGCATAGTGTTTGGCGCCAGCTCCGATCCTCGCCGGCTCTTCGAGATTCGGTGCTTCAATGGCGCGCGCACGGACGGCAATGGAGCGTTCTCGCAATTGCTCGATGATTGCCAACGTGATCTTGGTGTGATGATCATCGGCGCCGATGTTGTAAATTCCCGAGCCGACGAATATCGCAGCACCGATCGCCAGTGCCACGAGGGTAGCGGTAACAACCAAGGCCACTCGTACCAAGGCCCTCTCCTGCAGCCAGTCTCAGGAGACAGAAACTTCCGTGCGCATGGTTTTATTCCCTGCTGCAGTAAGTTTCTCGCGCATCCTGCGCGGCCACTGCGTTTTTTGCCGTTAAGGCCATTGCGTGGCGCAAGAGTCGGGTAAAGGGCGACCCTTCCAGGTCGCCATTTCGACGGCGGCGAGTCGCCGTCATGAGCCTGCTCGAATATCGCGAATGTGGCAGGTCCCAGCCGCAGGGCAAGCCACACCGGCGTGGTCGCCTCTCTATTTAGGTTGGTTATCAGCGCGTTTTGGCGGTGCCGCCGTTGACCTCTCTTCCCAGCTCGCGTCGCAACGCTTCTTCCCGTGCATCTTCAACGGCCAGCAAGACACCATCGGCATCAACGATCGTTTCGTCTCGTGCGAACACACCGTTGAGTGAGCTGTCTGCGGTCAGCTCACCTTTCTCGAACAGCGCCCACATCTCGCGCGCAAACTCGGTAGCGAGCAGCTCCGGCGCGAAGCGGCCGAGCGTGCCGCGGATGTTGTTAACGTCGCGCTCGAGCATCGCGAGCGCCCCATTATTGCCCGCCGCATTCACGGCCTGCGGCAGATCGATGATTACGAGCCCCTCGGCCCCGACGAGCACGTTGAATTCCGAGAGATCGCCGTGGATGAGCCCAATGCTCAACATGCGCACGATCTGCTGGATGAGGAAGCGGTGATACTCGCGCGCGGTCTCCGGCGACAGAGCGACTTCGCCAAGGCGCGGGGCAGGGTACCCGGCAGCATCGGTCACCAGCTCCATGATCAGCGTGTCGTTGAAATAGCCGTAAGGCCTGGGTACGCGCACGCCGGCGGCGACGAGTTTGTACAGCGCGTCGACTTCGGCATTTTTCCACGCCGCTTCCTGCTGCTTGCGCCCGAAACGCGTGCTCTTGCCGATTGCGCGCGCCTGGCGGCTGCCTCGCACCTTGCGGCCTTCCTGATACCGCGCACGCTTCTGAAAGCTTCGCTGTCTCATGTCCCGATAGACCTTCGCGCACCGCGTGTGCGCCCCCGAGCGCACGAGATAAACCGTCGCTTCCTTGCCGCTCTTCAGTGAGCGGATAACTTCATCGATCACACCGTCATCGATCAGGGGTTGCAGCGCGGCGGGCGTCTTCATGAATCCTTAATCGGGCAGGGAACTGTGCGGCTGGCGCGGCAGGAGATCACGCCAACTGGGTGAACCCTCTGGCATCCGTCGGGCGCACTCGCTGATTTTCCGGTTGCGACGTGCTAGCCGCAAGCGAAGACTCGTCCAGGGGACAGTCGAGGAAAGAACTCGGTGTCCTAAGCGTCAAGACCCCGGTGGTCGCCCTTTGGCGTCCCAACGGTATCCCGCACGGGCAAGAGCCTGTCGAACTCCTTCTTGACTACTTCGTAGCACTCGCAAACCCGTGCTTCCAATTGCGGTCGATCAACCACGGTGATGACACCGCGGCTGTAGCGGATGATGCCGCTGCTTTGCAACTTGCCAGCCGCCTCGGTGACTCCCTCGCGCCGTACGCCCAGCATGTTGGCAATGAGCTCTTGAGTCATGGTGAGTTCACTGGAGCTCAGCCGGTCGAGGCTGAGCAGCAGCCAGCGGCATAACTGTTGGTCGACCGTGTGATGCCGATTGCAAACCGCCGTTTGCGCCATTTGCGTGAGGAGCGCTTGGGTATAACGCAGCAACAGATTGTGCAATCCACCAATCCGACCGAATTCCGCTCGCAAGGATTCAGAGGGGAGCCTATAAGCCAGGCCAGCGCTCTGCACCAGTGCCCGACTCGGCGTCGTCTGGCCACCCAGGAAAAGAGCGACCCCAACTACGCCTTCGTTGCCAACCACCGCGATTTCGGCGGAGGCGCCGTCCTCCATCACGCGCAGAAGGGAAACAATCGAGTTGATGGGGAAATAGACATGCGACAGCGGGGCCCCGGCCTCATAAATGACCTCGCCGAGGGACAACGGAACCGACTCGAACTGGGGCGAGAGCCGTTCGAGTACTCTTGGCCTCAGCGCGGCGAGCAGGTGATTCCGCACGGGCTGCTGCATGGGCGTGCGCGTAAGATCAGGCACGACACATCCTTAAGCATCGATCTTTAGGTTCATTTCATCCTTATTGGCTCATCCTCATTTAGCGCGCGAAATTGACGCCAAGGGCTGGTTGGTCCGGGAGTCGCAAGTCCCCATTAAACCCCTCCGATTATAAGGGATACCGTCGACAAGTTCTGTTCGCTACCGCACGCATCCCCACGTAAGTCGTTGATCGGGAAAGCTTGCGGTCCGTAACCGGGAATACCTGCGGTCCACGGCCGGGAAAGCTTGCGGTCCCCGGCCGGGAAAGCTTGCGGTCCGTTGCGCACGTGCTCGCGGCGCCCTGGGCCAGCGGCTGCGGCGCTACCGTGGCCGTGCCGGCTTTCGCGGGCCCACCCTCTCTTACTGTCACCGACCTGCAATTGATCCCACATAGCACAACCAGCGGTGCCCCTGGCATCGCTGTGGCCAGGGGCTCATAGCCTGGGCCGTGCTGACGTTTGGGAGAATGTAGCGGCGCCATACCCGGCGTTCAGCGCATTCGTCTAGCCGTTGCGCTAATCCGACGGGCGGGCACCCATTACGTTGCGCGGCGATTCGACAACGACCGACGCTAAGCAACACGAAACCTGGAGCGCCGCCTCGTCAAAGCGGCGCGACCAGGTATGCCGGTCACCGTCAGGGCGGCAAACTGATCGGCCGTGAGTGGTGGACTGAACAGATTGCCCTGTCCCTCGTCGCAATGCAGAGCTTTCAGGAATGCCAACTGCGCGTGGTTCTCCAGGCCGTCCGCTACCACGCAGTGGTTGAGGCTCGCGCCCATCGCAATTACTGCGCCGACGACCACGCCATTGCCCTTGGCGGTGCTGACTTTCTGAATGAGCGACCGGTCAATTTTCAGGACATCGATCGGAAATTCCGTCAGGTAGCTCAAACTTGAATAGCCTGCGCCGAAACCATCCACGGCAAGCCGCACCCCGACATCCTTGAGTTCCATGAGTACTGCGGCACTCGCATTGACGTCTCGCATGAGCGAGCTCTCGGCAACCTCCAGTTGCAAACGATGCGGATCGAGCTTCGTCGCATCCAAGACCTCGCGCACGTCCGCGACAAAGGCCTTGTGACTGAACTCCAGTGCCGAAATGTTCACGGCCACGGAAGCTAAGCCCACGCCGGCATCTTCCCAGCGCCTGGCTTGCATGCATGCCTCTTGCAGCACCCAGCGTCCGATCTGCACCAGCAGTCCACAGTCTGCCGCGATCCCAATGAAACGCCGGGGTCGTATGAGGCCCCACTGCGGGTGCACCCAGCGCAGCAACGCTTCGGCTCCGGTAATCGTGCCGGTATCCAGATCGACCGTGGGTTGGTAGTGCAATACAAACTGTTGCAGCGCGAGTGCCTGTCGCAGGCCGGTCTCGATGAGTTGCCGCTCGCCCGCCCGCGCGTTCATATCGTTGCTGAAGAACTGGTAGTTGTTGCGTCCCCTCTCCTTCGCCTGGTACATGGCGGTATCGGCGTGCTTGAGCAGCGTCGCTGCGTCCGACGCATCATCCGGGTACGTGCTGATGCCGATGCTGGCGGTTACATGCAGTTCCAGTCCTTCGATCGAATGGGGCACTGACAATGCCGTGACTATCCTCTGCGCGGTCAAGGCCGCGTGCTCTGCATCGTTGCCTTCTGAGACCAGCAGCGCGAATTCATCTCCACCCTGCCGGCTGACCGTGTCCGAGCGGCGCACGCAACCACATAGACGCTTCGCAACAGATTGCAGTAGCTTGTCACCGATCGCGTGCCCGAGAGAGTCATTGATGCGCTTGAAATTGTCGAGATCGACGAACAGCACCGCGAGATGCGTACCGAACCGCTCGACCAGGGAGATACCTTGCGCGATCCGATCGTTGAGGAGAACGCGGTTCGGCAAATTGGTCAGAAAGTCATGTTGTGCCAGATGGGCCATCTTGGCGGTCATCTCGCGCGAGGCCATGACATCGCGAAATACTATGACCGCACCGCGGATGCGCCTGTTTGCGTCGTAAATCGGAGCCGCAGCGTCTTCGACCTGCACCTCCTTGCCATCGCGTTGGACCAGTACCGTTTCGCTGCCCATCCCCATCGGCTTGCCCGCCTGCAGTACCCGTTCGACCGGATGGCGAACGGGCGAGCCCGTGTCGGCGCTCTTGAGCGGCATCACCTCGGTGATCGCATGCCCGCGGGCTTCGTCCCGCGGCCATCCTGTCAGGATTTCCGCCGCAACGTTGAGATAGTCGATGTTGCCTGAAAGATCGGTGCCAATGACCGCGTCGCTGATCGAATTGAGCGTGATTTCAGCACGCGCTCTTTCTATGAAAATGGCGTCTTCAATCGCGTGGCGCTGGATGATGTTGCGCAGCGATTGCGGTAGCAGCGAGCTTTCAAAGTGAGGTTTCGTCAAATAACCATGCGCACCGCGCTGTACCGCTTCCGTCGCGAGCGCCTCGCCGTCCCGATCGCAAAGCGTCATGATCGGCGTATGCGGCGCCGCGCTGAGGAGTAGGTCAAGTGTTTGGATGCCCTGACAGTCGGGCAGCGACAGGTCCGTCATGATCGCGTCGATGCCGCCCGCGCGCAGCCGCTCGACACCGTCGGACAGCCGCGATACGCACTCTACGACGAACGGACCGTCCTTTGCGTCTCCAAGCGTATTGAGAAGGGTCTCAGCATCGCCTGTGTCGCCTGTGATGATGAGAACGCGATTCGTCACCAAGCAGTCATTCCTCGGTTGGCGCGCTCAAGCGGAGTTCGATCTCGCGGGGGTGCGTTGCGTTATCGCCGCGGCGTCGCAGGCGCTGTTGGGACAGCGTTGCCGTTCACTGTCGCCAACCGTTCGGTCAGCGCCTCGAGTGCCGTGCAGACGGAAGCATCGGAATTCCCGGCATGCGCGGTCGCGGCCGAAATCGCCGCCTGTTCGAGGGTGTACGCGACCGCGCAGATGTCAGGTGCCCCAAATAGCGCTGCAGCCCCGCGTACGCGGTGAGCGAATACGCGTATGTCCTCGAAGATGGGCAGCGGGTCTGTGTCGGCTGTCGCGAGCGCCGCTCCAAGAACCATCAATCGGACCAGATCGCTGCGCAGCCGGGCATAGAATGCACCCTGGAGCTCGTCGAACGGATCGTCCGGTACCATCCGTGTCGGTGACGTGCTAGGCCGATGTTCAGTTGATCTCATGCTTGACTCCCGTCGGCGCCGCGGACATCGCCGCGCGAATGGTACTCGCCGACGCGCCAGTCGCTCGATCTCTACCGCGGCTCTTGCTTACATACAAAAAGTAGTCCGCTGCGCGCAAAAGCTCGAGCGCCGAAATGCTGGCCAACTCCTGCAGCGTTTCCGCGGCCGTGACGCCAATGCTCACAGTCACGCTTAGAGGGCCGGCGCCTGTGGGAATAGGTTGGGACGCAAGCAGGTGACACAGCTTCTTGGCAACGCAGTTTGCACCGTGCAGGGCTGTTTCAGGCAGCACCAGCACGAATTCCTCGCCGCCAGAGCGCGCGATCCAGTCGGTCGCCTCACGAATACAACCGGCTGTACGTGTGAAGAATGCCTGCAATACGGCATCGCCCGCCTCGTGGCCGAATCCGTCGTTGATCTGTTTAAACCGGTCGATCTCGCAGCTCAGCACGGCCAGTGGACGCCCGTAGCGCCGCGAACGCTCGACCTCGCGTGGCAGGTATTTCATCAGGTAGGCTCGGTTGTACGCCCCCGTCAGAGAATCCGTCACCGACAAGCGGAGATTCTCGCGATTGATCGTGCGCAAGGAATGCTCGAGGCGTGTGATACGCTGACCCACCTTGACGCGCGCGAGAATCTCCGGCCCCGCGGCCCCCTTGATGAGATAGTCGTCGGCTCCAGCGGCGAGACCCATCAGCGTATCGCGCCTGGTGTTGCGTACGGTCAGCATCAGCACGTATACGTACGCCTTGCTATCTCTTAACCTCAGAGCGCGGCAGAGCGCGAGCCCGTCCATGTGCGGCATCTGCCAGTCGGTCAGCACGATCTGGCAGTCCATGGTACTCATGATGCGCAGCGCTTCCTCACCCGAGCCGGCGGTGAGCACGTCGTAGCCTTCGAGGCTGAGTAGAGCAGCAAGTCGCGCCCGTACGAGCTCGTCGTCATCGACCACCAGGACGCGACATCGCCACGGCGATAGCATTTGACGCGTGACGGTGGTGTCGTTGACCTCGATCATGGGAGTCGCTGCCGCGAGGATGGGCTCAGTGGACACCCAGGCTCGCAGTGGCGGCGTATGCAGCCCGGGAACGGCTCATGCGGCGCGCACCCCATCTTCTGCTGAGAAGTGTGCGCGCCTCCGTCGCGGGCGACGGAACGGCAAGCAGGTATCCTTGCATCTGGTGACAGCCGAGGTCCTTCAACATCGCGAGCTGTTGCTCGGTCTCGACGCCTTCGGCGAGCACTGTGAAGCCCAGTTGCTGTCCCAGTGACACGACTGTGTGGACGATGGCGGCAGCCCTCGGCTCAGAGGTCATCCCATGAACCAGCGCTTTATCCACTTTCAGGCGATCCACCGGTAGCCGGGAGAGATAGCTCAAGCTGGAGTAGCCGGTGCCGAAATCATCGACAGCAATGCGTACGCCGAGGCTCTTCCACTGCGCCAGACATTCCAGTGCGAGCTCCGCATTTCCGAGCAATACGCTTTCGGTAATCTCCAGCTCGAGCCGCTCCGCAGGAAAGCCGCTGTGCTCGAGCGTCCGCGCAATGACCGCAGAGAACTCCTTGCATATCTGTTGGGTAGAGACGTTGACGCATAGAGTCGGTGGCTCCTCGCCCTGGTCGGTCCACGCCATAACGGTCTCGCACGCCTCTTGCAGAACCCACGCGCCAAGCTCGCCGATCAAGCCAGCCTGTTCCGCGACCGGGATGAACACCGCGGGCGATATTGCCTCTCTGCCGGGCGTGAACCAACGCGCGAGGGCCTCGACGCCGCAGGCGCGGCCGGTCCGGATCTCATATTGTGGCTGATAAAACAGACTCAGTTCGTGGTGCCGAATGGCATTGCGCAGACCCGTCTCCAGTCCAAGCCGCCGTTGCGCGCGTTGCTGCACATCCCCGGAGTGAAACTGCAATCGACCGTGAGACTTGCATTTGACGTCGTGCATGGCCGCGGTGGCATTACGCAGCAGGCTCTCGAAATCGCCGCCGTCGCTGGGGTATACCGCAATACCAGCACTCGCTGTCAGCTGTACTTCCTGCCCGGCGAAGCTCCGCGGTGCCGCTATCGAATCAAGAATTCGCTGCACGCGAGCCGCCGCATCAATCGAATGCGCGAGTCGGGACAGAATGATGAGAAACTCATCGGGCCCGACACGTGCGACCGCATCGCGTTCGTGCACCGCGGATTTCAGGGCGGCACCGACGCTCCTGAGCACGACGTCGCCCACCGCACGGCCAAAACCTTCATCCACCAGTCGGAATCCGTCGAGGTTGACGGTCACGAGCGCAATCAGGCTGCTGCTGTCGTGCGCGCTGACTATTGAGCGACGCACGAATTCATCGATGTATGCAAGGTTTGGCAGGCCGGTCAGCGAATCGTAATTCACCAGCTGGTGAATTCGCGCCTCGAACGAGCTGCGATCCCCTACGTCTCGCGAAATCATCGAAAAGAAGCGCGTCGTACCGTTGGTATCTTTGTGCGCGGTGACTACTTGCGATGTCGCGATCGCCGCGCCGTACGGCGCGGCGATCGCGATCTCGCCCTGCCAGCTTCCATTCTGAGTCGCGGTGTGCAGCGCCTCCTGTCGCAGGCGTGCATCCAAAGGTACCGCGCAGGTCCCGCTCCACTCCATCCCCAACAGTTGGTCACGCGAGTGGCCGAGCAGAGCACAGGCGGCATGATTGACGAACGTGATGCGTCCCGCAGGATCGCTCATCACAACCATGTCAGGGCTCGCCTCGAGAACCTCGGCCAGGCGCAGGCGCGAGGACTCAACTTCCTGCGTGCGTTCCCGCTCGCGGGCGTCGGCGATTGCGCGCCGCACTGCCGTGCCGAGGCGTAACAGATTCGATTTCAGCAGGTAGTCTGCGGCGCCGTACTTGAGGCAGGCGATCGCACCGTCCTCACCGATTGATCCGACGACGAACAGCAGCGGCGTCGCTGGACGCAGTCGTCGCACCAGATCTAGCGCGGCGCGGCCGGAGTAGCCGGGGAGGGTGTAATCGCACAATACGATGTGCGGATTGAAGTCGGCGAGCGCACATCCCAACTCGGATGCAGTCGCTACGCAACGCCACTCGAAGCCGAGACCGTCATGTTCCAACGCGTGCCGCGCGAGCGTCACGTCGGTCTCCTGATCCTCGACAAACAGAACTCTGATGCTCTCTGCCATCGCATTCCCCTCGAACCACCGGCGAACTGTCCGTTGTCATCGTCGTGACCAGACTACGGAGTCGTGGGCGGGAATTCTGTCGGGAATGTTGGACATATTGTGTCGTCATAGCTTTAACATAACTGCTGCGCGGCATGCAGCTGTTACGCCGGCGCCATGGCGTGTTCGATTGCGAAGCGGATCAACGTCGTCAGATCGGAAACTCCAAGCTTCTCCATCAATCGGCTGCGGTACGTGTCGACGGTGCGCCGTGAAAGTGAGAGGTGTTCCGCAATTTCGGCACTGGTGGATCCGGCGACCGTCAGATGCAGCACTTCGCGCTCGCGCCCGCTCAGGCGCTCGAGCGGGCTAAGTCCGTAGGAATCATCCAGTAACCCGCGGATCAGGAGTTCGGTAATTAACGGGCTGAGGTATCGTTCGCCGGCTAACACCGCGGTTATGGCTCGCACCAGTTCGACGCCGGCCGCCTCCTTGACGACGTAGCCGTGCGCGCCCGCGCGCAACGCGCGAAAGACGTGCTCGGAGGTGTGCGACACGGAAAGAACGACGACGTGGATTTGCGGGGAGATGCTCAAAATGCGCGCGGTGGCGTCGACACCGCTCAATTCCGGCAGCATGAGATCCATTACGATCACATCGGGCTTGAGGCGTGCGGCGGCGTCAATGGCCTCTTTGCCAGTGGTCGCGGTTCCGACCACTTCCATGTGTTGCTGCCTGCCGAGTAGAAGCGTAAGACCGTCGCGCACGATGCCGTGATCGTCGACCACCAGGACTCTCACGGTCCCTGATACGACTGGGAGTTCTGGCTCCATGCGTCCCTGGGTGATTAACCCATAGCGATCTCCGTCCGCGATCCTACGCTTCCTGACGCCAGGAAGTGAAGGGCTTGTCTATGTGGTCCAACGCACATAGCGAGAGCAGCTATGTGCGCATGCGCACATAGTGAGGAAGCGGAGCAAGGCACCCCTGCGGGTACGCCACATTGCTGCGCGATCTGACGGAGCGTACAGTTCCCGCGGGTCGAAGTTTGCTATCGACGGACTGGAGGCGCATGGATTTGCGTATTGCGGTGCTGCTGGCACTTCGCGCGGGTGCAGGTGCCGGTGATGGCTGAGCCGTGAATAGCGCGGTCGCGCCCGCCTACTGCCCCGAGCGTTCTGCCGAGCGCGTACTTGCTCAAGTCGTCGAGTTTGCTCCCAACGGTGTTGCCGTCACGACAGCGGCGGGCCGTATTGTGCTGGTCAACGCGGAGCTGGAGCGGATGTTCGGCTACTCGCGCAGCGAGCTCCTGGAACGCTCGATAGAATCTCTGCTGCCAGAAAGATTTCGCCTGGGCCACGCGCTGCTGCGCACAGGCGATGAGCTCGGTGATGTGCGCTCGCGCGCCATGGGCGCGGGCCGCGAGCTCCTCGGACGGCGAGCTGATGGCACCGAGTTTCCCATCGAGATCGGGGTCAGCACGTTGCAGGCGCCGGGGGAAGCCTTGGTGGTGGAAACAATCGTCGACATTTCGGTGCGCAAGCGCCTCGAGCGCATGTTTCAGAAGATGGTCGAGGCGGCGCCGTGCAGTATGGTCATGATCGATGCGCGCGGCAGGATCGTGCTGGTCAATCAGCAGGCTGAGGTGATGTTCGGCTACACGCGAGCGGAGCTGATCGGCGAGGCCCTCGAACTGCTCCTGCCTGAGCGCTTGCGCGCCACCCACACTGGTCACCGCCAGGCCTTTGCAGCTGCACCCTCGATGCGGCAGATGGGCATGGGTCGGGATCTGACTGCCCGTCGCAAGGATGGCACGGAGTTCCCCGTGGAGATCGGCCTCAACCCGGTCCCGGGCGATGAGGGCGGTGGCCTTGTGCTGGCGGCGGTGACCGACATCACCCGCCGCAAGGCAATGGAGCTCGAGATACAGCAGGCAAATGCCAACCTCGAGGAGTTCACTTACGCTGCATCGCATGACCTGAAATCGCCATTGCGTGGAATTGCCGACCTGTTGGAGTGGATCATCGAGGATCTTAACGGGCTGCAGTCGGCGGAAGTTACCCGCAATCTAAGCCGCATCGGCGATCGTATCCGGCGCCTGGAGCGCGTTATTGACGATCTGCTGACCTACGCGCGGGCAGGCACGATGTCCGCCGAGGTGATTCCGGTCGACCCGCGCGCGCTGATCGAAGGTGTGCTGGAGATTCAGCCGCTGTCGCCAGGCTTCCAGGTCACGGTGCACGTCGACGCGCAACCTTTCGTTACGGCCAAAACACCGCTGGAAACCGTGCTGCGCAATCTCGTCGCTAATGCCGTAAAGCATCATGACCGTGCGTCCGGTCACATCAACATTCGTGTTGAGGACATGGACAGATATTGCGTGTTCACCATAGCCGACGACGGTCCCGGAATTCCCGCTGCCTCCCAGGAGCGCGTCTTCCGCATGTTCCAGGCTCTCTCCCCCGCGGCCCGTGGAAGTTCCGGAATCGGCCTGGCGTTGAGCAAACGGTTGGTGGAGTCACACGGCGGCCGCATAGCGCTCGATTCTGCGGACGGGGTCCGCGGCACGGTAGTCCGTGTCTCCTGGCCGCGTTTTCGCTGGAGGAAGAGTCATGAATGATGCTCAGCTGTTGAGCCTGCTGCTGGTGGAGGACGACGATGTAGCGGCCGAGGCGGTGATGCGCGGCCTGCGCAAATATGCCCATGATTGTCCCGTGGTCCCCGCAGAGGACGGCATTGCCGCGCTGCAGATTCTGCGTGGTAAACACGATGTACGCCGGATCGCAAAACCCTACCTCGTGCTGCTTGATCTCAACATGCCGCGCATGAACGGCTTCGAGTTTCTGCACGAGTTGCGCGCGGACAACGAGCTTGGCGGTACGGTTGTGTTCATCCTGACGACGTCCGGCGCCGAGCCGGATCGCGCGCGCGCGTATCGGGAGCACATCGCAGGCTACATGGTGAAGTCGGCAGTCGGGCCGCAGTGCAGTGGACTTGCGCGCTTCTTGACGGAATATCGCGCGGCGGTTTTCCCTGCTGAGTAATGGCAAAAATACTAGTCGTCGATGACCACGCCCCAAGTCGCAAGGCCGCGGTGGCGGTCCTCAGCCATGACGGTCACGTGACACTCGAGGCGAGCGATGGCGCGGATGGGCTGGAGATGGCACGTGAGGAGCGGCCGCAGCTGGTCATCTCGGACATCCTGATGACATTGATGGACGGATATGAATTCATGCGCCAGTTGCGCGCGGACCCAAAGCTGTGCAGTACTCCGGTCATTTTCTACACCGCACATTACCACGAACGTGAAGCGCACAAGCTCGTCGAGGCCTGCGGTGTGGCGCGCGTGCTGGTGAAGCCGTGTACTTCGAAGGAGATGCTTCAGGCCGTTGACCAGGTACTGACGGGAGTATCCGAATCGGATGAGCTCTCGTTGAGCGCCAATTTCGATCGCGAGCGTCTGCTGCTGATCACCAACGAACTCGCGGAAAAGGTGGACGCGCTCGCGGCTTCCAACGCACGCTTTGTGGCGCTTACCGAGCTGAATGTGGAGCTTGCCTCCGAACGCGATCCGCATGTGCTGCTGGAAAACGTCTGCTCTGCCGCGCGCAAGCTGTTCGGCTCCCGGTATGCAGTGCTTGCTGTGAAGGAAAAGACGCTCGCCGGTAAGTTGTTTTTTGCGACCAGCGGTATCGATTTCGGTGGCAATTCGGCTCCGCCTCCGCAGATGAACGCTGGCCCCCTGGGCGACGTGCTTGCCGCGCGTCGGCCGCTGCGCGTAGCCGATTCCGGGCATCAGGGGATTCACATCGGGCTTCCGGGCAGCTACCCACCTGCTGGGGCGTTCCTCGTCGTGCCGTTGCTGTCGCCCAAGCATGTGCATGGTTGGCTGTGTCTCGCCGATAAGATCGGCGCCGCGAGCTTTGATGCCCAGGATGAGCGGCTGCTAGCGATACTGGGTGCGCTAGTCGGACGGATCTACGAGAACGGCACCGTGTATCCTGAGGTTCAACTCTAAAAAAAGCCAACCGCAAGGACGGCAATCTCTACAGTGGCCGGTTTGCGTTGCACGCGCGATGGCTCGACACCTGGAATACATCCTTGTTGCGATGACAGATCTGCAAAGGTTTTCAAGGGCCGCAGCGCCTCGTCAACCTCCCAGGGGCCGTGTCACGATGCGCAGGGTTTCAGTCTCCTAACCTCGTTGGGTGAATTCGCTCTTCGCGGCGCGCAGCACGATCAACGCGGCGCCGACCTAGCGATCGAGGGCAGCCAGTAGCCAGATTGTCACGATGCCGAATTGACGATGCGTCACAGCGTGCCCTCTCTGTGGTGTAACGAGACCAGGGTGGATTACGCACAAGGCCGCTGCAAAAGCCAAAAACCAGGCATCTTCGGGGGAGCGAGGGCGCGCGGGCGTGTGCGCGCTGGCGTCACTGCGCACCGGTCGATTGCAAATGCAACAGGAGAAGCCCAGCTCGTAACTCGCAGGCAATGGCTGGGCCATAGTCTGTGCGACCTGAAACCCGAGCTTAGTCCGTAACGGGAGTAGAGTCTGCTTCACCAGGAGCAGACGATGAAAACTAAGAGGTTCACCGAAGAACAGATCATTGCGGTCCTGAAGGAATGCGAAGCAGGGGCAAAGACGAAGGAGC
>DATHRC010000030.1:0-119914 GCA_035481975.1 Steroidobacteraceae bacterium
CACCGCGTGGCTCTGCTTCTCGCTGAAGATCGCCACCAGCACGTTGCCGACGCCGACCTCCTTCTTGCCGCTCGACTGCACGTGGAACACCGCGCGCTGCAGCACGCGCTGGAAGCCGAGCGTCGGCTGCACCTCGCGCTCTTCCCCTTCCTCGAGGCGCGGGGTCGACTGGTCGATGTGTTCTTTCAGTTCCTGCTTGAACTTCGCCAGGTCCGCACCGCAGGCGCGCAGCACCTCGCGCACCTTGGGCGTGTCGAGGATCGCCAGCAGCAGATGCTCGACGGTCAGATACTCGTGACGCGCCTCGCGGGCCTGGTGGAACGCATCGTTCAGACAGTATTCGAGCTCGTTGGACAACACTTCAGCAGGACCTTTCAGTTGTTGACGTCAGCACTCTCCACACCGCCGGCGGCGCCTTCAGGTCTCCTCGAGCGTGCACATCAGCGGGTGCTGATGGTCGCGCGCGTAGGTCGTCACCTGCGCCACCTTAGTTTCCGCGATCTCATAAGTGAAGACCCCGCAGACCCCCTTACCCTTAGTGTGCACCTCAAGCATGATGCGCGTGGCGGTCGGACGGTTCAGGGCGAAGAACTTTTCCAGCACGTCGACCACAAACTCCATCGGGGTGTAGTCATCATTCAGCAGAACTACGCGGTACAGCGGCGGCTGCTTGACCTCCGGTCGCGCCTCTTCGACAACGACGCCGGTATCGGGGCGAGCCGGATGCGGATCAGGCATGAGTGTCTTTATAGGGGTCGCGAAACGGCAACACAAGCCTGCCAGAATGTGGAGTAGTTACTCCTGCAGAAACAATTGCTTGAGAGCGCGAGCGCCACGCTCGTATGATGGCCCAGCTTGTGGCGCGGCGCGCGGTGCGCGCGCGCGCAAACCGAAAGTCCGCAGGAGACCGAAGGACCACCGTTGACCGGGCTCGCTTAAGCCTATGAACGCCGCTTCCTGGCTCGAGGGACTGCCTGCGCACGAGCGCTGGCGTGCGTGGCTGCTCGGGGAGGGCCCACGGATTGCGACCTGGATCCTGGCGCTGGCGCTCGGTGTGCAGGCCGCGCTGATCGTGACGGATCTCGCCGGTGCCGGGCGCGCCCGGGCGCAAGCCCCGCTGGCGCGCCACCCGGCACACCCGCATAGCCTGGATCTGGCCGTCATCACCGGCGCCCACCTGTTCGGGACCGCGCCCGCGGCCCGCCAGGACGGTGCCGATGCCCCGCAGACGAACATTCAACTGGTGCTGACCGGAACCATTGCCGGCAACGATCCTCAAAACGGCCTGGCGATCCTCGGACAAACGGCACAGACCGCCAAAGTGTATGCAGTCGGAGACAATGTTCCCGGGGGGGCGAAGCTGCATTCCGTGTACAGCGACCGCGTAGTCATCGACCGTAACGGGCAGCTGGAATCGCTCGCGCTGCCCCATCAGCCGAGCAGCAGCGCAGCGCCGCCCTCGGCCGCGGCGCTGCCCGGTGAGAATCCGTCGTTCGAGCGCATGCGGCGCATGATCAGCGAGCAGCCGGGGCTGCTCGCCGACGTGCTGCGGCCGCAGCCGGTCATGGATCACGGCCACATGAATGGCTTTCGCGTCTACCCGGGGCGCAACCGCCAGGCCTTCCTGCGCCTGGGACTGCGGCCCGGCGACCAGGTGACGGCCATCAACGGCACCCCGCTCGATGACCGTGATCGCGGCGACGCGATTCTGCGCACCCTGAGTAGCTCGAGTGAGGCGCGCGTCACGGTCATTCGCGCCGGTCAGCAGCAGGATCTCACCCTGAACCTTGCCCAGGTCGAGCAGGAAGCGGACAGCCTGGCCACGCAGTCGCCGGCGGCGCAAACCGGGGTCGTACCCGCGCCGGCAGAGCCGCCGGCCGCTCCGCCGCCTGTACCGCCGGCCGGTGGGCCCGGCGGCCAGTAACGGCCGCTGGCGCAAGTGGGGGGAGCCGACGTGTTGACTGGCCTTCGTTTTCTTGGCGTGTGCGCGCTGGCGGTGCTGGCGGCCGCGCTCGCGGCCGCACAACCGCCACCGCCACCCCCTATGCAGGCGACGCAACAGCGCATCACCCCCAACTTCAAGGATGCGGACATCACGCAGATCGCCGAGGCGGTGGCCGCCGCCACCGGCAAGAACTTCATCATCGATCCGCGGGTGCGCGCACAGGTGACCATGCTGTCCGCGACGCCGATGTCGCCGGCGGCGTTCTACGAGGCGTTCCTGTCGATCCTGCAGGTCTACGGCTTCATCGCGGTGCCGGCCGGGGACGTAATCAAGATCCTGCCGGACGCGAACGCGCGCCAGATCCCGGCGCTGGATCTGCCGGATCACGTGAGCGCCACTTCGGATGAGATCGTGACACAGGTGCTCGACGTGAAGAACGTGAGTGCGCCGCAGCTGGTACCGATCCTGCGGCCCATGATCCCGCAGTACGGGCACCTGGTGGCCTACCCGGCGGGCAACATCCTCATCATCACTGACCACGCCAGCAACGTGAACCGCATGATGCGCATCATCCGGCGCATCGATCAGGTGGGTAACCAGGACCCGGAGATCGTGCCGCTCGCCAACGCCTCGGCCTCGGAGATCGTGCGCGTGGTGAACTCCCTCTACCAGGGCGCGGCGGCCAGTGAGGGCGTGGCGGTCAAGGTGGTCGCGGACGAGCGCTCCAACAGCGTGCTGATCGCCGGCGACGAGGCGCAGCGGCTGCGCATCCGCGCGCTGATCGTGCACCTGGACACCCCGCTCGAGGCCGGCGGCAACACGCGGGTGCGCTACCTGCACTACGCCGATGCGGACAAGCTGGCGCCGAAGCTCAAGGAGCAGATCACCGGCATCGCCCAGGCGGCCGCGGGGCCCGCCGGGGCGGCCGGCGCGGCCTCACCGGCGGCGCAGGCGGAAAAGAACGCCATGGTGTGGGCCGATCCCACCAACAACGCGCTCATCATCACCGCGCCGCCCAAGATCATGCACGCGGTGATGGACATCATCGACAAGCTCGACATCCGCCGGCCACAGGTGCTGGTGGAGGCGATCATCGCCGATATCAACTTCAACAAGGACTCCGAGCTCGGCGTCAACTGGGCGGCGTTCTCCAACGGCACCAACGTGCCGGCCGGCTCCTTCGTCTCACCGGTAGGCGGCACCAGCATCGTCGATCTCGCCGGCGCCATTCAGAACCCGGCCAACGTCAGCACGACGCTGCTGCAGGGCACGACGCTTGGCATCGGCCGCATCGGCGGCAACGGGCTGAACTTCGCCGCCATGCTGCGCGCGATCCGCTCCGATACCGACGACAACATCATCGCCACGCCCTCCGCGGTCACCATGGACAACCAGGAGGCGGAGCTGAAGGTGGCGCAGGAAGTGCCGTTCATCACCGGGCAGTTCACCAACACCACCGCGGTCACGGGCGGCACCGTCAATCCGTTCCAGACCATCCAGCGTGAGGAGGTCGGCACGATCCTCAAGCTCACGCCGACCATCTCCGCCGAAGGCACGCAGGTGATGCTGAAGATCTCGATCGAGAGCTCGAGCATCGGTCAGAAGCCCGCGGGCGCGGTCGACCTCGTCACCAACAAGCGCACGGTGAGCACCACGGTGCTCATTGAGGACGGCGGCATCGTGGTGCTCGGCGGACTCATCGAGGACGACCGCAGCAAGAGCGAGAGCCGCGTGCCGTACCTCGGGAACATTCCGATCATCGGCTTGCTCTTCAAGACCCGCGCCGACACCTCGACCAAGAACAACCTGATGATCTTCATCCGCCCGAAGATCCTGCGCGATGAGTCACAGGCAGCCTACGAGACGGATCTCAAATACAACTACATGCGCGATCAGCAGAAGCCGTTTCTCAACTCCCACGAGGCGCTGCCGCTGCTGCCCGGCGTGCCGCCCGGCAAGCTGCCACCGCTGCCCCCGCCACCGCCGCCGGGCACCGATGCCGCGGTCACACCCGGCACCACCGGCACCACGCCCGCGGTCCGGCCGCCGGCGAATAGCGCTCCCGCGGGCAAGTCTCCGCCTGCCACGGCGCCGGCGGGCGCGACACCGCCCGCGGGTGCGGTCGTGGCGCCCGGCTCCCCCGCACCGGACAGCACGGCCACCCCGGCGGCGCCCGCGCCCGCCGCCGGCAGCAGCTCGCCGCCCGATCACCCATGAGCGCGAACGGCGCAGCCATTCCGCCCGGCGCCGACGGGGTACGGCGGCTGTCGTTCGCATTCGCCAAGCGCCACGGCGTGCTGGTCAACCGCGTCGTGGACGGCGTGGCGCAGTGCACCTATCGCGATACCGCCTCGCCGCAGGCGCTTGCCGAGGTGCGCCGCTACCTGCGCCTGGCGGTGCGTCTCGAGCGCGTCCCGGAGGCGCAGTTCGATGAGCTGCTGCGGCTGGCCTACGAGGCCGGCTCGGATGCCATGGAGGCGATGGGCGGACTCGATGACACCACCGATCTGGCGCATCTGGCCCAGGATCTGCCCGAGCAGGCGGACCTGCTCGACAGCGAGGACGACGCCCCGATCATCCGCCTGATCAACGCGGTGCTCACCCAGGCCGTCAAGGAGAACGCCTCCGATATCCACATCGAGCCGTTCGAGAACCGCCTGGTGATCCGCTTCCGCGTCGACGGCGTGCTGCGCGAGGTGCTGCAGTCCAAGCGCGCGGTGGCGCCGCTGGTGGTATCGCGCGTCAAGGTCATGTCGCGGCTCGACATCGCCGAGAAGCGCCTGCCGCAGGACGGGCGCATCAGCCTGAGGATCGCCGGGCGCGCGGTGGACGTGCGCGTCTCGACCATCCCCTCCGGACACGGCGAGCGCGTGGTGCTGCGTATCCTCGACAAGCAGGCCGGCAAGCTCGACCTCAATTCCCTGGGGATGGATGCGCGCACCCAGAGCGCCATGGACGAGCTGATCCACAAGCCCCACGGCATCCTGCTGGTCACCGGGCCGACCGGCTCGGGCAAGACAACCACGCTGTACGCGGCGCTCGAGCGCCTCAACGACAACACGCAGAACATCATGACCGTGGAAGATCCGATCGAGTACTACATCGACGGCATCGGCCAGACCCAGGTCAATACCAAGGTGGAGATGACTTTTGCCCGCGGGCTGCGCGCCATCCTGCGCCAGGACCCGGACGTGGTGCTGATCGGCGAGATCCGCGATCTCGAGACCGCGCAGATCGCGGTGCAGGCGAGCCTCACCGGCCACCTGGTGCTCTCCACGCTCCACACCAACACCGCTGCCGGCGCCATCACGCGCCTGCGCGACATGGGCATCGAGCCGTTCCTGCTGTCTTCGAGCCTGATCGGCGTGCTGGCGCAGCGCCTGGTGCGGGTGCTGAGCCCCGAGACCAAGCAGCCGTTCCAGGCGGGTGAGTACGAACGGCGGCTGCTGAACCTGCGGGCGGACGAGCCCTCGCCGACGCTCTACCGGCCGGGGCGCGACAGCAGCGGCGGCTACCGCGGACGCTCCGGCATCTACGAGCTCATCATCGTCGATGATGCGATGCGTACCATGATCCACGACGGCGTCTCCGAGCAGGAGATTGAGCGTCATGCCCGTCTCGCCACGCCCTCGATCCGCGACGACGGGCGCGCCCGGGTGCTGCGCGGCGAGACCACCATCGAGGAAGTGCTGCGCGTTACGCGTGAGGACTGACGCGTGGGCGCGTTCGAATACACCGCGCTCGATGTCTCCGGCAAGGAGCGCAAGGGCATCCTCGAGGGCGACACGCCGCGCCACATCCGCCAGCTGCTGCGCGAGCAGCAGCTGTTGCCGGTGGCAGTCGCGGAAGTGGCCCAGAAGGAAGCCAAGCGCCAGCACTCCTTCAACCTCGCGCGGCGCGTCTCGTCCGCGGACCTGGCGCTGTTCACCCGCCAGCTCGCCACGCTGGTGCGCGCCGGTCTGCCGCTCGAGGAGTCGCTGCTGGCGGTGTCGCAGCAGACCGAGAAGCCGCGCGTGCAGAGCATCATCCTCGGGGTGCGCGCGCGCGTCATGGAGGGCCACACTCTCGCCAGCGGTTTCGCCGAGTTCCCGCGCATCTTTCCGGAGATCTACCGCTCCACGGTGTCCGCGGGTGAGCAGGCCGGGCACCTGGACAACGTCCTGGAACGGCTCGCCGACTACACCGAGGGGCGCGATCAGTTGCGCCAGAAGGTGCTGGCCGCGATGCTCTACCCGATCGTCCTCACGGTGATCTGTTTCGGTATCGTCTCGGCGCTGCTGGTGTACGTGGTGCCGCAGGTGGTGTCGGTGTTCGAGGCCAGCAAGGCCAAGCTGCCCGTCATCACGCAGCTGCTGATCCTCACCAGCGCCTTTCTGCGCAGCTGGGGCATCTACCTCTTTATCGCCGGCATCCTCGTGGTGGTGGGTTTGCGCCGCTGGCTGCGCCAGCCGGCGGCGCGCACGCGCTTTCACCGCTTGCTGCTGCGCCTGCCGCTGATCGGACGGCTGACGCGCGGCTTCAACACCGCGCGCTTCACGCGCACCTTCAGCATCCTGTCGGCGAGCTCGGTGCCGGTGCTCGAAGCGCTGCGCATCGCCGGCGAGGTGGTGACCAACCTGCCGATGCGCGATGCGGTCGCGGAGGCCGCGGCGCGGGTGCGCGAGGGCGCCCCGATCGGTCGCTCGCTGGCGGCGAGCCGGCTGTTCCCGCCCATGACCATTCACCTCATCTCCAGCGGCGAGTCGAGCGGGCAGCTCGAGACCATGCTCGAGCGCGCTGCCATCAGCCAGGAGCGCGAGCTCGACGGGTTGCTGGCCGCGCTGGTCGGACTGCTCGGACCGGTGCTGATCATCGTCATGGGACTGTTCGTCATGGGCATCGTTTTTGCCATGCTGCTGCCGATTTTCCAGATGAATCAGCTGATTCACTGAGGCGGGCTGGGGCGGGCCACGCGCGCCGAAACCGGGCACGCTTCACAAACCGCGCGCACCACATTGCAGTCGTCCCGCGATCTGATTTAAGTTCGCGCCGTCCAATTCCAGGTAAGGCCCGCCGTCGAAGCATGAGCGAGAAGCCGGAATCAGACGAATTCGAGGACGAGGAGGCCGACGAGCCCGTCGTCGAGGATGGTGACGTCGATCTCGACCAGGTCATCAAGGACCTCGATCTCGCCAAGCGCCGCGGGCAGAAGAGCGGCGATCCGGCGTGGCGCCGGCTCGAGCGGCTGCTCGAGGAAAAGCACACCGCCGAGCTCACCAGTGACTTCGAGGACTACGAGATCGGCGAGGGGACCGACCGCCCGCGCAAGCCGCGCCGCCGGTCGCGTTAGGCGCCCGCGCTGCGCTCTGTCCCGGCAATCCCCGGCGCGACCCCGGGGTGCGGGGCACTGAGCAGCGTGCTGAAGGCGTCAGCCGGGATCGCCTGGCTCATGAGAAAGCCCTGCACCAGGTCGCACCCGGCGGTACGCAGGAACTGCAGCTGCTCGGCCGTCTCCACCCCCTCCGCCACCAGCTTCAGGCTGAGGTTATGCCCGAGAGCGATGATGGCGCGCACGATGGCGGCATCGTCGGCATCGACGGTGAGGTCATTGACGAAGGCGCGATCGATCTTGAGGGTGTCCAGCGGAAAGCGCTTGAGATAGTTGAGTGAGCAGTAGCCGGTGCCGAAATCGTCCACCGCAAGTGCGAAACCGAACTCCTTGAGCGCCTGCAGCGAGCGCTGCCCGCCCTCCACGTCCTGCATCAGGACGCCTTCGGTGAGCTCGAGCTCAAAGAGCGACGCCGGCAAGTGCGCCGCCTCAACCACCTGCGACAGCCGTAGCAGCACGTCCTGGCGCAGAAAATCGCGCCCCGATACGTTTACTGCAATGGCAGGCACGCTCAGGCCGGCAGCACGCCACTGCCGCAGATCGCGGCACACCTGCTGCAGCGTCCAGCGGCCGATTTCCGCGATCAGCCCGGTCTCCTCGGCCACGGCAATGAAATCGCTGGTGCAGATCTGCCCGCGCTGCGGGTGAAACCAGCGCAGCAGCGCCTCCGCGCCCGCTACGCACAGCTTGTGAGTGTCGTACTGCGGCTGGTAATACACCTGCAGCTGCTGGCTTTCGAAGGCGCGCCGCAGCTCCATCTCCAGCGACAGCCGCTTCAGCGCGCGCGCGTTGAAGGCGCTGGTGAACATCCGAAACTGGTTGCGGCCGCTCGCCTTGGCCTCGTACATGGCGCCATCGGCGTTCTTGAGCAGCGTCTGCGCATCGCTGCCGTGCTGCGGGAATAGCGCGATGCCGATGCTCGGAGTGACCACGAACTCGTAGCCGCCCTGCGAAAAGGGCGCTGCCAACGCCGCCTGAATGCGCTGCGCGACGTGCTCGGCATCCGCTTCGGCCGGATCTGCCGTGAGCACCACGATGAACTCATCGCCGCCGACGCGCGCGAGCTGCCGGCCGGCGCCGGGGCCGGCGAGCGCGGCCGCGAGCCGCTCCGCGACCTGCCTGAGCAGCGCGTCCCCGGTCTCGTGACCGAGCGTGTCGTTGATGCGCTTGAACTGGTCGAGGTCCACGAACAACAGCGCCACGCGCCGCTGCCGCTCGGCCGCCTCGGCCAGGGACGTTGCCAGGAACTCCCGGATCCATTCGCGGTTCGGCAGCCCGGTGAGCGCATCGAAGTAGGCCAGGCGATGAATGTGCGCCTCGGTCTGCTTGCGCTGCGTAATGTCGCGCACGATGGCGAGCACCTGGCCGCCGGCATTGGGGAGGTAGCGACACTCGAAGTGGCGCGGCGCGTCCTGCGAATCCACGCGCGAGAATTCGAACGCGGTCGGCGTGCCGCGCAGCGTGGCCTCGAGGCACTGCAGGGCGCGCGCCAGCGCGCCCGGCGGCAGCAGCGCGTTCAGGTGCAGCGCGCCGGCGGCATGCGCCTGCATGCCGGGGAGCCCCGCGAGCGGGGAGAAGCAATGGCTGATCGCGCCAGCGGCGTTCACCAGGAACAGGCCGTCGGGTACGGCCTTCAGGAGTGCGGAGTTCTTCTGCTCGGACAGGCGCAGCGCCTCGATGGTGCGCGCGCCGCGCAGCACGTAGCGGATGCGATGCCGCAGCAGCGCCCAGTTGATGGGCTTCACCACGAAGTCGGTGGCACCGGCGTCGTAGGCGAGATTGATCGACGCCGGGTCATCGAGGCCGGTCACCATGACGATCGGCACGTCGAATCCGCCGGGCAGGGTGCGGATGTTGGTGCAGGCCTGATAGCCGTCGCCGTCGGGCATTTCCACATCCAGCAGCACGATATCGGGCATCTGCCGCGCGCAGTCCGCAACCGCCGCATCGCCGCTCGCGGCCGTCTGCACCGTGAAGCCCGCGGCCTCGAGAGTCGCTGCGGCAATGTCGCGCAACAGCGCGTCATCGTCGGCCACCAGCACCCGCAGCCGCGGCTCCCGTGCGCTCATGCGGACCTGCGCATTTCGCCCAACAGCTCCTCGCTCACGCGCGGATACAACACCCGCACCTGAGCCCACAGCCCCGCTGCGGCCGACAGATCGCCGGTACGCCCGCAGGCCTCCAGCTCACGGCACAGGCGCATCAGCCCGAGGGCGCCGACGTGGCCGTTGCAGGAGCGCCAGGCGTGCGCTGCGCGTGCCAGCTCCATGGCCTCCCCGCTATTGAGGGCGCGTTCGATGGCAGCCACCAGGCGCTGGGAGTCGCTGAGCCAGCTGCGCGCGATGTGGCTCAGCATGTCCTGCGACCCGCGCGGCGGCAGCGCACGCAGCGCATCCAGTGTCGCCCGATCCAGCAGCAGTTCCGCGGCCGGATCCGCGCCGACGCCTTCGCCGGCGGCGGCCGCTCCGGGCAGCCAGCGCGCAAGCGCCCCATGGAGCGCCTCGCGGGTGAAGGGTTTGGCCAGGTAACCGTTCATCCCCGCGGCGAGGCATGCGGCCCGCCCCTGCGGGGTGGCATCGGCAGTGAGCGCAATGACCGGCAGACCCGCTCCACCCGCCTCGCGCTGGCGCAACGCGCGGGTCGCGGCAAACCCGTCCAGCACCGGCATTTCGCAGTCCATGAGCACCGCATCGAAGTGCTCGCGCGCGAGCTTCTCGAGCGCCTCCTGTCCGTTGTTAGCCGCCTGCGAGTCGAGACCGAGAGCCGCGAGCACGCCCTGTGCCACTTCGCGGTTCAGCGGCTGATCCTCGACCACGAGCACCCGCCCGGTGAGCGGCGACAGCGGACCGGTGAGCGGCCCGCGGCTGGCACCCTCCGCCGCCAGTGCGCGGCCGGTGAGCGCGCGGTGCAGCTCACCGAGACGTATCGGCTTGGTGACCTCGGCATCGAACCAGCGTTCGCTCCCCGCCGCTACGGGGCTCAGGCTCGTGAAGCTCACCAGACGAATGACCCGCGGCCTGAGGCTGCGTACTGCCGGCAGCTGCTGCAGCAGGGCGTGGGCGGCGCCATCGGGCAGCGGATCGTCGATGACGACCGCCTCGTAGGCGGCGCTGCGCACCTCAACCACGGCGGCCTCGAGCGAGGCCGCCGGTGTCGGGCGCGCGCCCCAGGCGCGCAGCGCGTTGGCCATGAGAACGCGCGCGGCGGCGTTGTCGTCGACCACCAGCACCCGCACGCCCGCGAGCCGCGGTACCGCGGCAGGAGGCTGCGCGGGCGCCGCGACCGGCAGTGTCACCTCGAAGGAGAAGGTCGAGCCTGCACCGCGAACGCTCGTCAGTGCCAGCTTGCCGCCCATCAGCTGTACGATCTGCCTCGAGATCGCCAGCCCGAGTCCGGTGCCGCCGAAGCGGCGCGTGGTGGAGGCGTCCTCCTGCGCGAATTCCTCGAAAATCCGCGCCTGATTCTCGGGGGCGATGCCGATGCCGGTGTCCGCCACTTCAAAGCGCACGCGCAGCGGCTCGCCCGGGCGATCTGCGCCCACCAGCGGCACCACGCGAAAAGTCACCTCCCCGGCTTCGGTGAACTTCACGGCGTTGCCGCCGAGGTTGATGAGCACCTGGCGCAGCCGCACCGCATCGACGCGCACGCGCGGCAGCGCTTTGAGCGGGGCGTCAAACAACAGCTCGATGCCCTTGCCCGCGGCGCGCGCCGCCAGCACCTCGACCGTCTGTTCGACGAGCTCGATGAGGTCGCTTTCGACCGGATCGAGTTCCAGCCGATGCGCCTCGATTTTCGACAAATCGAGCACGTCATTGACGATGGCGAGCAGCGAGTCGGCGGAGCGGTGAATCCCTTCCGCGAAGCGCCGCTGCGCCGCATCCAGGCGCGTGTCGAGCAGCAGGCTCGTCATGCCCAGTACGCCGTTCATGGGCGTGCGCAGCTCGTGGCTCATGCGTGCGACGAAATCACTCTTGGCGCGCGTCAGCACCTGCAGCTGCGCATTGCGCTCCTGCAGCTGATGGGTACGCTCCTGCACGGTCTGCTCGAGCTGGCGACTGTAGCGCAGGGCGCGTGCGCGGCGCGCCTGCTGATGTCGCCACAGGTAAGCGGCCAGCAGCAGCCCCGCCAGCACGTACAGCAGGCGCGCCGCCGTGGTGTTCCACGGCGCGGGCGACACCTGCAGCGGAATGGCCAGCTCGTGCGTGCTCCAGTCGCCGTCGGCGTTCGCGGCGCGCACCCGCAGGAGGTACTCGCCCGCTGCAAGGTTGGTGTAGGTCGCGCGGTGCAGCGCGCCGGCGTCCACCCAGCCCGAATCAAACCCGTCCAGGCGGTAGGCGTAGCGGTTGTTGGCGGGCGAGGTGAAATCGAGCGCGGCGAACTCGAAGCTCACGAGCTTGTCGTCGTAGGCGAGCCTGAGCGGCCGCCCGGGACCGGGCAGGTCGCGCTCCGGCAGCAGCTTGTTGAGCCGCGCGGCGGCGGTCAGCACCACGCGCGGCGGCGGCGCACTGAACCGGACCGCCGCCGGCGCGAAGGCGTTGAAGCCGTCGTTGCCGCCGAAGAACAGGTTGCCGTCGCGGTCCTGGTAATACGCGCCGAACTCGAATTCCTCGCCCTGCAGGCCGTGCCACTGGTGGTAGACCTTGACTGCGCGCGTGCGCGGATCGAGCCGCACCAGGCCGTTGCTGGTGCTCAGCCACAGGCCGTCCGCGCCGTCGGACTCGATGCCGTAGACCACGCGGCTCGGCAGCGCGCTCGCGTAGTTCTCGAAATGCACCGACCGGGGCGCGGCGGAGCTGCCGATGAGGTGATCGAGGCCACCGCTGGCGGTGCCCACCCACACCTCGCCGCGTCGGTCCACGTGCAACGCATACACGCTGTCGTCGGAGAGGCTCGCGGGATCCTTGTCGTCGCGCCGGTAGTGATGGAAGTGTCCGCTCGCGCGCTCGAGGAGATTGAGCCCACCCCCCACCGTGCCAATCCACAGGTTCCCCAGCCCATCCTCGGCGATGGCGCTGGCGTGTCCGTCGCTCAAGGAGCGCGCGTCGTCGGCGCCGACCGGATAGCGGGTCAGCTGGCCGCTCGCGGCGATACTCGCGATTCCACCCCCGAAGGTCCCCACCCAGATGGTTCCAACCCGGTCCTGGTAAAAGGCCATCACGCCATCGGCCGGCAGCGCGTGCGCGTCGGCGGCGTCTGCGCGCCACACCCGCACGTGCCCGGTGGCGAGGTCCACCTGGTCGAGGCCCCCGGTCATGGTGCCGACCCAGAGGGTGCCGTGGTGATCGTAGAGCAGCGCCATGATGCGATCGTCGGTCAGGCGCAGCGCGGCAGTGTCGCGCCCGTAGCGATGCTCGGTGCCGCTGCGCGTGTCGATCTCGACGAGGCCCGCACCGATCGTGCCCACCCACACGCGGCCGGCGCCGTCGTCGGCAAAGCTGCTGACCTGGGTGTCGTGGAACGCGGCGCTGCGGTAGTGCCCGAGCAGCCAGCTCTCGGGGTTCCAGTGACTCGCGCCGCCCGAGCGCGTGCCCACCCACAGCACCCCGCCCCGGTCCTGGTAGAGCGCGAAGAT
Source organism: Steroidobacteraceae bacterium (assembly GCA_035481975.1). Lineage (GTDB taxonomy): Bacteria > Pseudomonadota > Gammaproteobacteria > Steroidobacterales > Steroidobacteraceae > 13-2-20CM-66-19. Next base: position 12,886 of record DATHRC010000030.1, read on the forward strand.
GTTGCTGTCGCGCAGGCTCTGCGGATTGTCCGCGTCATTGCCGTAGCGCACGAAGCCTTCCGTGGAATGGTCGAAGAGATTCAGCCCGTCGACGGTCCCGACCCAGAGGCGCTGCGCCGCGTCCTCGAGGATCGCGGTCACGCGGTCGTGGCTGAGGGAGTGCGGGTTGGCGGGCTCGTGACGGAACGCGGTCACGCGGCCGGTGCCGGGCTCCAGGCGATCCAGTCCGCCGCGCATGGTGCCGATCCACAGCGCGCCGGTGTGGTCCTCGCGGATGACCCGCACCTGCAGATCAGAGAGGCCCGCCCCGTCGGCTGACCGGCCGTAGTTGACGAAGCCGCCCGTGGCCGGATCGTAGCGGCTCAGGCCGCCGTCGGTGCCGATCCAGACGCGGTCTGAGTGATCGGCATACAGCGCGAACACCGCATCGGACGGCAGTGAATGCGGGTCGCCCTCGCGGTGACGGAAGTGACGGGCGACGCCGGTGACGGGATCGAGCAGATCGAGGCCGCGATCGAGCGTGCCCACCCAGATGCTCCCCGAGGCGTCGATGAGCAGCGTGCGCACCGCATCACTCGCGAGCGAGTCCGCCCGGGCCAGCTCGTGCCGGTAGAGCTGAAACTGGTCGGTACGCCGCTGCCAGCGCGCCACGCCGCCGCCGATGGTCGCCAGCCACAGGTCCGCGTGCTTATCCTCGGCGACCGTCCAGATGTAGTCGCTCGCCAGCGCGTGGGGGTTGCCGCGCTCGCGCCGGTAGACGCGGATGGAGTTACCGTCGTAGCGATCGAGCCCGCTCTCAGTGGCGAGCCACAGATATCCCTGCGAGTCCTGCAGGATGCCCATGACCGTGCTCTGCGAGAGCCCGTCGCGCATGCTCAGGTGCTCGAAATACAGCGGCCGCACCGCGGGGAGCGGTGCGGCCGCCTGTACCGGCCCGGCGAGCGCGCACAGCCAGGCGCCGGCCGACAGGGCGCCGAGCAGGCTGCGGGTGCGCATGGCGCGCTGTCGACCGGGGCGCGGTGTGCGCACGGCCCGCTACTGCTGTGCCGGGACGACGATGCCGCTGTAGCCGGCGCTCTGCGTGGTGCCGCTGCTCCACGGGTAGCCGCTGCTCCAGGTGTAGCCGCTGCTCCAGGTGTAACCGCTGCTCCAGGTGTAACCGCTGCTCCAGGTGTAGCCGCTGCTCCAGGTGTAACCGCTCGCCGAGGAGTAGCTGCCGTTCCACAGCAGTCCGTCGCCGAGCTGCTCAACCCCCCAGAGGATCTGTCCGAGCGTCGGGCCGACCAGCGGCACCTTCGAGACAACGGTTCCGACCCCGCCGATCAGGCTCCCCACGCCGCCGAGCAGCCCGCTCGCGGCGCTCGAGCTGGTCGTAGCCATGATGTAGTAGTCACCGGTCGAGGGGTCGTAGTTGGCGCGCCCGCCGTAGTGCTGCAGTCCGGCGAGGTCCAGCGCGACGTTCAGTCCCTGGTTGGCGCAGCCGCTCGCGGTGCTGTAGACCGCGTCGTGCGCGTTCACCAGTCCGGCGCCCTGCTGGAAGACTGTGTAAGCGAGCTCGCCGTTGGCATTGACCGCCGGGTGTGCGCCGGACATCAGCCGGCACTTGACCTGATCGGGGGTCAGCCGCGGGCTGACCTCGAGCATCAGCGCCGCCACGCCGCTCGTCACCGCCGTCGCCATCGACGTGCCCGACATGGTGAAGTCGTCGTAGGGCATGTCGACCCATTGCGGGAACTCCGTCGCCAGCGTGCCGTCGTCGGGCGCGTAAGCGAGGATGTGTCCGCCCATCGCGACCACCTCGGGCTTCACGAAGCCTTCATAGGTCGGGCCGGTGGATGAGAACGAGGCGAGCTTGTAGCGACTCGACTGCATCGGGTAGTAGTTGTCGGTCACCGCGCCCACCGTGATCACGTAGGGCACGTTGCCGGGGACGCCGATGGTCATCGGCGCGGGCCCGCGGTTGCCCGCCGCCACGACCACGACGATGCCCGCGTTCCAGGCCGCCATCACCGCCTGGTTGAGCGGGTCTTGCCAGTAGAAGGACTGCGGCGTAGCGCTCAGCGACAGGTTCATCACGCGGATGTTGTAACGCGCCTTCTGGCTCATGACCCACTGGATGCCGGCGATCACGTTCGAGTAGCTGCCCTCGCCGTTCTGATCGAGCACGCGCACCGCCACCAGGTTCACTCCCGGCGCCACGCCCTGGAAGTTGCCGGTGGTCGCCACGCCGCTGCTCGCGATGATCGACGCGACATGAGTGCCGTGGCCGTACGGATCGTTGATGTTGGCGCTGTAGGGTGCGACGGCGGAGCCGGCCGCGCTCAGCAGCTGGGTGGTGGCGGTCTGCTGGCTGGCGGCGATCACGTCATACTGCCCGACGATCCGGCTGGCCGTGCGCCCGGGCGCGCTCTGGTCCGGCCCATGCTGATTCCACAGTCCCGAGTCGACCACCGCCACCGTCACCCCGGTTCCGGTGATGCCGCCGACTTGCAGCTCCTGGGCGGCGACCTCGCTCGGGTACCAGGTCTCGGGGAGAGTGCCCCGCGGCGCGGAGCTCGCCCTCACTTTCGAGTCGGCGTAGATGGTCAGACCGGGCGCGCTCGCGGCGCGCAGCGCCTCCAGCTCACGGCTGTCGAGCAGCGCCGTAACCGCGCGGATCACCGACAGGTCGCCGGTGACCGTGCCGCCGGCGCGGACGACGGCACTGGCGGCCTCGCCGGCGCTCGCCGCCTGCACGATGTAGCTGTCGCGCACGGACGGCGCGGGCAGCGGTGCCAGCCGCGCGGCGGGCGCGGCAGCCGCGGCCACAGCCGGCGGCGCCAGCCGCGCCTGCGGCGGCAGCGCTGCCACCGGCGCGGTGGCGGGCGCTGCGCGGTGCACGCAGACCCAGAATGCCAGCAGTGCGCCCAGAGCGCCCACTGACAGCAGCAGCCAACCTCTCGTCCGGTGCTTCATCGTCATGAGTCGGTCCCATGTTCGTATCGCGCGCATCTTTTTACCGCAGGAGAGTTGTCGCCAAACAGGGACGGACGCGCATTCGCCGTGCGACCTGTGTCACAACAATTGCGCGCGGTGCGCTTATGTCAGGAACGACGGTCCGCATGGCAGCGCGGCTCGACATAACTGCATCGTGGCTACATCGGAGCAGAGGACGCGCAGCCCTTGCCGGCGGCAGTGCCGGCGCGCGAGGATGGTTTTAGTGAAAGTCCCGCGAGCGCGTCAGCAGACTTCCCAGCAGCGGCGTGCGATCGATGAGGCGGCGGGCGATGAGGTGTGACACGCCGTCCTGCTGCTGCCACTCGCCGTGTACTTCCAGCAGCCGCGCACCGATCAGCGCGCGACGCTGCTCGCGCCCGGTGCGCTCCCAGACGATGACGTTCACCTGTCCGCTCTCGTCCTCGAGGGTGAGGAAGGTGACGCCGCTGGCCGTGGCCGGGCGCTGGCGCATGAGCACGATACCGGCGGTGCGCACGCTGGCGCCGTTGCCCGCCTGTGCCAGCTCGGCGGCCGACAGCAGTGCGGCCTGGCGCAGCCGCCGCCGTAACAGCGCCAGCGGATGCCGGCCGAGCGTCAGACCGAGTGAGGCATAGTCGGCACTGATCGCCTCGGCCTCGCTGGGGGCGGCGAGCAGCGGGCGTCCTTCCGCAAGGCTCGCCGCCTGCAGCGGCGGCGGCGCGAGCGCCAGCGGCCGCTCGGTGGCGGCCACTTCCCAGAAGGCGAGATGGCGGTTGCCGCTCAAGGTGGCGAGTGCGCCGGCGGCGGCCAGCGCCTCGAGATCGCCGCGATCGAGCGCGGCACGGGTGGCGAGATCCTGCCCGCCGGCGAAAGGCTGCGCGGTGCGCGCCGCGACCAGGCGCGCTGCGCCGGCGCGCGACAGCGACTTCACCAGACGCAGTCCCAGCCGCAGCGCCGGCGCCCCCGCCGCACGCCGCTCGAGCGTCGCGTCCCAGTCACTGACGCACACGTCCACCGGGCGCACCTCGACGCCGTGGGCACGCGCATCGCGCACCAGCTGCGCGGGCGCATAAAAGCCCATGGGCTGGCTGTTGAGCAGCGCGCAGGTAAAGGCGGCCGGCTCGTGGCACTTCAGCCACGCCGAGTCATACACCAACAGCGCAAAGCTCATGGCGTGCGACTGTGGGAAACCGTACTCACCAAAGCCGAGCATCTGCTGGTAGATGCGCTGCGCGAACTCCTCGGGATAACCCTTGGCGCGCATGCCCTGCAGCAGTCGCTCGCGAAAGGGATCGAGGCCCCCGGTCCGCTTCCACGCCCCCATCGCGCGGCGCAGCGCATCCGCCTCCCCGGGCGTAAAGCCGGCCGCGACGATCGCGATCTGCATCACCTGCTCCTGGAAGATGGGTACGCCGAGGGTGCGACACAGCACCTCGCGCACCTCTTCGCCCGGATACTCCACCGCTTCCGCGCCGCAGCGGCGCCGCAGATACGGGTGCACCATGTCGCCCTGGATCGGACCCGGACGCACGATCGCGACCTCGATGACCAGGTCGTAGTAACAGCGCGGCTTCAGACGCGGCAGCATCGCCATCTGCGCACGCGACTCGATCTGGAAGACCCCGATGGTATCGGCGCGGCAGATCATGTCGTAGACCGCGGGATCCTCGGCGGGCAGCTCGCCGAGCGTGTAGTGCGTGCCGCGGTACTCATTCACCAGCGTGAAGGCGCGCTTCAGGGCGGTGAGCATGCCGAGGGCCAGCAGGTCCACCTTCAGCAGCCCCAGGTCATTCAGGTCGTCCTTGTCCCACTGCACCACGGTGCGCTCGGGCATTGCCGCGTTCTCGATCGGTACCAGCTCTTCGAGCAGGTCCTGCGCAATCACGAAACCGCCGACGTGCTGCGAGAGGTGCCGGGGAAAGCCCGGAAAGGCGACCAGCTCCCCGGCCAGCGGCAGCAGGCGCTTGAGCCAGGGGCTGTCGGTGTCGAAGCCGGCTTCGCCGAGGCGCGGCGCGAGTGCGGTGCTGCCGTCCCACCACTGCATGACCTGCGAGAGGCGGGTGCTCTCGGCCGGCGTGAGACCGAACGCCCTGCCGAGATCGCGCAGCGCGCTGCGCGGGCGGTACATGATCACCGTGGCTGCCAGGGCGGCGCGCTCGCGACCGTACTTGCGATAGACGTACTGCAACACCTGCTCGCGCCGCTCGTGCTCGAAATCGATGTCGATGTCGGGCGGCTCGTTGCGCTCGCGGGAGATGAAGCGCTCGAACAGCAGCGCGGTGCCGCGCTGCGGGTCCACCGAGGTGACGCCGAGGCAATAGCACACGCGCGAATTGGCAGCTGAACCGCGCCCCTGGCAGAGGATTCCCTGGCTGCGCGCATAGGCAACGACATCGTGCACGGTGAGGAAGTAAGGCTCGTAGCGCAGCTCGGCGATGAGCTCGAGCTCGTGCTCGATGGCGACGCGCTCGCTGGCGGGCACTCCGCCCGGCCAGCGCCAGCGGGCGCCCTCTTCCGTCAGCCGGCGCAGGTGGCTGGTGGGCGTCTCTCCCGGCGGGACGAGCTCGCGCGGATACTCGTAGCGCAGCTCATCGAGCGAGAAGTGACAGCTCTCCGCCAGCTCCACGGTCGCGGCGAGCAGTCCGGGCGGATACAGGCGCTGCAGGCGCGCGCGCTCGCGCAGATAACGCTCGCCGTTGGCATACAGCCGCGAGCCCACCTGCGCGATCGGCAGCTTCAGACGGATGGCGGTGAGCGCATCCTGCAGGCGGCGGCGCGCGCGGGTGTGCATATGCACGTCGCCACAGGCGATGAGCGGCACGCCCTGCTGCGCACCGAGCTGCGCAAGAGCGGCGAGCCGAGCGCCATGTCCGCCATCGCGCAGCAGCTCCACCGCGATCCTCACCCGGCCGGGAAAGCGTGCCGCGAGCCACTCGAGCTGCGCAGCGTCGGGCGGCGCCGCCGGCAGCCACAGGATGTAGCACTGCTCGGGACCGAGCTCGGTGATATCGGTACGCGTGAGCCGGTACTGCCCCTTGGCGGCGGCGCGTCGCCCGCGGGTGATGAGACGGCACAGCGCCCCATAGCCGCGCCGGTCGATGGCGAGCGCGACGAACCTCAGGCCGCACTGCAGACGCAGCTCCGAGCCGATGAGCAGCTGCAGCGGGCGGCCCTTGGCCGCCATGTGCGCGCGCACCACGCCGGCCACCGAACACTCGTCGGTGAGTGCGAGCGCCCGATAGCCGAGCGCCTCCGCCTGCTCCACCAGCTCGTGCGGATGCGAGGCGCCGCGCAGGAAAGTGAAGTTCGACAGGCAGTGCAGTTCTGCGTACTCGGGCAGCACGGCTGGATCGGGGGGCATCACGTGCGCAGACGTGAGCGCAAAAAAGGATTTTCGGGGGCGTGCGCGGCAGGACGCCGCGCCCGCAGCCTACAGGGACGTACTTGCGGCGGCCCCGAAAATCCTGTTTTTGCGATCGCGGCTGCGCCTTGCATGCGTCACCCGAACACGCCGTGCAAAAACCATCCATGCGGCGCCGCACGCTCGCGAAACACCCACAGCCGCACCCCATGCCGGTCGATCGCGACGTAGTAGTCGCGCGCGATCTCGCCGCCGTCCCACCAACCGGTCTCGATGCGTTCCGGCTCGCTCGTGAGGCGCAGCGGACCGTGCCGCTGCGGCCAGCCGTCCTGCACCGTGAGCGGCTGCGGTGCCGGCAGGATCCACAGGGGGCGCCGCGCCGCCGCCACGGCGGCACTGCGCGCCGCGCCGCGCGGTGCACCGGCCACCGGCGGCCCGGTCAGTGCCCAGGCACTTTCCGGGCGGTGTTCGTCACGCACCGCCAGCCCATGCACCGTGCCGGCACCCAGACGCGCGCGCAGCAGCTCGATGAGCCCGCACGTCTCCTCGCCCACATCGCCGCCGTGCTCAGCAGCCTGCCACAGCGAGCGCGAGCCCGGCACATGCGGCACCAGCGCAGCGGCGCGCAGCTCGCAGGCGCGCACCGCTTCCGGCAGTGGCCGCGCCTTCAGGTGCTCGCCGAAAAGCGCCGCGAGATGCTGCGCTTGCCCACACGGTGCGGCGAGGTTGAGTACGCAGTCCGTCGGCGCGGCCTGCCGGTGCCACAGGCGGCACTCGAGCTGCAGCACGCCGCACTGGCGTGCGGTGAGGAATTCGCCGAGCGCTGCGAACAGCGGCACCAGCGCCGCGAGCAGCCGCTCGTGATCGGTCAGCTCATAATCGAGCTCGCGGCGGCGGCGAAAGCGCTCGGGCGGGCGGAAGTTGGCGTGCACCTGCCGTGCGCGCCCGGTAAGGGCATCGAGCACGGCGAGCTGCGCCGCGCCGAAGCGGCGCGCGAACCCGGCGCGCGGCAGACGCAGCACCGCCCCGATGGTGCGCACTCCCACCCGCGCCAGCCGCTCGAGTGTCTCCGCGGGCCAGCGCAGCGCGCTGAGCGGCAGGGGCGCCAGCTGCCCGGTGAGCTGTGCAAGCGAGGTGATCACCAGCGGCTTGCCGGCACGGGCCGTGGTGAGCGCAGCGAGCGGCAAAGGTGCGAATGCGATCACGGGGGGAACGGCAACGCGCCGGCACTCGTCGGTGAGCGCGGCAGCGAGGCCTGCGACGCCGGCAAACAGGTGCAGGCTCCCCTGCACCTCGAGCAGCAGGCCATCGGGCGGCACGAGGCTCACGCGCGGCGTGAAGCGTTGACAGCTGCTCGCGAGCTGCACGAGCTTCTCTGCAGCTTCGAGCCCGGGCAGATGCACGGCAGCCCACAGCACCGGCGCCGCGGTGCGCGGCGGTGTCGTGGCCGGCTTGCCGAGCGGCCAGGACGCGGGCGCTGCGGGGGTCGGCAGCTCCTGGGGCCTGTCGGCGGCGGCTCGAGGGGAAAGCGGGCGCATCGGGAATGTTCAGAGGGGCCAGGGAATTTCCAGCGCGCCGCGGCGGGTGCCGGGGCCTTTCAGCAGCGTGATGCGCAGGCCGGCGTCGCGTGGCTCGAGAGCCAGGCGCATCCGCGCAGCGGAAGGCTCGCGCATGAAGCGCCGCGGACGAAACAGCACCCCGAGGGTGCGGCCGCGCTCGGCGGCGAGCTGCAGGCGGCGCACTTCGCGCGGCTGTGGCTGCCGCGTCCAGGCGAGCGCCGCATCGCAGGCACCCGAACGCAGCGCCTGCTCGAAAGCCCACAGCGGGCGCGCGCCTCTCACGACGGCCACCTGCTCGAGCACCATGCCGTGCGCGACGAGGGCCGGGGCAAAGGGTACCAGCGGCGGGGCCACCCACACGCACCAACGGGCGCACTGTGCGCGACTCAGCGCAGCGAGCGCCGGCAGCAACAACGCCAGCTCGCCGCTGCCGAAACGGGCAACGAGGATCTCGATCAGACCGCTACGCGGCCAGCCTCTGCCGGGAAGATGCTCATCGAGCGCCGCAAATCCGGTGGACAGTCCGGTGCGCTGCGCGGCACTGCGGCCGCGCCAGATGGCCGGGTGCTCGAGCAAACGCGCGAGTTGAGTATCGCCACCAGCCATGCCAGCTCATGCACAAACTGCGTTCAAGCCTCTTGTGATTACGGTGCGCAATGCCCGCGCCTCAGGTGCTACGCCCGCGGCGCACCACCCCCACCACGATCCCCTCGATCAGCAGCGGCTCTTCTTTCAGATCGACCTTGATCGGCTCGAACTCGGCGTTCTCCGGCATCAGCCACACGACGGAGCCTTCCTGGCGGTAGCGTTTCACGGTGACCTCGTTCTCGAGACGTGCGACCACGATCTGGCGGCTGCGTACCTCGGAGGTGCGATGCACCGCCACCAGATCCCCGTCCAGGATGCCAGCATCCTTCATGCTCATGCCGACCACTTTCAGCAGGTAATGCGGCCGCGGCTGGAATACCTCCGGATCGATCTGCAGTCGCGCCTCGAAGTTCTCCTCGGAGAAAATGGGCTTGCCGGCGGCCACCCGGCCGATGAGCGGCAGCCCCATCTGCTCGCGGATGGTGTCTTTGAGCTGGATCCCGCGCGAGGTGCCCGGTACCAGGGCAATGACGCCCTTGCGGGCCAAGGCCCGCAAATGCTCCTCGGCTGCGTTGGCCGAGCGGAAACCGAGCTCATGGGCGATCTCGGCGCGCGTCGGGGGCATCCCGGTCTGGAGGATGAACCGCTGGATCAGGCGCAGGATCTGTGTCTGGCGCGGGGTAAGGTCGGACATCGCAGCCTGCCTGTCTAAATATACAGTAACTGTGATTATATCCAGATCCGGTACGGCGGCAAGAGGCCGGTGAAAAAAGCCCCGCCGGCAGGACTGATGCCGCATGCAGCGGTGCGTGACGCGGTACGTGCCTTCCACGCCACAACTGCCGCGAGTGCGAGTGCGCCACCCCGACCCGCCGCACGGCCGCGCCCCCGCCGCACGGCCGCGCCGGGGTTCGGGCGGCCGCCGTGGCAATTAAAAATTCTTAACGAAGGCGCACGCGCCGGCACCGCGCCTTCCGCGTGTCAGTTCGCACGGCACTTCTGACATGACATCGCGCGCGTGCACCGGTGTCGCGATCAGAAGACAGGATGTCGGACAGTTGCATTCCCGAGTCAAATTTGATGCAGTTGCGCGCGGCGATGACGGCGGAGCTTGCCCACCGGACTCGCATCGGTTATTCAGGACATCCCGAATCAACAACCCAAAGGGGACGTTTATGAAGTGCGCGAGTGTTGTGAAGGCGGCTGCTGCCGTGGTATTGGCCGTTGGACTGGCTGCCTGTACGGACCTCAAGCCCATGCAGGCGGATATTGCGGATCTGAAGGCCCAACTGGCCAAGGTGCAAGGCGACGCCTCGGCGGCCAAGAGCTCGGCTGACCAGGCCAACAGTGCCGCCCAGTCGGCCAACCAGGCGGCCAGCGGTGCGCAGAGCACGGCGAATCAGGCGCTGGCTGCAGCACATGCCAGCCAGTCGTGCTGTGATGCGACCAACGAGAAGATCGACCGCATGTTCAAGCGGTCCGTCTCGAAGTAAGACGAGTCGCGACGATCGAGAAACGCCGCGCGTACCCAGCGCGGCGTTTTTTTATGCGTATGACGAGGGCGGGCCCGCGCGCCGCGCCGCCCCTCAATAGCGGATCAGTGCCGAGCCCCAGGTGAAGCCGCCGCCGAAGGCCTCGAGCAGCAGCAGGTCGCCGCGGCGGATGCGTCCATCGCGGACCGCGACATCGAGCGCGAGCGGCACTGAGGCCGCCGAGGTGTTGCCGTGCTCCTGGACGGTGACGACCACCCGCTCCATCGGCAGATCGAGCTTGCGCGCAGTGGCCTGAATGATGCGGATGTTGGCCTGGTGCGGCACCAGCCAATCGATCGCACTGCGGTCGAGTCCGTTCGCCGCCAACGCCTCATCCACCGCCTGGCCGAGCTTGTTCACCGCGATCTTGAACACCTCGTTGCCCGACATGCTGATCGCCAGGCTCGGGCCGAACCCCTTCGACACGCCGCTGCCGCAGTAGAGCAGATCCTTGTACTGCCCGTCGGAGTGCAGGTGCGTCGAGAGCACGCCGGGGGACTCGTCCGGCTCGAGCACCACCGCGCCGGCGCCGTCGGCAAACAACACCGCGGTCGCGCGATCGCTCCAGTCGGTAATGCGTGACAGCGTTTCCGCGCCGACCACCAGGGCGCGGCGCACCTCGCCGCAGCGCACGTACTTGTCGGCGATCGACAGCGCGTACATGAAGCCGGCGCACGCGGTCTCGACGCTGAAGGCCGGTGGCCCGCGGCCGCCGAGGCGCTGCTGCAGCAGCGTGCCGCAGTTGGGGAAGATCAGATCCGGCGTGGTGGTGCCGAAGGCGATGAAGTCCACTTCGGCGGGTGCGATCCCGGCCGCCTCCAGCGCGCGCCGCGCGGCCACCTCCGCCAGGTCGACCGTGGTCTCGCTCTCGGCCGCGACGTGCCGGCGTTCGATGCCCGTGCGGCTACGAATCCATTCATCGGTGGTGTCGACCATCTTCTCCAGATCGTGGTTGGTCACGACCCGGGCGGGCAGATGTGAGCCGGTGCCGCTGATGCGCGAATAGATCAATGAACCGCCCCTTCCCCCTGCAGCGCCTGCGCGATGTGCGCGACCACGTCGCGCCGTGCGGCCAGCGCGGCGGTGGCGATGGCGCGCGCAAAGGCGACACCGTCGGCATGGCCGTGGCTTTTTACCACGATACCGGCAAGGCCGACCATGCAGGCGCCGTTGTAGCGGCGTGGATCGAGCCCGGCGGCGGCGCGCCGCAGCACCGGCCTCGCGATCAGGCCGGCCAGTCGGCCGAGCAGTGTCGCCTGGAACTCCTGGCGCACCCGATCGGCGATGAGACCGGCCACCCCCTCCATGGTCTTCAAGGCGACGTTGCCGGTGAAACCGTCGGTGACCACGACGTCGACATCGCCGGAGAAAATGTCGTCGCCTTCCACAAAGCCGATGTAGTTGAGTCCGCTCGGACCGAGCAATGCGTGCGCCTCCTGCACCAGCTCGTGTCCCTTCATGTCCTCCTCACCGATGTTCAGCAGGCCGACGCGCGGGTTGGCCACCCCGTGCACCTCGCGCGCCACGATCACGCCCATCGCGGCGAACTGGCGCAACTGCACGGGCGTCGCCTTGGTGTTGGCGCCCAGATCGAGCATCTGGGTGACGCCATGCGCGGCAGGTATGGACGAGATGATCGCCGCCCGCTCCACCCCGGGGAGCGTGCGCAGCACGAAATGAGCGATCGCAGTGAGCGCCCCGGTATTGCCGGCGCTCACGCAGGCGCACGCGTGCTGGTCGCGCACCTGCTCGATGGCGAGCCGCATCGAGGAGTCTTTCTTGCGGCGAATGGCCTCGCGCGGTTTCTCGTCCATGGTGACCACCTGCGTGGCGGCGATCACCACGGCGCGCTCGCGCAGCGTGGCCGGCTGTGGACCGAGGAGCCTCGCGATGAGCTGCGGATCGCCCACCAGCAGCAATCGCAGCTGGGCGTCGTCGGCAAGGGCGCGCAGCGCGCCGGCAACGTATTCACGCGGCTCTCGGTCGCCGCTCATCACGTCGATCGCGATCGGCAGCACGCCGGCCCTTTGGGTCTCGCGCGTAGAGAAGCCGGGCCTTTAGTCCTTGTCGGTGCTGTCGGCGGGCTTCTCGATGACGCGCCGGCCACGATAGAAACCGTCGGGCGTGACGCGGTGGCGCAGATGCGTCTCACCGGACTGCGGGTCGGCGGACAGCGCCGGCTTGGCGAGTCCGTCGTGCGAGCGGTGCATGCCGCGTCTTGAGGGTGTCTTGCGGCTTTTTTGGACGGCCATGAATGAAGCTCCTGACTCGAAGTCTCAACGTTTCAAAAGTTCTCCGAGACGCGCAAACGGCTTGTGCGTCTCGCCCTGCGGAGCCGGCGCTGCCGCCGCCGGCGCAGGCGTACAGTGCGCCGCTGCGCCCTGTGCGTGCAGCGGCACGATCGGCAGAGTGAGCAGCAGCTCCTCGGTCACCAGCTCCGCGATCGTCGTGCGCCCGCCGGGGGCGAGCACCGTCTCGAGCTCCTGCGGCACCCGCTCCGCCTCGGTCTCAGAGGCGGCGAGCGCGAAGCGCGCGTGGACCTCGAGCGGCTGCTGCATCGGTCTCATGCAGCGCTGACACTCGAGCGTCGCGCTGCCCGTGAAGGTGAGCTCGGCGACGGCCACGCCCTGCTCGCGGCCAAAATGCACGTGCCCCTGGACGCTGCCCGCCACGGCTCCACGCAACGAGCGCAGTCCCGGCAGCTCGGCCAGCTCCAGCGCAAAGTCGACCTCGGTTGCGCTGCGGCTGAGCCGCTCGATCTCCAGCGGCTGCGAGCAGGGTGGCAACGGGCACTCCGGCGAATCGCACGGCCCCGGGCGAGCAAACACGCCCGCCGCTTTCGGGGGACCTGCGCATGGGGCGCGTATAATAGGTACCGAGTCCGCTCAAGTCAAAGCCGCGACCTGCGGCTAACCCATTGTTTCTCGAAGGGCATTCGCCAAGAGCCCCCGATCTCGTGCCGTCGCTGATTCTTGCCTCGGGTTCCCCCTACCGCCGCGCGCTCCTGGCGAGGCTCGGCATCCCTTTCGAGTCGCAGCTCTCGGGCGTCGCGGAAGGCCACGTGGCGGCCGAGTCGCCCGCCGACCGGGCCCTGCGCCTCGCACTGCAGAAGGCACGCGCCGTGGCCGATTCGCGCCCCGATGCGGTGGTGATCGGCAGCGATCAGGTAGCGAGCGCCGGGGACGAGCTGCTCGACAAGCCGGGCGATGCGGCCCACTGCCGGGCGCAGCTGCGCCTGCTCTCCGGGCGGACCGCGCGCTTCCACACCGCGTGTGCGGTGCTCGGCGCTGATGCCGGAGTGCAACTGCACGTCGACACCACCACGGTGCTGTTCCGCGCGCTCACTGCCGCGGAGATCGAGCGCTACGTGGCCCGCGAGCAGCCGTTCGACTGCGCGGGCGGCTTCAAGGTCGAGGGCCTGGGCGTAGCGCTGTTCGAATTCATCGAAAGCCAGGACCCGACCGCACTGATCGGGCTGCCGCTCATCTGGCTCGCGGCGGCGTTGCGCCGCGCAGGTTACGAGGTGCCCTGACAGCGCCGGACCGGCCGCCGCCGGCGCGGCTCGCGAGCTGATCAATGAGCGCGCCGAGCTCCGGCGGCAACGGCGCATTGATGGCGAAGTCCGCGCCGTGCGGCCAACCGAAGGCGACGCTGTGCGCGTGCAGGAACATGCGCCTGAGCCCCAGCAGCCGCAGCTCGCCGTTGAATGCGGCATCTCCGTACTTCTCGTCGCCCGCGACCGGATGACCGCTGAGCGCGGCGTGCACGCGGATCTGGTGCGTGCGGCCGGTTTGTAACGTCACTTCCATCAGCGTCGCCGTCCTGCCAAAGAACTGCACCGGCCGAAACTCGCTCACGGCGGGCTTACCGGAAGCCCCCGGGCGCACGGTGCGCTCGCCGCCGACGCGGGTGTCGGTTCGTAGCGGCACGTCGATGCGTTTGGCGCCGAGCTCCCATCTGCCCCTCACCAGCGTGAGGTAGCGTTTCTCAACGCCGCCCTCGCGCAGCAGCGCGTGCAGCGTGCGCAGCGCCGCCGGACGGCGCGCCACCAACAGGCAGCCACTGGTGTCGCGGTCGAGCCGATGAGCGAGCTCCAGTGTCTCCTCGGGCCGCAGCGCACGCAGCGCCTCGATGACGCCAAAGCTCACGCCGCTGCCGCCGTGCACGGCGACGCCCGCGGGCTTGTCGAGCACCAGCAGCTTCTCGTCCTCGTAGATGATCGCCCGCTTCACCCGCTCGCCGAGTGCCGCTGCCGGACGTGCCGCCTGCTCGGGCGGTGCGACGCGCACTGGCGGGAGGCGGATCCTGTCCCCGAGCTGCAGCCGCAGCTGCGGGTCCGCGCGGCGTCCGTTGACTCGCACCTCGCCCTTGCGGATGAGGCGGTACAGGCGGCTGCGCGGTACTCCGGGCAGCAGCCGCTGCAGGCAGTTGTCCAGGCGCTGGCCGGCTGCGTCCTCACCGACCTCGCGATGCTGCACGCCCGTGCGAATTTCGCGCGGTGCAGAGGCGGATGCGGCGTCTTTGGTGTAAGACATTGTTTTTACAATGGTCTGGAGTATACTGTTTCTGTCGTCCGCCAAGTGCGGACGCACCCAGTGGTTGGCGGCAATGGCCGCCGCCCGTTTAGTTGGACCTCTTAAACCGAGGCCATCGTTTGGGCCGCCAAGACCGCGCCAGCTGCGTCGAACCCCGCACATTACGGAATCCGCAGTGAGCGCCGTCGGTTGAGTTCACCGAAGGTTACCTTCCCGTCCGCCCGCCTGGAGTGCGGACATCAGCGTGAATAACGAGACTCTCTCTCATTCGCTAGGGTTCGGGAACCTTCGCTGCCGCGGAGGTAAAATCCCGCGGCCTCCCGTCGCGTGCTTGCCGGCCCCTCACCGCACAGTAGGGGCACATGAAGAGAATGCTAGTGAATGCAACTCAGGAAGAGGAGTTGCGCGTCGCTCTGGTTGATGGACAGAAGCTGTTTGACCTGAGTATCGATTTACCTTCCCGCGAACAGAAAAAAGCCAACGTTTACAAAGCCCGGATCTCGCGCATCGAGCCCTCGCTCGAGGCGTGTTTCGTCGATTACGGCGCCCAGCGGCACGGCTTCCTGCCGCTGAAAGAAGTCTCCAAGGAATACTTCCGCCAGTCGCCGCAGGGCGGGCGCATGAACATCCGCGAGCTCCTGTCCGAGGGCCAGGAGGTCATCGTGCAGGTGGAGAAGGAAGAGCGCGGCACCAAGGGTGCGGCCCTCACCACCTTCATCAGCCTCGCCGGCCGCTTCCTGGTGCTGATGCCGAATAACCCGCGCGCCGGCGGCGTCTCGCGCCGCATCGAGGGCGAGGATCGCGACCAGATGCGCGAGGTCATGAGCCAGCTGCAGATCCCCGAGGGCATGGGCGCCATCGTGCGCACCGCCGGGGTGGGCCGCTCGGTCCAGGAGCTGCAGTGGGACCTGGACAACCTCAAGGTCCAGTGGGATCAGATCGAGGCGGCCGCCAAGGACCGCCCCGCGCCGTTCCTGGTATTCCGCGAGAGCGATGCCGTCACGCGCGCGATGCGCGACTACCTCTCCGACGACATCGGCGAGCTGCTGGTCGACAGCCCGGCCGCGTTCCAGAAGGCGCAGGAGTACATGCAGCGCTTCATGCCGGCGGATGCGCAGCGGCGCCTCAAGCTCTACACCGACGACATCCCGCTGTTCACCCGCTTCCAGATCGAGAGCCAGATCGAGTCGGCCTACGCGCACAAGGTGCAGCTGCCCTCGGGCGGTAGCATCGTCATCGATTACACCGAGGCGCTGGTATCGATCGACATCAATTCCGCGCGCGCCACGCGCGGCAGCGACATCGAGACCACGGCGACCAACACCAACCTCGAGGCGGCCGACGAGATCGCCCGCCAGTTGCGCATCCGTGATATCGGCGGCCTGATCGTCATCGACTTCATCGACATGGAGTCCCCCAAGAATCAGCGCGACGTCGAGGACCGGCTGCGCGACGCCATGAAAATGGACCGTGCGCGCATCCAGATCGGCCGCCTGTCGCGCTTCGGGCTGCTGGAGATGTCGCGGCAGCGCCTGCGTCCCTCGCTCGGGGAGACGAGCCACATCGTGTGCCCGCGCTGCGTCGGCATCGGCAGCATTCGCAGCGTGGAGTCCATGACGCTCGCCGTGCTGCGGCTGATCGGCGAGGAGCTGCGCAAGGATCGCACCGCGCGCGTGATCGCCCAGGTACCCGTGGCGGTGGCGACCTACCTGATCAACGAAAAGCGTGAATGGCTGCGCACGCTCGAGGACAAGAGCGAGGCCGAGCTCCTCATTGTGCCGAACGAGAACATCCAGACTCCCGAGTACTCGATCCGTCGGGTGCGCGATGACGAGATGGAGCTGCCGGAGAATCGCCAGGCAACCTATCTCATGCCGACCGCGCCGGAAGTCGCCGAGCCCGGATTGGCACAGGACAAGAAGCCCGCCACCGAGGCGCCGGCCGTGGCCACGCTGCTGCCGGCCACCGCGGCGCCCATGGTGGCCGCTCCCGCGACGGCGCCAGCCGCGCCTGCGGCGGCTCCCGCTCATGGGAGTTTCTGGTCGCGCTTTCGCAAGCTTCTGGCCGGCGAG
The DNA here is from genome assembly GCA_035481975.1 of Steroidobacteraceae bacterium. Taxonomy (GTDB): domain Bacteria; phylum Pseudomonadota; class Gammaproteobacteria; order Steroidobacterales; family Steroidobacteraceae; genus 13-2-20CM-66-19. The sequence continues at coordinate 29,488 of DATHRC010000030.1, forward strand.
CCGGCTGCGGCCACAGCCGAGCCGCCTGCGAACGCGGCGCCTGCGCCTGCGGCACGTCAGCCCCGCCGCGAAGACGGACCGCGGCGCGATGGGCGACGCGACCACTCGCGTCAGGGGCGCTACGCCGACGGCGCACGGCGCGAGCGCAGCGACGGCCGCCGCAGCGACGGACGCGATCGTCACCGCGAGGGCGGCCGTGACGGCCGCGATCGGGATCGCAATCGCGAGCCGGGGCGGCGCCCCGAGCGCTCTGCCGAGCGCGATGCCGCCCCGCGCGGCACCGCAGATCGCAACAGCGCCGATCGCAACGCCGGCAATCGCGAGCCCCAGCCGCCGCCGCCGTCGCAGGAGATCAATCGACAGGACGTGACCGGCGCTCCTCCCGGGGGCTCCTCCCCCGGCGAGCTGCGCACCGACCGGCCGGAAGGAAGTCGCGGGCGCGGGCGGCGCGGCCGACGTCGCGGTCGCCGGGGCGGCGGTGGCGGTGTGCGCGAGAGCAGCGGCATCAGTCAGAGCCCGGGCGATACGGGTGCGTCCGGCCCGGAGGACACTGGCGAAGTACGCCAGGTATCCCACGATGTGGCCACACCCCCGCCGCCCGCGAGCGAGCCGGCCCCCGACTACCATGCGGAGCCCCCGCGCGAACTCGCTGCGAAGCACGAGCCGGGGCCGATTGCGCACTTCGAGCCGAGCGCCCGGCCCGATCCGGGCCAGAACAAACCGTACGTGGTGTGGTCATCAGCACCGCCGCCGAAGGATCCCGGCGCCACGAGCGAACCGGAGGAGTAAGCGCGGGCGTGCCGCGCCGCGGGCTACGCGGCGCGCGCGCGCTGACGCAAGTGTTCGAGCAGTCCGCGGGTCGCAGCCTCGGCAAGATCGAGCACTTCCTCGAATCCGTTCGGTCCGCCGTAGTACGGATCCGGAACTTCCGCGGGCGTGCCTGCGGGAGCGAATTCGAGAAACAGTCGCAGCCGCCCGTGCGCGACTGCCGGCGCGCGTCGGCGCAGCACACGCAGGTTGTCCTCGTCCATGGCGAGGATCAGGTCGAAACGCTCGAAATCCTCGGGCTCGACCATGCGCGCACGCAGCGCCTTGAGGTCATAGCCGCGCCGCGCGCCCGCCGCCGCCGCCCGCGGGTCGGGAGGCTCGCCGATGTGGTAGCCGGCGGTGCCGGCCGAATCGACCTCGACGGGCAGCTCGGGCGCCTCACGCGCCGCGAGCGCGCGCAGCACCGCCTCGGCGGTCGGCGAGCGGCAGATGTTTCCGAGACAGACGAACAGGATTTTCATACCGGTGCTTGCGAGTGTAACTTGATGATTGCGCGTCTTATTCCGTCTAGACGTGTCTGGGCTCATCCACCAGTATCAGGTGCTAAGGTGTATCCCGGATACACTCCCGGAGCCGCAGATGTTGTCGGATCGGCGCATACGCGCACTGAAGCCCGCGCCCCGCGATAAATGGTACTGCGACGGCAACGGATTGTACCTGCGCGTTCGCGCCACCGGCGGGCGCTCCTGGGTACTGCGCATTCTTGGCCAATCATGATCCAGCGGACCGTCGCCAGATGGACCCGTTTAAGATCATAAATTGTGACCTTAAAGCGCCCCCCCGCGGACTTTTTCTGTCCAGTACCTTGCGGCGGCAGATGACAGGCAGGTTTGTGGCGAAATTGAAGGCTCCCGTCCGCGGCGAGGGCATCACCGGCTCACCGCCTCCGAGTGGCACGGTTTGAGGTCACAGATTGTGACCTCAAAACTCCGCCGCGGCGGTCGCCGCTACGCGCCCTACGCCTTCACCGAGCAGGGCGTGGCCATGCTCTCCTCGGTCCTCGGCAGCGATCGCGTGGCGGCGACAGCCAAAAGTTGCCATTCGATACCGAAAAGTCTCGGCATAAAGCCGAGGTTCCCGAAAGACTTGTAGAAACCGGTCCGATTTGGCTGTGGCGGTTCGTGACCCTTAACCAACACAATGGTCCTCGCTGTAATCTAAACCTCAAATCGCTCCCATCGATGCTTTGCGGTCTCGAGCAACGCGTTGAACGCCAAATCACCCCGCAGTGCTTCGAATGCAGGATCGTGCCGGGAAAGAAATGGATAGTTAACGAAGCCTCGGTCGATTGCGACTTGCAACCAATGGATCGCAGACTGGCGCGCGCCTGCCAAGGCAAAGCCTTCCGCGAGAAAACGTGGGAATAGGTCAGTCGCGCGCGCGATCGCCTCGATCTGCGGTGTCAGTTCCGCCTCAGCTTCACGGCAACGGCCCAGGGCTGCGTTCGCCAGAAAGAACGATAGTCGTGCTGGGAGCGTCTCCCTCTGATCTGGAGGGAAGAATTTCAGTAATTTGTTCACCTCGTCATGTTGGTGATTGAGGATCAGGATCCACGCGAAAAATAGACGCGCCATCGGGTTTGTCTGATCCATCTCGAACATCTGCCGATATGGCTCGATCGCCGCCTCAAGGTTCCCCTCCATAACCTCGACAAACCCCGGCATGCACCGCGTGATCGGAGTGAGCGGATCCACTGCCAGCAGCCGTGCCAGGAGAGGTCGCGTTTCAGCGACGCGTCCGGAGATGAGATAGCAGTTACAGAGTAGGAGCAGCGTGTCTGAGTCGTGTGGGTCCAGAGCTAGAGCGATTTTAAGATCGCGCACGGCGTCCTGGATATAACCACGTGAGTACGCGATCCAGCCGCGCAGCTGCCATCCCGAAGCTGCATGATCGTACAGTGCGAACAGCTTAGAGGCGCACGCGTCAGCCTCGAGGAGCGGCTGGTCGCTTAGATCGATACCCGCTTCCCGGTACTGAAGATGCGCAACACCCAGCGTGGCATACAGTCGCGCATTGTCCCCGATGAGCGCCAGAGCTTGTCGGAGCAGTTGCACAGCGCGGTCGATCGCATCGCGGTGCCAGCGCCACATGTCGTGCCGCGCGCGCAGGTAACATTCGTACGCTGGAACATTGTTGATGGCACGCTCGCTGAGGTGACGTTCCTCGGTCGCGGTCAGCCGCAGTTCAAGCGCATCCACAGTCTTACGGGCCACCTGCTCCTGGATCAAAAAGACGTCGTCGATCATGCCATCGTACGTGCCCGCCCAGAGGTGGACGTCTTGCGACGCGTCAATTAGCAGAGCGGAAACCCTCAGGCGGCCACCAGCTCGGCGGACGCTCCCTTCCACGAGGTACCGGACACCCAGTTGTCCGGCGATGACCCTAGCTCCAGCACTCGTGGTGCCGACGGCTGCCGCGGACCGGCGCGAAGTAACCTGTAAGGCCTGTACCTTTGCAAGTGCGATGGTCACTTCCTCAGTGAGGCCGTCAGCAAAATGGTCGTCCCGGGCATCCGAACCCGCGCTGGCAAACGGGAGAACCGCAATCGACCTCGACGACGCCGGTAGCTGGGCGGAGCTAGGCCGGGATGCTGGCTGCGGACCACGTGCCCGAGTCTTCCGCCAAGCGTCCAGCTCGCTCCTGAGGGCAAAGACCCGCCCGAGCTTGTGGTGCATGTGGCGATGCACAGGCAGCCCCTCTGCCCGCTCCCATCGACGAACGGTGCGGACACTGCTGTCAAGGTAGGCAGCAATGGCCTTCCAGGAGCCCAGCCGATCGGTTGGCGGCGCCCGCATCAAGTTTGCTTATCGCCTGTATGGTTCCCGGGATGGGTCGAGAATGGGCCAAAGCGGGACACGATAAGCCATCCTGTGGTTGCCATCTTGGTCAAGACTCTGTGTTCGGCTACTTTGCATTTCAGCGCTGCAATCATTCGCTGCATAGCACGGAGTTCGTCATGTCCATTACCTCGGCCGGTCTAATCACGTGGCTCGGAACTCTCTCTATCGGCTGCCTCTCATTATCCAATGGCGTGGCCTTTGCGGGCGAGGGATCAGACTCCAAAGTACGGTCTGTCCAGGTTGCCGGCAGCGGCACGGACTTGCTGAACGGCGCAATAATTCACTCTAAAAAAGACACGCCGACCGGCATGATTCAAGAGAGCACGGCGACCGTGGAGTTGAAGGGGGACTTGATCGGGCGAGTTCTATACCACGTGACTTCGACGTTCGATACTGCGAACAACACCCTGGTCAACACTGGAGATCAGGTTTTTTCCGGAACGATAGCCGGGTCGGAACCCGTCATGATTCACGACGGCAAGTTCAGTTTCCACGAGAACCTCAAGACTGGCGCAGATACCGGATCTGTCTACCTGTTCGACCACATCGCTGGTCCCCGAGTACAGTGCACGCTCCATGTCGTGGGAACGGGTAAAGACGCCGAGGCGAATCCTACGTTCGACTACACCGGCCAATGTGATTTCCGCGACAAGTAGAGACTGACCACGATCGATCTTGAATGACGGACCGCGCGTGCCCGGAATGGCAAAGCGGACGGTGACCGCTGGCGGCTTGGGGTCCGATCACGCCCGTTGGGAACCTGCTAAAGCCAAGTTTCAATATTCACGTGGATATTTGAAATTCAGGAATTGCTGACGGTTCCTGCGAGCTGACTAAGTCGTAGCGCGGGCGTGATTCGCTCAACTCCTACTCGCCCGCCCCTGGTCACGCCATGGCGCTGCCGATAGGACGCTTCCCGGAGATCTGCCGCTGGTACGAGGGCTTGGCCTCACTGTCTGCTTGGCGGGAGGCGCTTGCGGCAAGCGATCCCGCGCTGGCGTCGTGGCGCTCCCAAGAGGGCGACCAGGTGACCCCCGTCAAGGGGCCTGTCAGCCACGAGCCCGCGATCTTCAGTCGGGCCGGTGTATCCCCGGGTGTAGCCCGGATCACCTATACCGTTGATTGCGCTCAGCTAAATTAATGTGCCGACGCAGACGAAGAGGATTTTCACAGCGGGATTATAGCCGGGCGTGTACGCCCCGGCGTTGCTCCACGGCTGTGCGGAAGTGACTTACTGCGCCAGTCCCGAAACCGCGATGTCAGTCGGGGACTGTTCCTGCTCGGCGGCCTCGGGCGCTTCAAGGGAGCGGTTCGCTCCAGTCTGCGCGAGCAACCCTTCGGCCAGAAGTGTTTCCGCCGCAAGCCCGGCACGCGCTTCAATCCAGCGGAACGCCGATTCGAGCGAGGGGGCTGCCCACAGCCTGCGCCCCTCTGCCGTGCAAATGTCCCACGGCGCGAAAGTCATGCTGTCAGGCCGGTAACGAACGATGCGCACTGCGCCCGCAATGTCGACGCGCCAGACCTGCGAGGCAATTTCCTTGACGGCGTAATCCATGACGCTCCCCTTAAACCTACCGCATTCGCACGCGGCGCCACTTCCTGGTGCTGTCCGATCTCCACATCCGCGCGATCAGCATACGCCTGTCACAGCCGGTGCAATGTGGATTGAACATATGTTGGTTCGAGGCCTGACCGGTCGCACCGTTCATCGTATGCGCACGGTTTACGCGACGCTCGCGCATCGTCCAGGCGCGGGCGCGGCGTCGATTCTCATCGTTGTGCGTGCGCACGCAAGCCCTGCGCCGCGCGCGACCTATCTCACGCTGTAGCCGCGTCCCTCGAGGCAGGCGCGCATCGCGCGCTGGTACGCCGCGCGCTTGTCCGCCGCCTCATCGGGCGACACGCCACCTTGCGACTGCGTGGGGTCGTAACCGGTCTGCGTATTCGCCCATTTGTGGCACTCGTACTTGTCGTTCGATTGCTGATCGGGCGACTGACCGCTCTGCGGATAGATAAAAAGATCGTCGCTCGGCGGCGGCTGCGTGGTCGCCGGTGACTGGGCGTCCGCCTGTGCCTCCGGCGGGTCCACCACCTCGTAGCCGTTCTGGCCCGGGTTCCAGGTGTAATAGGCGTCATTGGCGTAGTAGTACGGAACGCCGCCCACCCACACCGTGGTGTAGTAAGGCGGCAGCACCGGCACGAACACGCCGATCGGCGGCCCGATCACCACGAATCCCGGGCCGCGCCGCCCGTACCACACACCGCCGGAGTAGTAGTAGCGCCCGCCGCCAACGACGTAGGGTCTGCCGGGGACTGCGCCCACGTACGCACCCCGGTTCGCGTAGTAGTGATTGTGGCTGTAGCGGGAGTCGTAGTGCTGCCCGCGCGGCATCTGCGCCTGAGCGCTCGCCGCAGCGAGCATCAGCGCCGCGACGGCGCCGCAAACGCGTACAGTGTTGCGCTTCATGAGCTCACCTCAGCGTACGCTGTAGCCGCGGCCGTCCAGGCACGCAGCGAGCGCGCGCCGGTAACTGGCGGCCTTCTGCTCGTACATCGCGGCTGCGCGTCGATCCTGGTACGCGCCTGCCTGCGCGTTGGCGGCGTTGACCGCGTTGGCCTGCGCATTGGCGGCATCGGCAGTGCTGCCGATGGCGCCGCCGACGACTGCGCCGGCGAGCGCCGCGGGTGCAGCCTGCCAGCGCGGCGCGATGACTGCGCCGAGCACTGCCCCGGCCACCGCGCCGATCGCGGTGTTGGTCCCCGGAGGCGGACCGGCCGAAACCACGCGCACCCGATCGTGCGGCGGCACGCCCGGCGCGCTCGGATCGAAACCGGTCTGCTGCGTGGCCCACACGCTGCATTCGTAGTGATCGCGATCCTGCTGCTCCGGCGGCTGGCCGTGCAGCGGATAGGCGTACACGTCGACATTCGGCGGCGGCGCCGCGGGCGGCGGAGGCGGCGGGGGGCGCGGCGGCGGTGCAGTCACACAGCCGGCGAGCAGGCCCGCGACAGAGGCAAGCGCGACGCAGGTGAGGGCGGCGCGGCGGAGCATGTGGAATCGGTTCATCGCAAGGTTCCCTACCTAATAGCGCACGGGTACTCGCAGAAACGCTGAGTGCGGGCGCGGCGTTGACACTTCAAGGGCGGCAATCCATGAACTTTGGACGCCCGTGGGGCGCTGCAAGTTCCTGTGCCACAAGGGCTTTCCGACGGCCCGACTGTGAGCAATTGTTACCCGCCGGGAGCCGCGCCGCCCCGGCGGCCAGTGTAGCCCTTCACGGGCCCCCCGGGGCGAGCAGCGCAGTCACGCGCTCGAGATCTGCGGGGGTGTTCACGTCGGGCCCGGGACGCTCGTGCGCATCGGCCACGCAGATCGCGAGCCGATGCTCGAGCGCGCGCAGCTGCTCGAGCTGTTCGCGGGCTTCCAGGTGTCCTACCGGCAGCTGCGCGAGACGCAGCAGCGCGGCGACGCGGTAAGCGTAGATGCCGAGATGCCGCCGTGCACCGCCGCAGTCGCTCTGCGCGGCGCTCGCGGCGGTGGCGCCGGCCCGATTCCAGGGAATCGGTGCACGGCTGAAGTACAGCGCCCTGCCCTGCGTATCGGTTACCACCTTGACGATGTTGGGATCGAGGAGCTCCGCCACGGAGTCAATGGGAGTGGCGAGCGTGCCGATGTCCGCCTGCGGCTGCGCGGCCAGCAGTGCCGCGACCTGGGCGATGAGCGCCGGCGGCATCAGCGGCTCATCGCCCTGCAGGTTGACCACGATGTCCTCGGCCACCCACGCGCGCCGCCGCGCCACTTCGGCGATGCGGTCGGTCCCGGAAGGATGAGCCGCACCGGTCATGAGCGCCTCGGCGCCGAAGGCGCGCGCGGCGCTGACGATGCGCGCATCGTCGGTGGCGATCAGCACCTCGCGCGCGCCGGCGGCGGCGGCGCGCTCGTAAACCCACTGCACCATCGGCTTGCCGCGGATCGGCAGCAGCGCCTTGCCGGGCAGCCGCGCGGAGGCGAAGCGCGCCGGAATCACGACCCGGAACGGCGGGCTCGCAGTGCGCGTCGGCGCCTCAGCGCTCGAGCAGCGGATCGTCGGCGGTGAGCTGACGGGCCTCCTCCTCCAGCATGACCGGCACGGAATCGCGGATCGGGTACGCCAGCCGGTCCATGCGACACACCAGCACCTGGGCGTCGCGGTGATACTGCAGCGTACCCTTGCACACCGGACAGGCGAGAATCTCGAGCAGCCGTGCATCCATCAACAGCCACCTCCGTTAAGTTGCACTGCCGCGTATCTTCGCCAGCACGCGCCTCAGCAGCTCGCGCGCATCAGCCGCGGCCAGCTGCGCGACGACCGGGACGTACCACAGCCGCGGGTCGGCGAACGAGCCGCATTTTACGGCATCTTTCTCGGTCATGAGCACCGGCGCCCGGTCGCCGAACTCCAACTCCGCCGCGACCAGCGCATGATGATCGGGAAAGGGATGCTCGCAGATCTCGAGCCCGTGCGCGCGCAGCAGGGCGAAGAAGCGCGCGGGATTGCCGATCCCGGCGACAGCGTGCACCCGCTGGCCGCGAAAATCCGCCAGCGGCCGGGTGCGCGCGGCGCCGCCGATGCCGACGGCGTCCTGTGCCGCGAGCACCATGCCGAGGGTCGCACGCGGCAGCTGCGCGGCGGGCGCCGCGTGCTCACTGCGGCCGTTGACCACCACCACATCGGCCTGCAGCAGCCGGGCGGCAGGCTCGCGCAGCGGCCCCGCCGGCAGCAGCCGCCCGTTGCCGAAGCCGCGCATCCCGTCGATCACCATGATCTCGCAGTCGCGCGCCAGTCGCAGATGCTGCAGCCCGTCGTCGGCGAGAATGACCTCCACCTGCGGCACCAGGGCGCGTGCCGCAGCCACCCGGTCCGCGCCGACCATGGTGGGACAGGCGCTGCGGCGCGCGAGGATCAGCGGCTCGTCGCCCACCTCGTGCCAGTCCGCACCCGGCAGCACCGGCCGCGGGCCGCCGCCTCCGCGGCCGCCATAGCCGCGCGAGACGATGCCGGCGCGCACGCCTGCGGCGGCAAGCTCGCGTGCCAGCCAGACGGTGAGCGGCGTCTTGCCGGTGCCGCCGACGGTGAGATTGCCCACCACCACCACCGGGCGGCCGACGCGCTGCGCCTGCAGCCATCCGGCGCGGTAGGCGTGGCGGCGCATTGCGACCAGCGCCCCGTAGAGCCAGGCGAGCGGCTGCAGCAGCGCAGCGCCGGCGCCGCCGCCATACCACAGCTGCGTCAGGCGCCGCTCCAGGCCGCGCGCCTGCACCTCAGTCGGAGAACTGCAGCCGGTGCAGCTGTGCGTACAGCCCTCCCTGCGCCAGCAGCTGCGCATGCGTGCCGCACTCGGCGATCCTGCCGGCATCGAGAACGATGATGCGGTCGGCCTGCTCCACGGTGGACAGGCGGTGGGCGATGACGAAGGTGGTGCGGTCGCGCACCAGCTGCGCCAGTGCTGCCTGAATGTGACGCTCAGCCTCGGTGTCGAGCGCGGAAGTCGCCTCGTCGAAAATCAGGATCGGCGCATCCTTCAGCAGCGCGCGTGCGATCGCGATACGTTGGCGCTGGCCTCCTGAGAGCAGCATGCCGCGATCTCCCACCACCGCATCCAGACCGCCACTCTGGCTGCGGATGAAGTCGACGATGTGTGCTGCCTCCGCGGCGCGCTCGATGGCGGCGTCCGGCACATCGAGCCCGAAGGCGATGTTGTTGCGGATGGTGTCATCGAACAGCACGACGTCCTGGCTCACCACCGCGATCTGTTTACGCAGGCTCCTGAGCTGATAGTCGCGTACATCGCTGCCGTCGATGCGGACGCTGCCGGAGGCGGCGTCGTAGAAGCGCGGCAGCAGGTTCACCAGCGTCGACTTGCCGCTGCCCGAGCGTCCGACGATCGCCAGGGTCTCGCCCGCGGCGACCTCGAGCGACACGTCCGTCAGGGCAGCCGGCCGTCCGCCACTCGCCGCACTGGCACCGGCCGGGTAGGAAAATGACACGTGATCGAACCGCACTTCGCCGCGCACGCGTGCCGGCGCAAGGGTGCCGCCCTGCGGCTCGATCGGCTCGTCCAGCAGTTCGAACAGACTCTGTCCGGCCGCAATCCCCTGCTGCAGCGGACCGGCGACGCCGACCAGCTCGCGCAGCGGCTGCGCGATGCTCACCAGCGCGGTTATGAAGGCGAGCAGATCCCCGCCGCTCATGCGCCCGTAGTAGGCGTCCGCGATCGCGATCGACAGCACGAATGCGGCCCCCAGCGCCGTGACGAGCTGCACGATGGGGTTGGAGAGTCCTTTGGTCAGCACCAGCCGCATGTTCGAGCGCAGGTTGTGATCATTGACCGCATCGAACTGGCGGTTGACGTGCCCTTCGGCGTTGTAGACCTTGATGAGGCGGGGCGCCTCGAAACTCTCCTTCGCCACGCGCGTGACATCGCCCATCGACTCCTGGATGCGGCGGCTGTAGCGGCGGAAGTAGCGGTTGATGACCGACACCAGCCAGCCCACGATCGGCCCCAGGATCAGCGCCACCAGCGCCAGACGCCAGTTCAGCCACAGCAGAAAACCGAGCGAGCCGATGATGGTGAGCGTGGTGCGCACCACCACGATGACCGAATCGGTGGTCGCCTGGCCAATCTGCTCGGTGTTGTAGGTGAGGCGCGACAACAGCGTCGCCGAGGCGTTGTGATCGAAGTAGCCGATCGGCAGCATCAGCACGCGGCGGAATACCTCGCGGCGTATCTGGTTGACGATGCGCCGGCCGACGTAACCCATGAAATACGTCTGGGTGAAGTCACCGATGCCGCGCAGGATGAAAAGCCCCACCAGCGCGAGCGGCACCCAGTAGATGGCGCGCCGATCGGGATGCACCAGGACGCTGTCGCCGAACTTCTTGGCGAACAGCGCAAAACTCGTCATGGTGGCGGAGAACAGCACCCCGCCGAGCATGCCGAGAACGAAGCGCCCGCGATAAGGGGCGAGGTAACTCAGGAGGCGTCGGTAATCGCGCAGCGCGCTGGGTGGCGGGCGCATCATGCGCGCGGCGGAGATCAAACCGCGGCTGTCGTTCAAGGCTTGCCCGCCGGCTCTTCCTTGACCGTGGCGATATTCACCTCGGCGAAACCGAGCCGCCCGAGCACATCCATGGCGGTGATGACGGACTGGTGGGTAGCACGCGCATCGGCGCGCAGCGTGACGCGCATGCCGCGATTGCTGCCGGCGGCCTTCAGCAGCGCCGCGCGCAGCGTCTGCGGACTGGAGTTGATCAGCTCGCGCTGGTCCACCAGGTAGCCGCCCTGCTGCGTGACGCTCACGACCAGCGGCTCGCCGCCAACCTTCTCCAGCGGCACGGCGCTCGCCTGCGGCAGGTGCACATGCAGGCGGCCCTCGTCGGTGAAGCGGCTGGAGAGGATGAAGAACACCACCAGCAGCAGCACCACGTCGATCAGGGAGACGACATTGATCTCCGGCTCCTCGTGGCTGCGCGGTTTGAGATTCACTGATAGCCCTCCCGGCCCCGCAGACCGTTACGCCACCGCCGCGGGCGCTGCGCGCTCGCGCATGCGCGCCGCCTCGAGGGCGTCCGCCATGCGGATCGCCTGCTTCTCCATCTCCACCACGATCCCGTCGACCCGGCCACGCAGGTAGCGATAGAAGATGAGCGCGGGAATGGCGACGCACAGCCCGGCGACCGTGCAGATCAGCGCCTCGGCAATGCCGCCCGAGAGCGCCCGCGGATCACCCATGCCGCCCGCCTCGATGGCGTTGAACGCGCGGATGATGCCAGTCACGGTGCCGAGCAGCCCGAGCAGCGGCGAGACGCCGGCGATGGTGCCGAGCGTGTTGAGGAAGCGCTCCAGCTCGTGTACCACGTGGCGCCCGGTGTCTTCGAGGCGCTCCATGAGGATCTCGCGCGGGCGGTGGCGGTTGGCGAGGCCGGTCGCGAGCAAGCGGCCGAGCGGTGAATTCTGCTCGAGCGCGGCGATCACCTTGTCGTTGACCTGGTTCGCCTCGATCAGCTGCCACACCCGGCGCGGCAGCTCCTGCGGCAGTACGCGCTTGTCCTGCAGCGTCCACAGCCGCTCCAGAATTATGGCCGCCGCCGTGATCGAGCACAGAATGATCGGCCACATGAGCGGACCGCCGGCCCGCACTATTTCCCACATCCGAGAGCTTTCCTCGCGGCACCGAAGACCGCAAAGGGGGCATCATACCGGAGGGCGATGCGCGCTCAAGGCAACTGCTTCGCAGGCTGTGCAGGGCGGCACCTTTCGCGCACGGGGGCTTCTGGTACAGTCTTGCGCCCCATGCCGCGCAGCCTGCTGAAGCGAATCGTCCCGGCCCGGCACTCCCTGCAGGAGCGCTGGTTCCTGCGGCCGTTCGGCGACCGGATCGCCGACCCGCTGCTGTGGACCCTGCACCGCCGCGGGGTGACCTACGCCTTCGGTGCCGGGCTGGCGATCTGCTTCGTGCCCCTGCCGGTGCACCTGCTGCTGGCCTGCACCATCGCCGTGATCTGGCGGCTCAACATCCCGGTCATCTGCGGCACCACGTTCATCGTCAATCCCTTCACCGCGGTGCCGGTGTACTACCTGGCCTACCGTGTCGGGGCGGTGGTGCTGCAGCTGCCGCGCCAGCACTTCAAGTTCCACCCGACGTGGGACTGGTTCCGCCACGGCCTGATGCCGGTGTGGCAGCCGTTCGTGGCCGGCTGCCTGGTGTGCGCGCTGGTCGCGGGCGTACTCGGCTGGCTGATGCTCGAGATGCTGTGGCGCTGGTCGGTGCGCAACCGCTATCGCACGCGGCACGCCGCCGCCTGATGGATTTACGACGGCCCCGAAACGTGCCTGCGCATGCTCACGCTCGCCGTTCGCTGAGCATGCCCGCGTCGAGCTCGTAGATGCGCTCCATGCGGCGTGCGAGCTGCAGATCGTGCGTCACCACCACCAGACTCGTACTGCGCTCGCGATTGAGCTCGAGCATCAGCGCGAAGACGCTCGCGGCGTTGGCGCCGTCGAGGTTGCCGGTTGGCTCGTCGGCCAGCACGATGCTTGGTGCCGTGACGAGCGCGCGCGCCACCGCCGCCCGCTGGCGCTCCCCGCCGGACAGCTGATGCGGCCGGTGCGTGAGGCGCTCGCCGAGGCCCACCCGCTCGAGCAGCGCCTGCGCGGCTGCGCGCGCGGCGGCCACCGGCGTGCGCCGGATCAGCAGCGGCATGGCGACGTTCTCGAGCGCCGAGAACTCCGGCAGCAGGTGATGGAACTGGTAGACGAAGCCGAGCGCGTGATTGCGCAGCATGCCGCGCTCACGCTCGTTCAGGGAGTGAATGTCGCGGCCGGCGACGCGCACCTCGCCGGCGGTCGGGGGGTCGAGGCCGCCGAGAATCTGCAGCAGCGTCGTCTTGCCGGAGCCCGACGCGCCGACGATGGCGACGCGCTCGCCGGGCGCGACGCTGAGCGCGACCCCGCGCAGCACCGGCAGCAGCACCGGCCCCTGGCGGAAGGTCTTGTGTACCGCGCGCGCCTCGAGAACCGTGTCACTCATGCCGCAGAGCCTCCGCCGGTGCCGTGCGCGCCGCGCGCCATGCCGGGTAGATAGTGGCCAGCACGCACAGCAGGAACGCCACTGCGCACACCTTGATGACGTCCGCCGCCTCGACGTACGCGGGCAGATCGCTCATGTAATAGACCCGTGCGTCGAGGAACTGTGTGCCGAGCAGGTGCTCGAGCGCCGCCACCAGCGTCTCGAGGTTGGCGGCGAGCACGCTGCCGAGCGCTGCGCCCGCCAGCGTACCCGTGAGCCCGATCAGTACCCCCTGCACGGCGAAGGTCAGCAGTATGTTGCGCGGCCCCGCGCCGAGGGTGCGCAGAATGGCGATGTCGGTCTGCTTCTCCTTCACGATCATGACCAGCGTGGCGACGATGTTGAATGCCGCCACCGCCACCAGCATCAGCAGGATGACGAACATCATCGACTTGGTGATCTCGATCGAGCGGAAGAAGTTGGCATGATCCTGAGTCCAGTCGGCCACGTAGAACCCCGCGCCGCCGAGCGCCAGCGCCACGCGCTTCACCAGCGACGGCGCGTGCAACGGATCGGCGAACACCAGCCGCAGCCCGGTGACTCCCGCGCCGGTGCGAAACAGCCGCGCGGCATCGCTCATATGCATGAGCGCCAGCCCACGGTCGAATTCGTACATGCCGGAGCGAAACAGGCCTACCACGCGGAAGCGGCGCATGCGCGGCACCACCCCGGTGGGGGTGGCGCTGCCTTCGGGTGCCATGACCACGACCGCAGTGCCGATGCTGGCATTCAGCTCGTGCGCCAGGGCGCTGCCGAGAATGATGCCGTAGCTGCCGGGAGTGAGCGCAGCGAGCTTGCCGGCGATCATGTGCTGCGCCAGCCCGGTCGCGGCGCGCTCCTCGGCCGGCAGCACGCCGCGCACCTGCGCCGCGGCGAGCGCGGTGCCCCGGGCGAGCATCGCCTGGCTCTCGACGTACGGCACCGCCGCCAGCACCCCGGGCTGGCGGCGCACCTGCTGCTGCAGCTGCTGCCAGTCGTCGAGCGGGCCGTCGAGTCCCATGAGGGTGGCGTGGGCGGTAACGGCGAGGATGCGGTTACGCAGCTCGCGCTCGAAACCGTTCATGACCGACAGCACCACGATGAGGGTCGCCACACCGAGCATCAGGCCGCATACCGACATCAGCGCGACGAACGACACGAAGCCGCGCCGGTGCGCGGAGCGCAGGTAGCGCGTGCCGATCTGCCATTCGTAGGCGCTCACCTGAGCTACTCGTAGCGCAGCGCTTCGGCGGGCGCGGTGCGTGCGGCGCGCACTGCCGGGTAGAGCGTGGCGAGCGAGGTCAGCAGCAGCGCCGCCGCGGCGATGACGGCGACGTTGCGCCAATGAACCTCGGAGGGGATCGCGGTGATGTAGTAGACATCGGCATCCATGATCTGGAAGCGGAAGGTGTGCTCGAGGAACGGCACGATGCTGTCGACGTGCAGCGCGAGCGCGAGCCCGAGCAGCACGCCGAGCGCGACGCCCAGCCAGCCGATCACCAGTCCCTGGGTGATGAAGATGCCCATGATGCTGCGCGGCGCGGCGCCGAAGGTGCGCACGATGGCGATATCGGTACGCTTGTCGGTGACCACCATGACCAGCATGGCGACGATGTTGAAGGCGGCGACCGCCACGATCAGCAGCAGGATCAGCGACATCATGGTCTTCTCGATGCGGATGGCGCGGAAGTAGTTGGCGTTGTCCTGGGTCCAGTCGCGCACCTCGAAGCCGCGCGGCAGCGCGGCGCGCAGCCGCGCCGCCACCTCCGGGGCGGCGAGCACGTCGTGCAGGCGCACGCGCAGCCCCTGACTTGGAGTATCCGGGGCGAGCGCACGCACGTCCGCGAGCGGCGCAAACACCAGCGTGGCGTCGTGATCCTGCAGGCCCACCTCGAACACGCCCGCCACCGTGAACTGGCGCAGCCGCGGCGCCGGGGCGCCGGCGGCGTCCACCCGGGGAATGAGCAGCGTGAGCGCATCCCCGGGCGAGAGCCCGAGCCGCGCGGCGATCACCGCGCCGATGATCACCCGACCGGAGCCGGGAGTGAGATCCTGCAGCCGTCCCTGGGTGATCGCCTGTGCGAGCTCGGTGTCCGCCGCGCTCGCCGCCGGATCGATGCCGCGCAACAGCACCGCCAGCATCTCCGGCTGGCGCACTGCGAGCGCCTGCAGCTCTACGTAGCGGGCGACCGCCGCGACTCCGGGCGTCGCCTGCGCCAGCCGTGCGGCGCCGCTCCAGTCGGCTGGTGCGCGGGCGGCGACGGCGGCATCGGCTGCCGGCACGGCGGTGATGCGCACCTGCGCGCTCAGCGACAGCAGCCGCTCGCGCAATTCCGCCTCGAAGCCGTTCATCACCGACAGGATGACGATGAGCGCCGCCACACCGACGCACACCCCCACCAGCGAGGCCCAGGTTATGAAGGAGACGAAGAACTTGCCCGGGCGCGCGCGGACGTAGCGCAGGCCTACGTAGACCGGCAGAGGATGGAACATCGGCGCGATTTAACCATAGATGGGGCCTTTGCAGACCTGCGTCACAGATCGGCACGCGCGCGCCGTCGCTGGTTTTGACAGATTCCCGGCGGTGTTATAGTCGCCGCAGCTCGCAAGGGAGAGTCGCATGCACACCCGCATCATCGCCGCACTGCTGTGCGGCTGCACAGCGGCAAGCGCCGCGCTCGCCGAGACCATCGTGGTGAACGACCAGGTGCAGGTGCGCGAGTCGCAAGTCGACCGCCCCAGGCGCGGCAGCACCATGGCCGACGTGGAGAGACGCTTCGGCGCCCCGGTGACGCGCCATCCGACCGTCGGCTCGCCGCCGATCACCCGCTGGGACTACAACGGCTTCGCCGTCGTGTTCGAGCACGACCGCGTCATCGACGCGGTGGTCACAGGCGGCTAAGCGCTCGCGCTCACCTCGGCGGGCAGCTCTTCCGACCCCACCCAACCCTGACGCACCACGCGCCCGCGCTCGGCGCCCGGCGACCGCTTCCCCGGGGTGCGGCACGCGCCCTCGCCACTGCCCAGGTCCCGCTGCTTCATGAAGATGTGGTAGTCTCGAGCGTAACAGAATAATTTTCCTGGGGTCCTTTGGCGGTCGACGAGCCTCTCAGGACGTATATCGAGGCTCTCGCGCGCGCGGGCGCGCTGCGCCGTGCGGGCGCCGCGGCACAGCTGGAAGCGGAAATCCGCCGGCGCGAGGAAGTGCTGCGGCAGACCTTCCGCCGCTACTTCTCGCCGCGCCTCGCCGACAAGATCCTCGAAGATGCGCAGCTGCGCGACACGCTGCTCGCCAGCGTCGCCGCGCGCGCCCACGCCGTGGTGCTGTTCGCGGACCTGCGTGGCTTCACCAGCATCTCCGAGCAGCTCGATGCCGCAGAAGTCGTGCCGCTGCTCAACGAGTACTTCTCGCTCCTCACCGATATCACCTTCCGCGCCGAGGGCACGGTCTTTCACATGGCTGGCGACTGCCTGATGCTCGGCTTCGGCGTGCCGTTCGCACAGCCCGACGGCGCGCAGCGCGCGGTGCACGCCGCGCGCGAGATGCTCAGCCGCTTCAGCAACATGGCGCACTCCTGGCGAGAGCGTTACCAGGTGGAGGCCGGCCTCGGCATCGGCATCAACGAGGGCGATGTGGTGGCCGGCAACATCGGCTCCGCCACCTACATGAGCTACACGCTGATCGGCGACACCGTGAACATCGCGGCGAGGTTGTGCCAGCGGGCGCGCGCCGGCGAGATGCTGTTTTCGGGCGCGCTCAAGCGCTCGCTCGATGAGCATGGAGTGGACATTGGCGCCACGCCGCTGCCTGCGCTGCAGCTGCGCGGTCGCCTCCTGCCGATCGACATCTTCTGCGTGCCGCGGCCCACACGGCTGCAGCTGATCGCCGCGCCGATCGCCGCCTGAGTCGCCCGTTTCGATCGGCGGCGGGCGGACCGATGAACTCCTTGCTCAACCCGCCTGTGCCGGACGCGGCGCATCCACGCCTGCGCTGGCATCAGCTCTACGGCAGCGCCGCAGCGCTGGCACTCGCCGAAGCCATGCGCGCCGACCGCAGGCTGTACGTGTTGATCGCCGACGGCGCACGCGAGCTCGAGGGGCTGACCGCGGAGCTGCGCTTCTTTGCCGGCGCGGCGTTGCCGCTGCTGCGGCTGCCAGACTGGGAAGTGCTGCCTTACGACCTGTTCTCGCCGCACCCGGACATCACTTCCGAGCGGCTGCGCACACTCTTCGAGCTGCCCGATACGCGCCAGGGCTGCCTGATCGTCGCGGCCGACACGCTCATGCAGCGACTGCCGCCACGCAGCTATGTGCAGGGTCGGGCCTTCGAGCTCATCACCGGTCAGGCGCTCACCCTCGAGCCGTTCAGGCAGCGCCTGGCGGAGGCCGGCTACGCGAGTGTCAGTCAGGTGGTGAGCCCGGGTGAGTTCGCGGTGCGCGGCTCGTTGCTCGATGTATTCCCGATGGGCGCGGCGACACCGCTGCGTATCGATCTGTTCGACGAGGAGATCGAGGCGATCCGCTGCTTCGATCCTGACACGCAGCGCTCGCTCGATACACTCGAGAGCGTGCGGCTGCTGCCGGCGCGCGAGGTGCCGCTCGACCCGCAGGCGGTCAAGGATTTCCGCCGCCGCTTTCGCACGCGTTTCGAGGGCGATCCGAACCGCACCAGCATCTACCGGGGCGTAAGCGAGGGACTGGCGCCGGCGGGGATCGAGTTCTACCAGCCGCTGTTCTTCGATTCGACCGCGACGCTGTTCGATTACCTGCCGGCTGATGCCGTGATCGTGCACGATGCGGCGCTCGCCGGCACGCTCGTCAAGGCCTGGCAGGACATTGCCGCCCGCTACCAGGAGCGCCGGCACGATATCGAGCGCCCGGTGCTCAGGCCCGAGGAGCTGTTCCTTGAGCCCGCGCAGCTCGCCGCCGGCCTCGGCAGCTTCGCCGCGATCACGCTCGATCCTTTCAAGGCGGACACCGAGCTGCGGGGCGACAGCGCGGAAGTGCGCAATTTTCCCACCAC
Organism: Steroidobacteraceae bacterium; assembly: GCA_035481975.1. Classification (GTDB taxonomy): domain Bacteria; phylum Pseudomonadota; class Gammaproteobacteria; order Steroidobacterales; family Steroidobacteraceae; genus 13-2-20CM-66-19. The sequence goes on from DATHRC010000030.1 coordinate 47,768, forward strand.
CGCGCCGCGCGAGCTGCGGATCGACGTGCGTGCCGAGGAGCCGTTTGCTCCGCTCGATTCGTTCGTGCGGGCCTTCGAGGGGCGGGTGCTGGTGGCGGCGGATTCCGCCGGGCGGCGCGAGGTGCTGCACGAGATGCTGCGCGCCCATCACCACGAAGTCAGCCTCCTCGACAGCTGGGATGCATTTGCCGGTGGCGCCGCACGCCTCGCGCTCACCGTCGCGCCGGATCTGCAGGGCCTCACGCTCACCGCGCCGCCGCTCGCCGTCATCGCCGAGGCGCAGCTGTTCGGGGCGCGGGCGCGCCAGGAGCGCCGGCGTGCCAAGCGTGCCGCGGACCCGGAGGCGATCCTGCGCGACCTGCAGGACCTCAATCCGGGCGCGCCGGTGGTGCACGAGGAGTACGGCGTAGGCCGCTACCTTGGGCTGATGCCGATGGAGATCGGCGGGCAACCGGGGGAGTTCCTGGTGCTCGAGTATCAGGACGGCGACCGCATCTACGTGCCGGTGCACGCGCTGCACCTGGTGAGCCGCTACACCGGCGCCGCGCCCGAGAGTGCCCCGCTGCACAAGCTCGGCACCGATCAGTGGGCGCGCGCCCGCAGGCGCGCCGCGGAGCAGATCCGCGACGTGGCGGCGGAGCTGCTCGACCTGTACGCGCGCCGCAAGGCCCAGCAGGGCCTGGCGCTGCCGCTGAACGAGCTCGACTACCAGGCCTTCGCCAACGACTTCCCCTTCGAGGAGACCGAGGATCAGGCGCAGACCATCCGCCAGGTGCTCACCGACCTGCAGAGCGAGCGGCCGATGGACCGCATCGTGTGCGGCGATGTCGGCTTCGGCAAGACCGAGGTGGCGATGCGCGCGGCGTTCGTGGCGGCGCACGCCGGTAAGCAGGTCGCCGTGCTCGCCCCGACGACGCTGCTGGTGCAGCAGCATCTGGCGAACTTCCGCGACCGCTTCGCCGACTGGCCGGTGCGAGTGGAGGCGCTGTCGCGCTTCGGTAACTCGAAGGAGACGCAGGCGGTGCTCGCCGGGCTCGAGCAGGGCAAGGTGGACATCGTCATCGCCACGCACCGCTTGTTGCACTCACACGCACGCTTCAAGGACCTGGGACTGCTGATCATCGACGAGGAGCATCGCTTCGGCGTGCGCGACAAACAGCGCCTGCAGGCGCTGCGCGCCAACGTGCACGTGCTCACCCTCACGGCCACGCCGATTCCGCGCACGCTCAACATGGCGCTCGGCGGGCTGCGCGACCTGTCGCTCATCACCACCGCGCCGGCGGCGCGCCTGGCCATCAAGACCTTCCTGATCGAGTGGCACGCGCCCACGCTGCGCGAGGCGGCGCTGCGCGAGCTGCGCCGCGGTGGCCAGATCTATTTCGTGCACAACGAGGTGCGTACCATCGCCAAGATGGCCGCGGAGCTGCAGGCACTGGTGCCGGAAGCGAGTGTACGCATCGGCCACGGGCAGATGCGCGAGCGCGATCTCGAGCAACTCATGGTCGACTTCTATCACCGGCGCTTCAACGTGCTGGTGTGCACCACCATCATCGAGAGCGGCATCGACGTGCCCACCGCCAACACCATGATCATCAATCGCGCCGACAAATTCGGGCTGGCGCAGTTGCACCAGCTGCGCGGCCGTGTCGGGCGCTCGCATCACCGCGCTTATGCCTATCTGATCGCACCCCCGCGCCAGGCGCTGGCACGCGACGCCGCCAAGCGGCTGGAGGCCATCGAGTCGATGGAGGAGCTCGGCGCCGGCTTCGTGCTCGCCACTCACGACCTGGAGATCCGCGGCGCCGGCGAGCTGCTCGGCGAGCAGCAGAGCGGCCAGATGACCGAGATCGGGCTGTCGTTGTACCTCGACATGCTCGAGCACGCGGTGGGCGCGCTCAAGGAGGGTCGCGAGCCGGCGCTCGATCAGCCGCTCGCCGCGGCCACTGAGGTGGAGCTGCGCCTGCCCGCCTTCCTGCCGGAGGCCTACGTCGGCGACGTGCACGTGCGGCTGTCGCTGTACAAGCGCATCGCCGCCGCCGCCGACGATGCGGCGCTCGATGATCTCAGCGCCGAGCTGCACGATCGCTTCGGGCCGCTGCCGCCGGCCGCCCAGAACCTGCTGCGTATCGCGCGGCTCAAGCTGCGCGCGCGCGCGCTCGGGGTGCGGCGGCTCGACCTGGGACCGCAGGGCGGCTCGGTGCTGTTCGAGGAGCGCGCGCGCGTCGATCCGGCGACGCTGGTACGCATGGTCCGCCAGGGAACGCGCGAGTACCGCCTCGACGGGCCGCTGAAGCTGCGGGTATCACGGGCGCTGCCGGCCGAGAGCGCGCGCTTCGAGTATGCGGCGCAACTGCTGCAGCGGCTCGGCGAACCGGCGCGCCTCCAGTAGAATGCCGCGCATGCCTCAGCGCGCCGCGCGGCTTCGCGTCCTCATCGCCCTCGCCGCCGCGGCGCTCGCCGCGCGTACCGCGGCGGCGCCCGCGCAGGAGGCCGCCGCCGGCCCGGGCAACACCGTCTACAACGTGGAGATCATTGTGTTCCGTGCGGCCGGCGCGCCCGGTGAGCCCGAGGACTGGAGCGCGGAGGCCGGTGCCCGCATCATCGCCGGGGCGGAGGCTGGCGGCGACTCCTCGCAGATCGGGCGCTTCGTGGCGGCGCTGCCGAGCTCCGCCTGGCAGCTCACCGAGCTGGAGAACCGCCTGCGGGCCAGCGGCACCTATGTGCCGATAGCGCACGCCGCCTGGTCGCAGACGGCCAGCGCCTGGGGTACGCGCGCCGGATTCTCCCTGGACAAGCTCGGCATCAGCGTGGCGGGCTTGAGCGGCAACGTGTTTCTCGAGCGAGGACAGTTCCTGCACCTCGGCCTGTCGCTCACCTACGCCATCGCGCAGCCCGCGACGCGACTCGGCGCCGGCCCCGACACCGCCTTCACCCTCAACGAAAGCCGGCGGGTGCGCTTCTACGAGCGCAACTACTTTGATCATCCGGCTTTCGGCGTGATCGCGCTGGTCACGCCGGCGCAGGGCGCCCGCCCGCCGGGCCGCTGACCGCGTTCACTCGCCGAGCAGCTGCGCGCGCGTGAATTCCCAGGTCGGCCCGCCGCGCGCCTCGCGCGCGCAACGCACCCGCTCGCGCGCGGCGGCAATGAACCAGGTCTGCGGCGCGCGCGGCCGGCTGCCGCCGAAGGCGGCCGCATCGAGCACCGCCGCGCAGGCCTCGTGCTGCGGATCGCGCACCGATTCGTAGCGGATGAGCTCGATATGCGCCTCGCGCGCGGCCGCGGCCAGGGCCTGCGTGGCCGCGTAGCTTGTGCGCGAGGTCCAGTCGGCACGCGCGCGCACCAGCGGTGCTGCGCTGAGATCGAGCGCCGCGGCGGTGCGCACGGCGGCACGAAACACCGTGTGCGGCACGGCCTTGAGGTCGGGCGTGCCGGGCGCATCGAGCAGAAAACGCAGCCGCCAGTAGCTTTTCTCCGCCAGCGCCGTGCGCAGGACTTCCGCGCCGTACCAGACCCCGGCCGCGAACGCGGCACGAAAGCGGGAGCCGTGCTGCGGCCGGTAGCGAAACGGCGTGGCGAGCAGGTAATGCAGCCGCTGCACGCCCGCCGGCAGCGGCGGCTTGCTGTCCTCGAGGATCGCTTCGAGCGCGGCCTGCTCCTCGAGCGAGTCGGCGAGGCGCATGGTGGAGGCGGTGTGCTGCGCCTCGACCGCGCGCCACAGCTCGCGCGCGTAGGCGCGCGCCTCAGATGCGAGCGCGCGCGGCGTCCAGGTAGTCAACGGTACGCACCAGGCCGGCGGGCTCGCGGATCATCGCGAGCGGCACCCCGCCGAGGGCCTGGTTGTCGCTGCGCAGCCAGGCGCGCGCGGCCGCATCGTCCGAGCCCACGATCGCATCGAGTGAGCGGAACAGCCGCACGAACAGCGCCGCCAGCTGCCAGGGCTTGGAGCCGGGCTCGAGCTGGCGCTGTCCGTTGGCCAGCCGCGAGAGCGTCGCGGCGCTCACGCCAATGATCGCGGCGAGGTCGGCCTGCGCCACGGCGAGGAAGCGCGCGGCGCGCACCGTCGCGCGCGACAGGACCGCGGCGGGCTCAGCGGCGGTATGTGGGGCGGCAGGACGGCGGCGACTCATTTCAATAGAAATTATACGACATTTTATTTCATTAGCAATCAGGCCCACTCCTGGGGGGGGCCGCGGCCCGCAGCGCGCCCCGGGGCGCCGCCGCACGCTGTCAGTGGAAGTCGCTCGCCTCGGAGTTCGCGATACCGTCCTTGCCGTTCTGCTTCGCTCGCCGCAGCGCCGCCGCGCAGGCCTTGAGCAGACCTTCCACGGCCAGGGTGCGCGGTGGCACCAGGCTCGCGATCCCGGCGCTCAGGGTGACGTAGCCACCGGCGGCGCCGGTGGGGTGATGCATCAGCAGATCCCGCACCCGCTGCTTCACCACGTGGGCGTACTGCGAGGCTTTCTCGGCGGCCTCCCCCTGCGTGAGCACCGCGAACGTCCCTCCCTGCCAGCGACCGACGAGGTCACCGCCGCGGCGATAGGAGGTCGCGATCACGCGCGCGACGCGGCGGATGCAGGCGTCCCCGGCGGCGCGATCGAATTTCTCGTTGTAGGCGCCCAGATCGTCGATGTCGAACAGGGTGAGTCCGATCTCGTGCGAGTCGCGCTGCGCGAGCTGCCAGTCACGGTGCAGCAGCTCCTCGAAATAGGCGCGCGAATGCAGTCCGGTGAGGCGGTCCTCGCGCAGCCAGGACGGCAACCCGGCCGTGGCGCGATCGGCATTCTTCAGCCGGTCGCTGGCATCGCGGTGATAGCCGATGAAGTGCGTCAGCTTCCCCCCGTTACGCACCGGCTGCACCACGGTCTCGTTCCAGAAGACCGAGCCGTCGGGGCGGTAATTGCGCAGCAGCACGCGCGCCGGCTCGCCGCGGCTGACCGCCTCGGCGAGGCGCGTGCGCGCCTCCTGGTCGCGGTCGGTACCCTGGAGCGTGCGCAGGTTGGTGCCGAGCAGCGCCGCGGCCGGGTAGCCGCACATCTGCGCGAACGCCGCATTGACGTACACCGTCGGGCAGTCCGGGACGAGCGCGTCGCAGATCACGATGCCCTCCGGGGCACTCTCGACCACGCGCTGCCAGGCCTCAGCCGACCAGTTGTTCATGCGCCGCTTCCCGGGTCGAGGGTCAGTGGCGGCGCCGCGGCGCTGCGGGCGAGCAGCTCCCGGGCGCGTGCCCACTCGGGCGATGCCTCGAGAGCGGCACGCGGGGCTGCCCCCGAGCGCCCGTGCAGGCGTACCAGGCGCAGGCTGGACGTCGGCTGCGGTTCAGGGTCGAGCCCCTGCAGCAGCGCGATGACGCCGGCGCGATCGTTACAGACCGGCAGCATGTCGCAGCCCGCCGACAGGGCGTGCCGGACACGCCCCAGGATGTCGCCGTAAGCCGCCGCAGCCCCTCCCATGGAAAGATCATCGGCAAACACTACCCCCTGGAACCGCAGCTCTCCGCGCAGCACGTCGCGAATCCAGCGCCCGGAGAGGCTTGCCGGGGCCGGATCCACCGCCGGAAACAGCACGTGGGCCACCATTACGGCGGGCAGCCCATTGGCGATCAGCCGGCGGTAGGGGGCCAGGTCGGGGGTGAGGTCCGGAAGGCTGCGCCGGTCGACCGGCAGGGTGAGGTGCGAATCGGCCACGACCGCGCCGTGACCGGGAAAGTGCTTGGCGGTGGCCGCCATGCCCGCTTCGCGCATCCCGTGCATCCAGGCGAGGGCGAGCTGGGCGACCGCTTCGGGCGAGGCGTGAAATGCACGGTCGCCGATCACCTCGCTGACCCCCAGGTCCAGATCCACGCAGGGGGCGAACGAGATGTCGATGCCGTGGGCGCGCAGCTCCGCCGCCATCAGCCACCCGGTGGCCCGGGCGAGCGCGAGGGCGGCCCGCGGGTCGAGGTCGAAGTTGTGCCCGATACGCCGCGGCGCGGGCAGCGCCGAGAAGCCGTTGCGGAAGCGCTGCACCCGGCCGCCCTCCTGGTCCACCGCGACGATGAGCGGCGGGGCGCGCGCCGCATGAATATCGGCAGTGAGCGCGCTGAGCTGGGCGGGGTCGGCGTAATTACGCGTAAAGAGGATAACCCCGCCGACCAGCGGGTGACGCAGCAGCTCGCGCTCCTCGGCGGTGAGCGCGGTCGCCGCGAGGTCGATCATCAGCGGCCCGAGGCTCATGCGGGGCTGCGCGCCGCGCTGACGCGCCGCGGCGGGCGTCGACCGAGCAGTGCCAGCGATTCGATGTGGGCGGTGTGCGGAAACATGTCGACGACACCGGCCGCTTCGAGCGTCAAGCCGTGCTCGTGCACCAACACCCCCACGTCGCGCGCCAGGCTTCCCGGGTGACAGGAAATATACAACACCCGCTCGGGCGCGAGCTGCGCCACGGCGGCGAGCAGGGCGCGGGCACCGCTGCGCGGCGGGTCGAGCAGCATGTGGCTGTAGCTGCCGCGCAGCCACGCTGCCTGCGGGTCGGGCGGCGCGGAGAGATCGGCGTGCTGGAACTCGGCGTTGCCGAGGCCGTTGCGGGCGGCATTGCCGCGCGCCCGCTCGAGCAGCGCGCGCTCGCCCTCGACGCCTAGCGCGCGTTGCGCGCTGCGCGCAAGCGCCAGCGTGAAGTTACCCAGGCCGCAGAACAGGTCGAGCACCGCCGAGTCCGGCGTGAGCTCAAGCAGCTCCACTGCGCGCGTGACCAGCGCGGCGTTCACCGCGCCGTTCACCTGGATGAAATCGGTGGGCGCAAATTGCATCTCGAGGTCGAACTGCGGCAAGCGGTAGTACAGCGGCTGCGCCGCCGCGCCGAGCTCGCGCACCGACTCGAGCCCCTGCGGTTGCAGGTAGAGCCGCACCGCGTGTGCAGCGGCGAAGGCGGCGAGCCGGGTCAGGTCCGCCGCCGACGGTGCGCTGAGGACCCGCAGCACCAGCGCGGTGGCGTTGTCGGCGATGGCGACCTCGATCTGCGGCAGCTGCTCGCGGATCGACAGCTCACCGAGCATCTGCGCCAGCGGCGCGATCAGAGCGCCCAGCGGCGCGGCGAGCACCTCGCAGCGCTCGAGTTGCGCGACATACGGGGCGGCGCGCTCACGGAAACCCACCAGCACCCGGCCCTTCTTGCGCACGTACTTGACCCCGAGGCGTGCGCGGCGCCGGTAGCCCCACACCGGGCCGGTCAGCGGCGGCAGCCAGCGCTGCGGACTCGCCGCTGCGAGCCGCGTGAGAGTGTCCCGCAGCTGCTGCTCCTTGGCGGCGAGCTGCGCCTCGGGCGCGAGGTGCTGCAGGGCGCAGCCACCGCAGGTGCCGAAGTGCGCGCAGCGCGGCGTCACCCTGCCTGCGGCTGGCTCGAGCACCTCGAGCAGCTCGCCGTCGTCGTGCTGGCGGTGGCGGCGGGTGCGACGGAAGCGGATGCGCTCGCCCGGCAGCGCGCCGGCGATGAAGGCGGTCTTGCCGCCGTGTACCACGCCCTCCCCCTGCTGCGTGAGGCCGCAGACCACCGCGGTCTGCGCCGCCGCCGCGGTTGCCTGCTGCGGGCGAGCGCCGCCGGGGTCCGACTCCTCGCTCAAGCGCCGCCCTGCCAGGCGCCGAGGAAGGCGGCGAAGTGCGGCTCGCTCGCGGCGGCCAGGTAGCTGCGCACCCGCGCGAGCTCGTCCGCGTGCTGGGCGCGCGAGAGCTGGCCGCGCAGCAGCGCAAAGCGCAGGTAGATCAGCCAGGTGTTGAGCACGTCGGTCTCGCAATAGCGGCGGATGCCGGCGAGGTCACCTCCCTGCCAGGCGTCCCACACCTGGCCGCCCTCGAAGCCGAGCTTGCCCGGCAGCCCGAGGAGTGTCGCCATGCTGGCGAGGGATAGCCGGCCGCGGCTCTGGAAGCCCGACAGCACGTCCATCAGATCGATGTGACGCCAGTGGTAGCGGTTCAGATAGTTGTTGTAGCGGAAGGCCTCATCCTCCGCGCCGGTCTCCCAGAAGCGCGTGGCCTGCACGCAGGCGGCGAGCGCCCGGTAGGTGAGCACCGGCAGATCGAAGCCCGAGCCGTTCCAGGAGACCAGATCGGGGGAGAACTTCTCGATTCCGTCGAAGAAGCGCTGCACCAGCTCGGCCTCGCCAGTGGCGAGATCCCCGAGGCTCCAGACGCGAAAGCCATCGCCGCTGCGCAGCGCGCACGAGATCGCCACGACGCGATGCTGCTCGAGAGGCAGGAAGTCCCCGCCGCCTCCGGCGGCCGCGCGGCCCTGCCGCCGCAGCGCGAACATCGCCTTGGCGACCTGCGCGTCGGCGAGACCCTCGAGTCCATAGAGGCGCCGCCCGAGCTCGACGTCGGGCACCGTCTCGATGTCGAACACCAGCGTGTTCACAGCGCCCTCATGAGCACCGCGACCGCCACCACCAGACCGCGCTCATCGCTCAGGGTGACGTGTCCCTCGCCGACCCCGAGTGCGCGGCGCACGCGCTCGCCGCGCGCTGAGAACACCACCTCGGGTTTGCCCCAGGCGTTCTGCACCACCCCCACGTCACGGATCCACACTCCGTGCGCAAAGCCGGTGCCCATGGCCTTGACGATCGCCTCCTTGGCGGCGAAACGCATGGCGAGGAAGCGCTCGCGGCGCGCGGTGAGCGCCAGCTGCGCCTCCTCCTCGGGCATCAGCAGGTGCCGGATGAAGCGCGTGCCGAAGCGCTCGAGCGTGTGGGCGATGCGCGCGCTCTCGAGCACGTCGACGCCGATGCCGTAGATCACGCGCGCGCCTCCGCCATCAGCGCCTTCATCTCGCGCACCGCCGCCGGCAGGCCAACGAACAGAGCATGGGCGATGAGTGCATGCCCGATGTTGAGCTCGGTGAGCTCCGGCAGCGCCGCTACCGGCTGCACGTTGTGGTAGTTGAGCCCGTGCCCGGCATGCACCTCCAGGCCGAGGCTCGCCCCGAGACGCGCCGCCGCGCGCAGCCGCTCGAGCTCGGTGGCGGCGGCCCCGCCGCTCGCCTCGGCATAGGCGCCGGTATGCAGCTCGACCACCGGGGCCCCGGTGCGCGCCGCCGCCTCGATCTGGGCGCGATCGGGGTCGATGAACAGCGCCACGCGCACGCCGGCGCCGGCGAGCTCGGTCACCGCCGCGCGCAACCCTTCCGGCTGCGCCAGCACGTCGAGGCCGCCCTCGGTGGTGAGCTCGGCGCGCCGCTCGGGCACCAGGCAGCAGTCGCCCGGGCGGACCTCGGCCGCGATCCGCAGCATCTCCGCAGTCACGGCCATCTCGAGATTCATGCGCGTCTGCAGCAGCGGGCGCAGCGCGCGCACGTCCCGGTCCTGGATGTGGCGCCGGTCCTCCCGCAGGTGCAGCGTGATGCTGTCGGCGCCGGCGCTCTCGGCGGCCAGCGCGGCGTGTACCGGGTCGGGGTAGCGGCCATGGCGCACCTGGCGCAGCGTCGCCACGTGGTCGATGTTGACTCCCAGCGAGATAGCCGCGCTCATGGCGCCACCCTTCGTTTCATGGACTTCGCCACGGCGCGGCTCGCGAGCGGCCGCCCCTCGAGGCAGCCGTCGAGCGCCGCCTGTAACAGCCGCCGCGCATCGGTGAGTGCCCGCGCATCGCTCAGCTCCTCGGCGGCCAGCGCCAGCAGCGAGCTGCCGCGCAGCGCCCCGCCCGCCTCGCGGGCCGGCACCAGTCCGTGGCCGGCGCGGAAATCATAGTAGCGATCGGGCGCGAGCGGTGCCGCGCCGTGGGCCTCGCTCACCAGATCCACCCCGTAGCCGAGCACGTCCAGCAGCCGCTTCTCGAAGATGCGCAGGCAGGGTTCGAGCGCGGCCCCGGCGCGCAGCCGCGCGAGCGCCTCATGATAGTGGTCGAACAGCTCCGGCAGCGGATCATGGCGCGTCGTGAGGCGCAGCAGCAGCTCGTTCAGGTAGAACGCCGGCAGCAGGCACGCGGCGGGCAGCGCTGCGCCACCCTCGGCACGCTCGGCGGCGGTGAGCAGCGGCGCCTCGCCGCGCCCGCTCCATGACAGCAGCAGCAGCTGAAAGGGCTGCAGCACGGGGCTGAGCTTCGCGGCCGGGCCGCGCACGCCGCGCGCGAACAGCGTCAGGCGCCCGTAATCGCGCGTCAGCACCTCGAGAATGCGGCTGGTGTCGCGCCACGGCCGGTGGTGCAGGACGTAGCCCGGGGCCAGAGCGACGCGATGAGGACTGCGGCTCATTCCAGTCCCAGCTCGCGCAGCGCGCGCGCGTTGTCCGCCCAGTTCTCGCGCACCTTCACCCACAGGTTCAGGTGCAGCCGCCGCTGCAGCAACGCGTTCAGCGCCAGCCGTGCCGCGCGCCCGACGCGCTTCAGCCGTGCGCCCTGGGCGCCGATCACGATCGGCTTCTGGCCTTCGCGATCGACCCAGATTGCCGCGTCGACCGTGAGCTGCGGGCCGTCCTCGCTGAGGCGTTCCACTTCCACGGCGATACCGTACGGCACTTCCTGATTCAGCTCGAGAGTGAGTTTCTCGCGGATGATCTCGGCGATGCGAAATTCGCGGCCGCGGTCGGTGCGCTCGCCGGGCGGAAACCGCGCCGGGCCCACCGGCAGCTGCGCGGCGATGGTGTCGCGCAGATCCGCGAGGTTATCGCCCTTGAGCGCCGAGATCGGCACGATGGCCCGGAACGGATGGCGCTCGGCAAGCTGCGCCAGGTACGGCAGCAGCTGCGCGCGCGGGCGCAGGCGATCGATCTTGTTGACCGCGGCGAGCGCCGGGCGGCCCGAGCGCACGATGCGTGCGAGGGCGAGCTGATCCTCACGGGTGAACTGCGGGGCTTCGATCACCAGCACCACCAGGTCGGCATCCTCGAGCGCCGCGGTGGCGGTGCGGTTCATGGCCTTGTTCAGCGCGCGGCGCGCCTGCAGGTGCAGGCCGGGAGTATCGAGGAAGGCGATCTGCGCGCCGGGCAGATCGAGCACCCCCAGGATGCGGTGGCGGGTGGTCTGGGGACGCGGGGTGACGATGCTCAGCTTCTCGCCCACCAGGGCATTCAGCAGCGTCGACTTGCCGACGTTGGGCCGGCCGATGAGCGCGGCGCAACCGCTGCGAAAGCTGTCCGTGGCGGCGGGAGCGCTCACCGCGCGGCCCCCGCGGCCGCGCCGGCGATCGCTGACAGCATGTGCTCGGCGGCCTCCTGCTCGGCACGGCGGCGGCTCGAGCCACCGCCCTCCACGCGCAGCTGCAGACCCGGCACCTCGCAGCTCACGCGGAAGGTCTGGGCGTGATCCGCCCCCTCGATGCCGAGGACGGTGTAGCGCGGCAGGGTGAGACTGCGCGACTGCAGGTGCTCCTGCAGGCGCGTCTTGGCGTCCTTGAGCGCCGCGGGCGGGGGCAGCGCCGCGATGCGCGGCGCGAACAGCCGCCCGATGAGCGGCTCGACCGCCTCGAGACCGCCATCGAGGAACACCGCCGCGCACAGCGCCTCGAACGCGTCGGCGAGGATCGAGTGGCGGCGAAAGCCGCCGGTCTTCAGCTCCCCCGAGCCGAGGTACAGCACCTCGCCCACGCCGAGTTCGAGCGCCACCTCGGCGAGCGGCTCGCGACTCACCAGGCGCGCGCGCAGGCGGCTCAGGTCTCCTTCGGTCGCCTGCGGAAAGGCGTCGTACAGACGCCGCGCGATGCTGAGGTTGAGCACGGCATCGCCGAGGAACTCCAACCGCTCGTTGTTGGGACGCGCGGCGCTGCGGTGGGTCAGCGCGGCGCTGAACAGCGCCGCATCGTGCGGCTGGTAACCGAGCCGTGCCTGCACCCAGGCGGACGCCACTGACGCACTGGTCATTTGCCGCGGCTGAGGCGCGCTGGAGCGGCGATGCGCACTGCCGCTAGTCGCCGCCGCCGGCGCCTCCGATGCGCACCGTCTTGTCGAATGCCACGTGCAGCGACACGTTGCCGAACAGCGGCGCGTCGTCATCGTAGGCGCACTCGAGTACCCAGGCGCCACCGTCGCGGGTGATCTTCATGTCCTTGGTAGTCGGATACTCCACCATGTCGATGTCGAAGTGCTTGTCGAGCGAGTTGCGGATCGCGCCCGGCGTCGTCGCTCCCTTGAGCTCCGTGGAAGCGGTATCCATCGCCTTGGCGACCTTCATGTAGTTGAGATACACCGGCGCCAGGCGCATGCCGGCATAGCCCACGATCACGAACGGCGTGAGCAGGAACAGCCAGCCTATCGCGGTGACACCCTTCTGCCTGTTACGCATTGCTGCAACCCCCCGGCTGCCTCACTGAATGGCCTTGCCGATACGGCTCCACATCGGGCCGCCGGAGCGGCCCAGGTCCCAATTGAACCAGATCCGCGTCGCCTTGCCGACGAGGTTCTCTTCCGGGACGAAACCCCACATGCGCCCGTCGTCGCTGTTGTCGCGGTTGTCGCCCATCATCAGATAATGCCCCGGCGGCACGTCGCCGACAAACGCCGCGGCGCGCATGCCCCCCGGCGCGTCCTCATCGCCGCACACGTAGCCGCGCACCCCGCTGCGCTTGCAGCCGGGCAGCACCGGCGCACGGTCGAGTGCCACCGGGCAGAACATCGCCTCGTGCTCGTGGGCGCCGAGGCGCTCGTGGGCGAGCGACATGTTCACGTAGCAACCGTCGCTGTAGCGCTGTTTGCCGACGTAGAACGGCACCGCCTTGCCGTTGATGATGATGAGATTGTCGTGCACTTCCACATGATCGCCCGGCAGCCCCACCAGGCGCTTGATGAAGTTGACCGAGGGGTCCGGCGGGTAGCGGAACACCACCACGTCGCCGCGCTGCGGCTCACCGACCGCGACGACCTTGCGATTGACGACCGGCAGGCGCAGCCCGTAGGCGTACTTGTTGACGATGATGAAGTCGCCGTCGAGCAGCGTCGGCATCATCGAGTCGGACGGAATGCGGAACGGCTCGAAGATGAACGAGCGCAGCAGCAGCACCACCAGCGCTACCGGGAAGAAGCTGCGCGCATAGTCGACCGTGCCCGGTTCGCCGATGCTCGCCGGATCCTTGCCGGCGCCCCGCGCGGCGGCCGCCCGCCGCGGCGCCAGCCACAGCGCATCGATCGCCCACACCGCGCCGGTGAGCACGGTGATCCCGAGCAGCACCGCGCTGAAGTCGAGCCGCTCGGCCAGCAGCAGCCGCAGCACCGCGCAGGCGATCAGCAGCGGCAGCGCACCGTAGAGGAAGCGCATCAGCGGCGCGTCGAGCGACGCTGGCAGCGTGAGCGCGCGGCGCGGACGCAGGAACCAGTCGTCGATGACGCACAGCAGCGTCACCGGCAGCGCCAGCCAGGAGAGCGCGATGACGATCGGCATCAGGAACTGTGGCATGGGCCAAACCTCAGTGTTTACGGCCGACCTGCAGGACCGCGAGAAATGCTTCCTGGGGGATTTCCACGTGACCCAGCTGCTTCATGCGCTTCTTGCCCTCCTTCTGCTTCTCGAGGAGCTTGCGCTTGCGCGTCACGTCGCCGCCGTAGCATTTGGCGAGCACGTTCTTGCGCAGCGCTTTCACGGTGGCGCGCGCGATCACCGCGGTGCCGATCGCCGCCTGCACCGCCACCTCGAACATCTGCCGCGGAATGAGCTCGTGCATCTTGTCCACCAGCTCGCGGCCGCGGGCGTAGGCGCTGTCCTTGTGCACGATGATCGACAGCGCATCGACCTTGTCGCCGTTGATGAGGATGTCGAGCTTCACCAGCGGTGCCGCCTCGAAATGGCTGAATTCGTAATCGAAGGAGGCGTAGCCGCGGCTCACCGACTTGAGGCGGTCGAAGAAATCGAGCACCACCTCCGCGAGCGGCAGCGCGTACTGCAGCGACACCTGGGTGCCGAGGTACAGCATCTTCTTTTGCGTGCCGCGCTTGTCGTTGCAGAGCTTGAGCACCGCGCCGACGTGCTCGGGGGGCACCAGGATGCTCGCCACGATGATCGGCTCGCGGATCTCCTCGATCTCATTGAGCGGCGGCAGTTTGGCCGGATTGTCGACGTAGTCGCTGCTGTTGTTGCGCTTCAGCACCTCGTACACCACGGTCGGGGCGCTGCTCACCAGCGTCAGCTCATACTCACGCTCCAGCCGCTCCTGCACGATGTCCATGTGCAGCAGGCCGAGGAAGCCGCAGCGAAATCCGAAGCCGAGCGCGCTCGAGACTTCCGGCTCGTAGTGCAGCGCGGAATCGTTGAGGCGCAGCTTGGCGAGCGCGTCGCGGAATTTCTCGTAGTCCTCGGAATTCACCGGGAACAGCCCGGCGAACACCCGCGGCTTGATCTGCTTGAAGCCCGGCAGCGCGCCCGCCGGGCGGTGCTCGAGCGTGATGGTGTCGCCGACCGGCGCGCCGTCGATCTCCTTGATGCCGGCGACCACGAAGCCGACGTCGCCGGTGCCGAGCTCGCTCTCCACTACCGGCTTGGGCGTGAAGCGACCGAGGCGGTCGACGATGTGGCTGCGGCCGGTCGACAGCACGCGGATGCGGTCGCCGCTCTTGAAGCCGCCGTTCATCACCCGCACCAGCGACACCACCCCGACGTAATTGTCGAACCACGAGTCGATGATCAGCGCCTGCAGCGGGGCTGCGCTGTCGCCGCGCGGGGGTGGAATGCGGCGGATCAGCGCCTCCAGCAGCTCCGGTACGCCCTCGCCGGTCTTGGCGCTGACGCGCGCCGCGCCGGTCGCCTCGATGCCGATGATCTCCTCGATCTCGCGCGCCACGCGCTCGGGGTCCGCGGAAGGCAGGTCGATCTTGTTGATGACCGGCAGCACCTCCAGGCCCTGCTCGGTCGCGGTGTAACAGTTGGCGACACTCTGCGCCTCGACGCCCTGGGAGGCATCGACCACCAGCAGCGCGCCGTCGCAGGCCGCCAGCGAGCGCGAGACCTCGTAGGAGAAATCCACGTGGCCGGGGGTGTCGATCATGTTGAGCTGATAGCGCTCGCCGTCGCGCGCGTTGTAGTAGAGCGTCACGCTCTGCGCCTTGATGGTGATTCCGCGCTCGCGCTCGAGCGCCATGGAGTCGAGCACCTGCGCGTGCATCTCGCGATCGGCCAGCCCGCCGCACAGCTGGATGAGGCGGTCCGCGAGGGTCGATTTACCGTGGTCGACGTGCGCGATGATGGAGAAGTTACGTATGTGCCGCATGCCGTCCGACTATTGCCGCGAGTTGCCGCGCCTAAGCAAAGTCAAGCGGCGGGGGCGGATTATAGGGAATTGTCCGCCGCGGCGCGTAGGATCTAGGCTGGCGCCGCCGGTGGCACGCTTGCGCGCAGCAGCCGTGTGAGCTCGGCGCGGTCGAGCCGCTGGCGGCACACCACGCTGCCGTCGAGCAGCAGCACCGGCACCTGCAGACCGTGGCGGCGACGCAGTTGCGGATCGCTGTCCACGTCCACCACCTCTATCGGCGGCAACACCATGCGGGTGCCGAGGGAGCCGAGATCGCGCAGCATCTGCTCGCACAACTCACAGTCGTGCCGCTGCACGACGGTGAGGCGCGCCGCGGAGCTCATCAGCGGTGCGCGGCGCCGGAAGACGCCAGGTCCTGCGCCTTCACCTGCGTGGCGATGAACTGCACGGTGGCGAGCGGGACCTCGCCGACCGCGGTTATCTTGTGGCCGTCAACCACGGTGGAGAAAGCAGACGAGGAGCCGACCGCGGCGGACTGGGCGAGCGGCGCCTGGGCGGCGGACCCGGACTGCGTCTCCACGAACACCGAAACCGAGGCAACGCCGTCGGTGAACACCAGGTGGTCGACCGGCTGATTCGAGCCGGGCAGCACCTGCGCCGAGCGCACCGTCATGCGGAAACCCGGGGGCAGACGCAGCGCGTTCCAGGCGAGGGTTGCGGGCACGGGCGGCATCGTCTGCGGTGGCATCCCGGTGCGCAGCCACTGGAAGCCCGCCGTCGAGACCTCCGGATGGAAGGCGCTGTCGGCAATGCGCGCTGGCAGCGACAGGCTCGCAAACACCACCTGCTCGATCACGCGCCCGTGGGCATCGCACAGCTGCGTCTTCAGCGGCATGGCGGTGGAATCGTCGATCCACAGCCGGTAGCCGTAGCGGTATTCGTCCCGCGGCGACACGGTGATCACGTGGGTGTCGCGGCGGTTGAGGCGCATGCGGCCGATCTCGCGGATGTCGTAGAAGCTCGCGGTCTGGTCGTTGACGGCCGGGAAGCCCACCAGCGACTCCTGCGGCGGGCGTTGCTCGACCAGCACCGTGCGCTTGTCCGGAAGGTAACAGGCGAGGTTCGGGCCGGTGCGGATGAACTCGCGGCCCGAGCCATCGAGCGATGCGAGCCGCTCGGACACGCTGCCGTCCTGGACCCGGTGAATGATGCGCAGCATCTCGACGTGGCCGCCGTGCCAGTGAGAGAAGGTGCCGTCGTAGTTACGCGTGGTGAGCGCGTGGTTCATGCGCTCGAGCCATTGCGTCGGCGCCTGGGCAGGTAATGTCTTCTGCGCAGAAGCCTGGGTCGGTGATGTTCGTTGCGCCCGAGCCGGGTCGGGCGGTTGCGGTGCCGCAGGCGCCTGGGAGGCGTCCTCGGCCACGGCGGCCGCCGCGAACGCCCAGGCGAGGGTCAGACCGATCAGCGCGCCGTTACGGCGCCGTGCTCTTGGCATCGTCCTGCGGCTCCTCGGCGCCGCCGGTGGTCGGCTCGCTGGTCATGAAGGCCGACAGCAGGTTGCGCCGTGCGACCGGGGAGGAAAACATGCTGTGCGCGACGACGTAGTTGGCGAGCTCGGTGCTCGGCACGATCACCGCGCGCACGCCCGGCGATGGGGGCACGACGTAGCTGTCGGCACGGCCGACGCTGCCGCTCGCGCTCGCCGGCATCACCGGCGCGCTGCCGACAGCGGGGGTGGCGAGCTGCACGCTCGCGCTCAGCGGGATACCGGCCGGCGGCGACTCGGCGCGCAACCACAGGATGGCGGCGGCGGCAACTCCGGCGGCGAGCGCACTGGCGGCGAGCGGCTGCCACCAGCGCACTGCGGCGCGCTGCGCAGCGCCCGGGAGCGACTGCGTGCCGAGCGCCGGCTCGGCGAGCAACACGGCGCTCACCCGTCCGGCGAGCGGGGCGTTCAGTCGCACACCGCGCTCGGCACGCACCACCGCGCCCATCACCGCGTAGCGTCCCCAGCGCGCCTTCAGCTGCTCGTCGCGCGACAGCCGCCGCGCCAGCAGCTCGCACTCTTCGGGCGGCAGCTCGTCGTCGAACATCGCCGACAATTGACTATCAAGCTCCTCGTTCATCCCAGCTCCTCTGCGCGGCCCAGGCCGCCTTCGAACACCTCCCGCAGACGGCGGTCGATGGCCTCGCGCGCTCTGAAGATACGTGATCGCACGGTGCCTACCGGGCAATCCATGGCAGCGGCGATCTCCTCGTAAGACAATCCCTCGAGCTCCCGCAGCACGATCGCAGTGCGCAAATCCTCCGGCAGCGCGTCGATGGCGGCATTGACGGTGGAGCGGATCTCGTCGGTCAGCACCAGCCCCTCGGGGGTCTCGGAATCCTTCATACGGCCCTGCATGTCGTAAGACTCGTCGTTGTCGTGGCGGTCGATGTTGTATTCGATGGGGCTGCGGTCACGCGACACCACGGCATTCTTGGCGGTATTGATGGCTATGCGGTACAGCCAGGTATAAAAGGCGCTGTCGCCGCGAAATTGCGGCAGCGCCCGGTAAGCCTTGATGAAGGCCTCCTGGGCGATGTCCTCGGCCTCGGCGGGATTGCGTACGTAACGCATGACCAGCTTGACGAGTTTGTGCTGGTACTTGAGCACCAGCGCATCGAACGCCCCCTTGTCTCCGCGCTGCACGCGGCGTACCAGGCTCAGATCACTTACATCTGCGCTCATGCACGCCCTCTACTCCCGGACTGAGGGTAGCCGTGATGCGCGCTGAGTAGACTGTGACCTCTTGTAAAAGTTCAGCATCTGGATCGGCCGGTGGAGGGGCCAGAATACCGCCAACTCAAGGCGCGGATCGACATAATGCCCGGATCCGCGCCACCAGCTGCGCCAGGGCGGGGTCCGCAGCGGTATCCGCACCCAGCAGGTATGCCGCCAGCAGCGGATCGGTCATGCCAAGCAGCCGCGCGAAGGCCTGTCGCTCGGCCGGCGGCGCGTGCGGCAGCCTCAGGGTCCCATAACGCTCCAGCAGCACATCCAGCTCCTTCATGCCCCGCCGGCACCGCCACCGCAGGCGCCGCTCGGCGGCTTCCGGGGCAGCGCCACCCTTGCCGGCGATTTCCATGGCAGTGCTCACGCTCACCCCTGTCGCTCGACCAGCATGCGCTTGATGGCGGCGATCGCCCGCGCCGGATTGAGGTCCTTCGGGCACACGTCCGTGCAGTTCATGATGGTGTGGCAGCGGTACAGCCGGAAGGGGTCCTCGAGCTCGTCGAGCCGCTCCCCGGTGGCTTCATCGCGGCTGTCGATGATCCAGCGATACGCGGCCAGCAGCGCCGCGGGACCCAGGAAGCGCTCGCTGTTCCACCAGTAGCTCGGACAGGCCGTCGAGCAGCAGGCACACAGGATGCAGGCGGCCGGGCGATCGATCCGCTCCTGCTCCTCCTTCGATTGCAGCCGCTCGCGATCGGGCGGCGGCGGAGTGCGCGCCTGCAGCCAGGGCTTCACCGCCGCGTACTGCGCGTAGAAGGCCGTGAGGTCGGGCACCAGGTCCTTCACCACGGCCATGTGCGGCAGGGGGTAGATGCGTACCTCCGCCGCCAGATCCAGCATTGAGGTGGTACAGGCCAGGCAGTTGAGGCCGTTGATGTTCATGGCGCACGAACCGCAGATGCCCTCGCGGCAGGAACGGCGGAAAGTGAGCGTGGAGTCGAGCGAGGCTTTGATCTGGATAAGCGCATCGAGCACCATCGGCCCGCAGCTCCCGGGGTCGAGCTCGAAGGTGTCGAGGCGAGGATTCTCGCCGCTGTCGGGATTGAAGCGATAGATACGGAAGGTACGCACTCCGCGGGTGCCGGCCGGGGCGCGGTGCGTAACCCCTGGCACGGGGCGTGACTTCGGCGGCAGGCGGAATTCGGCCATCGTAATCCTTCAGTAGGTGCGCGCCCGCGGTGGGATCGATTCGGCATCTCCGGTCAGGGTATTGAGGTGCACCGGGCGGTAATCAAAGCGCGTGGCGCGCGGCCCCTCCACCCAGACCAGTGTGTGCTTGAGCCAGTTGGCATCGTCGCGCTGCGGGAAATCCTCGCGTGCGTGCGCCCCGCGGCTCTCAGTGCGATTGGCGGCGGATTGGATGGTCGCCATTGCCTGCAGCAGCAGGTTCTCCAGCTCGAGCGTCTCGACGAGATCGGTATTCCACACCAGCGAGCGGTCGGCAACGCGCACGTCGGCGAAGGAAGCGAACGTGGCGCCGAGGCGCGCGATGCCCTGGGCGAGGGTCTCGCCGGTGCGGAACACCGCGGCGTCGATCTGCATGGTTTTCTGCATCTCCACACGGATGGCGGCGGTGCCGCGCGAGCCGTCGGCATGGCGCAACCGGTCGAGGCGCGCCACCGCCGCCGCGCCGGCATCGCCGGCCAGGGGTTTGTGGCTCTCGCCGGGGGTAATGATCTCGGCGCAGCGCCGTGCGGCCTCGCGCCCGAAGATCACCAGGTCGAGCAGGGAGTTGGAACCTAAGCGGTTGGCGCCGTGCACCGAGACGCACGCCGCCTCCCCCACCGCCATCAGACCCGGCACCACGCTGTCCGGATCGCCGCCGCGGGGACACACCACCTCGCCGTGGTAATTGCAGGGGATGCCGCCCATGTTGTAGTGCACCGTCGGCTGCACCGGGATCGGTTCGCGGGTCACGTCGACACCGGCGAAGATGCGCGCGGTCTCGGCGATGCCGGGCAGCCGCTCGTGGATGACCTCGGCGCCGAGGTGCTCGAGGTGCAGATCGATGTGATCGTGCTCGGGCCCGACGCCACGGCCCTCGCGGATCTCGAGGGTCATCGCGCGGCTCACCACGTCACGCGAGGCCAGATCCTTGGCGTTGGGGGCGTAGCGCTCCATGAAGCGCTCGCCGCGGGAGTTGGTGAGATAGCCGCCCTCGCCGCGGGCGCCCTCGGTGATCAGACAACCGGCGCCGTAGATGCCGGTGGGGTGAAACTGCACGAACTCCATGTCCTGCAGCGGCAGCCCGGCGCGCAACACCATGGCGTTGCCGTCGCCGGTGCACGAGTGCGCCGAGGTGCAGGAGAAATAGGTGCGTCCGTAGCCGCCGGTGGCGAGGATGGTCATGTGCGCGCGAAAGCGATGCAGCGTGCCCTCGGCCAGGTCGAGCGCCACGACGCCGCGGCACACGCCGTCCTCCATCATGAGGTCGATGGCGAAGTACTCGATGAAGAAGGTGGCCGCGTGGCGGATCGATTGCTGGTAGAGCGTGTGCAGCATCGCATGGCCGGTGCGGTCGGCGGCTGCGCAGGTGCGCTGCGCGATGCCCTGCCCGAAGTGGGTGGTCATGCCGCCGAAGGGACGCTGGTAGATGCGCCCGGTCTCGGTGCGCGAGAACGGCACGCCGTAGTGCTCGAGCTCGATGACGGCGGCCGGCGCCTCCTTGCACATCAGCTCGATCGCGTCCTGGTCGCCGAGCCAGTCCGAGCCCTTCACGGTGTCGTACATGTGCCAGCGCCAGTCGTCTTCGCCCATGTTGCCGAGTGCGGCCGAGATGCCGCCCTGCGCCGCCACGGTATGGCTGCGCGTCGGAAACAGCTTGGTGATGCAGGCGGTCGACAGGCCGCTTTCCGCCAGCCCGAGCGTCGCGCGCAGACCCGCGCCCCCGGCGCCGACCACGATCACGTCGTAGCTGTGATCGGTGAGCGGGTAGGCGCTCACGACAGCCCGCCCAGCGCCACGCGCAGTACCGCCAGCACCGCCGCGGCCGCCAGCAGGGTGTGCGCGAAGGTGAGCAGCGCCAGGATCACGGTGCGCAGCCCGGCATCGTGCACGTAGTCCTCCACCACCACGCGCACGCCGAGCTGGGAGTGCCAGCTCGCCGTCAGCACCAGCAGAATCAGCAGCAGCGCACTCCAGCTCTGGCGCAGCCAGGCGCTCACCGTGGCGTGGTCGAGTGAGGGCAGCGCGAGCAGCGAGACGACGAACCAGATCGACAGCGGCACGAGCGCCACCGAGGTGAGGCGTTGCACCCACCAGTGGTGCACCCCCTCCTTCGCCGCGCCCAGGCCCAGCACCCGCCCGAGCGGCGTCCGCAGGCTCATGACGTGCGCGCTCCGGCGCGCCAGGCGAAATAGCCGATCGCGAGCATCATCAGCACGCTCGCCACCGCCACCAGCCAGGCACTGCGGCGCGCCTGCGCGCGCTCGAGCCCGCGGCCGGTGTCCCACACCAGATGCCGTATGCCGGCGGCGAGGTGGTAGCAGAAGCACACGATCAGCCCCGCGTACACCAGTTTCGCAAGTCCGCCCGAGAGCAGCGTGCGGGCGCGCGCGTAACTGTCTGCGCCAGCGGCGAGCGCCATCAGCCAGTACACCAGCAGCAGCAGCCCCGCCGACAGCGCCACTCCGGTGAGACGGTTGAGGATCGATGTCGCCAGCGTGTACCGGGACATCCTGTACACCGACAAGTGCGGCGATAGGGCGCGTGGGGGCATAGACTAAAAATCGATGCAGCGCCCGTTCTTTTCCCAGTCGCCGAAGCGCGTCGGGTCAGGACCCGGCCGGCCACCGATCTCGCGCGGCGCAGCGCGCGGGCCGGCCGGCGGCGGCGCGTCCGGCGCGGTGCGGGTTGCCGCCGCGCGATCGTCGGCAGAGGAGGATTCGAGCGGTGCGGGGCCCTTGCGATGCGAGGTCGGCATACCCATGAAGTCTGCCAGAATTCGCCGACGTCGGCCATGAAACTTTAGGAAAAACAACGGTCAATCCATGTCCCTGGCGCGCATCTCCGTCTCGCTCCCACTCGGCGTGCTGCACGTGCGCGGCGCGGATGCGATCGCCTTCCTGCAGGGGCAGGTATCGAATGACGTTGCGCAGCTCTCCTCCACACAGGCGCTGCTCGCGGGCTATCACAATCCGCAGGGGCGCGTGATCGCGCTGCTGCGCCTGGTGCAGCCGCGCCCCGGGGAGGTGCTCGTAGTGCTGCCGCGCGAGCTCGCCACAACGGTCGCCGCGCGCCTCGCGAAATTCATCGTGCGTGCGAAGGTGACGGTGACGGACGCCTCGGAGCTGTGGACGGTCGCGGGGCTGGTCGGCGCCGCGGCGACGTCAGGTCCGCTGCCGGCCGCCGCGGACGGCGCTGCGCGGCTCGGTGAATCGCTCGCGGTGCGCCTGGGCGGTGAGCCGGGGCGCTGGCTGCTCATCAGTCCCGCGTCGCAACCGGCGGCACCTGCCGGCGACGCCGCCGCGCTGCGGGCGTGGCAGCGCCTCGCGGTCGCAGCCGGCGAGCCGCAGGTGTACGCGCGCACCTCGGAGGAATTCGTCGCGCAGATGCTCAACCTCGATGCGCTCGGCGCCATCGCCTTCGACAAGGGCTGCTACACCGGCCAGGAGGTGATCGCGCGTGCGCACTATCGCGGACGGGTGAAGCGGCGCATGCAACGCTTCGTCACTACTGCGCCGGTGCGGCTGCAGCCAGCGGACGCCGCAGTCCTTGATGATGGCCGGCCGTGCAAGGTGGTGGACGCCGTCGCCCTGGATGACGGTCGCTGCGAGTTTCTGGCGGTGACGACGCTGGCCATGGGCGCGCCCGATGCAGAGGGCGCCGCCAGCGCCACGGGCCAGGGCCAACGCCTCAGCGCCGAGCCGCTGCCGCTCCCCTACGCTCTGCCGCTCTGACTTCAGGCTTCCGGCCGCAGATGCGGGAAGAGTATGACGTCGCGTATCGAGGGCGAATCGGTGAAGAACATCACCAGCCGATCGATGCCGACGCCGAGCCCGGCGGCCGGCGGCATGCCGTATTCCAGCGCTCGCACGTAGTCGGCGTCATAGAACATCGCCTCCTCGTCGCCGCGGTCCTTGCGGGCCGCCTGGGCGCGAAAACGCGCCGCCTGGTCCTCCGGATCGTTGAGCTCGGAGAAGCCGTTGGCGATCTCGCGTCCCGCCACAAAGAACTCGAAGCGATCGGCAATGAACGGATCGGCATCGTTGCGCCGCGACAGCGGCGAGACTTCCGCCGGATAGGCGTAGATGAAGGTCGGGTCGAGGAGCGAGCTCTCGACCGTCTTCTCGAACAGCTCGATCTGAAGCTTCCCGGGGCCATCGTCGGGCTTCACCGGGATACCGAGCAGCTCGCAGCGCTTGCGCAGGTAGGTGAGATCACGCAGCGACAGCGGATCGATGCCCGGGTTGTGTTCGATGAGCGCCTGCTCGACGGTCAGGCGCCGGAAGGGCTTGGCAAGATCGTACACCCGTCCCTGGTAAGTGAGCTGCAGGCTGCCGTTGAGC
Organism: Steroidobacteraceae bacterium; assembly: GCA_035481975.1. Lineage (GTDB taxonomy): Bacteria > Pseudomonadota > Gammaproteobacteria > Steroidobacterales > Steroidobacteraceae > 13-2-20CM-66-19. The sequence continues at coordinate 71,184 of DATHRC010000030.1, forward strand.
GTATCGGCGAGGCCGCGGATCGCCTTCTCGACCCATTCCATGATGTCACCATAATCGGCGTACGCCAGGTACAGCTCGAGCATCGTGAATTCGGGATTGTGCTGGGTGGAGAGTCCCTCGTTGCGGAAGTTGCGGTTGATCTCGTAGACGCGCTCGAAGCCGCCGACCACCAGGCGCTTCAGGTACAGCTCGGGGGCGATGCGCAGGTACATGTCGAGGCCGAGGGCATTGTGGTGCGTGCGGAACGGGCGTGCCGTGGCGCCGCCCGGGATCGGCTGCATCATCGGCGTCTCCACCTCGAGAAAATCGAGCGCGTCGAGGAAGTCGCGCAGATAGCGCACGATGCGGGTGCGGATGCGGAACACGTTGCGGCTGGGCTCGCTCACGATGAGATCGACATAGCGCTGCCGGTAGCGCGTCTCGGTGTCGGCGAGCCCGTGCCACTTGTCCGGCAGCGGCCGCAGTGACTTCACCAGCAGGCGCAGCGCATCGACCCGCACCGACAGCTCGCCGGTGCGGGTGCGGAACAGCACGCCGCCGGCGCCGAGGATGTCGCCAATGTCGTAGCCCTTGAAGGCCTCGTAGGCGTCGCCGAGCGCCTCCTGCTGCAGGTACAGCTGGATCTGCCCGGTGCGGTCGCCGATCTTGGCGAAGCTCGCCTTGCCCATCAGGCGGCGAAACAGCAGCCGTCCGCCCACCCTGACGTGCGTGGGGTTGGCATCGAGCCACTCGCCGCTCTTCTCGCCGAAGGAGGCGTGCAGCTGCCCGGCGAGCGCATCGCGGCGGAAATCGTTGGGAAACGCCCCGCCGGCCCCCGAGCCGCCGCTGCCACCCGTGCGCAATGCGGCGAGCTTGCTACGCCGCTCGGCGATCAGCTTGTTCTCGTCGCCACCGTCGGCGCCGTCACTGCCGCCGTTGCCGCCGCCCGCGCCGGCCGGACCGTCTTGCCCCTTTTGCATGTCTGCTATACGCCCGCCTTGAGCGAGGCCTCCAGGAACTGATCGAGATCGCCATCGAGCACCGCCGCGGTGTTGCCGACCTCGATGCCGGTCCGCAGGTCCTTGATGCGCGATTGATCGAGGACATAGGAGCGGATCTGGTTTCCCCAGCTCACGTCCGACTTGGAGTCCTCGAGCACGCGCGCGGCGGCATTGCGCTTGTTCACCTCCAGCTCGTAGAGCTTCGCCTTGAGCATCTTCATGGCGGTGGAGCGGTTCTTGTGCTGGCTGCGCTCGTTCTGGCAGGCGGCCACGATGCCGCTCGGCAGGTGCGTGATACGCACCGCGGACTCGGTCTTGTTGACGTGCTGTCCGCCGGCGCCGGAGGAGCGGTACACATCGACCTTCAGGTCCGCCGGGTTGATCTCGATCTCGATGTCGTCGTCGATCTCCGGCGAGACGAACACCGAGGCAAACGAGGTGTGACGGCGGTTGCCCGAATCGAACGGCGACTTGCGCACCAGGCGGTGCACCCCGGTCTCGGTGCGCAGCCAGCCGTAGGCGTAGTCGCCGCGCACCTGCACGGTGGCGCTCTTGATACCGGCGACTTCGCCGGAACTCATATCGATGACCTCGCAGGTGAAGCCGCGCGAGGCGCCCCAGCGCAGGTACATGCGCAGCAGCATCTGCGCCCAGTCCTGAGCCTCGGTGCCGCCGGCGCCCGCCTGGATGTCGAGGAAAGCGTTGTGCGCGTCCATCTCGCCACGGAACATGCGCTTGAGCTCGAGGTGGCGCACCTGCTGCTCGAGGTGCTGTGCGTCGCGCTCGATGTCGCGGGCGGCGGACTCATCGCCTTCGTCCGCGGCGAGCTCGAGCAGCTCCGTCGCATCGGCGATGCCCTTGGTGGCGCGATCGATGTCGGCGGTCGCGGCGCTCAGCCGCGCACGCTCGCGCCCGAGCTCCTGAGCGCGCCCCGGGTTCGACCACACCGCCGGGTCCTCCAGCTCGCGCGCGACTTCCTCGAGACGCTCCTGCTTGCTGTCGTACTCAAAGAAACCCCCGTAACGACTGCATGCGCTCGGCGAGGTCCTTGAGCTGGCGTCTTAAGGGGTTGACTTCCATAGCGCGGCGGATGCTAGCACCGCGGCGCCGGCCTTAGCGAGGGGTCGCAGGCAGCAGGTGATCGACCAGCAGCTGCAGCCGCCGCTCGCCCTGATATTCGTTCACGTCCAGCCGGTAGACCAGCTGCCGCAGGCCCTCCGGCGGCACGAATGCAGCGGGCTCTTCGCCGACGTGGTTGAACGCCACGGCATCGAAGGCGCGGCCGCTGTGCGGCACTTCCACCCACATCTTGACGTGCCGCTCGCCGATCACGCGCGCGCTCCTGATGCTGAAGTGCCCGTCGAAGCTCGGCTCGGGGAACGCGGCGCCCCACGGCCCGCCCGCGCGCAGCGCCTGCGCGGTGGCGAGCGCGATCTCCCCCGGAGCGAGCTCGCCGTCGGTCTCCACCGCGTCCGCCCCGCTGCGCGGCGCGCAGCGCGCCACCTCCTCGTCGAAGGCGCGCGCGAACTCATCGAGCCGGGCACGCTCGAGCGTCAGCCCCGCCGCCATGGCGTGGCCGCCGAAACGGCTGAGCAGGTCGGGGTGGCGCGTCGCGATCGCATCGAGCACGTCGCGGATGTGAATGCCGTCCACCGAGCGCGCCGAGCCGCGCAGCGTGAGATCGTCCGCGGCGGCAAACGCAATGACCGGGCGCCGCACGCGCTCCTTGACGCGGCTCGCGACCAGGCCCACCACGCCCTGGTGCCAGCCGGGATCGAACAGGCAGACGCCGGCGTGCCGCACCTCCCCGGGCGCGAGCTGCTGCAACCGGCGCACCGCGCCGAGCGCCTCGTGCTGCATCTTCGCCTCGATGGTGCGGCGCTCCTCGTTGAGCTCATCGAGCCGCGCGGCGAGGCGCTGTGCGCTCGCCGCGTCGTCGGCGAGCAGGCACTGGATGCCGATGCTCATGTCGTCCAGGCGGCCGGCGGCATTCAGCCGCGGCGCTACCCCGAAGGCGAGGTCCGCCGCGGTCAGACCCTCGCGGCGGCGGCCGGCGATCGCTAGCAGCGCGTCAATGCCCGCGACACAGCGTCCGGCGCGGATACGCTTCAGGCCCTGCGCCACCAGCACGCGGTTGTTGGCATCGAGCGGCACGACGTCGGCCACGGTGCCGAGCGCCACCAGATCGAGCAGCTGCGCCACGCCCGGGGCATCGGTGCCGGTGCCGCCGGCCGCATCGAGCGCCCGCCGCACCGCCGCCATCACGTAGAAGGCCACACCGACCCCGGCGAGCGCGCGGCTCGCGAAGCTGCTGCCGGCGAGATTGGGATTGACGATGACGTTGGCATCGGGCAACTGCGCGCCCGGCAGGTGGTGATCGGTGATGAGCACGTCGATCCCGCGCGCGCGCGCGGCCGTCACGCCGGCGTGGCTGGAGATGCCGTTGTCCACCGTCACCAGCAGCGTCGGCGAGCGCTGCGCCGCAATGGCCACGATCTCCGCGGTCAGCCCGTAGCCGAAGTGAAAGCGGTTCGGCACCAGGAAGTCCACCGCGGCAAAGCCGCAGCCGCGCAGCGCCCGCACGACCAGCGCGCTGCTGGTGGCGCCGTCGGCGTCGAAATCGCCGATGACCAGCACGCGCCCGTGGCGGTGGGCGAGCAGCAGCTCCACCGCCGCCGGAATGCCCGCGAGCGTGCCGACCGGCAGCATCCGCTCGAGCGAGTTGTCCAGATCCTGGGCCGAGCGTACCCCGCGCGCCGCGTACACGCGGCCCAGTACTGGATGCACGGCGTCACCGAGGTCGGGCAGCGGCGCAGCGCAGCTGCGGCGCACGATGCGCAGGCTCATGCGAAGGGCGCCAGTGGCGCACGGCGCCGGCGCCACAGCCGCCAGAGGCTGGCGCGAGTGAGCCGCACGCTCACGTCGTTGACGATGAGCGTCAGCCGTCCGAGCTCGCCGCGGCGCAGCGCCTCGACGGCGGCCGCCACCAGGCGCTCATCGAGCCGCGCCAGCGCGCCGGCCACGCCGTGCCCGTCGCTCTCCGTGCGCGGCGACTCTCCCGCTACTTCGCTCACTACCACCGCCCGCTCCCTGTCGCTCTCGAGCACTTCCTGCAGGTCCAGCGGCTGCACACGCACGGCGCTGCCCTGCAGGTGCCACAGTCCGCCGAGCCAGGCATCCCGGCCGAAAGCTGCGGGCGTATCCTGAGGCATGCGGGCCTGCGGCTGCACGCTCTGCCCTTCCGCACCCCAGGGCCACAGCGCACTCACGGTGAGCGCGCCGCGGGCGGCGCGCTCGCGGTTGACCGCGTGATCGTGCAGCCACATCTCGATCTCGGCGACCCGGCGGCGCAACGCCGCCGCGGCCGCCCCGCCCGGCAGCGCCGGCAGCACGGCGCCGGCGAAGCGGGCCGGCTCGGCGCTCGCCACCGCAGGGGTATCCGCAGCGCTGAAGAGGAAGTCTCCGGAATCGAGCGCTACCAGCCGGGCGCCGTCGCCGCCGAGGGTGCGCTCATAGTCCGCCGCCAGGGCTGCGGCCTCCGCTACCGGCAGGCGCAGCAGACCGCGGTGCTCGAGGTGCACGCGCGTGAGGCTCGCCTGAAGGTGCAGTGGCGTTGCGATCCACAGCGCACCGCTCGCACCCGAAAGCGGCGCGCACGCCGCCGCGATCCACGCCGGCGCCACGGCGGCCAGCTCCGCGCGCCCGCTCCACTGCGCGAGCCACGCCCGCCAGCCCGCAGCGAGCCGCCCGCGCTCGCCGCAGCGCGCCACGGTGCCGATGCCCGGCAGGCGCGCCCCGAGTGCCGCAGCCTCGAGCGCAGCGGCGGTGGCGCCGGGCGGCGCGTAGAGGTCGGCGATCACGATGACGATCTCGCGCACTAAGCGCTATCGTAACGCGATGGTCAGATTCACTCTCGAGCCGGCCGGCAAGGCGAACCTGGTGCGCGGCTACTCGGACAGCGGGCTATGGATCGGCGCGCAGCACGTGACGCACAGCTGCATCGTCACCGCCGGGGAGCTGATCACCGACTGGCCGCCGGCGACGTTCGGCGAGCTCGAGCCCGCGCACCTGGAGAGGATCTTCGCGCTGTCCCCGGAAGTGGTCGTCATCGCCACCGGCCCGCAGCAGCAGTTTGCCAGCCCCGAGGTGCGTGGCGCCTTCGCCGTGCGGCGGATCGGACTCGAGGTGATGCACCTCGGCGCGGCGTGCCGCACGTTCAACGTGTTGGTGCAGGAGGAGCGGCCGGTGGCGGCGGCGCTGTTCGTGCGTTAGAGCGGCGTGGCCGCCGCGGCGGCGGAAGGGCGATCGGCAGAAGACACAAGGGGAGGGTCAACCAACCAAACAATCATTCGAAGCTGACAGACTCGAACAATTGCACTGTTTTTATTCTTCTTACAAACGTTATTGCTCTTGTCGCGACTCCCCTCCTCCCTGTGTCTTCTGCCGGTGGCCCTCCCTTTGGATGTTGTCGTCGTACGGAGACAGGGAACGCATGTTAAACGTGTGGCAGAAGTCGGCGCAACTGATTTGCAGCACAGAGATTTTTCCCCTCCGGAATGCGCTTCGCGGCGAGGTCTCGCCGCCAGCGGCCGGGTAAAAAGCCTTAGTTTTCAAGGCCCCCGGCGTCGGCGGGCGGTTCCATTCAGATAGAAATAGACCCTGATCTCAGTGACTTACGACTGATTTATAACTTCAAATATCATGACGGGAAATCCCGCGGTCGCGTTATGGTATCTCCCCAGGCCGGGGCGCCCGTTGGCAAGAACCCTCGCGGGGCAGCTCCCGTCGGGCTAACCCCGCGGCGGTCGTACCATGGCGGCGCCGCTCAGGTGATTCCCCCGAGCAGCGGCACGAAGGCCACCGGCCCGAGCGGCTCGCGATCCACGCGCTGTTCGCGTCGGGTGAGTCGCACCAGCTGCTGCTCGCCCTCCGGGCCGATGGGCACCACGAGCCGCCCGCCGACCTTCAGCTGCTTCAGCAGCGCCTCCGGCACCGTGAGCGGCGCCGCCGCCACCAGGATGCCGTCGTAGGGCGCATGCGCCTTCCAGCCGAGGGTGCCGTCGCCGTGGCGGAAGCGCACGTTGCGGATGCCGAGCTCGCGCAGCCGCTCGCGGGCGCGGGTGAGGAGCGGCTCGATGCGCTCGATGGTGCTGAGGTGGGCGGCGAGAGGCGCCAGAACCGCGGTCTGGTAGCCGCAGCCGGTGCCCACCTCGAGCACGTTCTCGAGCGCGCCGGCCTCGAGCAGCGCCTCGGTCATGCGCGCGACGATGTAGGGCTGGGAGATGGTCTGCCCGAAGCCGATGGGCAGCGCCGTATCCTCGTAGGCACGGCTGCCGAGCGCCTCATCGACGAAGATGTGACGCGGCACGTTGCGGATGCGATCGAGCACCGCGAGGTTGGCGATGCCCTGCTCGCGCAGGCGCTGCACCAGCCGGTCGCGCGTGCGCGCGGAGGTCATGCCGATCCCCGACATGCGCAGGTCAGCCATTCAGGCTGTCCAGCCATGGGCCAAGTGCGGGCAGCGCCGCGTGGCGGGTGAGGTCGACCTGCAGCGGCGTCACCGACACGTAGCCCTGCGCGACGGTGTCGAAGTCCGTGCCCGGCCCTGCATCCTGCTGCGCACCCGCCGGACCGATCCAGTAGACCGGCCGTCCGCGTGGGTCCTGGGCGCGCATGACGGGCTCGGAGCGATGACGGTAGCCGAGGCGGCTGGCGCGAAATCCCCGCAGCTGCCCGAGCGGCACGTCCGGCACATTGACGTTGAGGATCATCGCTTGCGGCAGCGGCGTCTGCAGCAGCTGTGCCACCAGCCTGCGGGCTACTTCCGCGCCGGTCACGAAATGCCCCCCGCCTTCGGCGGTGCACAGCGACACGGCGAGGGTGGGCAGGCCGAGAAAGCGCCCCTCCACCGCCGCCGCCACGGTGCCGGAGTACAGCACGTCGTCGCCGAGGTTAGGCCCGTCGTTGACACCCGCAACCACCATGTCGTATTCGAAGTCGAACAACCCGGAGATGGCGAGGTGCACGCAGTCGGTGGGCGTGCCGGGCACGAAGTACACGCCGGGCTCGGACTCGAACACGCGCAGCGGCACGTCGAGGGTCAGCGAGTTGCTGGCGCCGCTCTTGTTGCGGTCGGGAGCCACCACCGTCACCTCGGCCAGCGTGGCGAGCGCCTCGCGCAGGCGGCGGATGCCTTCGGCGCGAAAGCCGTCGTCGTTACTGACCAGGATCTTCACTTAGGATGGAATTCGGCGCGCCAGGAGTGCGCCTGACTATACTTCAAGAAGCAACGCCACGGAGCGAGTCGTGACTGCCGCAGCCGCTGAGCGCAAGAGCGACGACCAGGACGATGAGGCGGACGAGGACGCGCGGCTGTTCCGCGAGGCGGTCGCGGGCGTCCGGCCGCTGCGACCGCCGCCGCCACCACCGCGCGCGAGCCGCGCACGGCCGCGCGCGCGCTTCACGCGCGCCGACCGCGACGCCGTGCTGCGCGAGAGCCTCGATGGCGCCAGTGGCGACCCGCATCTGGCCGGCGGCGATGAGTTGCTGTTCCACCGTCCCCAGGTTCCGCGCGCCGTGCTGCGCCGGCTGCGTCGCGGCGAGTTCCGCATCCAGCGCGAGATCGACCTGCACGGACTTACCGTCGCCGAGGCGAAGCTCGCCCTGCGGCAGTTTCTGATCGAGACCCTCGAGCAGCAGGTGCGCTGCGTGCGCGTGATCCACGGCAAGGGGTTGCGCTCGGGTCACCGCGGGCCGGTGCTCAAGACCACGGTGAGCGCGGTGCTGCGCCGCACGGGCGCGGTGCTCGCCTACGTGTCGGCGCGACCGGTGGACGGCGGGACCGGCGCGCTGTACGTGCTGCTCGCGGACGCCTGAGCAGCCCGCCGCGCGCGGGTGCGCGGTTTCAGCCGGCGTTGAGCTCGTCCGCCGCGACCAGCTCGCGCAGCACCGCGGTGGCGAAGCAGCCGCGGGCCAGGCGAAAGCCCAGCCACACTGATTCCGCGGCGGTCTCGCACTGCAGCTCGCGTACCGCGATGCGCAGGCTGCGCCGCTCCTGGCGCATGCCGGCACCGGCGCACAGCGCGCACTCGGTGGCGAATTGCGCAGCGGTGCGCAACTCGAGCTCGAGCACTGCGCCGTGCGATGCCGGGCTGCCCACTCCCCACAGGGGCCCCGTCGGATGGATCTCCTGACGCTCGCCACGCGCGGCGATCGTGGCATCGGCCTCGTCCACGGCGAAAATACTGCCGCGGCCGTCGAGGTTGGCGAGGTCCCCGGGCAGCATCGTCCGCCAGCTGGCCGCTGCGACGCGCTCGGCGAGCACGGCGTTGAACACCAGGCTGCGTGCGGCGGACAGCATGAAGCCGCGCTGGGCGCGCCGCAGCCCGGCAGGCGCGGCCGCCGCCCGCTCGAGGTTGGCGCCATCACGGCCGAAGCGCTGCGGTCCGAAGTAATTCGGCACGCCGCCGCGCGCGATCGCTTCCAGGCGCGGCCCGAGCAGCGCCGCCAGACCCGCGCCATCGCCGCCGGCGACACGGATGCGCACCCGGAAGCGATTGCCGGCGAGCGCACCGCGCGGCAGCTTGCGGTGGTGCGCGTGCGCCTCGAGGACCTCGAACTCCGCGCCGCGTACCCCGCACCAGGCCGCGGCAGCGGCACCGCCGCGCGGCACGGAGAACCACTGCACGGCGATCGCGCGCCGGTCCTTGAGACCGGCGTACCCCACCTCGGCGGCGCGGCAGCCGGCGTGGCGTGCCAGCTGCTGCGCCACCCAGGGCGTGTTGGCGGCGTGCTTGCGGACGCGCAGCAGCAGGTGCTCGCCCGCGCCGGCGGGCGCGAAACCGAGGTCCTCCTCCACCACGAAGTCTTCCGCCTGCGCGCGCAGGATGCCCGCAGCCGGCGGCGCACCGTAAGCGCGCGGCGGCGCGAGCGCCGCAGCGCGGCCGCTGCCCTCGGCCTGCGGCACTCCTAGTCCTCCTGGAGCAGCACCACCGCGTGCGCGGCGAGGCCCTCGCGGCGTCCGAGGAAGCCGAGCCCTTCGGTGGTGGTCGCCTTGAGGTTCACACGTGCCTCACTGATCCCGAGCAGTTGCGCCACCTGCTGCGCGATGGCGGCGCGATGCGCGGCGATGCGCGGCGCCTCCGCGAGCAGCGTGAGATCGGCGTTCGTCACGGTAAGGCCGCGCGCGCGCAGCATCTCGAGCACCTGCCGCACGAACACCGCGCTCGGCGCGTCCCGCCAGCGCGGGTCGCTGTCGCTGAAGTGCTGGCCGATGTCGCCGAGCCCGGCGGCGCCGAGCAGCGCGTCGCACAGCGCGTGCAGCAGCACATCACCATCGGAGTGCGCCACCACGCCGTGCGTGTGGGGCACGCGCACACCACCGAGCATGACGAAGTCCCCCGGTCCGAAGGCGTGCACGTCCGTACCGAAACCGATGCGCATGTGTCGTGATGCCTCGTTCAGGTGCGTCGCGCCTGCAGGATCGCGGCGGCGACGGCGAGCTCGGTGACGCTGGTGATCTTGAGATTAGCGGGGTTGCCGGCAATGAGCAGCGGCTGCTCGCCGAGCCACTCGAGTGACTGTGCCTCGTCGCTCGGGAAGCGACCCGCCGCCTGCGCGGCATCGAGCGCCGCACACAGCGGCCGGTAGCGGAACATCTGCGGCGTCAGCGCACGCCACAGCGCGGTGCGGTCCACCGTCTGGGCCGCCTGCAGCGCGGCGCCAGGCCCCGACTCGGCGCGCTTCAGCGTATCGGCCACCGGCGCCGCGAGCAGTCCGCCGAGCGGATGAGCGGCCAGGGCCGCGATGAGCCGCTCGAGATCGGCGCGCTCGAGGCAGGGACGCGCGGCATCGTGCACCAGCACCCAGTCGTCATCCGCGGCGTGCGCGGCGAGCGCGGCGAGCGCGCTGCGCACCGACAGGCAGCGCTGCGCGCCGCCGGCGCAGGTCATCACGCCCGGCAGCGGCGCCGCGCCCTGGCCGCGCGCGCGCAGACGCGCGGCCACCTCGGTGAACCGGCGGTCCTGCGCGGCCAGCGCCACGATCGCGCCGGCACAGCGAGTGTCATCCAGGAAGGGCTCGAGCGCCCACTCGATTACGGTGCGCCCGGCGAGCGGCGCGTACTGCTTTGGCGCCGGCCCGCCGAAGCGCTCACTTGCGCCCGCGGCCGGCATGACGAGCCAGTAGCGCATCGCGCGCGGCGCACTCTCAGTGAGTGGCGGCGGTGCGCGTCGGCGCGCGGATCGAGTCGGCCGTCGGGGGAACGACCTGATAGAAGGTCTCGTTGCGCGCGATCATGCCGAGATCGCTGCGCGCGCGCTCCTCGAGTGCGTCCATGCCGGTCTTCAGGTCGCGGACTTCGGCGGCGAGCTGGCGGTTGCGCTCGCCGAGCTGCTCGTTCTCGGCGCGCTGCGCGTTTACCGCCTGGCGCAGCCGTGCAACCTCGCGTACCCCGTCCTCGGAGAGCCACACCCGGTATTGCAGCAGAACCACGGCGACGATCAGCGCGCCAGCGAGCCACTTCATGGGCCCGACAGCCTAGCAGAGCGGGCCGCGAGCGCGAAGGGTCGCGTGACCTCTCAGGCGCTCGCCGCAGGCGGCACGGCGCGCTCGCGCGGCAGCAGCGCGGCGGCGCGCTGCGCGGCCGCGTAGCGCTCGGGCCATATCCGATCGATACGGCGCCGTACCTCCGCCACGATCGGCGCGGGCGCCCCTTCCGGACGGCCACAGGTGAAGGGCGGATCGGGCGCGTATTCCACCGCGAGCTGCAGCGACTGCGCGAATGCGGCGCCGCTCATGTGCGCCACCACGGTGAGCGCCATATCAATGCCAGCCGTCACGCCGCCGCCGGTGAAGAGGTTGCCGTCGCGCACGACGCGGCCCGGATCGGCAATGGCGCCAAACAGCGGCAGCAGCTCGCGAAAGGCCCAGTGACAGGCGGCGCGCCGCCCGGCCAGCAATCCCGCGGCACCGAGCAGCAGCGAGCCGGTGCACACGGAAGTGACGTAGCGGGCACGGGCGGCGAGGCGGCGCAGCGCGCCGAGGTACACCGCATCCTCCATGGCGGCGGCGCAGCCGAACCCGCCCGGCACGCACAGCAGCGCACAGTCCGCCACCGCGGCGATCGGCTGCACGTCGGCGAACACCACTCCGCAGTCGGCGGCGATCTCACCGGGTTGCGAGGCCGCGAGCACCACCCGCGCCCCGGGCAGCCGCGAGAGGATCTCGAGCGGACCGGTGAAATCGAGTTGGGTGATGCGCGGGTAGAGCGCAAACACCACTCTGAAGTCCGTGGACACCGCAGCGTGCTCCTCAAGGTGTGGCGGCCGGCAACCGCCGCCGTTGACTGGTCAGGGCATCTTCGCTCGTTTATCCTATGGCTGAAATGACGTTTTAACCTCCTTTTCCGCCATCGAGAGTCCGCCCATGCCCCGCCGTATCGCTTTCCTCATCTTCCCGCGCTTCCAGCTGCTCGATGCCGCCGGCCCGATCTCCGCGTTCGAGGTCGCCGGGAGCATCTGTCCCGGCAGTTACGAGCTGCGCGTCATCGCCGAGCAGGCCGGTGCGGTCGCAAGCTCCTCCGGAGCGACGCTCGAGGCGGCAGGCCTCGGCAGCCCCGCGTCGATCGATACCCTGGTGGTGGCCGGCGGCGACGGCACGCGCCCCGCGCTCGGCTCCGCGCGGCTGCGGCGCTTCATCGCGGCGTGCAACCAGGAGTCGCGCCGCGTCAGCAGCGTGTGCTCGGGGTCTTTCCTGCTGGCCGGCGCGGGGCTCCTCGACGGGCGCAGCGCGACCACGCATTGGAGCTGCACCGAGAAGTTCCGGCGGCTCTTTCCGCAGGTGTTGCTCGATCCCGACCGCATCTTCGTGCGCGCCGGAAGGATCTGGACCTCTGCCGGCATCACCGCCGGGATCGATCTGGCGCTCGCCCTGATCGGCGAGGATCTCGGCGAGAGCGTGGCGCGGCGCACCGCGCAGCACCTGGTGGTCTATCACCGCCGGCCGGGCGGGCAATCGCAGTTCTCGGCGCTGCTGGAAATGGAGCGCTCCCACGGGCGCTTCGCGGCGCTGCTGGAATTCATGCGCGCGCACCTCGCCTCAGCGCTCACCGTCGAGCAGCTCGCTGCGCGCGCCTGCATGAGCGCACGGCACTTTGCACGCGCCTTCCACGAGGAAACCGGCATCACGCCCGCCAAGGCGGTGGAGCGGCTGCGCGCCGACGCGGCGCGCGCCATGCTCGAAAGCGGTGCGCGCTCGGTGCAGGAGGTGGCACGCGCCAGCGGCTTCAACGATCCGGAGCGCATGCGGCGGGCGTTCCAGCGCCTGTTCGGCGCCTCGCCCTCGGCCATGAAGCGCGCGCGGCGCGCCCCGGCGGCGCCCGCGCGCAGCGCTCAGCGGCTGAGCGGAAACGCCTCCCGGCCCGCGTAGCGCACCTTGCCGAGCTCGGCCTCGATGCGCAGCAGCTGGTTGTACTTCGCGACGCGGTCCGAGCGCGACAGCGAGCCGGTCTTGATCTGGGTCGCAGCGCTCGCCACCGCGATGTCGGCGATGGTGCTGTCCTCGGTCTCTCCCGAGCGGTGTGAGACGACCGCGGCGTAGTGGGCTTTGTCGGCCATGTCGATGGCGGCGAGCGTCTCGGTGAGGGTGCCGATCTGGTTCGGCTTGATGAGGATGGCGTTGGCGATATGTTTCTCGATCGCCTCCCTGAAGATCCGGGTATTGGTCACGAAGATGTCGTCACCGACCAACTGCAGCTTGCCGCCGAGCGCATGCGTGAGTGTCGCCCAGCCGTCCCAGTCGGCCTCACTCATGCCGTCCTCGATACTGATTACCGGATAGCGCGCGGCGAGGTCAGCGAGGTAGCCGGTGAATTCCGCCGCCGTGAAGCTGCGATGCTCGGACTCGAGCTGGTAACGGCCGTCCCGAAAGAACTCCGAGCTCGCCACGTCCAGCCCGAGGTACACGTCCCTGCCGGGCTTGTAGCCGGCGCGCTCGATAGCCTCCAGGATCAGCTCGAGGGCCGCCTCGTTCGATTCCAGGTCCGGGGCGAAGCCGCCCTCGTCTCCGACCGCGGTCGACAGTGCGCGCTCGGCGAGTATCGCCTTCAGGGTATGGAACACCTCCGCCCCGTAACGCAGCGCCTCGCGGAAGCTCGGCGCGCCCACCGGCAGGATCATGAACTCCTGGATGTCGAGCGTGTTGTCGGCGTGCGCACCGCCGTTGACGATATTCATCTGCGGCACCGGCATCACCGGCTCGCGCTCCCCGCCGATGAGGTGCGCAAGATAGCGGTAGAGCGGCACGCGCGCGTCCTGGGCGGCGGCGTGAAGGTTGGCGAGTGAAACGCCGAGGATCGCGTTGGCACCGAGCCGCCCCTTGTTGTCGGTGCCATCGAGCTCGATCATCCTGCGGTCGAGCCCGGCCTGATCGCGCGGATCGGATCCGACCAGCGCCTGCTTCAGCACCGTATTGATGTGCTCGACCGCCTGCAGCACGCCCTTGCCGCCATAGCGGCGCGGGTCGTTGTCACGCAGCTCGACCGCCTCGCGCGTGCCGGTGGAAGCGCCCGAGGGCACCGCCGCGCGCCCGCGCACGCCCGAGTCGAGCAGCACGTCGGTCTCGACGGTGGGGTTGCCGCGCGAGTCGAGGATCTCGCGTCCGCGAATGTCCGTGATGCGGCTCATAGCAGCGACTCTTCGAAAGGAGTTCTCTTCACCGCACGGTCGAGCTCGACCAGGGTGGTGAGCAGCGGCTCCATGCGGGCGAGCGGCCAGGCGTTCGGGCCGTCCGAAAGCGCTTCCTCGGGACGCGGATGGGTCTCCATGAAGAGTCCCGCGACGCCCGCAGCCACCGCGGCGCGCGCAAGCACCGGAATGAACTCGCGCTGGCCACCGGAGGCGGTGCCCTGCCCTCCGGGCAGCTGCACCGAGTGGGTGGCGTCGAACACCACCGGGCAGCCGGTGCCGCGCAGCACCGCCAGCGAGCGCATGTCCGCGACCAGGTTGTTGTAGCCGAAGGAAAAGCCGCGCTCGCACACCATGATGTGCTGGTTACCGGTGGAGCGCGCCTTGTCGACGACGTTCTGCATCTCCCAGGGCGAGAGGAACTGGCCCTTCTTGATGTTGACCGGCTTGCCCTGCGAGGCGGTGCTGACGATGAAGTTCGTCTGGCGGCACAGGAACGCCGGGGTCTGCAGCACGTCGACCACCGCGGCCACCTCCGCGAGCGGGGTGTCCTCGTGCACATCGGTGAGCACCGCAACCCCGACCGTGCGGCGCACATCCTCGAGCACCTTCAGCCCCGCTTCGATCCCGGGACCGCGAAAGCTCGCGCGCGAGGAGCGGTTTGCCTTGTCGTAGGAGGCCTTGAAGATGTAGGGAATGCCGAGGCGCGCGGTGATCTCCTTCAGCCGCCCGGCGATCTCCTGGGTGAGCGCCGGGCTCTCGATCACGCAGGGACCTGCGATCAGGAACAACGGCCGTCCCTCCCCGACTTCATGTCCGTTCAGCCGCATGATTCACCCTCGCGGTTACGCGGCGCTGCGCCGGACGGCGGCGGCTCAGGCGCCCGCCGCACGCGGCAGCTGTACCGCGCGCTGCGCGCGCGCCGCACGGATGAAGCCGGTGAACAACGGATGGCCGTCACGCGGCGTCGAGGTGAACTCGGGGTGGAACTGGGTGGCAAGGAACCACGGGTGCTGCGGCAGCTCGATCACCTCCACCAGGCCGTCGCGCGAGAAGCCGGAGAAGCGCAGCCCCGCCTGGCGGTAGCGTTCCAGATAGCGGTTGTTGAACTCGTAGCGGTGGCGATGGCGCTCGAGGATCACGTCGCGCCCGTAGATCTCACGCGCCCGCGTGCCCGCCCCCAGCAGCACCTCCTGGGCGCCCAGACGCATGGTGGCACCCATGGCGCACGCCTCGTCACGCGTCTGTGCCCCGTGCACCTGGTCCTGCCACTCGGAGATCAGCGCAATCACCGGGTGCGGCGTGGCGCGGTTGAACTCGGTGCTGTTGGCGTCGGCGAGCCCGAGCGCGTGGCGGCCGTATTCCACGATGGCCACCTGCATCCCCAGGCAGATACCGAGATACGGCACGCCATGCTCGCGCGCGAAGCGCACCGCCTGGATCTTGCCCTCGATGCCGCGCTCACCGAAGCCCCCCGGCACCAGGATCGCATCCAGGTCCTTGAGCATGTGCACGCCGTGCTGCTCGATGTCGGTCGACTCGATGTAGTGAATGTTGACGCGCGTGCGGCTCTTCAGTCCGCCGTGCATCAGCGCCTCGTGCAGCGACAGATAGGAGTCACGGATCTGCACGTACTTGCCGACCATGGCGATGTCGACCTGGCCGTCGGGGTTGGCCTTGCCGCTCACCACCTGGCGCCACTCGGCCAGTTCGGTGGCGGGCACGTCGACGCGCAGCTTGTCGACCACGATGTCATCGAGCGCCTGCTCGTGCAGCAGGATCGGAATGCGGTAGATGTCGTCGGCGTCCACCGCCGAGATGACGGCGCGCTCCTCGACGTTGGTGAACAGCGCGATCTTGCGCCGCTGCTCCTCCGGCAGCGGGTGCTTGCAGCGGCACAGCAGCACGTCGGGCTGAATGCCGATGCCGCGCAGCTCCTTCACCGAGTGCTGCGTCGGCTTGGTCTTGATCTCGCCCGAGCCGCCCACGATCGGCACCAGCGTCAGGTGCATGTACACGCAGTTGCTGCGGCCGAGCTCGACGCCGAGCTGGCGGATGGCCTCCAGGAACGGCAGCGACTCGATGTCGCCGACGGTGCCGCCGATCTCCACCATGCACACATCCGCGCCGTCGGCGCCGAGCTTGATGCTGCGCTTGATCTCGTCGGTGATGTGCGGGATGACCTGCACGGTCGCGCCCAGGTAGTCGCCGCGCCGCTCCTTGGCGATGACGCGCTCGTAGATGCGCCCGGTGGTGAAGTTGCTGTTGCGCCCGGTGGTGGTGCGCACGAAGCGCTCGTAGTGCCCGAGATCGAGGTCGGTCTCGGTGCCGTCCTGGGTGACGAACACCTCGCCGTGCTGGAACGGGCTCATGGTGCCCGGGTCGACGTTGATGTAGGGGTCGAGCTTGACCATCGCGACCTTGAGGCCGCGCGCCTCGAGGATCGCGCCGAGCGAAGCGGCGGCGATGCCCTTGCCCAACGAGGACACGACGCCACCGGTGACGAATACGAAACGCGTCATATGTCAGAGCAGAGGATTTCCCGTCGCCTGCAGCGACGACGGATCCGCAGGTTAGCACAACCGGCGGCGCCGCGCCGGCCCGTTCGCCTCGAACTCGCTCAGCGTGCCGCGGTCCAGCGCAGCCGCGCGCGGCGGCGGCTCGCCGGACCCGCCTGCACCGACTCATCGAGCCACAGGTCGGCTGCGGCAATCAGCTGCTCACCGGCGAACACGAGCGGCAGATCGCGCCGCTGCGCGGGCGGCACACCGGCCTCCTGCAGCAGGCTCTTGAGCGCACGGCGCGGGCCGCCGCGCACCGGGCGCAGCCGCTCGCCGCCGCGGCGCGGCCGCAGCAGCAGCCGCGGCGGCAGCCTGTCGAGGTCCAGCGGTCCATGCCCGTCGCGCTGCAGTGCGAGCGTGCCGCCGACGCCCGGCAGGCGGCAGGCAGGCTGCCCGCGCCAGCGCCAGGCGACGGCGGCCGGCGCTGCCAGCGTCTCGCGCTGCTCCTGCAGGTACAGCAGGTCGCCCTGGCGCTGCACCCGCGCGGCTCCCCAGGCGACGAACGGCTGCGCATCGCTGCGTGCGGCGAGCAGCGGGCCGGCCATCTCGGTGAGCCGGCTCGCCGCTGGCGCTTGCACCCCGTGCTGCGCGATCCAGAATCGCAGCGCATTGCGGCGCCGGTCGGCCGGCAGCGCGCGCAGCGTCCAGGCGGCAAGCTCGTCGCCCCAGCGCGCCCGCGCCACATCGGCAGCGCCCTGCGCATCGAGCAGGCGCTGCGCCTCGGCCGCGTGGCGCGCCGCACGTGCCACGGTGGCCGCGGCTGCCGGCCAGCGCTCGCGGATCAGCGGCAGCACCCTGAGGCGCAGGTAGTTGCGATCGAGCTGCAGCAGCGCGTTGCTGTCGTCCTCCACGTAGGTGAGCCGCCGCGCGCTCACCCAGTCGGCGAGCTGGCGGCGCGACAGTGGCAGCAGCGGGCGCACCAGCAGGCCGCGGCCGAGCGGCGCAACTTCCGGCATGGCCGCGAGCCCGGCGATGCCGGCGCCGCGCAGCAGCTGCAGCAGCAGCGTCTCGAGCTGATCGTCCTGATGGTGCGCGGTGAGCAGCGCCTCACCCGGGCCGAGCGCCTCGCCGCACAGCCGGTAGCGCAGCTCGCGGGCGGCGGCCTCGAGCGACTCGCCGCGGCGGCGCAGCACAGGCACCCGCCGCACGCTGAGCGGCACGCCGAGGCTTTTGGCGATGCGCCGGCAGTGCGCGCTCCAGCTCGCCGAGCGCGGCTGCAGGCCGTGGTCGACGTGCAGCGCCCGCAACTTGAGCGGCGAGCGGCGCAGCCGGGCGAGGGCTGCGAGCAGTGCCGTCGAATCCACCCCGCCGCTGAAGGCCACGCATAGCCGCACGTGCGGGAACTGCGGCAGCAGCTGCGCGAGGCGCTCCTCCAGCCAGCGTGGACCGAAGCCCGGGGGGCGGCGGCGCACCCGTGCCATCGGCACGCTTCAGGCCGCGTTTTCGGCAAACACGCCGAAGCCGGCGATCTTGGTCGCGCGCTCGGCGCGCAACTGGTCGCGCGGAATCGCTTCCAGCTCGTCGAGCTGACGGATGAGGGCGGCCTTGAGACTGGCGGCTACCGCTACCGGATCGCGATGCGCCCCGCCGAGCGGCTCCTCGATGACCTCGTCCACGAGCCCGAGCTTCTGCAGGCGATCGGCCGTGAGGTTCAGCGCCTCGGCCGCCACCTCCTTCTTGTCCTGGCTCTTCCACAGGATGGAGGCGCAGCCTTCCGGGGAGATGACCGAGTAGGTGCTGTACTGGAGCATCAGCAGGCGGTCGCACACGCCGATGCCGAGCGCCCCGCCCGAGCCACCCTCGCCGGTGACGACGCTGACGATGGGAATGCGCAGCACCGACATCTCGAACAGGTTGCGCGCGATCGCCTCGCTCTGGCCGCGCTCCTCCGCGCCCACCCCGGGGTAGGCCCCCTGGGTATCGATCAGCGTCACCAGCGGCATACTGAAGCGCTCGGCGAGCCGCATCAGGCGCAGCGCCTTGCGATACCCTTCCGGTTTCGGCATGCCGTAGTTGCGCCGCACGCGCTCCTTGGTATCGCGACCCTTCTGGTGGCCGATGATCATGAGGGCGCGCTCGTCGATGCGTGCCAGGCCGGCGACGATGGCACCGTCGTCGGCATACATGCGGTCGCCGTGCAGCTCGTGGAACTCGCTGCAGATGGCGTTCACATAGTCGAGGGTGTAGGGACGATGCGGGTGGCGGGCGAGCTGGGTGATCTGCCAGGGCGTGAGATTGGCGAAGATGCTCATGGTGAGCTGCCGGCTCTTCGCCTGCAGCCGGCCGATCTCGTCCTGGATGTTGACTTCGGAGTCGGAGGTGACGTGCCGGAGCTCCTCGATCTTGGCTTCCAGCTCGGCGATGGGTTGCTCGAAGTCGAGGAACGAGACGGCCATGGGCGTAAAGCCTACCCTAACTCAGCGCCCGTCGGCCGAGAATGAGGTGCCGGGGCGGGCCGGCGCGGCGGCGTAGACCACCTGCACGCCATCGGCGCCGAACAGCCCCGCGAGCTGCTCGAGCAGCTCGCGTGTCGGGCGCACCGTCCACTCGCTGCCGAGGCTCAGCGCGCCGCTCGCCGTCTGGCCGCAGTACTCGACCGTGATCGGGCAGGGCCCCGGACGCCACGGGGCGAGGATGGCCGCCAGACGTTCCAGGCCGCGGGCGAGGTCCGCGTGAGCGCAGCGGATCAGCAGCCGCTGGGCGGCGCGCGAGCGCACCTCATCGAGCTCGCTGATGCGCCGCACCGACAGCCGCCAGGCGTCGCTGAATTCGTCGAAGCGCAGCAGTCCCTCGACCAGCACCAGGGCGTCCTTGGCGATGAGCTCGCGGTGCTTGTGCCAGGTCTCCTCGAACAGCACCGCCTCGATGCGTCCGGTGCGGTCGTCGAGCGTCAGGATCACCCGCGGTCCGCGCTTCTTCACCTCGTCGATCAGTCCGGCCACGGTGACCGGCTTGCCGCCGCCGAAGCGTGGCGCCTCGAGCCCGGCGAGCGGCCGGTCGCTCACCAACTCCCCGATGCGGTGCGACACGAAGTGCTCGAGGCCCGACTCGAAGCGCGCCAGCGGGTGGCCGGTGAGGTACAGGCCGAGCGTCTCGCGCTCGCCGGCGAGGCGCACCGCCTCGCTCCACTCCGCCAGCGGCGTGGCGCGCTGCGGCTCGAGCGCGCTGCCGCGCTCATCCGCGGCGAGACCGAACAGGTCGTTCTGTCCGGCGGCGTGCGCGCGGGTGTTCTGATCGCCGAGCTGCATGGCGGCGCTCAGGCGGTCCATGAGCGTAGCGCGGTTGGCACCCAGGCCGTCGAGGCTGCCCGCGCGCAGCAGCGCCTCCAGCACGCGGCGGTTGACCTTCTGCAGGTCGAGACGGCGGCACAGGTCCGCCAGCGAGCCGTACGGTCCGTGCGCCTCGCGCCCGGCAATGATCGCCTCCACCGCGCCGCGGCCCACGCCGCGCACCGCGCCCAGGCCGTAGCGGATGCTGTCGGTGCCGCAGGCGGTGAACTCGTAACCCGAGGCGTTCACATCAGGCGACAGCACCTTCAGGCCCATGTCGCTGCACTCCTGGATGAGCGTGACCACCTTGTCGGTATGGTCCATGTCGGCCGACAGCACCGCCGCCATGAACTGCGCCGGGTAGTGGGCCTTGAGGTACGCCGTTTGGTAGGAAAGCAGCGCATACGCGGCCGAGTGCGACTTGTTGAAACCGTAGCCGGCGAACTTCTCCATCAGGTCGAAGATGTGGCCGGCGGTGTACTCGCGTACTCCGCGCGCCACCGCGCCGTCGACGAACACCGAGCGCTGCTGCGCCATCTCCTCGGGCTTTTTCTTGCCCATCGCCTTGCGCAGCAGATCCGCGCCGCCGAGGGTATAACCGGCGAGCACCTGCGCGACCTGCATCACCTGCTCCTGGTAGAGGATCACCCCGTAGGTGGGCTTGAGGATCGCTTCCAGGCTCGGGTGCAGGTAATCGATGCGCGCGTCGTGCGGTGCGTGCTTGCGGTTGATGAAATCGTCCACCATGCCCGATTGCAGCGGCCCGGGCCGGAACAGCGCCACCAGCGCCACGATGTCCTCGAAGCGGTCCGGCTGCAGCCGGCGGATGAGATCCTTCATGCCGCGCGACTCGAGCTGGAACACCGCGGTGGTGCGGCAGGACTTGAGCAGCGCGTAGGTGGGGGCGTCGTCCATCGGCAGCGTGCTCACGGTGAGCGGCGCGCTGCCCGCGGGGCGTTCGCGGTTGATGAGCGCGGCGGCGCGATCGATGATGGTGAGTGTGCGCAGTCCGAGGAAGTCGAACTTCACCAGGCCGGCGGCCTCGACATCGTCCTTGTCGAACTGCGTGACGACGCTGCCGCCGCCCGCATCGCAGTACAGCGGCGCGAAATCGGTGAGCACCGACGGCGCGATCACCACGCCCCCGGCGTGCATGCCGGCGTTGCGCGTCAGGCCCTCGAGCGAGCGCGCCAGGTCGATGAGGTTCTTCACTTCCTCTTCCGCCTGGTAGAGCCGCTTGAGCTCGGGCTCCTTCTCCAGCGCCGCGTCGAGGGTGATACCGAGCTCGAAGGGAATGAGCTTGGCGATGCGGTCCACGAAGCCGTACGCCATGCCGAGCACCCGCCCGACATCGCGCACCACCGCCTTGGCCGCCATGGTGCCGTAGGTGATGATCTGCGAGACGCGCTCGCGGCCGTATTTCTGCGCCACGTAGTCGATGACGCGGTCACGGCCGTCCATGCAGAAGTCGATGTCGAAGTCCGGCAGCGAGACACGCTCGGGATTGAGGAAGCGCTCGAACAGCAGGTCGTAGCGGATCGGATCCAGATCGGTGATCTGCAGTGCGTACGCCACCAGCGAACCGGCACCCGAGCCGCGCCCCGGACCCACCGGCACGCCGTTGCTGCGCGCCCAGCGGATGAAATCCGCCACGATCAGGAAGTAGCCGGCGAACCCCATCTGGCAGATCACCTCGAGCTCGCGGCCGAGGCGCTCGGCGTGTCCGGCCGGCACACCCGCGCCGGCAAAGCGCAGCGCGAGCCCGCGGGCACTCTCCTCGCGCAGGAACTCCTCGGTGCTCGCTCCGGCCGGCAGCGGGTACTGCGGCAGGCGCACTTCGCCGAGGTTCAGCGCCAGGCTGCAGCGGCGGGCGATCTCCACCGAGTTGGCGAGCGCCTCGGGAAGGTCCGCGAACAGCGCCGCCATCTCCTGCGGGCTGCGCAGATACTGCTGATGCGTGTAGCGGCGCGCCCGACCGGCATCAGCGAGCTGCGCGCCGTCGTGGATGCACACCCGCGCCTCGTGGGCGTCGAACTCGGCCGCGGTGAGGAAGCGCACGTCGTTGGTGGCGACCACCGGCACGCCGCGGCGGCCGGCGAGCGCGACCGCGGCGGCGATGTAGGCTTCCTCGAACGGCCGCCCGAGGCGCTGCAGCTCGATATAGAAGCGCCCGGGAAGCAGCGCCAGCCAGGCGTCGAGCGCGCGCTCGGCGTCGCCGTCGCGCGCATTCACCAGCGCGCGGCCGAGATCACCGTCGCTCGCGCCCGAAAGCGCGATCAGCCCGTCGAGCGCCGCGCGACTCAGCCAGCGGCGCTCGATGCGCGGCACGCCGCGCTCCTGCCCTTCGAGGTAGGCACGCGTGATCAGCCGGGTGAGATTGCGGTAACCGCCCTGCGACTGGCACAGCAGCGTGAGGCGCGCGGGCGCCTGCCGCTCGCCCTCCTCGCGCAGCAGCAGATCGACGCCCACCAGCGGCTTCACGCCCGCCTTGAGCGCCTGGCGATAGAACTTCATCATCGCGAACAGATTGTTCTGGTCGGTCACCGCGACCGCCGGCATGCCCGCGGCGGCAACCGCCGCGATCAGCTGCGGCACCCGCACCACGCTGTCGCTCAGCGAGAACTCGGTGTGCAGCCGCAGGTGAACGAAGCCCTGTGCCATCGGCGCCTAGGCCTCGTCTTCCCAGCAGGCCAGCGCCTGCTCGCCGCCGACGCGCATCGGACTGAACGAGCGGCGATGCTGCGGCGAGGGCGCGCGCGCCTTGAGCGCCTCGAGGTGTGCCGGGGTGGCGTAGCCCTTGTGCGCCGCCAGCTGGAATCCGGGGTAGTGCAGGTCGAGCGCCGCCATCATGGCGTCGCGGCAGGTCTTGGCGAGGATCGAGGCGGCGCTGATCGCGGCGATGCGGGCATCGCCGGCGATGATGGCTTCGACCGTGCAGCCGAAGTCCAGATCGGTGAGGCACGGGCAGCGGTTGCCGTCGACGCGCACGTGGGTCGGCGGCACCGGCAGCGCCAGCAGCGCGCGGCGCATCGCCAGCAGCGTCGCCTCGAGGATGTTCAGGGTGTCGATCTCATCGCGGTCGGCCCAGCCGACGCCGCAGGCGAGCGCGCGGCTGCGGATGAGGGGCGCGAGGCGCTCGCGCTCGGCGACGCTGAGCACCTTCGAGTCCGCCAGTCCGCGGATGCGCCGCTGCGGGTGCAGGATCACCGCCGCCGCCACCACCGGGCCGGCGAGCGGGCCGCGTCCCGCCTCGTCGACGCCGGCGACGCGCGCCAGATTGCGCGCCTCAGCGGCGTGCATCGGGCACCTGCAGCGCCGCGGCCGCGGCGGGCGCGGCCGGCAGCTGTCCGCGCGCGAGCGCCACGATCGCCTCGGCGGCGCGCCCGGCGCCGCCGCAGCGCAACGCGCGGTGCACGGCAGTGAATTCCTCGAGCAGCTCACGCACGTGCCCGCGATCCTCCAGTTCCGAAAGCAGAGCGTCGCCGAGCGCCGCACCGCTGACCTGCTCCTGGAACAGCTCCGGGACCAGGCGCCGGCCGGCGAGCAGATTCGGCTGGGAAAAGTATCGCACCTTCACCAGCCTCATGGTCCGCAGCAGAAAGGCGGTCACCGGGCTCACGCGGTAGGCGACCACCATCGGGCGCCCGGTGAGTAGCGTCTCGAGCGTTGCGGTGCCGGAGGCGACGATGGCGGCATCCGCGGCCGCCAGCACCCGCTGCGCCTGGCCGGTGACGCAGCGAATCTCCGGCGCGCCGGGCACTTGCGCCACTTCCCTGTCGAAAACCTCACGAACGGCCTGCGAGGCCATGGGTGCGGCGAATCGCCAGTCGGGGCGCTGGGCGCGGATGTGGCGGGCCGCGGCGGCGAACGGCGCGGCGAGGCGCGCGACCTCGCCGATACGGCTGCCCGGCAGCAGCGCAATGAGCGTCGCGACGGGATCGAAGTCGAGCGCGCGCCGCGCGCCCGCGCGGTCGGCCTCGAGGGGGATCTCGTCGGCCAGCGGGTGGCCGACGAACAGCGCCGGCACCCCGTGGCGGGCGTAGAACTCGGTCTCGAAGGGCAGCAGGCACAGCACCAGGTCGCAGGCGGCACCCATGCGGCGCACGCGCCCCTGCCGCCAGGCCCACAGCTGCGGGCTCACGTACTGGACGGTGTGCACCCCCGCGCGCTTCAGCCGCCGCGCCAGCGCGAGGTTGAATTCCGGCGCGTCGATGCCCACGAACACGTCGGGCCGCGCCGCACGGAAGCGCTGCGCGAGCTGCGAGCGCAGCGCCAGCAGCCGCGGCAGGTGCCGCAGCACTTCCGCCAGTCCCATGACGGCGAGCTCCTCGGAAGCCGCCCAGGCCTCGCAGCCGGCGGCGATCATCTTCGGTCCCGCCACGCCGAAACACTGCACCCCGGGCACGCGCGCGCGCAGCGCGCCGATCAGGGCCGCGCCGAGCTGATCACCGGAATGCTCGCCCGCCACGATCCCGACGCGCAGCGGCGCGCTGGAAGGCGGCACGCCCACCACGCTCATCGCACCAGGCTGCGGGTGGAGCCGTGAATGAAGTCGACGAACGCGCGGATCTCGGCGTGGGCCGCTGCCGCCGGCGCGAGCTGCGTCAGCGCCTCGGCGAGGCGCAGCTCCGAGCGATACAGGATGCGGTAGGCCTCGCGGACATTGCGGATCTGCTCCTCGGTGAAGCCGCGCCGCTTCAGGCCCTCGGCGTTGATGGCGTGCGGCACCGCCGGATTGCCGGCCACCATCACGTACGGCGGCACGTCGCGCGACAGGATCGCGCCGCCGCCGACAAAGGCGTGCGCGCCGATCTTGGTGAACTGATGCACCGCCGTGAGGCCACCGAGGATCACCCAGTCGCCGATCTCGACGTGGCCGCCGAGCGAGGCGCAGTTGGCGAACACGGTGTTGGCGCCGATGACGCAGTCGTGTGCGACGTGCGAGTACGCCATGAACAGGTTGTCGTCGCCGATGCGCGTCACACCCTTATCGTGGGTGGTGCCGCGGTTGATGGTGCAGCACTCGCGAAACACGTTGCGGTCGCCGATCGTAAGAAGCGTCGGCTCGCCGCGATATTTCTTGTCCTGCGGCGCATCGCCGATCGAGGCGAACTGAAACACCCGGTTGTCGGCACCCATGCGGGTCGGGCCGTTGATCACGGCATGCGGCCCGATCACGCTGCGCGGGCCGATGTGCACCTGCGGGCCGATGATGCTGAAGGGCCCGACGCTCACGTCCGGCGCCAGCACCGCCTGCGGCGAGACGATGGCGCGCGGGTCGATCACCGGCCGGCCCCCGGCGCCACCATCATTTCCGCGTGCGCCACCTCCTGATCCTCCACCCGCGCGACGGTGGCGAAGCGCCAGATCCCCTTGAGCGAGCGCTGCAGCTGCGCCTCCAGCAGCAGCTGGTCGCCGGGTATCACCGGGCGGCGGAAGCGCGCCTTGTCTATACCGACGAAATAGAAGCGCGTGTTGTGATCGGGAATGACGTTGCTGGTGACGAACGACAGGATGCCCGCCGCCTGTGCCAGCGCCTCGATGATCATGACGCCCGGCATTACCGGGCGCCCGGGGAAGTGGCCGGGGAAGAACGGCTCGTTGTAGGTGACGTTCTTCAGCGCGCGGATGCTGTGACCCGGACGGCATTCGAGCACGCGGTCGACCAGCAGGAACGGGTAACGGTGCGGCAGCCGCTCGAGGATCGCCTGGATGTCGAGTTGCAGCCCTTCAGTCATGTTCTTCATCGTGCGGCAAGGCCGGCAGACCGACGCTGCGTTCGAGCCTGCGCAGGCGCTCTTCCAGCGCGCCGCTGCGCTTGAAGCGCGCCACCAGCCGGCGCCAGCGGTGCACTTCCTCGGCCGGCAGCGTGCTGGAGTATACCCCGGGGCCGGCGATCGAGCGGCTGATCGCCGAGTAGCCGGTAATGACCACGTCATCGGCGATGCTGATGTGTCCGGCGATGCCCACCGCGCCGCCGATCACGCAGCGCCGGCCGATGGTGGCGGTGCCGGAGATGCCGGTGCAGCCGGCGATGAGGGTGTGGGCGCCGATGCGCGTGTTGTGCCCGATCATGATGAGGTTGTCGAGCTTCACCCCGTCCTCGATGATCGTGTCCTCGATGGCGCCGCGGTCGATGGTGGTGTTGGCGCCGATCTCCACGTCCGCGCCGATGCGCACCGTGCCGAGCTGCGGCACCTTCACCCAGCCGCCGTCGGCGGCCGCGAAACCGAAGCCGTCGCCGCCGATCACTGCCCCCGGCTGCACCACGGTGCGCGCGCCGATGCTCACCCCGCGCCCGAGCGTGACGTGCGCCGCGAGGTGCACGTCGGCGGCGAGCGCGACGTCCGCCTCCAGGCTGCAGTGCGGCCCGACCAGCACGCGCGGCCCGATGCGCACATCCTCGCCCACGCTCGCCAGGGCGCACACCCGGGCGCTCGGGTCGATGCGGGCGCTGGCAGCCACCACCGCGCTCGGATGCACACCGGGCACGAGCGGCGGGGTCGGGTACAGCACGGCGGCGATGCGTGCGTAGGTGGCGTACGGGTTCGCGCATACCAGCAGCGCCGCGCGGCACGCACCGGCGTCCGCGTCGGCGGGGCTCAGCACCACTGCGGCGGCGTGCGTGGCGGACAATTGCGCCCGATAGCGCGGGTTGGCGAGGAAGGCGAGCGCCCGCTGGTCGGCGCCGGCGAGTGTCGCTACCCGCTCGATGCGCGTGTCCGGATCGCCGCGCAGCTCGCAGCCGAAACGGACTGCAAGCTCAGCGAGCGAGACCGGCACGCGCACTCCCTGTGGAAAGCGTGCGCTCAGTGCGTCTGCGGCTTCGTGGCCGGGGGCGTCGGCGCGGCCGGCCTGGCCGGCGGCGCGGCGCCGCCGCGCGCCTGCAGGGCGGCGAGAATCGCCGGGGTGATGTCATCGGACGGGGTGAAGTACAGCACCGCCTCGCCGCTCAGCACCACGTCGTAGTTCTGCGCCTTGGCGTAGGTGCGCACCTCCTCGAGCAACGTGCGCTGCAGGCGCGACAACTCCTCGTTGCGCCGCGCGGTGACGTCGTCCTGGAACTCGCTCTTGGAACGCTCGAAGTCACGCGCACCGTCGCGCAGCTCCTTCTCCACGCGTTGCCGCTGGTCCTCGGTCATGGTGGCGCCGTCCTTCTGCAGCTTCTCCTCCTTGGCCTTCAGCGCCTGCCCCTGTGCCTGCAGCGTGCGCTGGCGCGGCGCGAATTCCGTCTGCATGGCCTCGGCCATGGCCTTGCCCTGCGGGGACTCGAGCAGGAGCTTCTGCGGATCGACGACACCGATCTTCGGCTCGGCCCACGCCGGCAGCGCCGTCAGGGCTACGGCCGCTGCGACCGCCCACAATGCCATTCTGCTGCTGATCGAACGGTTCACTGGACCTACCTTCGTATGTTGATGAGCGCCGGCCCGGCACCGGCCCAATCCCTTAGTATCTCAGAAGGCGTTGCCAACGGAGAACTGGAAGACCTCCCGCTCGTCGCCCCAGGTGGTGATGCCGTCGCCCGACTTGGCGTTGAGCGGCAGCCCGAGGCTGAAGCGGAAGAGGCCGAGCGGCGCCAGCCACTGCACGGCCACGCCCACCGAGCGTTTCAGCCCCACGCAGCGGAAACTGTAGCAGTCCGGCGTAAGGTCGTCCGGACCGTAGAACTTGATCGACGAGCCGGTCTGGTAGATCCCGCCGGCGTCGAAAAAGGCGCTGACGCGCGCGGTCTGCGCGAATTTCGCCGGCATCGGGAAGATCAGCTCGTTCTGGCTGGTGATACGCATGTCGCCGCCGTACGGATTGCCGAACTGGTCCTTCGGCCCCAGGCGGCTCTCGCGGAAGCCACGCACGTTGTCCGGTCCGCCGCCGAAGAACTGCCGGTAGGGGGGAATCGCCGTGGTGCGGCCGAGCGGCGAGCCGTAGTCGATGCCCTCGAGGAACGACAGGGTGAAGCCGTGCCACAGCGGCAGGTACCTGACGAACTGCAGGTTGCCGATCCAGTACTGCACGTCGCTGCCCGGGGTGGTGATCGCGTAGGAGGCGGTCATGCGCATGCCGCGGTCGGCGAACAGCGTGCGGTTGCGGGTATCCCAGTCCCAGCCGAAGACGCCCTCGAGGGTGTGGAAATTGGTGCCGTAGAACACGTACTCGTTGTTGGTGGAGTCGTCGTGCGCCAGGCGGCTGTAGGGGTGGCCGTTGTGCTGTACCCACTCCTGCGCCTGCATGGCGCTGGTCGCCGAGTTGGTCAGCAGCTGCGAGCTGTTGAACGCGGCGCCGAAGCGCACGTACATGTACTCGCTGATCGGGTACGCCCAGGTGGGTCCGAGGCTGATGGTCTGCGACGAGAAGGTCGAGCTGGAGGACACGAACTGCGTCACGTCGCTGTAGGTGATCGATTCGGTGCGCTGCAGATTGTCGATGTTGGTATACGGGTTGGTGTGCTGGATGGTGTACACCTTGCTGAACGCGCCGCCGTTCAGGTTGACCGCGATGCGCTGGCCGGTACCGAGGAAATCGGAATCCGCGTAGCTGCCATTGAGCATGAACTTGTAGGTCTCCGAGTAGCCGATGCCGCCGGAGAGCTGCGACGCCGGCCCCTCTTCGATCTTGTAGTTGACGTCCACCAGATCGGACGAGCCGGTCACCGGTGTAGTCTCGAATTCCACGTTCTTCACGTACGGCAGGCGCTGAATGCGCTGCTTGGAGCGCTCCAGCGAGGTGTTCGACAGCCAGCCGCCCTCGAGCTGGCGCATCTCACGCCGCAGCACCTCGTCGTTGATGCGGTTGCTGCCCGAGAAGCTGATGTTGCGCACGTACACGCGGTTGCCCGGATCGACGAAGAAAGTGAGCGACACGGTGTGGCTGGCATTGTCCGCGGTCGGCACCGGGTCGACCTTGGCGAAGGCGTAGCCGTCGCGCCCCATGCGGTTCTGCATCAGCTCCTGTGAGGAGGTGATCAGCTTGCGGTTGAAGGTGTCGCCCGGGTGGATGAGCAGCAGCGCCTGCAGCTGCGCCTGCGGCACCACGAAAGTGCCGGCGAGCTTCACCTGCGAGACCGTGTACACCTGCCCCTCCTCGATGTTGATGGTGATGAAGATGTCTTCCTTCTCGGGGGCGATCGCCACCTGCGTCGAGTCGAGCTGGAAGTTCGCGTAGCCGCGGTCCATGTAGTAGTTGCGCACTTTTTCCAGGTCGCCCTGCAGCGACTCGCGCGAGTAGCGGTCGTCCTGCTTGTACCAGGAGAGCCAGTTGGGCGTCTTCAGCTCGAGCGTCTCGAGGATGTCCTTCTGCGGATACCTGGTGACGCCGACGATGTTGATCTGGCGGATCTTGGCGCGCGAGCCTTCCTTGATGTCGATCTTGATCTTGACGCGGTTGCCGGCCTCCTCTTCCACCTTCGATTCGATACGCACCCCGTACTTGCCGCGCGCGAAATACTGGTCGGTGAGGTACTGCGTGACGTCCTCGAGCACCGAGCGGTCGAAGGTCTTGCCGGCGGCCAGTCCCACGCCGCGCAACGATTTCTGCAGATCCTCGGTCTTGATGTCCTTGTTGCCGGTGATCTCGAAGCTTTCGATCGAGGGGCGCTCGAGCACCACCACGATCAGCGTGTTGCCATCGCGCCGCAGCTGCACGTCGCGGAAGAATCCGGTGACATACAGGGCGCGGATCGCCTCGCGCACGCGCTGTGGCGTGAGGTGATCGCCGATGTTCACCGGCAGGTAGTTGTAGACGGTGCCTTCGGAGACGCGCTGCAGGCCCTCGATCCTGATGTCACCGACGGTGAAGTCCGCCGGCGCGTTCGCGGCCGAGCCGGGCAGCGGCGGCGGCGGGGTCGGCGGGGATTCCGCCGCCGCGGACGGCGACGGGCCGGGAGCGGGCGCTGCCGCCGCGGGTGGCGAGCCGCCCGCCTGCCCTGCGGGCGACGGTGCGGGTGCGGGCGGCGCGGCAGGCGCAGCCGGCGCCGGACCCTCGGAGGCGGGCGGCGCGGCAGGCGCGGGTTGCGCGGCGGCGGGTGCCGCAGATGCGGGTGCAGGTTGCGCGGCCGGCGCGCCGTGCAGCGTCAATACCAGCGCCCCGAGTGCTACGCCTCGTGCGATTGCCGCTGCCACTTTGCGTGCGCCGGCGCGAGCGAGACCGCCGGCTGCGCGCCTGTTCATGTTCTTACCACCACTACCCCTTACGCAGCGGCGCCCCCGCGCCAATCATCGCAGACCGCGCCCCCGGAAGGCGCCCTCCACGGCCCGCGTCTTTGCTGCGCGCCTCGCTATGACTCAACTGAACTGACGCGCAATATCGTTGTATAGCGCAACACCCATCAGGACGATGAGCAGGGCGATGCCCACCTGCTGGCCGAGCGCCTGCGCCCGCTCCGACAGCGGGCTGCCCTTCAGCCACTCCACCACCTGGAACAGAATCTGTCCGCCGTCGAGGATCGGGATCGGCAGCAGGTTGAGAAATCCGAGCGAAAGCGAGATGAGCACCAGGAAGCTGAGGAAAGCCGCCACGCCCGCCTCGGCGGAATCCCCGGCAAACTCGGCGATCGACAGCGGCCCGCTCAGGTTCTTCAGCGACACGCGCCCGAGCACCATGCGCCAGAACAGCCGCCCCTGCAGCAGCGTCATGCTCCAGGCTTCCTCGCCCGCGCGTCCGAGCGCCGCCGCCGCACCGAGATTGGTATGCAGCAGCATGGCCGGCGGGTAAGTGATACCGGGCGGCGGTGCGACGCGGATGCGGCCGATGTGGCGGCCGTCGACGTCCTCGCCCGCCACCTGCACGGTGGCGCTGTGGCTGGCACCGCCGCGCTGGTACTCCACGCTGATGCGCGCGCCGGGCCGCGCGCTGATGTAGTCGGAGATCTGGCGGAAGTCCTGTACCCGCACCCCGTCGAGCGCGGTGATGCGATCGCCGTTGTGCAGCCCGGCGCGGGCCGCCGGGCCATCGGGCGTCACCTGCCCGAGCACCGGCGGCACCGGCGGCGTCCAGAACTGGAACCCGAGCCCGCGGAACAGCTGCGACGGCTCGGTGAGATGGCGTCGCTCGGCGGCGTCGGGCACGTCGAGGCGCGCCTCGCGGCTGCCCCCGTCGGCCGTGCGCACCTGCAGGTCCGCTTCGCCGCGCGCGCTCATGGCATCGAGCAGCCCGAACACCACGTCGCGCTGCCCGGTGACCGGAGTGCCGTTGATGGCGCGGATCTCGTCGCCGGACTTCAGTCCCGCGTGCGCGGCGAGCGAGCCGGCGGTCACATCGCCGACGGTCGGCCGCACCTCGGTCACGCCATTCACCCACAGCATGCCCCAGAGGATCAGTACGGCGAACAGGATGTTGAAGCCGGGACCGGCGAGCAGGACGACGATGCGCTGCCAGGGCGGTCGATGCGTGAACGAGCGCGGCAGGTCGGCCGGGTCCACCGGCCCCTCGCGCTCATCGAGCATCTTCACGTAGCCGCCGAGCGGAATGGCGGCCAGCACGTACTCCACACGGTCGGGGCCGGCCACGCGCGTGAGCAGCGGCCTGCCGAAACCCACCGAGAAGCGCAACACCTTGAATCCCAGGCGTCGCGCCACCCAGAAATGGCCGAATTCATGGACCGTCACCAGCAGGCCGACGGCCACCACGAACCACAGCAGGTACCAGACGAGAGTCATGCGTGAGCGCCTCTTACCGCTGCACTTCTTGTCATGCCGACGATTCGCTCACGTGCGCGCACCCTGCTTTCGGCGTCAGCCGCCAGGACATCCTCCAGCCCGCCGATCGCTCCCCCGGTGCCCCGCTCCATTACGGCTTCAATGACCGCCGCGATGGCGGGAAAGTTCAATCGGCGCTCGAGGAAGGCCTCGACCGCGACCTCATTGGCGGCATTCAGCACGACCGGGTGCAGGCCGCCGGCGCGCGCCGCGGCCTGAGCCAGCGCGAGGCAGCGGAACTTATCGGTGTCGGGAGCCCGGAAGTCGAGCCGCCCGGCCTTGAGCAGGTCGAGGGATTCTACACCGGAGTCGATTCTCTCGGGCCAGGCGAGTCCGTGGGCAATGGGCGTGCGCATGTCGGGGGCGCCGAGCTGGGCGAGCACCGAACCGTCCACATACTGCACCAGCGAGTGCACGATGCTCTGCGGGTGCACCAGGATCTGCACCTGCGCGGGGCTCAGACCGAACAGCAGACAGGCCTCGATCAGCTCCAGCCCCTTGTTCATGAGGGTGGCCGAATCGACCGAGATCTTGCGTCCCATGACCCAGTTGGGATGCGCGCAGGCGGCCTCCGGCGTCACATCGGCGAGTGCCTCGGCCGGAGTGTCGCGGAACGGCCCACCGGAGGCGGTCAGCATCACGCGCGTGACGCCGGCGGGCGCCGCGCCGGTTTGAGTGCCCGGCGGCAGGCACTGGAAGATGGCGTTGTGCTCGCTGTCGATCGGCAGCAGCGTTGCCCCCGAGGCGCTCACCGCCGCGAGCAGCAGCCGGCCGGCCATCACCAGCGACTCCTTGTTGGCGAGCAGCAGGCGCTTGCCGGCGCGCGCCGCGGCCAGTGTCGAGCGCAGCCCGGCGGCGCCGACGATCGCCGCCATGACGCACTGCCCTTCCGGCAGCACCGCCAGCTCCTCGAGCGCGTCCGCGCCGGCGAGCAGTCGCGTGCCGGCACGTGCATCCCCGAGCAGCGACTCGAGCTCTCCCAGGGCGCGCGCATCGGCCAGCGCCGCGTAGGGCGGGCGCCAGGTGCGGATCTGCCGGGCGAGCTTGGCCGCATTGGTGTTGGCTGCGATGCCTACCAGGCGAAAGCGCTGCGGATGACGCGCGATGACATCGAGCGTGCTCTCGCCCACCGACCCGGTCGAACCGAGGACCACCACTCCGATCATGCGATCACTCCGAGCGCGGTCAGGCCGAGCATCAGCACCGGCGCGGCGCCGGTCACGCTGTCGATGCGGTCCATGACCCCGCCGTGTCCGGGAAATATGCTGCCGCTATCTTTCATCCCTGCAAAGCGCTTCAGCAGGCTTTCGGTGAGATCGCCGACGATGGAGAAGCCGACGGCCGCCAGGCACAGCGGCAGGAACGCCGCCAGCGGCACCTGAAACCAGGCGCTGCCCGCGATCGCCACCAGCGCACTCACCGCGAGGCCGCCGAGGGCTCCTTCCCAGGTCTTGCCGGGGGAGACGGCCGCGGCGAGGCGCACCCGGCCGAACCGCCGCCCGCAGAAGAACGCGCCGATATCGGCGACCCACACCAGCAGCAGCGTGAACAGCACCCATTGTGCGCCCTGCGGCAGCGCCAGCCGCAGCCGCACCAGCGCCAGCCACGCCGGCACCAGCGCCAGCACGCCCGCCACGCCCGCCGACCACGGCGCGACCCGCCGCGGCGCGAGCAGGATCCACAGCAGCGCGATCAGCCACCACAGCACCGCCAGCGCCAGCAGCAGCTCGCCTCGCGCGGGGCTGGCCGAGAAGCGCCAGGCCGCCAGCAGCAGCACCCCGACCAGCAGCACGTAGGCGAAGCGCTGCGCGGGCGCGCTCAGCAGCACGAACGCCGACCATTCCCAGGCGCCCGCGAGCGCCATGACCGTCATGAGCGCCACGGTCACCCAGTCGGGCAGCCACAGCAGGATCGCGAGCGCCACCGCGACCAGCACGGCGGCGGTCAGGACGCGTTTGCGCAACGGGTCGGGCACGAGGCCTTCAGGCCTTCGCCGCCGCGCGCTGCGCGGCGGTCTGGCCGAAGCGCCGCTCGCGTCCGGCGAAGAACGTCAGCGCCTCCTCGAGATCGGGCACGCTGAAGTCCGGCCACAGGCTGCTGCTGAAATGCAGCTCCGCGTACGCCAGATCCCACAGCAGGAAGTTGCTGAGGCGCTGCTCGCCGCCGGTGCGGATCAATAGCTCGACCGGCGGCAGCCCGGCGAGGGCCAACCCGGCGGCGAAGCGCTCCTCGCTAAGGTCCTGCGGGCGCAGCGCGCCGCTCGCACACTCGCGCGCCAGCCGCTGCGCCGCCTGCAGCACGTCCCAGCGGCCGCCGTAGCTCAAGGCCACCTGCAGCTTCAGCCCGCCGTTGGCGGCGGTTCGTTGCTCGGCGGCCGCGATGCGCGCCTGCAGCCGCACCGCGAGGCTGCGGCGCTCGCCGATCACGCACACCCGCACCGCCTTGCGGTGCAGCTCGCCGATCTCGCGGTCGAGCGCCTCGAGGATCAGGCTCATGAGGCTGCCCACCTCGTCCGCCGGCCGCTGCCAGTTCTCGCTCGAGAACGCGAACAGCGTGAGCGCCTCGACGCCGCGCCGCGAGCACTCCTCGATCACCAGCCGTACGGCCTTGAGCCCCGCCTTGTGGCCAGCGGTGCGCGTCAGGCCGCGCGCGGCCCCCCAGCGGCCGTTGCCGTCCATGATCACCGCGATGTGCCGCGGCAGGTGGGGGGTGGCGGCGGTCTTCACACCTGCATGACCTCTTTTTCCTTGGCGGCGAGCAGCGCCTCGATGTCGGCGATATGCTTGTCGGTGAGCTTCTGCACCTCGGTCTCGGCGCGCCGCTCGTCATCCTGCGAGACCAGCTTCTCCTTGAGCAGCTCCTTGATGTCGTTCATCACGTCGCGGCGCACGTTGCGCACCGCGACGCGCGCGCTCTCGGCGTCGTGGCGCAGCACCTTGGTGATCTCGCGGCGGCGCTCCTCGGTGAGCGGCGGCATGGGGATGCGGATCACGGTGCCGGCCGTCATCGGCGTCAGCCCGAGGTCGGACTTGAAGATCGCCTTCTCGATCGCCTGCACCACGCTCTTCTCCCACGGCGAGATGACCAGCGTGCGGCCCTCCTCGACGGCGATGCTCGCCACCTGCTGCAGCGGCACCTCGGTGCCGTAGTAGTCCACCTTCAAGTGCTCGATGAGGCTCGGGTGGGCGCGCCCGGTGCGCAGCTTCTTGAGATCCGCCTGAAAGTTGTGCACGCATTTGCTCATGCGCGCCGCCGCGTCTTTCTTGAGATCTTCGAGCATGATGTCCTCCTCGCGCCGGCGGCTCCCCTACTCGAAGGTGACCACCGTGCCCACGTCCTCGCCGCGCACGATGCGCGTGAGATCGCCGGGATTGTTGAGATTGAACACCCGCAAAGGCAAGCGGTTGTCGCGGCACATGACGATGGCGGTGGCGTCCATGACGTTGAGCCGGTCGTTGAGCACCTTGTCGAAGGTGAGGCGCGGGTAGCGCACCGCGGCCGGGTTGCGCAGCGGGTCGTCCGAGTACACGCCGTTCACCCTGGTGGCTTTCAGCAGCACGTCAGCGTTGATCTCGATGGCACGCAGCGCCGCCGCGGTGTCGGTGGTGAAGAACGGATTGCCGGTGCCGGCGGCGAAGATCACCACCCGGCCCTTCTCCAGGTGCCGCACGGCACGGCGGCGAATGTAATCCTCGCACACCTCGTTGATGCGGATCGCGGACATGACGCGCGCATGCATCCCGAAGCTCTCGAGCGCATCCTGCATGGCGAGCGCGTTCATCACGGTGGCGAGCATGCCCATGTGGTCGGCGGCGACGCGGTCCATGCCGGCGCGCGCCAGGCCCGCGCCGCGGAAGATGTTACCGCCGCCGATCACCACCGCGACCTGCACCGGCATCTGCACGATGTCCTGCAGCTCGCCGGCGATGCGCTTGATCACCGCCGGCTCGATGCCGTAGTCGCCCCCGCCCATCAGAGCCTCGCCCGAGAGCTTTACCAGGATCCGGGAATAGGCGGGCTTGCCTTGCGTCATAGCTTCCTCTCGAGACGTACGGAAAAAACCCCGCGCGGGGCGGGGTTCAATCCTTGTACTGCGGACCGCACGCCGTCAGTGTCTGACCGCCGGACCCGCACCCTTAACCTGGGCCAGCACCTCGGCCACGAAGTCGTCCGGTTTCTTCTCGATGCCGGCGCCGACCTCGAAGCGCTCGAACGCCACGACCTCCGCGCCGGCCCCCTTGAGGAGCTTCTCGATGCTCGTGTCCGGGTCCTTGACGAAGGGCTGGCCGGTGAGGGTGATCTCGCCGAGCGCCTTGCGCAACCGCCCCTCGACCATGCGGGCGACGATCTCCGGGGGCTTGCCCTCGCCCTGCGCCTGCTCAGTGAGGATGGCGCGCTCGCGGGCGATGACCTCCGCGGGGACCTGCGCGGCGTTCAGGTAGCGCGGGTTGCTGGCGGCGACGTGCATCGCCAGGTCGTGCGCGAGGCTCGCAGAGGCGCCGCGCAAGGC
Source organism: Steroidobacteraceae bacterium (assembly GCA_035481975.1). GTDB lineage: Bacteria > Pseudomonadota > Gammaproteobacteria > Steroidobacterales > Steroidobacteraceae > 13-2-20CM-66-19. Next base: position 106,877 of record DATHRC010000030.1, read on the forward strand.
GACCAGCGCACCGATGCGCGTACCGTGCACGTAGGCACCGAGATGCGCAGGCGAAGCGAGCACCGCCAGGCGCCGTACGCTGATGTTCTCGCCGATCTTGGCGATGAGCGCCCGGCGGCGCTCCTCGACCGTCTCGCCGGAGGGCAGCCGCGCGGCGGTGAGCTGCGCCACCGTGGTGAGGCCCGCGGCCAGCGCGCACTCGGCCACCGCGTGCGCGAAGGCGCGGAAGTCCTGCTCGCGCGCGACGAAGTCGGTCTCGCAGTTGATCTCCACCATGGCGGCGCTGCGGGCGTCGGCGGCGCGCGCCACCACCACCACGCCCTCGGCCGCCACGCGCGTCGCCTTCTTGTCGGCTTTCGCCAGGCCCTGGCGACGCATCAGCTCGGCAGCGGCGTCGAGGTCGCCCTTGGTCTCGACCAGCGCTTTCTTGCACTCCATCATGCCGGCGCCGGTGCGCTCGCGAAGCTGCCTGACTGCGTCTGCGGTGATATTCATGCGTGGACTACTCCCATCCGTGGCTCACTCCGCCGAAGGCACCGTGCCCGCGCCGCGGCCCTTGCGTCGCGGCGCCGCGGCGCCCGGGCGGCGGACCGTCGTCTCCGGCACCGTACCGGCCGGCGCCACCGCCTCGACCGCCTCTTCCGCCTCCAGTTCCTCGTCCTCGGTGACCAGCTCCTCCGGCACCCCGACCGGGGGCTTGACCGCGGGAAGCTTGCGTCGCGCCGGCGCCTTCTTGCGCACCGCGGGCTGCGGGCGCCGCGGGCCGCCGCGCGCGGTTTTCTTGCGCGGATTGCCGGCCTCGTCGAGCTCGACGAACTCGTCCTCGCCCACGGCGACCTGCGGCACGGACTGCTTGCCTTCGAGCACCGCGTCGGCGATGCCTGCGGCATAGAGCTGAATGGCGCGCATGGCGTCGTCGTTGCCGGGGATCACGTAATCGATGCCGTCGGGAGAGCAATTGGTGTCGACGATCGCCACCACCGGGATGCCGAGCTTCTTCGCCTCGTGGATCGCGATGTTCTCGTGTCCCACGTCGACCACGAACAGCGCATCGGGCAGGCCCTCCATGTGCTTGATGCCCCCGAGGCTCCTCTCCAGCTTGTCCATCTCGCGCCGCAGTTGCGTCGCCTCCTTCTTGCCGCGCTTGTCGAGCGCGCCGGAGGCGGCCAGCTCGGTGAGCTCGGCGAGACGTTTGATGGACTGGCGGATGGTCTTGAAGTTCGTGAGCATGCCGCCCAGCCAGCGCTGGTTCACGAACGGCTGCACGGCGCGCTCGGCCTCCTTCTGGATGGACTCGCGCGCCGAGCGCTTGGTGCCCACGAACAGCACCGTGCCGCCGTCGGCAATCACGCCCTTGATGAAGTTCGCCGCCTCTGCGTACATCGGCTGCGTCTTCTCGAGATTGATGATGTGGATCTTGTTGCGCTCACCGAAGATGAAGGGAGCCATCTTCGGGTTCCAGAAGCGGGTCTGATGTCCGAAATGGACACCCGCCTCCAGCATCTGTCGCATGGACACGCCGGCCATGAAAGACTCCTGTGTGGGTTAAGCCTCCGCGCATCCCCGTGACCATCCCCGGCGAAGCCGTTGAAGCTTGCGCCGCGGACACCCAGCCAGCGGGATAACGATGCGCGTGTGGGTTGCGTTGCCAAAAAAGGCCGCGCTTTATACCATGAAGGCCTCGTCGGAACAATGTCTTACGCGCACCCCCGACGCCCCTTGCCGCGGCGCAGCGCCGGCCCCATTTCGCAGCCTATGCACGTCACCATCAAGACCCCGGAAGAGCAGGAAAAAATGCGCATTGCCGGGCGCCTCGCCGCCGAGGTGCTCGACATGATCGGCGCGCACGTGGTGCCCGGGGTCACCACCGAGGAGCTCGACCGCATCTGCCACGACCACATCGTGAACGTGCAGCGCTCGGTGCCGGCCAATCTCAACTACCGCGGCTTTCCGAAGACGATCTGCACCTCGGTGAACCACGTGGTGTGCCACGGCATTCCCAACGACCGGCGGCTGAAGGCCGGCGACATCGTGAATATCGACGTCACCGTGATCCGCGACGGCTTCCACGGCGACACCAGCCGCATGTATTTCGTCGGCAAGGCGCCGCCGCACGCGCAGCGGCTCGCCGAGACCTGCTTCGCCGCCATGTGGCGCGGCATCGAGGTGGTGCGTCCGGGAGTGCACCTCGGAGACATCGGACACGCCATCCAGAGCTACGTCGAGCAGAATGAGTATTCGGTGGTCCGCGAGTATTGCGGCCACGGCATCGGCCGGGTGTACCACGAGGATCCGCAGGTACTGCACTACGGCGAGCCGGGCACCGGGCTCGAGCTCAAACCCGGCATGACCTTCACCATCGAGCCGATGGTGAACGCCGGCAAGCGCCATGTGCGGCTGCTGCCGGACGGCTGGACGGTGATCACCAAGGACCATTCGCTGTCGGCGCAATGGGAGCATACGGTGCTGGTCACCGCCGACGGCGTCGACGTGCTCACGCTCGGCGCCGACGGCGCGCGCCACTGAAGCGCCGCGATGGCAGGCGCCGACTCAGAGCTGCTCGAAGCCCCGTCCCTGTCATCGCGGTTGCCCGGGCAGCTCGCCGTGGATGCGCTGGCGGCGGATGCCGCACCCGCGGCGTGGCGGGAGCTGCTGCGCCAGGCGCACGAGGAGCTCAAGCGGCGCTTCCTCGCCGAGGATCCGGTCGAGGAGCTGGTGCACGCGCGCGCCGCGCTCGTCGACGCGCTGCTGCGCGCGGCCTGGCGCAATCACTGCGCCGCGCACGGCGACTGGGCGCTGATCGCGGTCGGCGGCTACGGCCGCGGCGAGCTGCACCCGGCCTCCGACATCGACATCCTGCTGCTGGTGCCGCAGCCGCCCGACGCCCGCGGCAGCGCCGCGATCGAGGCGCTGGTGACCTTTCTGTGGGACATCGGCCTCGAGGTGGGGCACAGCGTGCGCACCGTGGCGCAGTGCCGCGAGGAGTGCGTCGGCGACGTCAGCGTCATGACGACACTGCTGGAAGCGCGCCGGCTCGCCGGCAGCGAAGAGCTGCTCGGCGCCATGCGCAGCGCGCTGGCGCCGGCGAACCTGTGGCCGGTGAAGCAGTTCTTCGAGGCCAAGGTGCGCGAGCAGACCGAGCGGCACCTGAAGGCGAACGACACCGCCTATAACCTCGAGCCCAACGTCAAGACCGCACCCGGCGGGCTGCGCGACATCCACACCATCGCCTGGGTGGCCAAGCGCCATTTCGACGCCGATTCGCTCGACGGGCTCGCCACGCATGGGTTCGTCACGCCGGCGGAGCTGCGGCGGCTGCGCCAGGCGCAGGCCTTCCTGTGGAAGGTGCGCTTCGGGCTGCACCTGCTCACCGGGCGGCACGAGGACCGGCTGCTGTTCGATCACCAGATCCGCCTGGCGCAGATCTTCGGCTACGAGGACGCGTCCTACACCCTCGCGGTCGAGCAGTTCATGCAGCGCTACTACCGCACGGTGATGGACGTCAGCCTGCTCAACGAGTTGCTGCTGCAACTGTTCCGCGAGGCGATCCTGAGCGAGAGCGAGCCGCCGCGGCCACTCAACGCGCGCTTCCAGGTGCGCAACGGCTCGCTCGAGACGGTAAGCGAGGAGGTGTTCGCGCGCACCCCCGCGGCGCTGCTCGAGCTGTTCGCGCTGCTGCAGCAGCACCCGCAGATCCGCGGCGTGCGGGCCCCCACCATGCGTGCGGTGGCCAGGCACCTGTGGCTGATCGACGAGGAGTTCCGCCAGAACCCGCGGCACCACCGGCTGTTCCTCGAGATCCTACGCTCGCCGGTGGGAGTCACCCACGAGCTGCGGCGCATGAACACCTACGGAGTGCTCGGGCGTTACATCCCCGCCTTCGGCCGCGTCGTCGGACGCATGCAGTACGACCTGTTCCACGCCTACACCGTCGATGCGCACACGCTGTTCGTGGTGAGCAACCTGCGCCGCTTCGCCATCCCGCGCTACGACCACGAGCTGCCGGAGGCCTCGCGCGTCATGCAGTCGCTGCCGCGCAGCGAGGTGGCGTATCTTGCGGCGCTGTTCCACGACATCGCCAAGGGGCGCGGTGGCGATCATTCCGAGCTCGGTGCGGTCGACGCCGAGGCGTTCTGCCTCGAGCAGGGCCTGTCGCCCTACGACGCGCGCCTGGTGGCGTGGCTGGTGCGCAATCACCTGCAGCTGTCGATCACCGCGCAGAAACAGGACATCGGCGACCCGCAGGTGATCAACACCTTCGCGCGCCTGGTGGGCGACGAGACGCACCTCGACTACCTCTACGTGCTCACCTGCGCCGACGTGCGCGCCACCAATCCGAAGCTGTGGAACTCCTGGAAGGCCTTGCTGTTCCACGACTTCTACCAGCGGGTGAAGCGCGCGCTGCGCCGCGGACTGGAGAGTCCGATCGACCCGGAGCACCTGGTGCGCGAGACCCAGGACGCCGCGCGGCGGTTGGCTGCAGAGCGCGGCGTCGGCGAGGACAGCATCCTCAGGGTGTGGACGCGCTTCACCGCCGGCTACTTCCTGCAGCATTCGCCCGAGGAAGTCGCCTGGCACACGCAGCTGCTGGCCGAGCGCGATATGGCATCGGATGAGCCGCTGGTGGCCCTCGATGCGCACAGCGTGCGCGGCACCACCGCGGTGCTGATCTTCACGCGTTCGCGCCGCCACGGCTTCGCGCGCACCACCGCGGCGCTCGATCAGCTCGGACTCAACATCGTCGACGCGCGCATCACCCCGACCGGCGATGGCTTCAGCCTCGACCTGTACCACCTGCTGGAGGACAACGGCGCACCAATCGACGACCCGGACCGCCTCGCCGAGATCGAGCAGGCGCTGTGGCGCTCGCTGCAGGGGCCCGCGGACGCGCCGCTCGCGGTGTCGCGGCGCGCGCCGCGCCAGGCGCGCATGTTCCACACCGCTACCTTGATCAGCGTGAGCGTCGACGAGCGCAACCGACGCTCGGTGCTCGAGCTCACGGCCGGGGACCGCCCCGGCCTGCTGTGCGAGGTGGGTCAGGTGCTGATGCAGGAGCGCATCGAGCTGCACGCCGCCAAGATCATGACGGTGGGCGAGCGCGCCGAGGACACCTTCTACGTCACCGATTTCGAGAACCGGCCCCTGAGCAGCGCCGCTGCCGAGCAGCTCAGGGAGCGCCTGGTGCAGGTGCTCGATCAGCGCCAGGCGGCGCTGCGTGCTCCGGCCGCGCCGGGCATGGCGCGCCCATGAGCGACGCGGCGGCGGGCGAGCGCGCGCGGCTGCGGGCGGTGATCGATGCGGCCTTCGAGCGGCGCGCCGAGCTGTCGCCGCAGAACCTGCCGCCCGAGCTCGATGCCGCGCTCGAGGCGTGTCTCGGGCTGCTCGATAGCGGGGCGGCGCGCGTGGCGGAGCCGCGCGACGGCGGCTGGGTGGTCAACGAGTGGCTGAAGAAGGCGGTGCTGCTGTCCTTCCGGGTGCACGCCAACCGCCTGATTGACGCCGGCTTCACGCGCTTCTACGACAAGGTGCCGCTCAAATACGCCGCCGCCACCGAGGAGCAGCTGCGCGCCGGCGGCGCGCGCATCGTGCCGCATGCGCTGGTGCGTCGCGGCGCCTACGTCGCGCGCGATGCGGTGCTGATGCCGAGCTACGTCAACATCGGCGCCTGGATCGGGCCGGGCACCATGGTGGACACCTGGGCGACGGTGGGATCGTGCGCGCAGATCGGCAGCCACGTGCACCTGTCCGGCGGTGTCGGCATCGGCGGGGTGCTCGAGCCGCTGCAGGCCGCCCCGACGATCATCGAGGACGGCTGCTTCATCGGCGCGCGCTCGGAGATCGTCGAGGGGGTCATCGTGGAGGCGGGCGCGGTCATCTCGATGGGGGTATTCATCGGGCAGAGCACGCGCATCTATGATCGCGCCAGCGGCGTGATCCTTCGCGGCCGGGTTCCGGCCGGCTCGGTGGTGGTGCCGGGGAGCCTGCCCGCCGAGGACGGCCGCTACAGCCTCGCCTGCGCCGTGATCGTCAAGCGGGTGGACACGCAGACCCGGGCCAAGACCTCCATCAACGAGCTGCTGCGCAGCGCCGATTCCATTTAACCGTGCGGCGAGCGGCCGCTACCGCGCCAGCCGCGCCGCCGCCGCCCATTGGTCCAGGCGTCACCGTGCCCGCCGCTCATGCCGCAAAAAAGCGGCGGCGGTTTCCGCAGTGCTACCGGTGTGTAACCGCTGTGCGACTGACCGCATAACCGTCGGTCCGTGAGAATCGTCGCCGTCAGCAGCCGGGACGACGGCAAGTCAGGGGGCTACGGGTACATGGGCAATCTGCGGTTCCACGGCTGCGCGCTGGTGTGGCTCGCTGCCGTAAGCGCTTCGCTTCCCACCCTCGCGCAGCAGAAGACCGGACCGGGCGTCCCCGCGGATGACAGCCTGACATGGCACGGGATCACGCTGTATGGCGTCATCGACATCGGTGTGCAATACGATACGCACAGCGCGCCGTTCACCCCCTACCGTCCGGCCGCGAGTGGCAACATCGTGCGGCAGAACGGCCGCCAGTCGGTCATCGGTCTGACGCCGAGCAACATGGGCCAGACACGAGTCGGACTGCAGGGTATCGAGCCCCTGGGCGGCGATTGGGCCGCGGTGTTCCAGGCGGAGACCTTTTTCAATCCGCAGTCCGGCGAAATCGCGGATTCTCTGAAGTCGCTGGCGGCGAACAATGGTCGCAGCCTCAGCGCACAGAGCGTAGGTGTCGATGGCAGCTCGGCCGGTCAGGCCTTCCAGACCGCCTTTGTCGGGTTGCAATCGGCGCGCTTCGGTGCCCTCACCTTCGGTCGTCAGGTGACGCTGCTCGCGGAAGGTGCCATCAAATACGATCCCAACTACGACGCCACGGCATTCGGTCTGCTCGGCGCGTCAAACACCTACTCCGGCGGCGGCAGCAGCGAAGATAACCGGCTCGATTCGACCGCGAAGTACCGGGTGAGCTTCAACGATCTGCTGCACCTCGGTGCGCTGTACAAATTCAACGGCTCCAATGGCGCGGCGAACACTGCCGTGCAGGCGGATGCAGGCGCTAACTTCGCGGGCGCATCCCTCGATGCCTATTATTCCAAGGTCAATAGCGCCATCACGGCCAACTCCCTGACCGCCCCTCAGGTCGCGGCACTGCCGGCGGCGGGCTACGCGGTAGCGAATTCTCTGGCGGCGATCGTGTCGGACAACACGACGTATGCGCTCATGGGGTTTTACAGGTTCGAGCCGTTTAAGGTCTTTGCCGGTTACGAGTACCTCAAGTACACCAATCCAAAGACGCCGTTGGCCCCCGGTTTCATCGACATCGGCGGATACGTTCTGGCTTTCGTCATTGACAATGCCTACAAGAATTCAAAGATTGTGCAGCTCTATTGGAGCGGGGTCCGCTACAGCGTCACTCCCCGGCTCGACCTGACCGCGGCCTATTACGGCTATCACCAGGACGCGTACGGCACCGGCACCCAGGCCGGCTGCTCGACGTCCGCGCACAGCGTTTGCAGCGGGGACCTGCAGGCCTTTTCCTTCGACGCCGACTATCGATTCAACAAGCACTTCGACGCTTACCTGGGCGCCATGTACAGCGGCGTGCATGATGGCGTGGCCAGCGGCTACCTCGTCACGACCAACATCAACCCCACCGTTGGTGTGCGCTTCAAGTTCTGATATGGCCCCCTGGTGTCAATGGGCACGAGGCGTTCTCTCGCGAAGCCGCGGCGGCGGCGGTCACTGCAGCGGATCGCTGCGGCTCAGCAGCCGCTGGAACATGGCGATGATCGCCGGTTCCGGGCGGTGAATCGGCGGCAGCGACTGGTAGTTCTGCCAACCGCCGCCGAGGCTGCGGAACAGCTCGACGAACTGCTCGGCGGCGGCGACCTGGGTGGCGGTGTACTGCGCCTCGATGTCGTACTCCTGGCGCTGCGCATCGACCACGTTCAGATAGTCGGTAAGGCCACGCTGGTAGCGCTCGCTGGCCAGCTGCACCGCGCGCTGGCTGGCGATGAGCGCGGTCTCCAGCCTGCTGAGGCTGAGCTGCTGCGCGCCATACGCGTCCATGTTGGTGTCGACTTCGCGCACCGCACCCTGGATGGTCTTCTTGTAGTTGACCAGCAGCGCGCGCGTCTGCAGATCGGCGATCTCCACCTGGGCATCGAGCGCGCCGAAATCGAGCAGCGGCCACAGCGCCGCCGGACCGAGCGACCAGATGTGCTGGCCGATGGTCGGCAGTCCCGGGGCCTGCTGGCGTTGCACGCCAATCGATGCCGAGATGCCGAGCGAGGGAAACAGCTGCGCCGTGGCGACGCCGATGCGCGCGGTCGCCGCCGCAAGCTGTCCCTCGGCCTCCTGGATGTCCGGACGCCGCCGCAGCAGCTCGACCGGCAGGCCGGCCGACACCGCGCCGGGCACTGCCGGCACCATCGCGGTGGGGGCGAGCTCCTGCACCATGTCCTCCGGGTACCTGCCCAGCAGCACCGCAATGGTGTACTCGGCCGCGCGCACCTGGGCATCGAGCGGCGCGGCCTGCGCTTCGAGCGTCGCCAGCTCGCGCGTCGCCAGCGTCACGTCCAGCTCGTTGGTAATGCCGCGCTGGTAGCGGATGTTGACGATGCGCAATGACTCGCGCAGCACGGTGATCGCCCCGTTCAGCACCGCGGCACGTACCTGCAGGCCGCGCAGGTCGACATAGGCACGCGCCACGTCGGCGACCACCGATACCAGCACGCTGTTGCGCGCGGCCCTGATGGTCGCGGTGTCGGCGCGCGCCGCCTGGATTTCGCGCCGGTACTTGCCGAAGATGTCGAGTTCCCACATTGCATCGAAGCCGCCCACCTCGTTGATGTGCTGCACCCCGGCGGTGTTGGTGGCTGAGATCTGCGATTGCGGCGCGCGGCCGCGAGCCAGATCGGAGCCGGTGCCGCGCCCGCCGCCGGCGGCCGCTTCCGCCTCGGGCAGCACCGCGCCGATGATCGCAGCCTCGTAGCTGCGCGCCGCCTGCAGCCGGTCGAGCGCGATGATCACGTCGGGATTGCCGCTGACGGCGCGATCGACGAGGGAGTCGAGCTCCGCATCCTTGAGCGCATGCCACCAGGCGGCCATTTCCACCGGCGTGGCCGGGCTGGCAGCCGCGGGGGCGCTGCCCGCGTTGCCGGCGGACGCGGCGCCCGTCATGGTGTCCGCCGCGTCGTAGTGAGCGGGCGTCGTGATCCGCGGCGTGTGGTAATTCGGGCCCAGCGCGCAACCGCCGACGGCCGCGGCCGCCAGCAGCATCACGCCTTTGCGCGCCGGGCTCACCGCGCTCTCCCCGCTATTGCCGGGCGGCCGCCACGGGGGCGGCATTGCCGGAGTCGCTCGGCTGGACGCGCACTTTCTCGCCGTCGACGATCTGGCTGCTCACGTTGAGCGCCAGGCGATCCCCGGCGACCGCTCCGGAGGCGAGCTCGACGACACTGCCGTCGTCGCGGCCGATGGTGACATCGCGAAAGCTGATGCGGCCGGAAGCGTCGACGCGCGCCACCTGCGGACCGCCCGGCCGCCACAACAGCGCCGCGGCCGGCACCTGCACCAGCCCGCGCGCGGGCAGCCCGAAACCCACCCGCACATACATCCCCGGGACGAACTGGTCGTTCGGGTTGGGGATGTCCACCTCGACGCGCAGGGTGCGCGCCTGCGGGTTGATCGCTGCCGAGGTGCGCGTGACCCGGCCGCTGTACTCGCGCCGCACCCCGCCGTTGGACTGCACCTGCACCGGCACGCTGCTGTTGATCAGGTCGTCGGCCGCGCTCTGCGGCGCATCGACGAAGATGCGGATCGGATTGTTCTGCGTCATCACGTATAGCGATGTGGTCGCTGAAGTACTGCCCGCGGTGACCAGGTTGCCGATGTCGATGTCGCGCACCGTGATCACCCCGTCGTAGGGGGCAGTCACCTTCTTGAACTGGGTGAGCGCCGCGTACTGGTTGACCCGCGCCTGCGCCAGGGCGACGTCCGCCTGCGCCGACTTCAACCGGGCGACCGCACTGTCGTAGTCGGCGCGTTTTTCCTCACGCTCCTGCTCGGACACCACGCCCTGGGGCGAGTCGCGCCAGCGCTCGTAGGTGCTGAGGCTGAAGGTGGCCTCGGCCTTGCGCACCAGCACCTGCGCCTGCCCGGCCTGCAGCTGCGCGCGTGCCGCCGCCAGCTGCGCATCGAGATCGGGTGTCTCGATGAGCGCCAGCACCTGGCCGGCATGCACGCGGTCGCCGATGTCGACGGACCAGCTGCCGACGAAACCATTGACGCGCGCGTAAATGGTGCTGCTGTGCCAGGCGGCGGTGTAACCCGGCAGCGCCAGGCGCTGCACCGCGCCCACCGGCTGCGCCTGCACCACCTCGACCACCGGCGGCGCGTTGGCCGCTGCCGCGGTGGCGCGCGCCACGCTGCGCGCCTTGAGGAAACGGTCGACCGATACCAGCACGAACGCGACGGCGAGCACCACGGCGGCGATGGTCGCCGCGCGCTTCAGGCGCTCGCCGGTCGCCGGATCGAAGCGCGTCGAGACCGCGTGGGCCTCGCTGGCGCTCACGTCGGCGGCGAAGTCGGTGGAGCGGACCTCACGGCGCTCCGCGGCGTGCTGCGGATCGTCGCCCGCGGCGGGCGGGGGCGGCGGCGTCATAGGGCTTCCACCGGCGGCTGCTGCGGGCCGCGCCGCAGCAGCCGGTACATGGTCGGCACGAACACCAGCGTCGCGAAGGTGGCGAACAGCAAACCGCCGATCACCGCGCGCGCCAGCGGCGCGTTCTGCTCGCCGCCCTCGCCGACGCCGATGGCCATCGGCACCATGCCGAGGATCATTGCGCCGGCGGTCATCAGCACCGGGCGCAAGCGGGTGAAGCCGGCGGTCGCCGCGGCGACCAGCGGGCCGTCACCGGCATCCATGCGCTGATTGGCGAAGCTCACTACCAGAATGCTGTTGGCGGTGGTAAGGCCGATGGCCATCAGGGTTCCCATCAGCGCCGGCACGCTCAGGTGTGTCTGCGTGAGGAACAGCATCCACATGACCCCGCTCAGGGTGAACGGCACCGCCATCAGCACGATGAGCGGATCGATCCAGCTCTGGAAGTTGATAACCAGGAACAGGTAGACCAGCACCACCGCCAGCGCGATTCCGCTGAACAGTCCGGTGTAGCTGTCGCGCATGGTCTCCACCTGGCCGCTGAGGGTGACGTGCATCCCCATCTGCGCCGGAGGCTGGTTGGCGGCGATCACCCGGTCGATGCCCCGCGAAGTCGAGTACAGGTCGCGCCCCTGGACGTTGGCCTGCACGTCGAACACCGGTCGAATGTTCAGCTGCGAGGTCACCAGCGGCACCTTGCGTCGCCCGATCGCCGACAGGTTCATCAGCAGCTGCGACTGGCCGCCGTCGGCCGAGCTGCTCACCGGCATGATCTTCAGGTCCTGCGCCGAGGAGATGTCGTAGGGCGGCTGCTGCACCACCAGCGGATAGCTCACGCCGCTGCCCGGGTCGACCCAGAAGTTGGGAGCCGTCTGCGCGCTGGAGCTGGTGGTCACCAGCACGTTGCTGGCGGCGTCGCGCTGCGTGAGCCCGAGCTGCGTGGCGAGCGCGCGGTCGACGTCCACCGACAGCGCCGGCGCGTCGGGCACCTGGAACACGTGCGCGTCGACCACGCCCGGCACCCGCGCGATCTGGCGCGTGAGGCGCTGCGCGAGCGCGTAACTGCTGGCGCTGTCGGCGCCGGTGACCCGGATGTCGATCGGCGCGGGCTGGCCGAAGTTCAGCACCTGGTCGACGATGTCCGCCGGCTGGAAGAAGAACTGCAGCGCCGGGAAGCGCTGCGGCAGCTCGCGGCGCAGCATGGCGGTGAGCTCGGCGGTCGGTGTGTGCGGCTTCTGCAGCGACACCAGGATCTCACCGTCCATCGGCCCGACGGTGGCCGAGTCGGACAGCGCGATGTTGATGCCGCTGTAGGGCAGGCCGATGTTGTCGAGGATCACGCTGATCTGGCCGTTGCCGACCAGGCGGCGGATCGCCGCCTCGACCTGGGCGAAGTACTGCTGGGTACTCTCCAGGCGGGTGCCGGGCGGCGCGCGCACGTGCAGCCGCATCTCGCCGGCATCGACGTCCGGAAAGAAATCGCGGCCGAGCAGCGGGAACAGCGGCAGCGAGATCAGCATGATGCCGACGAACACCAGCACCGTGATGCGCGCCTGCGACAGCGTCCAGGCGACCGCGTCGCGGTAACCCTGGCGAAAGCGCTGGAAGCCGCGCTCGAACGCCAGATGCACGCGCCGCAGCGGGTGTACGCGGCCGCCATGGGCGGCGGCGGCGTGCGGCGCAGCGCCGCCACCGTGCGCTGCGGTGCGCATCAGGTAGAGGAACAGCACCGGCACCATGGTGAAGGACAGCGCGAGACTGGCGAGCAGCGACACGATCACCGACAGCGACAGCGGCGAGAACAGGTACTTCGCCGTCCCCTGCAGCAGGAATACCGGCACGAACACGATGCAGATGCACAGCGTCGACAGCAAGGTCGGCGTGCCGACCTCGCCGGCGCCGTACACCACTGCGTCCGGCAGCCGGTCGTGCAGCCCCGCGTGGCGCTCGATGTTCTCGATCACCACCGTGCCGTTGTCCACCAGGATGCCAACCGCGAGCGCGAAGCCCCCGAGCGTCATGGTGTTGAGCGTTTGCCCGGCCGCGCCCATGAACAGCACCGCGGTGACGATCGACAGTGGGATCGCCGCGAGAATGATGATGGTCAGGCGCCAGTTGCCGAGGAACAGCAGGATCATGAGAGCGGTGAGCGCGGCCGCCATCGCGCCGCCCATCAGCACGCTGTTGAGCGCCGCCTTGACGAACAGCGACTGGTCGAAGATCGGCTTGATGCGTACGCCCGCGGGCAGCATGTGACGGATGTCGGGCAGCACCGCGCGGATGCCGTCGATCACCGCCAGCGTCGAGACCCCGCCGGTGTTGCGGATCGTCATCAGCGCGCCGGGCACG
>DATHRC010000031.1:0-26760 GCA_035481975.1 Steroidobacteraceae bacterium
CTACAGCGACAAGCTCGCCGGCCACCGCATCGAGGTGCATCTGCCCGCGGAGCTGCCGCCGGTGTGGGTCGACGCCACGCTGATCGTGCAGGTTTTCACCAACCTGTTCGACAACATTGCCAAGTACACTCCGCCCGGCACGCGCGCCACGGTATCGGCCGCGCTGGAGCCGGAGCGCGATTTCGTGCGCGTGACGCTCGACGACGAGGGCCCGGGGCTGCCGGCAGGGGATCCGGCGCGGCTGTTCGACAAGTTTCAGCGCGGCAGCGACGAGGGCACCGTGGTGGGCGTCGGACTGGGGCTGGCCATCTGCCAGGCGGTGGTGCGCGCTCACGGCGGGGAGATCGAGGCGCAGCGCCGCCCGGGCGGTGGGGCGCGCCTCACCTTCACCCTGCCGTGCACGGAGAGCACGCCGTGACCCAGGCGATGCACCAGCTGCTGATCGTCGAGGACGAGCCAGACATCCGCCGGGTGCTGCGCGTGCTGCTCGAGGCGCACGGCTACCGCTGCGTCGAAGCCGACACCGCGCAGCGCGCCGAGATCGAGGCACGCAGCCACAAGCCGGACCTGCTGCTGGTCGACCTGGGGCTGCCCGACGAGGATGGGCTGAACGTGATCCGCCGCGTGCGTGGCTGGTCGCAGGTGCCGATCGTGGTGCTGTCGGCGCGCACCATGGAGGAGCAGAAGATCGCCGCGCTGGATGCCGGCGCCGACGACTACGTCACCAAGCCCTTCAGTGCGCCCGAGCTGCTGGCGCGGCTGCGCGCCGCGTTGCGCCGCGACGTGCGCGGCGCCGCGCCCGCAGCCCAGCTGCAGTTCGGTCCGCTGCGCGTGGACCTGGCGCGCCGCGAGGCGCACGCAGCGGCCGGCGAAGTGCACCTGACGCCGCTCGAATACCGCGTGCTCGCCTGCCTGGCGCGCCATCTCGGCAGCATCGTCACGCAGCGGCAGCTCATTCGTGAGGTGTGGGGGCCGCAGCGCCAGGACGACTCGCGCAGCCTCAGGGTGTGCATAAAGAATCTGCGCGCCAAGCTCGAGCCGGACCCGCGGCAACCGCGCTATCTGCTGACCGAGACCGGGCTGGGCTATCGGCTGCGCGCCGACGAGGAGGCGGCGGCGAGCGCCACCGGCTGACAAGCTTCAGCTCAGCGACACCACCAGCTTCGCCGAGTGGCTGCGCCAGTTGATCGGAATGATGAACGCGCGCTGGCCGGGTTTGTGCGGCATCTCCGGCTTCTCGCCGGCCAGCACGCTCGGCACCGAGATGACGAAATCGCGGCCGAAGTCGCGGCGCGCGTTGCCGGAGATGGTGTTGGCCACTTCGCCGACCAGATCCTTCATGGTCTCGTGGCTGAAGTCGTTCTCCTGCATCTTCATCAGCAGCACGGTCAGCATCGCCTTGGGCGCGGTGAAGTACACCACGCCCTCGCGCTTGCCGGAGATGTTGATGATCCCGGTGTACTCGTGCACCGAGGGTGAGCCTTCCATCAGGTACGGCGAGCCGATCGAGGCCGGCTGCTGCGCGGCAACCTCGAAGAAATTCGTCGTCCCCTCGACGAAGGTCTTGAGCTCCTGTTCGTACAGCATGGTGTTATTCCTGCGCTGGCGCGGTGCGCTGCTAGCGCATGAGCTCCGCGATGGCTTCGTTCAGCTGCCGGTCGGTGAACGGCTTGTTGAGGAAGCCGTTGGCGCCCCTCTCCATGGCCTCCACCGCGGTGGCCTTGTCGGCGAGCGCCGAGATCACCAGGATGCGCACCGCGGGCTTCAGGGCGACCAGCTGCCCGATGCACTCGATGCCGTCCATGCGCGGCATGGTGAGGTCCATGGTCACCACGTCCGGATCGGTCTTCTTGAACAGCTCGAGCGCCTCGACCCCGTTGCCCGCGCTGCCGACCACCTGCAGCTCCTCGAACTGCTGCGAGCGCTCGATGCGCCGGCGCATGATGTTCGAATCATCGACGATCATCAGCTTGTAGGATCGCCTGCCGTTCATTGCCGTGCCGTTGCCGCTCATGAGCGCCCCTGCCGCCTCAGGCGACCGCGCTGCTGACGGCGCTGGCCGACGGCAGCACGATCTTGAAGCGCGTGAACCTGCCGGGATGAGTGCTGACGCCGATCTTGCCGCCGAGCGCGTACACGCTGCGTGCCACCACGTCCATGCCCACGCCGCGGCCCGCGTCCATGGAGACCTCGTCCTGCGTGGAGAAGCCCGGGCGGAAGATCAGCGACATCGCGGTGCGCGTGTCCATGGCGGCGGCTTCCTCGGCGCTGATCAGCTGGCGCCTGACCGCTGCGGCCTTCAGGGAATCGGGCGCGATGCCGGCGCCGTCGTCCTCGAATACCAGCTCGTAGCCGTCGGCGGACTTGCGGAACTCGACCAGCACGGTGCCGGCGTCGTCCTTCGACTGGGCGCGCCGCACCTCCGGCGCCTCGATGCCGTGCACCGCGGCATTGCGCAGCATCTGGATCAGACAATCCTTGATGGTAGGTGTGTACTGCGCGGGTACCTCCGCAAGGCCCCGCAGCGTCAGCTTGAAGCGCTTGGCGTGATCCTCGGCCAGCCGCTCGGCGAGCGACTGCAGCGTCGGTGACAGGTCTTCGGCGCGGCGCGCGCGCTCCGCGGCAGCGCTGCGCTCGGCGGCAGCGGGTGCGCTCTTGTCGGCAGCGGGCTTCGCGCCTGTCCTGGGCTGTGGCGCGGCCACCGCCGCGGCCGCCGCCGCCGCAGCGCCGGGAACGGTGTCCTTGAGCGCCGTGAGGCGCGCGGCCATCTCGCGCACGCTGCGCAGGTGCGCGAGCAGCTCATCGAGCTTCAGCACTATCGGCAGGAAGTCGCTGCCCGAGAGCTCCGGCTTCTTCTTGCACTCGCCCACCATGTCTTCGAGCGTGTGCACGCGGCCGG
Organism: Steroidobacteraceae bacterium; assembly: GCA_035481975.1. Taxonomy (GTDB): domain Bacteria; phylum Pseudomonadota; class Gammaproteobacteria; order Steroidobacterales; family Steroidobacteraceae; genus 13-2-20CM-66-19. Next base: position 2,900 of record DATHRC010000031.1, read on the forward strand.
CGACGCTCTTGAGATTGAGCGCCGAGGCCTCGCCCTTGATGGTGTGCAGCTCGCGGAACAGCCCGCCGAGCTTCTTGCGGAATTCGCCATCGGTGCGCGCCGGCTCCCTGAGGATGGTGTTGACCAGCTTCAGTCCGGTCTCGGCGGTGTCGAGGAACGACACCAGCTGCAGCGGATCGACGTGCATCATGCCGACCATCATGTCGAGCTGTGCGTTGGCGTTCTCCTGCGACTCCTGCAACTCGCGCGCCAGCAGCACGCTGGAGGTGATGTCGCCGACCGCGCACAGCACGTGCTTGATGCCCTCGGCGCCCATGACGCGGTGGAAGTCGAACTGCAGGTAGCGGATCTCCTTGCCGCCATGGCCGTTGTCCATGGTGATCTCGAGCTGGCCCAGCGGATTGATGCTCTTCATCAGGTTCTCGTGGGCGCGGTCCCCCCACAGCAGCTTGATGTACTTGGTCGCGGTCGACAGCGTCGCCGGCGCCACCAGGTCCCTCAGCAGCTCCTCGAAGGACAACCCGGCGAAATCGTTGCGGCTGAACATACGCGTCAGCGCCTCCGACCACACCGAGCCGATGCGGTAGTTGGCGTCGAGCAGGAAGAAGCCCTCGCGCACGGTCTTGAGGATGTCGCGGGTCTGCTCCTGGGCGTCGCGCGCCGCGCGCTCGTGCCGCGAGCGCGTCAGCTGGAAGTAGCCGGCGGCCGCCGCCAGAATGAGCGCAGCGAGCACGCCGGCGAGCAGCAGCGTGCGCAGCCGCGTGGCGGCATCGGAGGCGGTGTGCTGCAGGCTCGAGGCCAGCGCCGCGAGCTGCGCCTGCACTGCCTGGGCGTTGTCGCCGGCGAACAGCTGCGCGCGCTTCACCGCCGCGTAGTGCTCGCGACCTTCGCGCGACAGCGAGCTGCCGGCGGTATCGGAGTCCACGTACGGCTGGCCATTGAAGGAGATCACCGGGTCGAGCACCGGGGCGTACTGGTGCCACAGCAGCAGCGCGCGGCCGAGCTGCGGGGAGTTGAGGTCGGGGAACGTGCCGAGCTGCGTCAGCTGCCGGTCGAAACGCTTGACCGTACCCTGCAGGTCGGCGAGCGCCTGGCCGGCGTAGGCCCGCACTTCCAGCCGGTCGCGCAGGGTATTCAGCTGGTGGCTGATCTCCTCGGGCGCGGTCTGCAGCGCGCTCGCGGTCTGCAGCGCGGTGATGTTGGCGCGCATGTGGGTGGCCAGGCGAAAGCCCATGACCAGCACGGCGCCCATCACGATCATGAGCGCGGTGCCGATGCCGGCGGTAGCGAGCTGGCGGCGGCGCTCTTTCCCTGCAGGACTCATGCTGGCAAATCTCCCGGTTATTACTTGGGCAGCTCGAAACGCATGCGGGTCTTCACCGGCACCTCGACGGCGCTGCCGTCGACGACCATCGGCGCGTAGCGCCAGTGCTTCACCGCATTGACGGCGGCCTGGTCGAACACGCCCGGCGGCGCCGACTCGACCACGTGAATGTCACGGGTCTCGCCGCGGGTATCCACGGTGAACTCGACCATCACGCTGCCGGTAGTGCGCTGCGTCAGCGCACCCGGCGGGTAGTCCGGCGGCACCGAGCGCAGGCGCTTCAGGTTCGCGGCGAGCGCGGCCGGATCGCGTGCGGCGCTCTGCGCGGCCGACTGCAACTGTTGCACGGCGAGCACGTCCTTCGGATCCGCGCCCCAGCGCTTGGCGAGCGCGAGGTCGGCATCGGCCGGCTTGGCGGCGAGCGTCGCGGCGCGCGCGCGCTCGAGCAGCCGGGCCGCCAGGTCGTGCCCGGCGTCAGCAAGTGCCGCATTGGCCGGGTCGCTCGACTGCAGCGCTGTCAGGTAGTAAGCGGCGCTGTCCTGCGCCGGATCGCTCAGGCGCCCGTCGCGCAGCCGCTCGCGGGCCATCTGCAGCAGGCGCTCGCTGTCGGCCTGCGCTGCCTTCTGCCGTGCGCCGGCCAGGTCCTTCTCGAACGCGACTACCTCGGCCGGCTTCATGCCCGCGCCGCGCGCTTCCTCGAGCCAGCGCTGCTCCTCGGCGTTGTTCTTCGCCAGCCCGGCCTCACGCGCCTTGCGCAGGTAAGCGCCGATCAGCGTATGGGCGGCGCGCTGCGTGGCGGCGTTGGTCGGTGCCGCCGCCTGCAGCTCCAGCAGGTAACTCTTGGCGCTGTCCTGGGGATCATTCAGCTTACCGTCGTGGATGCGGTCATCGATCAGCCCGGTGAGGTGCTGCACCTTCGCGTCCTCCTGGCGGCGGGCGAGGTCCGCGCGCCAGCGCGCAATCTGCTCCGCCGGCACGCCGCTCGATTGCTGCGCCTGGCGCACGAAGGCGGCGGCACGATCGAGATTGCCATCGGCGAGCGCCTTGGCGATCTGCGCCGCGTACAGGCGCTGCTCGGCGGCGCTCACGCGCGCATCCGCGGGCGCGGCCGACTTCAGGTTCGCGAACGTCTGCCCGGCCTCATCCAGCCGCCCGGCAGTCAGGGCCTCGTCGAAGCGCGCGGCGAGCACCGCGGCGACGCGTTGCAGGCCGTCGCGGGCTTCGGCGTTGCCGGCGTCGGCAGCGACCGCCGAGCGGTAGTAGAGCAGGGCATTGTCGGCGGCGGGCTCGGTGAAGCGCCGCTCATGCATCGCCAGCCGCGCCTTCTCGAGCAGCTCGTCCACCTTGCCCTGGACGATCGAGGTGTCGGCGACCGGCGCGGCCACCTGGCTGCCGGCGGCCGGCGCGGCAGAGGGGGCGGCGGCCGTGGCCGGCGGTCTGCCGTGGAGGAACCACCACGCGCCGCCGGCCGCGGCGGCCATTACGGCCGCTGCGGCGGCTCCGAGGAGCATGCGGCGGCTGCGCCCGGCGCCGGCAGCGCCGGCAGCCGGTGCGGTCTGCGGGCGGAACGCGCCAATACCGGGCGCTGGCGCGAGGGGCTGCGCCGCTGCCGGGATCGCCTTGTTCGCCTGCGCCGCGGCGATGGCGCCCTCCAGCACCGCCCGGGTCTTGCGCGCATCGACCGGTGTGGCCAGCACCGCAAACACCTTGCTGCCCTTGAGCGTCGCGGCGAGCTGCTTTTCGGCGGCCGCCGCGGCGAACACCAGCACGACGGCGCGCGGCTGCGCCGCGCCGACCGCATCGACGGCCGCACGCACGTTCGGCAGCGCGCCGGCATCGATCGCCAGCACCTGCGCGCGCTTGCTGCCCGCCATGGCCGCGAGCGCGGCGTCGAGCGATTCGATCGGGCGTACCGCGGCCTGGCCGTCGAGCGCCTGGCCCAGCTCGAGCAAAAAATCGTCGCGGGTGGTGACGGCCGTGACGTCGGCCGCGGGCTGCGAGGCCCTGACTGCAGTCGCCGGCGCGGCGGCGTCGGAAGCGCGGGGGGCGGAAGCTGCACTCACCACGTGTCGTCTCTCCACGAGAACCATCTGGGTAACGGGCGTTCCATGCCCTCGAGCGTGGCGACCGCACGGCGGAACGAGCGCGGAAAGCCTCGCCGCTGCAGCATATGTAGCCTCTGGAGCAGCGCAGTGCGTCAGTTCACAATAACGCGACGCTGTGTCGGAGCGCAGCGACCGCAGATGGGGAATTTCCGAGGCACTGCTCGCTTTTACGCACGGCGCAACGCCGTGGCGCCCGGCGCGCACAGCGCTTGCACTGTGCCGCCGCGGCGCGGCGCCGCGCGCTGGTGCGGGAGCGGCGCGCGCTGCGCGTACCGCGTCAACTCTGCCGCCCGGTGAGCGCGGCCGACGCACCATCAGGGCGCCGCGACGGTGCGCGCACCCGCTGCCGCTGCTGCACGCTGGGGCACACCGCAGCGCGCACCGCAGAGCGGGGCAACCTCGAGAAGCTTTGCAATCAGCTACTTAAGCGGAACGCCAGCGTGCTGGCGCGCGCCGTGCAGGGGAATTTGCGCTGGCGCGTGCGCCGCTTCAAAGTGAACAATCCGCGCCTGTGACCGTCTTAACGGTGTAGGTGCGCCAGGATCTGAAGGCCGTCACTACATTGTGCGAAGCATTCGGACTAAGTTAAGAAAGAAGCTGGCGTCGCCGGCATCCTGCGGCGGCGTCGCGCGTGACCCCATGAGCCCGATCGGAGGGAAGGACGATGCGACCGCTCGGCGTTGAGCACAATTCCCACGGCAGCACTGCCGACTTCATCGACACCCTGAGCTCCTTCAGCCGCCTGCATCGCGCGCAGCGCTGGGAAGGGACGTTCGGGGATTTCATCGCCAACATACTGCCCGCCAATGCGGTGGCGCTGGCGCGCAGCAGCCACGAATACATCTGGGACATGCTGCGCTGGCACGGCCGCACCGGCCAGCCGGACGCCTCGGAGAGCATGCGCGCGCGCGAGCTGTTCAAACGCGAGCTGTTCGGCATCGACGAGCCGCTGTCGCGTGTCGTCGACTACTTCAAGGCCGCGGCCGCAGGTTCCGACGTGGGGCGCCGGCTGCTGCTGCTGCTCGGGCCGCCCTCGGGCGGCAAGTCGACGCTCGCCATCCTGCTCAAGCGCGGGCTCGAGGAGTACAGCCGCACTGACGAAGGCGCGCTGTACGCGATCCGCGGCTCGCCGCTGCGCGAAAATCCCCTCAATCTCATTCCAACCAGCCTGCGCGCGGAGTTTCGCGATCGCTACGGCGTCAACGTCCAGGGCGAGCTCTCGCCGTGGGCGCGCGATTTCGTCGAGCGCGAGTTCGAGGGCGATTTCGTGCGGGTGCCGGTCGAGCGGGTGTTTCTCAATGAAGCCTCGCGGGTCGGCATCGGCACCTATGCGCCCCACGATCCGACCACCGCCGACATCGCCGACCTCGTCGGCTCGGTGGATCTCGCCAAGGTCGCGCAGATCGGCGACGAGGGCGACCCGCGCGCCTGGTCGTGGTCGGGCGCGGTCTACGCCGCCAGTCGCGGCGTGCTGGAGATGATCGAGATCCTCAAGGTCAAGCGCGAGTTCCTGTACCTGTTGCTGACCCTGACACAGGAGAAGAACGTCAAGGTGTCGCGCTTCCCGCTCATTCACCTGGACGAGACCATCCTGGCGCACACCAATCTCGCCGAGTTCCACAAGTTCCTGCAGGAGAAGGAGAACGAGGCGCTGCTCGATCGCATGGTGATCATCAAGATCCCCTATGCGCTCTCCTATCGCGATGAAGCGCGCATTTACCAGAAGCTGGTCTCGGGCGCGCCGGCGTTCCGCAACGTGCACCTCGATCCGCACGTGCTGAATCTCGCCGCGGTGTTCGGCATCCTCACGCGCCTTGCCAAGCCCGAGCGCGAAGGACTCGACCTGCCGAAGAAGCTGCGCCTGTACGCGGGCGAGGCGGTCGAGGGCGTGGCGGAGAGCGAGGCGACGCGGCTGCGCGCGGAGGCTCCCGAGGAGGGCATGACCGGCGTGAGCCCGCGCTTCGTCATCAATGCCATCTCCAACGCCATCACGCGCGGCAACACCCACAGCCTCACCAGCATGGAGCTGCTGCTCGCGCTCAAGGACAGCATCGAGAGCGATGCGCGCATGGACGTGAAGCAGAAGAAAGCCTGGATCGATCACCTGGTGACGGCGCGCAAGGAATTCTACAACCGCTGGGTCAAGGAGGACGTGCATCGGGCCATGTTCGCCTCCTTCGAGGAGGAAGCGCAGCAGCTGCTCGAGAAGTACCTGGACGAGGTCGAGGCTTCGCTCGATCACCGCCAGGTCACCGATCCGATCACCGGCGACAACCGCGCCGCGGACGAGCGCTTCCTGCGCTCGGTCGAGGAGAAGATCAAGGTGTCGGACTCCGGCAAGCTGTCCTTCCGCCAGGAGGTGGTGCGCAAGGCCATGGTGGCCTTCAAGGCCGGCGAGAAGTTCAAGCTCGGTAGCCACGCGCGCATGCGCGAGGCGATCGAGCAGTACCTGTTCGAGGAACGGCGCGACGTGTTGCGTCTGGTCACTTCGACCGCACGCCCCGATGACGAAGCGCGCCAGAAGATCTCGGTGGTGCAGCAGCGCCTGGTGAACGAGTACGGCTACGACGAGCACAGCGCCAAGGAGGCGCTCAGCTACGTCACCACGCTGCTCGCGCAGGAGTAGCCACGCGCCCGGAAAAGGAGTACGACTAGCACGTGGACCGAGAGGGCAAGCAGGGCAGGGGCGGCGATCCCGCCGCGGCGGGAAAATGGTACGAGTTGTTCTCGCGTGGTGCGCGTGACTGGCTGCGTCACGACGAGAAGGTGCGCGAGGCGGTGCGCGCCAATCTGCCCGAGATCATCGCCGGCGGCGACGTCATCAACGGCGGCGCACGCACGGTGCGCGTGCCGGTGCGCATGCTCGAGCACTACCACTTCCGCCTGCGCCGCGCCGAGGAAGCCCAGGGCGCCGGGCAGGGCAAGGCCAAACCCGGCGACGTGTTCTCCGATCCCGCGCGCGAGCAGCGGCCGGGCGAGAAGGGGGCCGGCGGGCGCGACGAGGGCGAGGTGCAGCTGCTGCTCGAATTCAAGGTCGACGACATCGTCGACTGGATCTGGGAGGAGATGCAGCTGCCGAATCTCAAGGCGCGCACCGGACCCTCCGACGAGAGCGAGTGGATCCGCGAGGGCTGGGACCGCCGCGGGGCGCGCTCGCGTCTCGATCGGCGCCGCTCCTTCAAGGAGCTGGTGAAGCGCCGCGGCGCTCCCGGCGCGACCCAGACCTTCACCGACGAGGACCTGCGTTTCCGGCAATTGGCGCGGCGGCGCCAGCCGGCGGTGCACGCGGTGGTGTTCTTCATGCTCGATGTCTCGGGCAGCATGTCCGACCGCGACCGCAAGCTCGCCAAGACGTTCTTCTTCTGGGTGGTGCAGGGGCTGCGGCGCGAGTACCGCTCGCTCGAGACGGTGTTCGTGGCGCATACCACCGAGGCGTGGGAATTCAACGAGCCGGATTTCTTCCAGGTGACCGGCACCGGCGGCACGGTGGCCTCCACCGGGCTCGCCAAGGTGCGCGAGATCATCGATGCGCGTTACAACCCCGGGCGCTGCAACATCTACCTGTTCTACGCCTCCGACGGGGACAACTCGGTGAGCGATTCGCAGGAAGCGCGCACCATGCTGGGCAGCATCGCCGCGGATGCCTGTTTCACCGGCTACGTGGAAGTCTCCTCCGGACTGTCGCGGCAGCTGGCCACCGAGACCGGCAAGCTGTTCGCCGAGCTCACCGCCGCCGGCTGCGCCGCCGGCAGCTACGCGCTCGGCGATTTCGACGACGTCTGGGGCGCGGTGCGCCACTTCTTCACCGCCGAGACACACGCGCCCGACGCCTCGCAGCCCGCCGGCAGTCCATGAGCGAGGACTGGCAAAGCTACGTGCGGCGTATCGAGGAGCTCGCCGCCGCCTCGGGGCTGAAATTCCACCCGATCGATTTCGAGGCGGTGCCCGACAGCTTCATGATGGAGATCGCCGTCTACGGGCTGCCGGTCCGCATGCCGCACTGGTCCTTCGGGGTGCGCTACATCTACCAGCTGATCCAGCGCCACATGGGGCACTCGCGGCTGTTCGAGGTGGTGTTTCCGGGAAATCCCGGGCATGCCTACCTCGCCGAGAGCAACGGCCTGGCGGAGAACATCCTGGTGACGGCGCATGTGCTCGGGCACGCGGATTTCTCGCGCAACAACCTGCTGTTCCGCCGCTGCCAGGAGCAGGTGAGCGAGCGCATCGTGGAGCACGCCGCCAACCATGCGCGCCAGATCAGCCAGGCGATCGAGGCGCACGGCCTGCAGCGGGTGGAAGCCGCGCTCGATGCGGCGCTGGCGCTCGAGCAGCACGTCGACATCGATCAGCCGCTGCGGCGTCCGCACTACCCGGAGTACCTCGTTGACCCCAAGGCGCTGGTCGACGATGACTTCCGCAAGCGCTTCGCGGCGCTCGAGCCGCCCGCCGCGGGCAGCGGCCTCGAGGCGAAGAAGCGTGCGCCGGTGCCGCCGCACCCGGAGCGCGACCTGCTGTGGTTCGTGGCCAACTACGCGCCGGAGATGGAGAGCTGGGAGCGTGACATCTTTCTCGCCGTGCGCGAGGAGTCATTCTATTTCTACCCGGTCTTCGCCACGCAGATCATGAACGAGGGCTGGGCGTCTTACTGGCACGCGCGGCTGCTGCGCGAGGCGGATTTCATACCCCAGCAGGCCTACCTCGACGCCATCAAGTGCCACTCGGACGTAGTGCGGCCGGTGGCCGCCGAGCAGCAGGTGTCGTTGAGCGTCAATCCCTACCATCTTGGGTTCGCGATGTGGGAGAAGATCGTCGCCGCCGAGGGACTGGAGGCGGCGCGCAGCATCATGGAGCAGGACGACGATTTCGGCTTCGTGCGCAATCATCTGACGCGCGAGCTCGCCGAGGAGCTGGAACTGTTCCGCTACAGCGCCCGCAGCGACGGACAGATCAAGGTGCTCGATGCCGACCTCACCGCGCTGCACGAGGCGGTGCTCGCGCCGAAATACAACTTCGGTGCGCCGATCGTGTCCGCGATGCGGGTGCGCAACGACGGCACCCTCGAGCTCGGCCACGACAGCAGCGTCGACGGCCGCGGACTCGACCTGGAACGCAGTCGCAAGGTCCTGGATTACCTGCAGAAGGTGTGGCGGCGGCCGATCGTGCTCACGACCGTGAACCAGGCGGGCTCGGCGCTCGAGCTCACCGCTCCTTAGCCCGCTGGTCCGCGCCTTCCTCGGCCGGCGGCGGCGCAGCTAGACTTCCGGCATGCGGCGGCCATACCTGGTGTTCGTGAGGGCGGGAAATGAGTCGCTGCACCGCCGCCTGATCGCGGAAGACCCCGGCCGTAACTGGGACTGCTGCGTGAGCTGGTATGTTCCGGCCGCGCCCGAGGGGCTGGCGGAGTACTACTGCCAGGGCGGGTTCAACAAGTTCGACGGCTTCCTGGAATTCTGGCGGCAGCGCCCGCCGGACTTCAGCTACCGCTACCTGCTGTTGCTCGATGACGACGTGTACCTGGGGCCCGGCGAGGTGTCGCGCTTTCTGGCGCTGTGCGAGCGCTACCGCGTCTACCTGGCGCAGCCCGCGCTGCACTGGTTCACCCAGACGACGCTGAACGCCCTGGTGCGCAACCCTGCGTGCCTGCTGCGACGGGTGAGCTTCATCGAAGTCATGGCGCCGTGCTTCTCGAGCGCCGCCCTCGGGGAGCTGCTGCCCACCTTTGGCATGACGCGCAGCACCTGGGGCACGGACATCGCCTGGGCCGGGCTGATCGACGGCCGCGAGCCGATCTACGTGGTCGACGCGGTCGGCATGGACCATACGCGCACCGGCGATGGCCGCCCGGGCGCGTTTTACCGCAAGCTCGCGCAGATGGGGGTCGATCCGTACACGGAGCTGCGCCGCGTGCAGCGACAGTATCCCGCGCTGCGTACCAGCCGTACGCTTTCCGGGGGGCACCTGTTTCGTCCCGGCATTCCCGCAGCGCTCGCGCCGGCGCTCATGTGGCTGTTCGAGCGGCTGAAGTTCATCGTGCGAATCCGCAAGCGCGCGTTGGTTCACCTGCGCTACTGGCGCGCGAGCCTCCAGGACGCTTTCACGCGTTAGCGCGGCCCGCGCGCCTCGAGCAGCGCGCGGATCGCCGGCCACTCGTTCGGCACCAGCCCGAGCGCTTCGGCCTGCCGCCCGGCGAGCACCTGGAAATCCTTGCGCAGGTACTCACCGATCAGCGCGTCGCAGCGCTGCGCTAGCGTGCGCGAGTGCGGGTCGGGATGCAGCACCATGCCGAGCCCGGTGGGCGGCGTGCCGATGGTGCGCACCGTGAGGTCCGGGCGCTGCTCGCGCAGCAGCAGCAGCAGCCGCCAGATATCGCCGCTCCAGAAACGCGTCTGCTGCTCGCGCTGCGCGGTGCGCGCATCGAGCGGATAGCAGTCGTGCACCAGGATCACCGCGCCGGGCGCGCAGGCCCGCTCGACGTTGATGAAGTCGCGCAGCGCGTACTCGAAGCGGTGCATGCCGTCGATGAACGCGAGCTGCACGCCGCGTCCGCCGAACGCGGCGTGCAGCGGGTGCTGCGCGAAGAACTCATCGCTGGTGGTGGCGAAGATCCGTTCGCGGGCGCGCAACGGCCGCTTGACCTGCGGGTCAGGGTCGATGCCGATCGCGTCGGTCTCCGGCAGCGCGAGCGCCAGCGACTCCCCGCGCGCGACGCCGATCTCCAGGTAGGTGGCGGGCCTGAGGTGCCGGTGGATGCGCCGCAGCACCCCGAAGTAGCTCTCCCCGGGAAGCGTGAGCCGCGACATGAGCGTGTAGGCGCGCGAGTAGTCGGCGTGCTCGACCGCCTGCCGGCACAGCGCGAGCGCCTGCGGCGTGCGTCCGAGCCAGCGTTGCCAGCGTGCACGGCGGAACAGCGCCCGGGCCGCGCGCCGCGCGCCGGGATCCGGCAAGGAATCGAGTCCCACGTTCACCATTGTTTGCGCGGCAGTTTAACCGCAGCGGCGCCGGACGGGGCAAGCGGGCACGCCCGCACCGCAGCCCGCGCGCGCCCACGGCAAGGGGGTCTTGTGGCTGGCCCCGGACAGGGCTTCGGGAGTAGGCTTTTCACCACCGGTGAGGCTCGCGCGGCGCCGGTGATTGCCACAGCCGGGGGAGCATTCGCCATGGGGTACACGACTTCGGGCATCCGTAATATCGCACTGGTCGGGCCGGCCGGTGCGGGCAAGACCTCGCTGCTCGAGACGCTGCTGCTGCAGGCGGGCGCGACGCGCAGCCGCGGCAGCCTGGCGCGCGGCACCACGGTGTCCGACTTCGACCCGCAGGAGAAGCGCCTGCAGCATTCTCTCGATACCGCGATCTGCAGCTTCGACTGCCACGAGGTGCACCTCAACCTCATCGACACCCCCGGCTACGCGGATTTTCTCGGCAAGACGCTGGCGGTGCTGGAGGCGGTGGAGGCGGTCGCCATCGTGGTCAGCGCCGCGAGCGGCGTCGACAGCTTCACCCAACGCATCATGGAGTTCGCGCGCGAGCGCGAGCTGTGCCGCCTGATCGTGATCAACAAGATCGACAGCCGCGACGCGCACTGCGCCGATGTGCTGCAGCAGCTGCGCGATGCCTTCGGCCCGGAATGCCTGCCGCTCAACCTGCCGGCCGGCGCGGGTGACGGCGTCGTCGATTGCTTCTTCCAGCCGAACGGGCGCGCCGCCGACTTCTCCTCGGTCGAGGCGGCGCACACGCAGATCATCGACCAGGTCGTGGAGCTCGACGAGCAGCTCATGGCGCTTTATCTCGAGCAGGGCGAGGAGCTCTCGCCCGAGCAGCTGCACGATCCGTTCGAGCAGGCGCTGCGCGAGGGGCACCTGGTGCCGGTGTGCTTCGCTTCCGCGGAGAGCGGCGCGGGGGTGCCGGAGCTGCTGCAGGTTTTCGAGCGGCTGATGCCCAACCCCGCCGAAGGCAATCCGCCGCACTTCCTCAAGGGCAGCGGCGCGGCGGCCGAGCGCGTGCCGGTCGCGCCCGACCCGGCGCGCCACGTGATCGCGCACGTTTTCAAGGTATCCATCGATCCTTACGTGGGCAAGCTCGGCGTGCTGCGCGTGCACCAGGGCACGCTGCGCCCGGGCAGCCAGCTGTTCGTGGGCGATGCGCGCAAACCCATCAAGGTCGCGCACCTGTTCCGCCTGCTCGGCAAGGAAACCGGCGAGGTCACCAGCGCGGTGCCCGGGGACATCTGCGCCATCGCCAAGGTGGATGAGCTGCATCTGGACGCGGTGCTGCACGACTCGCACGAGGAGGACCAGTATCACCTGAAGCCGGTCGCCTTCCCGCCGCCGATGCTCGGCATCGCCATCGAGCCGGAGCGGCGCGGCGACGAGCAGCGCCTTGCGGACACGCTGCACAAGCTCACCGCGGAAGATCCGTGCGTGCGTATCGAGCACCACGCGGCGGTCAACGAGACGGTGCTGTACGGCATGGGCGAGTTCCACCTGCGCGTGCTGCTCGAGCGCATGACCGAGCGCTACGGCGTGCACGTCAAGACGCATCCGCCGAGCATCCCCTACCGCGAGACCGTCACGCGCCCGGCTGACGGACACTGCCGCCACAAGAAGCAGACCGGCGGCGCCGGGCAGTTCGGCGAGGTGTTCCTGCGCATCGAGGCACTCGGCCGTGGCGCCGGCTTCGAGTTCGTGGACGACGTGGTGGGCGGGGCGATCCCCGGGCAGTACATTCCGGCGGTGGAGAAGGGCGTACGGCAGGTCCTGACCGAGGGCGCGCTCGCCGGCTTTCCGATCCAGGACGTGCGCGTCACCGTCTACGACGGCAAGTATCATCAGGTGGACTCGAAGGAGGTGGCCTTCGTCTCCGCCGGGCGCAAGGCGTTCCTGGACGCGCTCGGCAAGGCCGCACCGATCGTGCTCGAGCCGATCATGCTGCTGTCGATCACGGCGCCGGCGAGCGCAATCGGCGACATCACCGGCGATCTGGCCACCAAGCGCGCCCGCATCAACGGTAACAACACTCTGCCCGGCCAGCGCGCGACCTTGAGCGCCTACGTGCCGCTCGCGGAAGTGGCCGAGTATCAGTCACGCCTCAAGGCGCTCACCGGCGGGCAGGGCGCCTACACCATGGAGCTCAGTCACTACGACCCGGTCCCGCCGCGCAAGCAGCAGGAGCTGGCGCAGGCCTGGCGCCCGCGTTCCGAGGAAGAGTGAGGCAGTCCGGCGGACGCTGCGCCGGTCAGCTTGCCGCAACGCTCGCCGCGCTGCTCACTGCGGCCGCCGCCGCACTGCCCGGGTCCGCAGCCGCCGGCGCTCCGCCCGCGACTCATTCGCCGGAGCTGACGATTGCGCAGCTGCACGCCGACCTCGAGCGCCATCGGCTCACGGTGGCCAGGCTCGAGGCGCACTACGTGGCGCGCATCGCCGCGCTCGACACCCACGGACCCACACTGCGCGCGGTGCTCGAGCTCAACCCCGACGCCGCGGCCCTCGCCGCGCAGCTCGATGCCGGCGCTGCACCGCGCGGGGTGCTGTTCGGCGTGCCGGTGCTGCTCAAGGACAACATCGACACCGCCGACCGCATGCGCACGACCGCGGGCTCGCTCGCGCTGTACGACTCGCGGCCGCCGCGCGATGCCTTCATCGTGCGCCGCCTGCGCGCGGCCGGCGCACTGATTCTCGGCAAGACCAACCTGAGCGAATGGGCCAACTACCGCTCGAAGCGCTCCTCCTCCGGCTGGAGCGGGCGCGGCGGCCAGACGCGTAACCCCTACGCGCTCGATCGCAACCCTTGCGGCTCGAGCTCCGGCGCGGGTGCGGCGATTGCCGCCGATCTCGCGCTGCTCGCGGTCGGGACCGAGACCGACGGCTCGATCACCTGTCCGGCGAGCGTCAACGGACTGGTGGGCATCAAGCCCACCGTCGGGCTGGTGTCGCGTTCAGGTGTCATCCCGATCGCGGCGAGCCAGGATACGGCCGGACCGCTGGCCCGCACGGTCACGGATGCGGCCGTGCTGCTCGGCGTGCTGGCGGGCTATGACCCGGATGATCCGGCGACCGCAGCGCTCGCCGGGCATCCGCCGCCGGACTACCGCCGCGCCCTGGACGCGGCCGCTCTCAGCGGGGTGCGCATCGGCGTGCTGCGCCACTACGCCGGCTTTCACGAGGAGGTGGACGCGTTGTTCGAGCACGCCCTCGCGCTGCTGCGCGCGCACGGCGCGGTGCTGGTCGATCCGGCCGAGATCACCACCGCCGAGCAGCTCGACGCCGACGAGCAGGTGGTGCTGGCGTACGAATTCAAGGACGGCATCAACCGCTACCTGGCGACGCGCCAGGGCGGCGGCCCGCGCACGCTGGCCGAGCTGATCGCCTTCAACGACCGTCAGGTGACGCGCGAGATGCCGTTCTTCGGCCAGGAGCTGTTCGTCGCAGCGCAGGCGCGCGGGCCCCTGAGCGATCCGCAATACCTCGAGGCGCACGCGCGGGCGCTGCGGCGCGCGCGCACCGAGGGCATCGATGCGGCGCTGGCGAAGGATCATCTGCAGGTACTGGTCGCGCCGACGGTGGGGCCGGCCTGGACCACCGATCTGGTGAACGGCGATCACGTTCTTGGCGGCGGCGTCACTACACCCGCCGCGGTGGCCGGCTATCCGCACATCAGCGTGCCGATGGGTAGCGTGCACGGCTTGCCGGTGGGGCTGTCGTTCATCGGCGCGGCCTTCAGCGAGGAGCAGCTCATCGGCTGCGCCTATGCCTACGAGCAGGCGAGCCATGCGCGCGAGCCGCCGCGTTTTGCCGCCACGCTGCCGTGAGCGCGCTTTTGCCATAATTCACAGAGGTTTCGCAGCGCGCGCGGCTCGCCGCTAGACTCTCCTGCGGAGGAGCAAAGCATGAAAGCCATCCAGGTGATCGCTGCGCTCGCCATGGTGTCGGCGGCCGCGCCCTTCACCGCGGCGGTGCCGGCACACTTCGGCGCGTGGTGCGCAGCGCCGCCGCCGGCGGCCGCGCCCGGTCCCGCAAGGCCGAGCGCGCTCGCGCCGCGCGGCCAAACCCGCGGCCGCGCCTACGGCGCACCCATCCAGCCGCCGATCTTCCACAGCCGCGCCCGGCACAAGAGGCAACCGGCGCAGGCGCCGGCCCGGTAATCCTCAGCGGGGCGCGGGCGGCTTCCAGTGCACCGTGTCGCCGGTGCGCAGGCCGAGCCTGGCGGCCTCACCGCCCCTGAGCTCCACGACCGCCGCCACCTGCGTGTCCGAGCTCAGCGTGCGCAGCGACAGCGGCGCGGCGCGCTCGATGATCTTGCTCACCTTTCCTGCGGCATCGACGAACAGCATGTCGAGCTCGATGTAGGTGTTCTTCATCCACATGTTCTCGACGTTCGGCGGGTCCACCGGGAACACCATGCCCTGAGTGCCGGGCAGATCGCTGACGAACATCAGCCCCTGCTCGGCACGCTCCGGCGTGTCGGCCACCCAGACATCGAAGCGGTAGGTGCGTGCGTCCTTGCCGGTGCCGTGGTGGACGATCTCGAGCGTGGTGCGCGGGAAGGTCGCGAGGTCGAGCGGGCGGCGCGGCTCCTGTGCCGCCGCCGCGGCAACGGCCAGCCAGGCGCCGAGCGTGGCCAGCCACAGCGCCGCAGCGGGGGAGGTGCGCTGGCATCGTTCTGACATGGTCGACCTATGTCCTGGGGGTAAGGAGGGGCTGCTCCGGCGGCTCATCACCGAACACGGCGGTGCCGGCGAAATCGAAGCTGCTGACCAGAATGCGGGCATCGCTGCTCAAGCTGCTCGCGGGCGCCACGCAGAAGCCGCGCGCGATTACCCGCCACGAGCGCACGGGTCCTGCGGCCGCAGCGACGCGCTCCTGGCGCAGCTGGTCCACCGTGCAATGGTCCTCGCCGCGGGTCGCGAACAGCCGCGCTTCACCCTCGAGGATCACGGTGAGATTGGTCGGCAGCTCGCGGCCGCCGCGTCCCTCGTGCGCGGCGCTCATGCCGAACACCAGGCGCAGCCGCCGCCCGTCGGCGTGCCGGGGACCGGCAAAGCTCACGCGCAGTCCGCTGCCGTCGGGCCGCGGGCCACCCTCGCATTCGATCTGGTCGTTGCGCCAGTCGAGATCGAGGTTCAACGCACCGCGGATGCGGGCGCGCAGATAGCCGTTGCCCGTCGGCAGGCAGCCGCGGGGCTTGGCGGGCGCCGCCGCGAGCCGGTCAGCCGCCGGGCGGCCGCTTGAAAGCGGGGCCAGCACCGCCGGCAGGCTCAAGGTAGCGAGGATCACACAGAGGCGCAGCACGGCGCGCAGTTTAGCGCGCCGCTGCTCACGCGCCCGGTTTGACAAGCAGCACCTTGGCGAGGCGCGCGTGTCCACGGGCGATCCCGCGCGCTGCATGCATGAGGAGCGCGAGGATGACGATCCCCGCGAGCATGCAGAACAGCGAGCCGAGGAACGTGTGGGGGCCGCCGAAGGAGTGGTCATTGATCTGAATGAGGCCCGGGGGGAAGCGCAGCGGCAGGAAGTCGAAGTCGTGTCCCAGCACCACCAGCGGCGCGAGCGTCAGGCGCAAGCCGACCGCAAGTCCCGTGACGGCGACGGTGAAGTAGACGATCCCGAGGGGCAGCATCAGCAGCAAATACAGCAGCGTGGTCCAGGTGCGCCCATCCTTGAGCATGTCGCCGATCCGACTGAGCCAGCCGGCGGGCGGCCCCGGATGCAGCGGACGGCGTGGCATGCGCTCGCCGGTGATCGCCTCGAGCAGGCGGCCTTCGCCCAGGGAAATGACGCGCGTGATGCCGATGAAAACCAGAAAGAACGGCACGCCGACGATGAGGACGGCGAGGCCTGCGGACAGCGACAGGCCGGCGACCACGATCGTGAAGTACACGATGCCGGTGGCGAGCGTGAGCAGCAGGTAAAAGAGCGAGCTGTAGGCGCGCGCATCCATGAATACGCCGAACAAGCGCCGCAGGGCGCCCGGCGTCGTCGTGGCAGCCGGCGGCTGCGGATTGAGAGCGGCCTTCACCTTCACCTCGGTGTCGCGGTAGGCGGTGGCCACCTCCTCGGGGGCTCCGTAGGTGCTGGCGATGAGCTCGAGCACGTCCGCCTCGGACTTGTCGGAATGCGCGGCGAGCTCGGCGCGCAGGTACTCCTCGGCGTCGTAGAGGGCGTCCTGGACCAGCGCGGGATCCTCGCCGGCAAGCGCGGCGCGCAGTTGCCTCAGGTACTCATCGATCGAGCGGGGTGCGTTGCTGCTCATGTGGTCTTTCCTTCGATGAAGCGATCGACGAAGCCGCGCGTCTGCCGCCAGATGTCGCTCCACTGGCGCAGCCCCGCGCGGCCCTCCTCGGTGATGCGGTAGTAACGGCGCGGCGGCCCCGAGTAAGAGGGAACGACGCGGCTGGTCAGCAGGCCCGCCGCGGCGAGGCTGCGCAGCACCGGGTAGACGGTGCCCTCCTTGAAGAGCGCCTCGCCTTCGTTGGCCCTTTGCAGGCGCTTGGCGATCTCGTATCCATAGAGGTCCTCGGTGCTGCCCTCGAGCACCGCCAGCAGCACCAGCGCCGTGAGCCCGGTGTTCAGGTCCTTCTGAAACTTGCGTGCCTGCGTATCATCCATTTACTAGTATTATTTACTACATAGTATTAGCTTACAACTAGTATTAGCGATCCTGCAGCAGTAGACGGGCGCCCGGGACGCCTTCCGGCCGGGGCAAGCCTGACTGCTAGACTTCGGTCGCCGAAGTTTCTGAAAGTCCGCGATGAGAAACTCGCTCCTCGAAGTCACCCCCGTGATCCCCGGGAGCCTGGCACGCCTGCCCGAGCTCGCCGCGAACCTTTTCTTCAGCTGGCACCGCCCCACCCGCGCACTGTTCGAGGACCTCGATCCGGAGCTGTGGAAGCAGACCAACGGCAATCCGCGGCTGATGATCCGCTGCGTCAAACAGTCGAACCTCGAGCGCTGCGCCCGCGACGAGGAGTACCTCGCGCGCTATCGCGTGGCGCTCGAGACGCTCGATGCCTACGTGCAGCCGGGCGCAGCGACCGGCGCGAGCCCGCTGGTGGCGTACTTCTGCGCCGAGTACGGCTTTCACGAGAGCTTCCCGATCTACTCCGGCGGACTCGGCGTGCTTGCCGGGGATTACTGCAAGGCGGCGAGCGACGAGCGCGCCAACTTCGTCGCGGTCGGTCTGCTGTACGAGCAGGGCTATTTCACCCAGACGGTCGACAACGACGGGCTGCAGCATGCCGAGTACCGCGAGCGCGATCCGCGCGACCTGCCGGTCGAGCCGGTGCGCATGCCCGGCGGCGAATGGGCGACGGTGCGCGTGCGCATCGCCGCGCGCGAGGTGAGCGCGCGGCTGTGGCGTGCGCAGGTGGGGCGCGTGCCGGTGTACCTGCTCGACACCAACTGCGCCGACAACGCCCCTTCCGATCGCGATATCACCCATCGCCTCTATGGCGGCGATGACTCCACGCGGGTGCGCCAGGAGATGATTCTCGGCATCGGCGGGGTGCGCGCACTGCGCGCCCTCGGCGTGCAGCCGGCGGTGTGGCACCTGAACGAGGGCCACGCCGCGTTCCTGATCCTGGAGCTGCTGCGCGAGCATCTCGGTCACGGCATGCCGTTCAATGCCGCGCTGGAGGCGGTGGCGGCGGACTGCGTGTTCACCACGCACACGCCGGTCGCCGCCGGTCACGACGCCTTCGGGCTCGAGCTGATCGCGCAGCATTTCGAGGGCTTCATCCGCGAGCTCGGCATCCCGGTGGAGCGCTTTCTCGAGCTGGCGCGCGCCCCGGGAGCCCCGGGGCTGTTCAACATGACGCGCCTGGCTCTCAACGGCACCCGCCGCGTCAACGGCGTGAGCCGCATTCACGGCGCGGTGTCCGCGCGGCTGTGCGCCGACCAGTGGCCGGAGGTGCCGCCGGAGGACAACCCGGTGGGCTTCGTCACCAACGGCGTGCACGTGCCGACCTTCCTGCACCAGCGCTGGATGGAGTTCTTCGATCGCGAGCTGGGACGCGAGTGGCGCGAGCGGCTGCGCGATGCGGACTTCTGGCGCTCGCTCGAGCGGGTGCCCGACGAGCGCTACTGGGCGACGGCCCAGGACGTCAAGGGCCGCATGCTGGCCAACGTGCGCGAACGGCTGCAGCGCGAGTACGACCGCAAGGGCGGCAGCCCCGCGCAGCTGCGCCACGTGACGCGCTTTCTCGACCCGCAGCGGCCGGACGTGCTGACGATCGGCTTTGCGCGCCGCTTCGCCACCTACAAGCGCGCGACGCTGCTGCTGCGCGATCGCGCGCGCCTGGCGCGCCTGGTCAACAACCCGGCCCGTCCGGCGGTGCTGCTGTTCGCCGGCAAGGCACACCCGGCGGATGAGCCGGGCAAGCAGGTGCTGCGCGAGCTGCGCCAGCTGATGACCAGCCAGGAGTTCGCCGGGCGCATCGTGTTCCTCGAGGACTACGACCTGCAGCTGGCGCGCTGCCTGGTGTCCGGGGTCGACGTGTGGCTGAACAACCCGATCGCACCGCTCGAGGCGAGCGGCACGTCGGGCATCAAGGCGGCCATCAACGGGCGGCTGAACCTCTCCATACTCGACGGCTGGTGGGCGGAAGGCTGGGAACAGGACAACGGCTGGGGCATCCCGCCGGCGAATGTGCAGGATCCGGAGCGCCGCGACGCTCTCGAGGCGGAGCTGATCCTCGGCACGCTGGAAGAGGAGGTGCTGCCGCTGTACTACGGCCGCGACGAGCTCGGCTGTCCGCGCGGCTGGGTGAGCCGCAGCAAGCGCGCCATGAGCACGGTGATCGCGCGTTTCAACATGCGCCGCGTGTTGTTCGACTACACCCAGGGGCTCTACCGCCCCGCCGCCGCGCATTACGCGCGCCTTGCCGCCGACGGCTTCACCGGTGCCCGCACGCTCGCCGACTGGAAGCAGCGCGTGCGTCTCGCCTGGCCCAAGGTGAGCCTTAAGCTCCTCAATGGCGGCACGCGCGATCTGCCGCTCGGCGAGCGGCTGCGGCTGCGGGTCGGTGTGGGACTCAACGGCCTCAACCCCGCCGACGTGCGCCTCGAGCTGGTTTCGCGGCGGCTGCTGCCGGAGGCGGACCTGTCGCCGCCGCCGTTGTCCTGCTACGGGCAGCGCCCGCGCGACGGATTGTGGCAGGCCACGTTCACGGCCACGGACGAGCACGATGCCGACGCGGCGGTGGTATTCGCGCTCGATGTCGAGCCGCCCGAGTGCGGTCAGTTCCGCACCGAGCTGCGCATCTATCCCTATCACGAGCTGCTGTCGCACCCTTACGAGCTCGGCCTGATGAAGCGCCTGTAGGGTGGGCGCGCGCTAAAGGTTGCACCGACGACGGACCTTGCGGTGTAGTACCGCCCATGTCGCGCCAACCTGCCCGCGCCTCCTCGGGACGCTACGTGAGCCGCCTGACGGGCGGCACCCTCGCGCTCATCATGGCCGGTGGGCGCGGCGAGCGCCTGCGCGATCTCACCGCGCACCGCTGCAAGCCCGCGACGCCTTTCGGCGGCAAGTTCCGTATCATCGACTTCGTGCTGTCGAACTGCGTGAACTCGGGCATCCGGCAGATCTCGATTCTCACCCAGTACAAGGCGCAATCGCTGATCCAGCACGTGCAGCACGGCTGGAGCTATCTGCGCGGCGAGTTCGGCGAGTTCGTCGAAGTGGTGCCGGCCCAGCAGCAGCTCGGCCCGGCGTGGTACCGCGGCACCGCCGATGCCGTGCACCAGAACATCGAGCTGATCCTCGCCCATCATCCCAAGCACGTCCTGGTGCTCGCCGGTGACCACATCTACAAGATGGACTACGGCCCGATGATCGCCTACCACGTCGAGAAGGGCGCCGATATCACCGTGGGAGTGGTGGAAGTGCCGGCGCAGGAGTCGCGCCACTACGGGGTGCTCACCGCCACCGAGTGGAACCGCGTCACGCGCTTCGCCGAGAAGCCGGCCGCGCCCGATACGCTGCCGGGTCGCCCCGACACCATCCTCGCCTCGATGGGAATCTACGTGTTCAACACGCGGCTGCTCGAGACCCTGCTGGCCGCGGACGCGGCCAACCCGGCCTCGGGCCACGACTTCGGCAAGAACATCCTGCCCGACGCCATCGTGGCCGACCGGCAGGTGTTCGCCTACCCGTTCCAGGACGTCAAGACGCGCGCGCAGAGCTACTGGCGCGACGTCGGCACCATCGACGCCTACTACGACGCGAACCTCGAGCTGGTGCACGTGCGCCCGGAGCTGAACATCTACGACGAGGACTGGCCGATCTGGACCTACCAGGTGCAGCAGCCGCCGGCCAAGTTCGTGCTCGACGAGGACGGACGCCGCGGCATGGCGATCAATTCCATGGTTTCCGGCGGTTGCATCATCTCCGGCGCGGTGGTGCGCGAGTCGCTGCTGTTCTCCGACGTGCGCGTCGAGGAGCGCAGCACCATCCACCGCTCGGTCATTCTGCCGCACGCGGAGATCGGCCGCGGTTGCCTGATCAACGGCGCGATCATCGACGAAGGCTGCGACATTCCCGACGACACCAGCATCGGCGTCGACCGCGACAGCGACGCGCGGCGCTTTTACGTGACCGACAAGGGCGTGGTGCTGGTGACTCCGGACATGCTGCGCGGCGCGCGCCCGCCCGAGCCATGAGCGCCGTTCCCCGCCTGCCGGTGGTCCTGCTGTGGCACATGCACCAGCCGCACTACCGCGACGCGCTCACCGGCCAGTACGCGCTGCCGTGGACCTACCTGCACGCCATCAAGGACTACACCGACATGGCGGCGCACCTCGAGAGCAACTCCGAGGCGCGCGCCGTGGTGAACTTCACCCCGGTGCTCATCGAGCAGCTGCAGGACATCGCGCACCGCATCGGCGAGCACCTCGCCGGCGGCAGCCCGCTGCCCGACCCGATGCTGGCGCTGCTCGGGACGGATCCGGTGCCGATCGAAGCGCCGCTGCGGCTCGAGCTGCTGCGTGGCTGCCTGCGCGCGCAGCGCAAGCAGATGATCGAGCGCTTCGGCCCGTACCTGGAGCTGGCCACGATCGCCGAGACGCTCGGCACGACCGAGCGCGTCGGCTATGCCTCCGACCAGCTGATCCACGACCTGGCCGTCTGGTATCACCTCGCCTGGCTCGGCGAGACGGTGCGGCGCACCGATCCGCTGGTCGCACGCCTCACTGAGCGCGGCCGCGACTTCAGCGCCGCGCAGCGGCGCGATCTGCTGGCGCTGATCGGCAGGCTGGTCGGCCAGGTGGTGCCGCGCTTCCGCGCGCTCTGCGTGCGCGGACAGTGCGAGCTGTCGGTGACCCCTTACGGGCATCCGCTCATGCCGCTGATGCTCGACTTCCGCAGCGCGCGCGATGCGGTCCCGGCGATGCCGCTGCCGGCGCATGCGGGCTACCCGGGCGGCGCCGCACGCGCGGCCTGGCACGTGGAGGAGGCGATCCGCGTATTCACCCGTGCCTTCGGCGAGCGCCCGTTCGGCTGTTGGCCGGCCGAAGGGGCCGTGAGCGCCGCGACCCTCGAGCTGCTGGCCTCGCGCGGCTTCCGCTGGGCGGCCAGCAGCGCCGCGGTGCTGCGCAACAGCCTCACGCTCACCGACACCGCGGCGGCCCAGGACCCGCTCGCCTACAACCGGCCGTATCGTCTCGGCGGCACCGGGATGAGCTGCTTCTTCCGCGACGACGCGCTGTCGGACCTCATCGGCTTCACCTACGCCACCTGGCATGGCGATGACGCCGCGGCCAACCTGGTGAACGAGCTGGTGCAGCTCGCGGGCGAATACCAGCGCAGCGGCAACCACGCGGTGCTGATTGCGCTCGATGGCGAGAACGCCTGGGAGCACTACCCTTTCAATGGCTACTATTTCCTGCGCGCGCTGTACACGCAGCTCGCCGCTCACCCGCGGCTCGAGCTGACCACGCTGTCGGAATGCCTGGCGCGCGGCATGCAGCCGGCCCCGCTGCCGCGGGTGTGCGCCGGCAGCTGGGTGCACGCCACGCTCGCGACCTGGATCGGCGATGCCGCGAAGAACAAGGCGTGGGACCTGTTATGTGACGCCAAGGAGGCCTATGACCGTGCACTGCAGGGCAACCCGGATGCGGCGCAGCGCGCGGCCGCGGGCCGCCAGCTGGCGCTGTGCGAGGCGTCCGACTGGTTCTGGTGGTTGGGCGATTACAATCCCGCCGATGCGGTCAGCCAGTTCGATCGGCTCTACCGCCGGCAGCTGGTGACGCTCTACCGGCGGCTGAACCTGGCGCCGCCGGCCGATCTGATGATATCCATCGCGAGCGGTCACGGGACTCCCGAATACGGCGGGGTCATGCGGCGCGCCCGCGCCTGAGCACACGGGCCGCGTAAGGAAACGCATGGCCACAGACCGATTGCCCGTGTTCGACCGGCGCCGCGCCGGCGTGCTGCTGCCGATGTCCGCGCTCGCTGGCGCGCTCGGCCGCGGCGGCCGCGCATTCATCGACTGGCTCGCACTGGCGGGATTCTCGGTGTGGCAGATTCTGCCCGCAGGGCCGGTAGGTCCCGGCGGCTCGCCGTACTGGGTTCGCTCGGATTTCGCCGGCAACCCCGACTTTCTCGACCCGGCCGAGCTGCCCGACCCAAACGCGCCGCCGAGCGCCGAATTCCTGAGCGCATCCGCACCGTGGCTGTTCGACTATGTGCTGTTCGAGGCGCTGACGCGCGCCCGCGGCGGCGCGCCCTTCTGGCACTGGCCGGCGCGGCTGCGCGATCGCGATCCGGGGGCGCTCGCCGCGGCACGCCGCCGCCTGAGCGCGGAAGCCGGCGCGATCGAGCGCGAGCAATACGCCTTCTACGTGCAGTGGCAGCGCTTGCGCGAGCACGCGCGCGCGCGCGGCGTGCGCCTGTTCGGCGATCTGCCGTTCTACGTCGGGCCCTCTTCGGCCGACACCTGGGTACACCGCGACCTGTTCGAGCTCACCCCCAGCGGCGAGCCGGCGGCGGTCGGCGGTGTTCCCCCGGATTACTTCTCCGAGCTCGGCCAGCTATGGGGCAACCCGGTGTACGACTGGCTGGCGCTCGAGCGCACCGACTTCAGCTGGTGGCGGGCACGCGTGCGCGCGCAGCTCGAGCGGCTCGATCTGCTGCGCCTCGATCACTTCCGCGCACTGGCCGCCTACTGGGCGGTGCCGGCGGGTGCCGCCGACGCGCGCGGCGGTCGCTGGGTGAGCACTCCGGGCGCGCAGCTGCTGCAGCGGCTGCGCGTGGAGTTTCCCGACCTGCCGCTCGTGGCCGAGGACCTCGGCGTCATCACTGCGGACGTGCGCGCGCTGCAGCGCGAGTTCGGCCTGCCCGGTATGCGCGTGCTGCAGTTCGGTTTCGATGGCGATCCCGGCAATGTGCACGTGCCGCACCGGCACGAGCGCGACTGCGTCGCCTACACCGGTACGCACGAC
>DATHRC010000032.1:0-31512 GCA_035481975.1 Steroidobacteraceae bacterium
CGCCCGTCTTGATTCGGCCGTTTGCGCTGGCGCTGGAGCCGGTGTTAGCGGGTCGGATCCTGCAGGTGCACTAGCGGCGCCATATCAATTTTGTGACGCCCAAGACGCCCAAGTTGTCAGAGCCGGCGGCGATGAACCCGAGACATTTGGATTTGGCTGCGATAGCCACATCCGCAGGTTTGAATCGTAGTCCCATACGCTGCTGGGGCTGGTGGTAGCTAGACCGTCAAATGTGCTGTTCAAGTAGTTGTATGGTGCATTGCAGCCCGAGATGGTCAGGGACACATCGTAGACATTGACCGCCCCGTCCAGATGCGGCCGTAGTTGGCCGTTGCCCGTACAGCCTGAACTCGCGCTCTGGAAGAACAGCACCCCCTCTGCGTCAATGCTGATGATCGTGTCGCCGCTCTGCGCGAAATCTGCGAGCTCTTCCTGATAGTGGCCCGCGAGGCCGCCCTGCGTTGCTGGAAAGTCAACGTAGTAGTTGCTGAACGCATACATGTCCAGCGACCATGTCTCGGTACCGGCGCTGGTTGTTACGAGGATCTTGCCCTGAATGGTGGAAGAAATGGTGGCAAATGTATCGACGGATCCGACTGCGACGCTAATGTTAGCGTGCCCGATTTCAGCGCAGAATCGGATGGGGTCTGAGGCTGCACACTCCTGGCCGAATACCAGACCATCACCGGATATCTGGTTCGTCTGCCCGCGGAGTGTGCCGACCAACTGCGCCGAACTCGCAGGTACGGTTGGCGGCATCGCACCATCATTATCAGATGGACCACCCACATACAGTCGAATAAGACCGTCTGCGGTAAGCATCGCGTCGCCGAAGTATTGAACATCCCCAATCGTCACCGTGCCAACATAGCGTTCCTGCCAGGCATCCCCGCTTTCTGGCGTTACCATTGGTGGTGGCACCGGTGCTGACTGCGCCGTTGGCGGTTGCATCGGCACGGCGCTTTGGTCGTTGCCGCCACCACCGCACGCGGTTAGCGCTATCAGCAAGAGCCCGGGGAAGGAAAAGTGACAGACGTCGCGCAGAGTTGTTTTCACATGCCACCCCCTTTCATAAGGCGGCGGGCGCGTACCGTGCCGGCGGCACTACACGAGCCTCAGCGCCAAATACATAGTCATTCGAGACTTGCGGTTTTGTCAAAGAGTCATCGGTAAATGCGCCCCTGGCCGCGGGCTCAAAATAGCCACCAGTTCTCGCCGCCTCACCCACTAAGACACGACCCAAAGGCCAAACCCGACATTTGTGGGATCGGTGACCCTCTGCATCCGAGAGACGGTAGCCTTCCCAAGGATCAGGATCGCGAAGCGTCCAGCCGGGCATTCGCACTGAGTCAGTACAGAACGGCAGCTTCCGGGAGCCCATTTGGATGTACTGAACTTCCGGTTGTGGCTGACTCCTGCCTGATGGGCCTCCCGATTGCGGACAGCTCGAAAACCCGAGAGGTGTCGGTAAACGTCTCTTACTGGGCCGGTTTCGGCGACCACGAGTAGATAGAGCGCGTCCACCGACTGATCTGAGCCACGATGATGCGCGTCGATACACGCAGCGACGGCGTTAGGTCAACGTACGGTGCGTAAGCTCGGCACGGCGATGCTATTCTCACTGCTTGTGATTCCAACGGCGTCTGGACTCGTCCATGGACGTCTGCCGTGGCCCACCCTGGCCAAGACCGCGGTGAGCGAAAAACAGCTGCAGTGAAAAGTCAATCCGAAGTTTCCGGCCTCTTTGCGCGGAAACTCGACATTTCTGGCTGCTCTCGCAATCAAACCTTGTTGAGTTTCTACCCGAAATCACCCCGATACTCGGGATGACTTTCCCGGAGATTCGTCTGATGATGGTGCTGTCGAGCGTCAGCGGAGAGCGCATGCCCAGTGCGTAACTGGGCACCTCGGTCAGGACGAATCCCATGAAATTTCTTCGGATAAGACAAGTAATGCAGGCCACTGGGCTCTCCCGCATGACCATATACCGCCTCGAGCTTGCCGGTAAGTTTCCGAACCGCAGGCAACTGAGTGAGAACTCTGTGGCCTGGCTGGAAGCAGACATCTCAGAGTGGATCGACTCGCGCCCGGTCGCGCGGCTGCGAGCATCTGCCGAGATGCCCCGCATCACCGCGCAGCGCGATTAGCTCACTAAATTTCTGCGCGTCTCACGCGAAATCGCCGCAGCCCGCCTCTTGAGGGGCTGCGGTAGGGGTACTCTGCGAGGGTGGCTATCGGGAACTTTCGAGTGCTCAAGTGCTTACGCGCACTTCCGTGCTGCAACCCGGTGATATCCAGAGCGTCACCCCTCTGTCCTCGGGGAGGCGCGTTCCTTCAGCTTCAGGAGATAGTGCAGCCCTGATCGGGGCGCTTGCTCAGTTACGCCAGCGATGAACCAACCGCCAAACGCCTTCAGCGAACCACCGATAGCCGCCGGGAAGTGGCCTGCCGAATACAGTGCAGCAAGCCCTGGAGCGTGCTTAGCCAGGTCCCAAGTGCGTGACCACCAGCCTCGCTGCTTCGCTTTGGCGAGCGCGTTCTTAAACTCCTCGAGTTTCGGATACACCTCGGTATTCGCGATGAACTCTGCGGCGCGCTTGATTTCGTTGTAGTCGGACGTAACCGTGATCGTTGAGTTGAGCTGGTTGGCGAGCCCCAAAAGGCTCAGCCGGAAGGGCCGCACGTAGTCTCTAAGGTCCTCACGAGCCTCAACGATCTGCGCGGGTTGCAGTTCCCCAATCTCCGGAAGAACGAGTTGCACGCATTCCATGGCCATGATCGTGGCCAGCAGCGTGGCATTGTGTTTGGCATCCATCCCGTTCATTGCCGGAACGGGAATGCGCGGGTCGTCGTTGAGCAACGGCAGACGGTGCTCGCGTGCGTATAACAGTGCGTTGGCCTGGTAGAAGAAGGGGCCTGGGTAATCAATCGTCGCGTCGTACGGGAGGCCCTTATGGTGCCCGGGCGTGAATATCGGTTGGAATCCCGGGCGTGCCCCGAAGATCTTTTGATAGAGCATCGCCGCGAGCGGCCCGGCTTTCTTCATGGCGTCGCCGCCGAAGACCTGTTTCTCGTCCCCCGTGAAGTAGAAAAACTGCTGCACCTCCGGGTTAAGGGCGTACCTCATCAGCTGCAGCATGAGCCAGGTGTCGTAGTCCTTGTGACCGATCTCTTCAACCCTGCGGATGTCCGCCGCCACCCAATCCGGGTCGAAGCCAGCCTGCGGCACGCGCACGTTGGGGAAATGCACTCGATCGAATAGCAGCCCCAGAAGAGTCAGCGTGGTGAGCCTTGTCGGTGCTGCTCCCGAGTAGAACACGACCTTCAGTTGACCAGGCGCAGCTAGGGTCATCCGTGCCTCAGCCAAGCCGGCGAAGGGCCAGCACGTTGGGCCCGACGCGAAGCGCGTCCAGGTAGTTAGCCCAAGCTTGCATCATCTTCCGACGTTCCTCGAGCCGTTGAGCTCGGTTGTACGCCGCGCGCACCTCGTTGCGCTCCTGGTGCGCGAGCTGTAGCTCGATGACGTCGGGCGGATACCCGGTCTCGTTGAGCAGCGTCGAGGCCATCGCGCGGAATCCGTGCCAGCTCATCTGCTCGCCTGTGTACCCGATGCGCCGGAGCGCGGCGGTAATGGCATTATCACTGAGCGGCCGGAGCGCGCTCCGCGGGGAGGGAAACACATACCGCCCGCGCCCTGTAAGCGGCTCAATCTCGCGGAGTATGTCCACCGCCTGGCGAGCCAGCGGCACGAAGTGTGGCCGACGCATCTTCGTGCGATGTGCCGCGATACGCCATTCCCCCGCGTCCAGATCCATCTCAGCCCATTCCGCAGCGCGAAGCTCCCCTGGTCGAACGAACACCAAGGGCGCGAGCTTGATTGCCGTCTCCACCACGTAGTGTCCCCGGTAGCCGTGAAGCGCGCGAAGGAGTTGCGCGACTTCTCGAGGATCCGTGACAGCTGCGCGGTTCGTCACCTTGATGGGCGTTAGTGCGCCGCGCAGATCCACCGTGGGATCGCGCTCGGCCCGACCAGTCGCGATCGCGTAGCGGATCACCTGCCCGACCCGCTGCTTCGCTCGGTGTGCGGTCTCGTGTTTGCCGCGCCGCTCGAGCCGTCGAAAGACCTCGAGGAGCTCCGGTGGCGTTAACGCGGAAACGGGCCGCGATCCGACGTACGGAAACAGCAAATCCTCAAAGGTCCAGACCGCTTTTTTGAGCGTCTTGGGCGCAAACGGCTGCTTCGCGAGCCACTCGCGCGAAATGGCCTCGAAAGTATTGGCGCTGCTCTCGCGCTCGGCGCGGCGCTCGGCCGCGGGGTTCTTGCCCGCTTCGAGCGCGGTGCGCAGCTCGGCGCGCCTGGCGCGAGCAGCCTTGAGTGAGGTTGCCGGGTACGTGCCGAGCCCCAGCATCGACTCCCGTCCACGCACCTTGTAACGCAATCGCCAGAGGCGAGCGTTAGCCGGCGTGATCAGAAGAAAAAGACCGCCGCCGTCGCGCAGTTTGTACGGCCGCCCTTTCGGTTTGGCGCTGCGAATACGCGCTTCGGTCAGAAAGTCGGTTGCCGCCAAGTCGTACCCACCGCCCCTTCGCGTACCCACCATTGTACCCACCGATACCGCCGTACCCACCGTTTTTGGCTGATACGACCTGGGCGCGCGGAGAGTACCAAAAATAGCACCGAATGACTATTTTAAAAGGCTTTTGTGAGCACGCTGGGCTCGCCTGAGACCCCTTGATATGGAGGGTCTGGCGCCCCCGGCCGGAGTTGAACCGACGACCTACCGCTTAGGAGGCGGTCGCTCTATCCACTGAGCTACGGGGGCGCGGCCCGGGCGGGAGTCTACCGGGCTCCCCGTTCCCCCGACCATCCCCGCGGTGCCCGTGCAGGCGTAGTATCTCCCGAGCCATTCCAGGCGCTTGGCTGCCCGGCGGGAGGCGTCCCATGACCACGTCCGTCACCTTAGGTACTCCCGAGCATCCGCACGTCGAGATCAGACATGTGCCGATGCGCCAGGCACTGACCTGGCTTGGTCGCGGCTGGGACGACCTGACGCACATCGGCGGCGCGGGTGTGGCGCACGGGGTACTGATCGCCGTACTCGGGGCGGTACTGCTGATGCTCGGCAGCAGCCACGTGTATCTCACGGCCGCGGCGGTCACCGGATACCTGCTGGTCGGCCCGGTGATGACCACCGGTCTGTGCGAGCTCGCCCGCCGGCGCGAGGCCCACCTGTCTGTCGGATTCGACGAGTCGCTACAGGCGCTCACACGCAACCCCGAAGGACTGCTGCATTTCGGCGGCATTCTCGCGCTGGTGGCGCTGCTGTGGTTCGTGCTGTCCGCGATCCTCCTCGAATCGGCGCTCAACGCCTCCGCGCCGAGTCTTGCCGTCGCCTTGTGGGGCGGCGCGGCGCCCATCAGCGCCTCGCAGATGCTGGTTTACGTCGGCTGTGGCGCGCTGCTCGCCATCACGGTGTTCGCGGCATCCGTAGTGGCGGTGCCGCTCATCATCGAGCGGCATGCGGGCGCCGCGGAGGCGATCGCGGTGAGCCTGCGCGTTACCGGGGCCAACCTGCCGGCGATGTTGCTGTGGGCAGCGCTCATCGTGGTGCTGACGGCGCTAGGCTTCGCCACTTTGCTCCTCGGCATGGTGGTGGTGGCGCCGCTCCTCGGATTTGCGACCTGGCACGCGTACCGCGACCTGGTGGCGTAGTGCTTAAGGCTCAGCGGCTGACGAAGGCGCGCTCGATCACGTAGTCCCCGGCCTCGCCGATGCGCGGCGACATGGTGAAGCCGCGCGCGTCCAGCAGCGCACAGGTATCGGCCAGCATCGCGGCGCTGCCGCACACCATGACACGGTCGGTGCCCGGCTCGAGCGGCGGCAGCTCCAGGTCGACGAACAGGCGGCCGGACTCGATGAGATTCGTGACGCGACCGCGATGCGCATGCGGCTCGCGGGTCACGGCCGGGTAATATCTGAGCTGCGCGCGTGCCTCGGCGCCGAGCAGCTCGTGCATCCTGAGCGTCTCGATCTGATGGCGCACCACTGCGGACTCTTGCAGATAACGCACGCCGTGCACGAACACAATCTGCCGGAAGCGCTCGTAGACCTCCGGATCCCTTACCAGGCTCATGAACGGTGCAGCCCCGGTCCCGGTGGAAAGCAGATACAACCGCTCCCCGGGTTTCAGGTCATCGAGCAGCAAGGTTCCCGTGGGCTTGCGGCTGATCAGGATCTCATCGCCGGTGCGCAGGTGCTGCAGGCGCGAAGTGAGCGGCCCGTCCGGCACCTTGATACTGAGGAACCGCAGCTGCTCCTCATGATTGGCGCTGGCGATGCTGTAGGCACGCAGCAACGGGCGCTCTGCCAGCGGCAGTCCGAGCATGACGAACTGACCATTGGCGAAGCGCAGGCCTGGATGGCGCGTGGTCGTGAAGGTGAACTGCGTGTCGGTCCAGTGACGCACCTCGAGCACGCGCTCGGTTCCCAAAGCAGCCAAGATCGATTACCTCGCACAGCGCAGATGAGGTCAGGAAATATATCGGGCACCGCCGCATGTATGAGGAATTTCAGGCTATGGCGTGATAAGCCGTGGTTATCAGGCGAAAAGCCGCGGCCTGCGCGACCGGAACGGCCGCCGGCGCTATTGACACCCGAGGTCGCGTGGCTGTTGGCGCGGGCGCACCGGTTTGGCGCGGGGAAAGGAGGTTGGTGGAGCGGAAGGGGATCGAACCCTCGACCTTCGCATTGCGAACGCGACGCTCTCCCAGCTGAGCTACCGCCCCATCGCAAGGCGCGCGATTCTAGCATCGTTGCCGCGGGCTTGCGGCTATCATTGGCGGCGCGAGCGGAGACTAACCATGCTGGCCATGGGTGGACGGGCGCCCGAATTCACCTTACCGGATCAGGACGAGCAGAGCGTGTCGCTCAGCACGTTCCTGCGCCGCGGGTCGCTGATCCTGTACTTTTATCCGGGCGACTTCACCCCCGGCTGCACCCGCGAGGCCTGCGCGATCCGCGATCTGCACGATGACCTCCAGCAGGTCGGCCTGGAGGTCGTCGGCGTGAGCCCGCAGAGCCCGGCCACGCATCGCGCCTTCAGACAGAAGTACCAGCTGCCGTTCACGCTGCTGTCGGACACGGACAAGTTCGTGATTCGCATGTACGACGTGCGCGGACCGTTGGGATTCGGGGTACGCCGGGCCACCTACCTGATCGATCAGGCGCGCTACATCCGCGGCGCGGTGCTCGCCGATTTTCGCATCGGGCCGCACGAGGAGTTCATCCGGCGTGCCATTGCCCTGAACGCCGGTGGCACTACGCGGCGCGAGCGCACGCCCTGACGGACCCGGTCACATCCTGAAGCGCACCAGGTGCGCGTGGCCGACGCTCGGTACGCTGACGACGTAAACCAGGTCCGGATCCTCCTGCGCGGCGGGCGGCGGATCGCCGGTGAGCTGCGCCAGCACCTGCAACAGCGCCGGGTCGCTCACGATCATCAGCACCGTGCCGCCGGCGTGCTCGCGCAGCGCGCGTGCCGCGGCGGCGCGTGCCTGCGCTGCCGGGAACAGCGCGGGAGCGCGGTGCAGCCGCTCGGCGAGCGGCGCGGCGGTCTGCTGCGAGCCGCGGTCATCGCTCGCGTAGAGCGCATCGATGGTTCCAGCCACCGCTGGCCCGGAAAACATGTGCGCCAGGCGCTCGACGCGCTGCTCGCCCTCGGGCGATACCGGTGGGTCGTCGATCGTTCCCGGGGTCTTTTCCACCGGGCGCACCAGGATCACCACCGTGGTCGAGGCACCGCGATATAACGCCCAGGCGATGCCGCCCACCGCCACGGCCGCCAATAACATGACCCATAAGGGCGCGAGAAACGGGCGGCGGTGGCGCGTGATGCCGGGAGGCTCCATGGGCGAATCATAGCGTTGCGCGGGGCCTCCGGTGACGATCCCGCGCCGCTGCCGCTGCGCACCAAAGCCCCCGACCGGCTACGGTTTCCGCGCAATTTCCCGCCGGTGCCTGTAATCTCGCGGCCCAGGACGTGACAGTCGAGGCATTGGGGGGTCAATGTCATCCGGCGGCGGCCACACTACCGTCATACAGCGCATTCTCGAGCGGCGCGCTGAGCGCCCAGCGGCCATTCAGGAAGAGACCACGGCGACCATCGCGGTCATGCTGCGCGTGGTCCCGTCGCCCAAGGCACTGCTGGTGTGCCAGGACGCGCTGTTGCGGCAGCAATTCGAGCGGCGCATCACCGCGGACATGCTTGATTGCGAGTCAGTCGCCGATGAGCAGGAGGCGCTGCGTCGCTGCGCGGCGGAGCATCGCGCGGTGGTTGTCACCGACAGCCTGGAAGCGGTGCGGCGGATCCGGGCCCAGGCAAGCGAGCGTACGCCCTTCATACTCTACATCGCGGACCTCGATGAGGCCGCCGAGCGCGAGGCCGGGCTCACCGCCGGCGCCGACGAATGTATCGGTCGGCGCGCTTCCGAGCGCGAGATCGACGCGCGACTTGCGGTAGCGCGCCGTATTGCCGAGCTCGAAGCGGTGCTGCGCGTCACCCTGGCCGAGAATCGCAAGCTGTCGGCTACCGACGACCTGACACGACTTGCGAGCCGGCGGTTCTTCAGCAAGCACTTTCCCCGCGAGATGGAGCGCGCCGCGCGCTACGGCCGGCCGCTGTCACTCATTCTCTGCGACATCGATCTGTTCAAGAACATCAACGATTCCCTCGGCCATGCCGGCGGCGACCAGATCCTGCGACAGTTCGGCGCACGCCTACAGCGCTCCCTGCGGCGCGGCGTGGACTGGGTGGCGCGTATCGGCGGCGAGGAGTTCGCGGTGGTGCTGCCGGAAACAGCGTATGCACAGGCGCTCGAGGTGGCACGCAAGCTGCGCACCGCGGTGGCGCAGACCCCCTTCACCCATGAGCGCAAGAGCATCCCGGTGACGGCGAGCTTCGGCCTGTGCGGGCTCGAGCGCGTGCCGGCCGGCGAGCGGCGGCTCGCCGATCGCGTCTTGAAGATTGCCGACGCCGCCCTCTACCGCAGCAAGCATTCCGGGCGCAATCGCGTCACCGCCACGATGTTCGACGGGGGCGCCGACTGAACTGCATACGGATTGAGCGCAGCGGCGCCCAGGCTGGCGAAGTTGCGCTCAGGATGATGCAAGCCCTTGCCAGAGCTCGACGTTTGCGCTGCGGCACGTGCCGTTGTCCACATAGTTATGCACAAATTCTGTGGATAACTGCGCGCGGTGGAAAGGCACCAGTCCTTGTGTGAAACTGATGGTCTTTTCGCTCGCGGAATTACACGTGAAAAAGACGGCAAGCGAAGACACTCGCGTTGAGCCGCTCGAACGGGCGCGTTTGCAGGCGGACGTCGCCAAGCAGCGCGTGCGTATCGCCAAGGAAGAGCTCAAACGAGCCCGTAAGCGCCTGAAAGAAGCGAAGCGCGAAGCCCGGCGCGCGCGCAAGCAGGCCGCTGCCGCGCGCAAGGCGTGGAAGCGCGCGCGTCGCGCCCAGAAAAAAGGCGCGGCGCCGGCCGCTGCCCGCGTCGCCGGGGAGCGCCGCGTCAAAGCTCGCGCCGCGCGCCCAAAGCCCCGCAGGCACTCTCGCCGCGCCGGGCGCAGCACCGTTAAAATCACGCGCACACGGGCGGCTGCCAAGGGAGCCGCACGCAAGCCAGCCCGGGCGGCACCGCAGCGGCGGCGCCGACCGCTCGCCCGGGTGCGAGCTGCGGCGGCGGCCACACGTCTCGTGCGGGTGAGACCGCGCACGACCGCGCTGGCGGCGGCACCCACCGCTTCGATAACGACGGCGCCCGAGAGCGCCGCGGACGCCGAGGACGCAACGGTGTCGGTGACGCCGGAGCAGGCAGCCTGAGCGGGGCGTGCGGTACGCGCGTGCCGCACGGAGGTCGATACTGAGCCGATGAAGGGGATGCTTTCATGCAGGACGAGCCGATTCAGCAAGGTACGGTGCGGATACCGCCGATGGGCGGCACCGCGCGCCTGCCAGGTGAGCCTTCCAGTTCGCGGATGTTTGCCAGTTATCTGAACGACGTCGAGCAACTGCTCGATGCGCACCGCGGAGAAGCGGCGCTGCGTGAGGCCGTCGACCTGCCGCGCATCGCCGTGGCGCTGGCCGACCCGCAACTGCACTGCTCGGTCGAGAAGGTGCAGGGCTGGTGCGAGCAGTGGATTCGGCCGCCCGGCGCGGAGCGCGACGCCAACGGACTCGCGAGCGAGCGGCTGGCGCGTGGCTTGTCGGAACGCGTGCTGCAGATGACGAACCCCGGGGGCGTCCCAATGCGCGCGCTGCGCCGGCTGCAGCTGCGCCGACACGTACGCACGCCGCCGCGGGGCTTCCCGCGCGCGCGCGCCACCAGCCTGTCGGAGCGCGAGCAGGAGTTGTTCGAGACGTGCACCGCGCTGCTCGAAGCCGCGCGGCGCTGGTATGCGCGCATGGCCTGCCACGACGTGACAGTGCAGGACAATCTCGCCCGACTCGCCGTGCTGCGCTAGCTTCCGGCCAAGCCCGGCAGCGCCTCCTTGCTTCGCTCAGCCCGCGGCGGCCGCATCCACGCCCGCGGGATGCGGCCACGCGACACATCTGAACGGGCATTCAACGGGCCGATTTCCCTTATAATTCATTGTAACTGTAGAGGTTTCCGGTTCCCCTGTGGCTCGCGTGTTGCGTCCCGCCCAAGCTTGAGTGAAGATACCTGAAGCAGGGGGAGATAATATTGAGTGCGCGTTCAATGCTTCACTCAACTGGAATAAGTCGCCTTCCTCAGGCCGAGCGCACACAGCGTCAGCCGCTGCGCGTCGGGGTCGTGCTCGCGCAGCACTTCACGCTGTCGGCTTTTGCTGTGTTCGTCGACCACCTGCGGCTGGCCGCAGACGAAGGCGATCGCAGCCGTCCGCTGCACGTGCAGTGGTCGATCATGGCGAACCGCGCGGAGCCGGTGTCGGCGAGCTGCGGCGTGATGCTGCAACCGACCAGTGCGCTGCTCCCGGTGGATACGCTCGACTACGTGGTCGTCATCGGCGGCATTTTGCATGCGGGTCCGCAACTCGACGAGGCGACCATGCGCTACCTGCGCGAGGTCGGCGTCACCAACGTGCCGCTGATCGGCATCTGC
Organism: Steroidobacteraceae bacterium; assembly: GCA_035481975.1. GTDB lineage: Bacteria > Pseudomonadota > Gammaproteobacteria > Steroidobacterales > Steroidobacteraceae > 13-2-20CM-66-19. The sequence goes on from DATHRC010000032.1 coordinate 11,143, forward strand.
ACCGGCAGCTTCATTCTGTGTCGCGCGGGACTGATGAAGGGACGCCGTTCGTGCGTCAGCTGGTACCACTACCAGGACTTCCTCGAAGCCTTCCCCAACCAGGAAGTCATCGCCGACCGGCTGTTCCTCGCCGACGGTCCGCGCATCACCTGCGCCGGCGGCGCCGGCGCCGCCGCGCTGGCCACCTATCTCATCGAACAGCACCTCGGGCGCGCCGTCGCGCAGAAGGCCAGCCAGGTGCTGCTGTTCGACCGGCCGCGCTCCGGCAGCGATGCGCAGCCGCATCCGCCACTGTCGGAGAGCGTGGCCGAACCGCGCGTGCGCCGCGCGCTGTTGCTCATGGAGCAGAATCTCGCGCGCCCGATTGCGGTCGCGGCAGTGGCGGCCGAGCTCGGCCTGTCGGCGCGGCAGCTCGAGCGGCTGTGCCGCCAGCACGTCGGTATGGGACCGGCCTCGCTCTACCGACAACTGCGCATGCGCTACGCCAACTGGCTGATCGAGAACACCGACCGCTCGGTCACCGACATCGCCAACGAGGCGGGCTTTGCCGATTGCGCCCATTTCTCACGACAGTTCAAGGACGCGTACGGTCTGTCGCCGTCGACGCGCCGCCTGCAGCCGCAGCGCGTCGTCAACGGCGACGCTGCACGTGCGCGGGTTTTCGAATAATCACAGGTCGCTCGCGTCGAGCGGCCCGCGCCTCCGGGGACACATAAGGTCTAAAGGGATCAAGCCATGAATTCGAAGATCTCATACGCGGTGGCTGTCATCCTCGGCGGCGCCTCCTGCACCGCCGGCGCCGCCGAGCCGGGGACCGCCAGTACCGAATCCGCCGGCGACGCGCTCGCGGAAGTCACCGTCACCGCGCAGCGGCGCACCGAGAATATCCAGGACGTGCCGATCTCGATTCAGGCGCTCACCGGACAAACGCTGCAGCAGCTCAACATCCAGACCTTCGACGACTACATCAAGTACCTGCCGAACGTCACCTCGGCGAGCAACGGGCCGGGCCAGAACGAAGTGTTCATGCGCGGCCTGAGCGCGGGCTCCCAGGCCAGCCAGGGCAGCGGCTCGACCGGGGTATGGCCCAACGTCGCCATCTACCTCGACAACCAGTCCGGTCAGCTGCCGGGTCGCAACCTCGACATCTACGCCGCCGACCTGAATCGCATCGAGGTGCTGGAAGGTCCGCAGGGCACGCTGTTCGGTGCCGGAGCTGAAGCCGGTGCGATCCGCTACATCACCAACGAGCCAAAGCTCAATGTCACCGAGGGCAGCGTCACGGGCGGCTACGGCACGACCGCTCACGGGGATCCGAACACCAGCCTGACGGCGGTGCTGAACGTTCCGTTGATCGCCGACACCATGGCGGTGCGCGCGGTGATCTACGACGATCGCCGCGGCGGCTATATCGACAACGTGCCGGCGACCTTTACCCGCAAGGCCAGCGATTTCGGTATTCACTACGCCGACTTTGCCACCGCCTGCTCGGCCGGCGCGCCGGTGAGCGGCGTGTGCCCCGGGGGCAATGCGAACGCCACGGCCTTCGGCGTTCCGCCCGGCAGCCCGGTCATCAATAACGCCAACGTGCTCGGCCGTGCCATCAACCCCGTCACCTACGAGGGCTTTCGCGTCGAGGGGCTCTACCAGTTCACCCCCGACTGGAATCTGCTGATCAGCCAGTCGTATCAGGACATGGACTCCAAGGGCGTGTTCTACCAGCAGCCCAATTCTTCCGATGGCACGCCGCTGCAGCCGCTCGAGGTGACGCTGTTCAATCCCGCTTACGACAGGGACAAATTCGAGAGCACGGCCTGGACCGTCAATGGCAAATTCGGCGACCTGAAGGCCGTCTATACCGGCGGCTACCTGGTGCGCAACGTCGATCAGACCGGCGACTACACCAATTACGCGCGTGGCGTATTTGCCGACTATTACCAGTGCTACGGTCCGCCGGGAGCGGGAACGTTCGTCAACGATCCATCGCTGAAGTCCACCTGCTTCTCGCCGAGCGCCAGCTGGCACGAGACCGAGCGCAACGTGCACCAGCAGCACGAGTTCCGCCTGAGCACGCCGGACGAATGGCGCGTGCGCGCGATCGGCGGCGCGTTCTGGGAGGACAACGAGCTGTACGACCAGACCGCGTGGCTGTACAAGACCATGCCGCCATGCACCACCAACGCGACGCCCGGCACGCCCGGCAACGGCAATACCGGCTGCCTGTCGAACGTCGGCACCTTCCCCGGCACGAACGTGCAGCATCCCGGCGTACAGAGCGACAACACGTCCTTCTACCAGGACCAGCTGCGCGTGACCAAGCAGACGGCTTTCTTCGCTTCGGTCGACTTCGACCTGATCCCGAAGGTGTTGACCCTCACCGCCGGCACGCGTCACTTCCTCTTCCAGAACACCATGGCCGGCAGCGTGCTGTCGAGCTTCGGCTGCTTCGAGCAGGGCGTGCCGCCGACTGGGTGCCATGCCGGCCCCGGTGGCCCGAGTTACAACCTCAATGCCGAGAATCTCCGCGACAGCGAGTCCGGCTGGAAGAGCCGCGGGAACCTCACCTGGCACGTGACAGCGGACGTGATGGTGTACTACACATTCTCACAAGGGTTCCGGCCCGGCGGCTTCAACCAGAATGGCGGCTTCTTCGCCTACGCCCCGGGGCCGGACGGTGTGGCGCAGTACGCGGTTCCGCGGTCCTACTCCTCCGACAAGCTGACCAACAACGAGATCGGCTGGAAGACGGAATTCTTCGACCACCGCCTGCAGTGGAACGGCGCCCTGTACCGCGAGGAGTGGGACAACGCCCAGGTCGCCTTCTTCGACCCCGGTGTCACCGGCAACATCTTCTTCGACACCAACGGCCAGAACTTCCTCATCAAGGGCATCGAGACTTCGCTCGTGGCTCGCGTGGTGACCGGGCTCACCCTGCAGGGAGCGGCGTCCTGGAACCAGAGCCGGCAGACCAACTCTCCCGCGCTGATCGACGAGAACCCCGCGAGTGTGAACTTCGGCAAGCCGATCACCGAGGCCTGCAGCACTACCGGCACCAATTGCGCGCCGATCGTCAACCCCTACGGCCCGATCGGTGCGCCGAGCGCCAACGCGCCGCCGATTCAGTTCCGCGCGCGGGCCCGTTATGAATGGAACATCAGCGGCTACGCGCCCTACGTTCAGCTCGGCATGACCCACAACGGCCATTCCTTCACCCAGGCGGGGGCCAATCCCACCTTCGGGCCGGGTGAGACCGTCACGAACTCCAGGGGGCGGTTCGAGCTTCCCGCCTACACCGTGTATGACGCAGCGCTCGGCGTGGCGAAGGACGCCTGGTGGGTCAATGTGTACGGCGAGAACCTGAGCAATTCGAACGCCAGTGTGTTCATCAGCACCGACCAGTTCATCGTCCAGCAGACACCGCTGCGGCCACGGGTCATCGGCGCAGCCGTCGGCTACAGCTTCTGAGGACGCGCGCGGCGTAATGCGGCGGCCATGAGCCGCGTCCCGCAACCTATGAACCGTCCCTCGGCGGTGGAACTCGAGGTGCGGCGCACGCGCGAGCTGCTGAAGGAGCGGCGCTTCGCGGATGCTCTGCAGGCGACCGCGGCGCTGCTGCTGTCCGTGCCCGAGAATCGCGACGTGCTGTATCTGCGCGCGGTCGCACAGCGGCATCTTGGCGACACTGCCGCGGCGCTCGCCACGCTGGCCGCGCTCGAGTGTCTGTATCCGCGCTTCAGCGGCCTGTATCAGGAACGCGGCTATTGCCATGTCGCCCGGCGTGATGCTGCGGCGGCGATCGCAGCCCTGCTGCACGGCGTGCGCATCAATCCGGCCCTGCCCGGGAGCTGGAGCATGCTCGAGGGCCTTTACCGCATGACCGGGCAACCGGCGAATGCCGCCGAGGCGGCCGCGCAGGTGGCGGCACTGAAAAAACTGCCTGCCGAGGTGGTGTCGGCAACCGCGCTGTTCGCCGACGGCGAATCCGCGGCGGCCGAGCAGCTCATTCGTGCCTTCCTGCTGCGGCATGGCCATCACCTCGAGGCTATGCGCCTGCTGGCCCGCATCGGCATCGAGCGCGAGGCATTTGATGACGCGCAATTGCTGCTCGAGGCGGTGCTCGATCTGGCGCCCGACTATCACGCAGCCCGCTACGACTATGTGCAGGTGCTGATCGAGCGGCACCAGTACCCACAGGCACAGGAGCAGGCCGCCAGGCTGCTGGCCGCCGAGCCGGCCAATCGTAACTACCGCACCAGCTACGCCCTCACCTGCGTGGGCCTCGGCCAGCACGAGCGCGCCATCGAGATCTACCGCGAACTGGTGACAGACGCTGCGCGCCCGGCTGACCTGTATCTGTCGATCGCCCACTCGCTGAAGACACTCGGGCGCCAGCGCGAGGCCATCGCCGAGTATCACAGCGCGGCGGCGGCGCGCGCCGGTTACGGCGAGGCTTGGTGGAGCCTCGCCAATCTCAAGACCTACCGCTTCGAGCCCCGCGAGTTGGCGCACATGCAGACCGCGGAAGCGGCAGCGGCCACCTCCGTGGTCGATCGCTACCATCTGTGCTTCGCACTCGGCAAGGCGTGCGAGGATCTGCAGCGTTATGCAGAGTCCTTCGAGTACTACGCGCGCGGCAACGCCCTCAAACGCGCCGAGAGCCGCTACCGGCCGGAAACCCTCGAGCTCAATACCCGGCGGCAGATCGAAGTCTGTAGCGTCGGCCTGTTCGCCCGTAACCAGGGTAGCGGTGCACCGGCCGCCGATCCGATATTCATCGTCGGCCTGCCACGCTCCGGCTCGACGCTGCTCGAGCAGATCCTGGCGTCACACTCGGCGGTCGAAGGCACCCAGGAGCTCGCCGATATTCCGCGCATCGTCGCGCACCTGAAAGGACGCGATCCGGACTCCGACGACTCGCGCTATCCGGCGGTGCTGGCGCAGATGAGCGGCGAGGATTTTCGCCGCCTCGGCGAGAAGTACCTGGGCGATACCCGCGCCTACCGCAGCGGTAAGGCGCGCTTCATCGACAAGATGCCCAACAACTTCCGGCACATCGGCCTGATACACCTGATGTTGCCAAACGCCAGGATCATCGACGCGCGGCGCGAGCCGATGGCGTGCTGCTTCGGTAACCTCAAGCAGCTGTTCGCCAAAGGCCAGGAATTCACCTACAGCGTCGCAGACATCGCGCGCTACTACCGTACCTATCTCGAGCTCATGCGCCATTGGGATGCGGTGCTGCCCGGACGCGTCCTGCGGGTGCAGTACGAAGAGCTGGTGGACGACCTGCAAGGCCACGTGCGGCGAGTGCTCGAGTTCTGCGGACTCCGCTTTGAGCCCGCCTGCGTCGAGTTTCACAAGACCGAACGCAGCGTGCGCACTGCCAGCTCCGAGCAGGTGCGCCAGCCGCTCTACCGCGAGGGCCTCGACCAGTGGCGTCACTACGAGCCATGGCTCGGAGCGCTGCGTGAGTCACTCGGCGATGCGCTGACGCGCTACCGCGAGTAACGCGGCCGCGCTTCAGACCCGACCGGCACTCTCGGCACGATGTCCGAGGGTCAGCGCGCTGAAGAAGATCGTCAGCAGGCAGCACGCCACCATGGTGATGAACACCCCGCCCCACCCCCAGCGGTCGGCGATCCAGCCGACGCCGGTGCCGGCGATCGCGGAGCCGAACACGTAGCCGAAGAACCCGGTGAACCCGGCCGCCGTGCCGGCGGCCTTCTTCGGCACCAGGTCGAGCGAGTGCAGCCCGATGATCATGATCGGGCCGTAGATCAGGAAGCCGATGGCGATGAGCGCGGCATAATCGATCCACAGCGGCCCCTTGCCGTTCAGCCAGTAGACGACGACCGCGACCAGCGTCAGCGTCATGAACAGCATGGTCGCAGGCGCGCGCCGGCCGCCGAAGCATTTGTCCGAGATCAGGCCGCAGGCGATGGTGCCCGGGATCGCCGCCCCCTCGTACAGCGTCCAGCCGAGGCTCGACTGCTGGAAAGAGAAGCCCTTGGCGGTCTGCAGGTATGTGGGTATCCAGTTGACCACGCCGTAGCGCACGAAGTAGCAGAAGGCGTTGGCAAATGCGATGGCCCACAGGTAGCGATTGGGAAGGACGTAACGGAAGAAGATCTCGCGGAAACTGAGGATGCGCTCGCTCGCCTCGCCGTAACCGGGCGGATAATCGTTCTTGAACTGCTCTATCGGCGGCAGGCCGCGCGACTGCGGCGTGTCCTGCAGCAGGAAAAACACCGCCACCGCCACCGCGGCGGCGATCATCGCATTGAAGTAGAACTTCGCGTGCCAGTCGTGAAACAGCGCGACACCGACCACCGCCAGCACCGACACCAGGCCGTTGCCCACGTTGTGCGCGGTGTTCCACACCGAAACCGTGAAGCCGCGCTCGCGGGTACTGAACCAGTGCACCATGGACTTGCCGCACGGCGGCCAGCCCATGCCCTGCACCCAGCCGTTGAGCACCTGCACGGCCGCGATGATGACCAGCGAGGCGCTGGCCGCGGGCACCAGGCCGAACGTCGCCATGATGGCGCTCGACAGCAGCAGTCCGAGCGGCAGGAAATACTTGGGATTACTGCGGTCGGAAACCGATCCCATGAGGAACTTCGACAGGCCGTAGGCGATGGACAGGCCGGTGAGCGCGCTGCCGAGCTCGGCCTTGGTGAACTGCGGGTGCTCGCGCAGCATGTCGGGGATGGCGAGCGCAAGATTGGTGCGCACCAGGTAGTAACCGGCGTAACCCAGGAAGATGCCGGCGAACACCTCGAGCCGCAGGCGGACATAGGTGGAGGCCACGCGCTCGGGCGGCAGCGGGGTCGCGAAAGGTGCAGGCCGCAGCAGTCCGATCAACGCATCGCTCCGGGTCGCCGGTGTGCCGCTGCCATCATCACCGCTGCCATCACGGCCGCTGCCGGATCTGCCAGTCCGGGGCCACGTAGTAGGGCACGTCCGCGCGCGGCAGCAGCGCCTGCCCGCGAATGTGGTCGGCGGCCTTTTCCGCCAGCATGATGGTCGGCGCGTTGAGATTGCCGCTGGTGATCGAGGGGATGATGGAGGAGTCGACCACGCGCAACCCCTGCAGGCCGATGACGCGCGTCTCGCTGTCGACCACTGCGAGCGTATCGGACGGGTTACCCATTCTGCAGGTACCGCACGGATGGTAGGCGCTCTCAACCTTGGTGCGCACGAACGCGTCGATCTGTTCGTCGCTCTGCACGTGCTCGCCGGGCTGGATCTCGCGGCCGCGGTAACGATCGAATGCCGGCTGGGCGAAGATCTCGCGCGTCAGGCGTACGCAGGCGCGCATCTCGGTCCAATCCTCCGCCCGCGACATGTAGTTGAAGCAGATGCGCGGCTTATCGAGCGGATGCGGCGAGCGCAGCCGCACCCATCCCTGGCTGTGCGAGCGCATCGGCCCGACGTGTGCCTGGAAGCCGTGCTCGCGGGCGAGCGCGGAGCCGTCGTAGCTCACGGCCAGCGGCAGGAAGTGGAACTGGATGTCGGGGTAGCGCACGCCGGCGCGGCTGCGGATGAAGCCGCCGGTCTCGAAGTGGTTGCTGCTGCCGAGACCCCCGCGGGTCAGCAGCCAGCGAACGCCGATCAGCGCGCGGCGCCACGGCGACATCTGCCCGTAGAGCGTCACCGGCTCGCGGCTGCTCAGCTGAAAGTAGAACTCCAGGTGATCCTGCAGGTTCTCGCCCACTCCGGGCAGCTCGTGCACCACGGCGAGCCCCAGGGCGGCCAACTCCTCGCCCGGCCCGACACCGGAGAGTTTCAGCAGTTGCGGCGTATTGATGGGTCCGGCGCACAGCAGCACTTCGCGCCGCGCTCGCACCTCGTGCGTGCCGCCATGGCGCTGGTAGCGCACGCCGGTGGCGCGCCGCCCCTCGAACATTACGCGCGTAGCGAGCGCGCGCGTGTGCACCGTGACATTCTGCCGCCGCATGGCAGGGCGCAGGTAGGCGTTGGCGGCGCTGCAGCGCCGTCCGTCTGCGACTGTCATCTCCATGTGCCCGAAGCCGTCCTGCTGGAAGCCGTTCATGTCGGGCGTGTACGCATACCCTGCCTCGCGGCCGGCTGCGAGCCACGCCTGGTGCAGCGGGTTGGTGAGCAGTCCGCGGCGCGTGCCGAGCGGACCCTCCCCGCCGCGGTAGGCGTCCGCGCCGCCCGCGTGCCGCTCGGCGCGCCGGAAGTACGGCAGTACCTCGCGATAGCCCCAGCCGGCCGCGCCCTCCTCCTGCCAGCGCTCGAAGTCGAGCGGATTACCGCGCACGTAGACCAGTCCGTTGATCGAGGACGAGCCGCCCAGCACCTTGCCGCGCGGGGTGTGCAGGCGGCGGTTGTCGAGGTGCGGCTCGGGCTCGGTGTAATAGCGCCAGTCGTAGCGCTCCATGTTCATGGGCACCGACAGCGCGGTGGGCATCTGGATCCACAGCGAGCGGTCCGAGCCGCCATATTCGAGCAGCAGCACCCGGTCGCGTCCGCTTTCGCTCAGGCGGTCGGCGAGCACGCAGCCCGCCGAACCGGCCCCCACGATCACGTAGTCAAACAGCTCGGGCGCCACGGGTTGCGTCGCGCCGGCGCTAGTACGGGGAGTCGATGTCGCCCATGGCGACGTAGACGCTCTTCAGTTGTGTGTAGTGCTCGAGGGCGGCGCGTCCGTTTTCGCGCCCGAGTCCCGACAGCTTCACCCCGCCGAAGGGCAGTTCCACCGGCGTAACGTTGTAGTGGTTGATCCAGCAGGTGCCCGCCTGCAGCTCGGCAATCACGCGGTGCGCGCGCGTCAGATCGTTGGTGAACACCCCCGCCGCCAGGCCGAACTCGCTGGCATTGGCGCGCTCGATGACCTCCTCCTCGGTGTCGAACTCGAGCACCGACATGACCGGGCCGAAGATCTCCTGGCGCACGATGTCCATGTCATCGTGACATTGGTCGAATACCGTGGGCGCGACGAAGCAGCCGTTGGCGAGATCCCCGGCGGTGAGGCGCGTACCGCCGATCACCAGGCGTGCGCCCTGGGCGCGGCCGCGCGCGATGAAACCGAGCACCTTCTCCAGATGCTCGGCGGAGATCAGCGAGCCGACCTGGGTCACCGGATCCAGCGGATCGCCGACCCGTAGCGCCGCAGTGCGCGCGTGCAGCTGCTCGACGAAGCGCGCATGCACCCCGCGCTGCACGAACACACGTGTGCCGTTGGAGCACACCTCGCCGGCCGAATAGAAGTTGCCCAGCAGCGCCCCCGCCACTGCATTGTCGAGCCGCGCGTCGGCGAAGACGATGAGCGGCGACTTGCCCCCGAGCTCGAGGGTCACCTGCTTGAGCGACGCGGCCGCGTCGGCCATTACGGCCTTGCCCGTGGTCACCTCCCCGGTGAGCGAGATCTTGCGGATGTGCGGATGGCGCGTGAGCAGACGTCCGGTCGCCGCCATACCCTGTACCACCTGGAACACACCCTCGGGCAGCCCGGCCGCGCGATAGATCTCCTCGAGCTTCAGCGCCGTGAGCGGCGTGAGCTCCGCGGGCTTGAAGATCATGGCATTGCCGCAGGCGAGCGCCGGAGCGGATTTCCAGCAGGCGATCTGCAGCGGGTAATTCCAGGCGCCGATGCCCGCGACCACCCCGAGCGGCTCGCGGCGCGTGTAGCCGAAGGCTGCGGGGCCGAAGTCCAGGTGCTCCCCGGCAATGCCGGCAGCGAGACCCGCGTAGTACTCGAGGCACTCCGCGCCGGAGATCACGTCGACCACGCGCGTCTCCTGGATGGGCTTGCCGGTATTCAAGGTCTCGAGCCGCGCCAGTTCGTCGTTGTGCGCGCGCAGCAGCTGCGCCGCACGCTGCAACACGCGGCCGCGCGCCGCGCCGCCGCGGGCCGCCCATTGGCGTTGTGCCGCGCGCGCACGCTCCACCGCCGCCTCGATCTGCGCCGCGCCGTCCACGGTGAGTTCGGCGAGCACCGCACCGGTGGCGGGGTTGTGCACCCGGAAGGTGCCACCGGCGGCCGGCGGCAATGCCGGCCGCACCTGCGCAGCAGCGGCAGTGGCGGTGCCCGCGGATGTCTGGGCGAGATCCTTCAGGCGCCCCTCGACAAAAGCGGTGAGCAGGGCACAGGCGCTCTCGCTGTCGGCCTCGCGCCATTCCGACAGTGCGGCACGCAGCCATACGCCGTCGATCATGGCGGCTATCATCGCCGCGAGACTGCGCGCGTCCTCTCCCGGTATCATCCGACGCAGATCGTTGCGCAGGTTCGACAGCATGCGGCGCTGGTAGGCGGTCTGTACCCGCTTCAATCCCTCGACGTGTAACACCTGCCCCCAGAAGGCGAGCCATGCGGTGCCCGTGCGCTTGTTGAATTCCTCCGGCGCCAGATTGATGTCGATGACGGCCTGCACGCGTCCGCGCGGCGTACGCGCCAGCGCCAGGCGTGCCTGCACCCGCACGGCCAGCGTGCGTGCCAGCGTGCGGAACGCCGCTTCGAGCAGGCCGTCCTTGTCGCCGAAGTAATGCGCGACCAGGCCCGGCGATACATCCGCGCGGCGCGCGATCTCGGCGAGAGTGGTGCCGACATAGCCGGCTTCAGCCAGACTGTCGATCGTGACTTCGACGAGCTGTACGCGCCGGGCGTCCTCGCCTTCGTCCCGCGGGGCAGCGGCGCCGTGGGGGCGGGCATCCTTGAGGGTTGATTGCCTGTTCAATTGGATATTACCGGGTGGGCTCCGCGAAAGAGCATCCAGGCTCGTTCCATGCCCTCGTCCCTGAGGTGTACTTCTTTCTTGCTCAGTGACTTGCCCGTCTTTCAGCGACTTGACAGCCGGTCGGTTAAACAGCTATTCAAGGTCGGGGGGGAAATGATGGAGTCGCGGACCGTTACGGTCAAGTGGAGCACACCACGGCGGCGTCGGCCCGCCGGTGTGACGAATCTGGATCAGCCGAGCGTCGGTAGGATTGCCCGAGCGACGACCCATCTCAAAGAGGACAAAGGCGTGGTCAAGAACAAGGCTACCGGGCGGACCGACAGCGGCATGGAGCACTTCGGATATAAGGAGTCGCTCGACCGCGGCATCGGCAAGTTCGGCAGCTTTGCGGCTGGGGTCAGCTATATCTCGATCCTCACCGGCACTTTCCAGCTGTTCTACTTCGGTTTCGGTGCCGCCGGTCCGGCCTACCTGTGGTCCTGGCCGATGGTGCTCATCGGCCAACTCGCGGTCGCGCTGTGCTTTATGGAGTTGGCTGCCAAATACCCCGTCGCCGGGTCAGTCTATAACTGGTCCAAGCAGCTGGGCAGCCGCGTAGTAGCCTGGTCTGCAGGCTGGCTGATGCTCACCGCGTCGATCGTCACGCTGTCTGCGGTGGTGCTCGCGCTGCAACTCAACCTGCCGCGGTTGTGGAACGGCTTTCAGGTCGTCGGCGACGGCAAGGGCGCCTACGATTTCGCCACCAACGCGGTGATCCTGGGCACGGCGTTGATCCTCTTCACCACCGTCGTCAATGCGCTCGGGGTGCGGTTGATGGCGATGATCAACAGCGCGGGCGTCTTTATTGAGCTGATTGCCGCCTGCCTCATCGCAATCATTCTGGCGCTCCACACGACGCGCGGGCCCGCGGTGTTTTTCTCAACGAGCGGATACGGCGTCGGCACCAGCGGCGGCTATCTGGGTGCATTTCTCATGGCGTCGCTTGCCTCGGGATACGTGATGTACGGATTCGACACCGCGAGCTCCCTGGGCGAGGAGACGGTCGAACCGCGTCGCACTGCTCCCAGGGCCATCCTGCGGGCCATCCTCGCCTCTTTCCTCATCGGCGGCGCGATCCTGGTGTTCGCGGTCATGTCGGCACCTAACCTGCGGGACCCGCAGCTCGCCAGCAGCGGCGGCGGCTTGCAGTACATCGTCGAGCAAGTGATGTGGGGTCCCTTGGGAAAAGTATTTCTGATTTGCATCGTGATCGCGGTGAGCGTTTGCTCGCTGGCCGTGCACACTGCAGCAATCCGCTTAACTTTCGCGATGGCACGCGACAATGCGCTGCCGTTCGGGGAAAGACTCGCCCGGGTTAATCCTGACACTCAAACACCAATCACTCCCGCTGTCCTCATCGGCCTGATTGCCGCGCTGATCCTGGTCGTCAACATCGGGCAGCCGAAGATCTTCACTGTTCTTACATCGATCGCGGTCATCATGATCTATCTCGCGTACCTGATGGTGACGGTCCCGTTGCTGATGAAGCGTCTGCAGGGGCACTGGCCACCCATGGATCTCGCAGCGGGTGGCTACTTCACCATGGGCAGATGGGGACTGCCGATCAATGTCGTCGCGGTGCTGTGGGGTGCTGGGATGGCACTCAACCTGGCCTGGCCGCGCGAAGCTGTCTACGGCACGCCCTGGTACAACACCTGGGGTGCGGTCGTCTACATCGCCGTGATTCTCGGCGCAGGCCTGTGGTGGTACGCCGTCAAAGGCTGCCATCATATCGGCACGCTGGCGTCGCACACGCTGACCACAAATGCTGATTCACTGCAGGCGGAAGTCTGAGGCGATATTCGCTGGCGGGCTCGTCGGCGGCCGGCGCTCGAACCTGTTGCCTTACCGCGCAACAGGCGCTGTCGTTAGCGCCGCCGCTCGACCACGCCGGAAAACCACGTAGGCGAGCAACGCTACAGCGACGGAAACCGTGCTGGTCCAGAACTCAGCGCGGTGCCAGGGAGTCAACGCCATCGCGATCAGCACCATCAGCATTCCCGCGATCGCGACGTAGCTCAGCCACGGAAACAGCCACATCGGCAGCGACGGTGCAGGATCGCCGGCACGCTCACGCGCCCGACGCGTCCGCACCTGCGACACGGCGATGGCCAGATAAATGACGGCGATGATGGCTCCGGAGGCATTCACCAGGAAGGCAAACACTATGCTCGGCGAGAGAATCGCCGCGGCCACCCCTGCGACTCCTACCGCGCTCGCAAGCAGCACGGCACGCGCCGGCACGTGGCGGCTGTTGGTCCGAACCAGCCAGCGCGGCGCGTCGCCGCGACTGGCGAGGACGAACAACACGCGTGAGGCAATGTAGAAGGACGAATTGAGGCACGACAGGACCGCGGTGAGAATCACCGCCGCCATGAATTCGCTGGCGTACGGGAAGCGGATCTCGTCCAGCGCGAGCGTGAACGGCGATTGACCCGACACCACGCGTGTCCAGGGCACTGTGCTTACGATGACAAAGATCGAGCCGACGTAGAAGAGCAGAATGCGACTGATGATGGTCGAGGTCATCCTCGCCACCGCCCGAGCCGGCTCCGGCGATTCCGCCGCGGCGATTGTCACCACTTCCGCGCCCATCATGGACCAGATGACCGTGGTCACCGCGGCCAGCACGGCGAACGGCCCCCGTGGCGCAAACCCGCCGTAAGCGACCAGGGTCGAGAAGGTCGACCCGCCCGCAGAGCCATAGCCGAAGGCGTGTGCGCCGACGACGATAATGAAGACGAGAATGGCCGCAACCTTGATCGACGCAAACCAGAACTCGAACTCGCCGTAGGCGCGCGCCGACATCAGATTCACGCAGGTCATGGCCAGCATGAGTGCCGCCCCGATCTGCCACATCGGCAGCGGCAACCAGCGCTGGATGATTCCGGCCCCGGCGATCGCCTCGACCGGGATCACGACGACCCAGAAGTACCAGTAGAGCCAGCCGACCGAGAATCCGGCCCAGTTTCCGAGCGCCGCGCGGGTGAACTCCGTGAACGAGCGCACGTGCGGCATGTCGACCGCCATTTCACCGAGCATGCGCATGATTAGCAGGATCAACAGGCCGGTGAGCGCGTAGCTCACGATGATCGCGGGGCCGGCGGCGGCGATCGCCACGCTGCTGCCGACGAACAGGCCGGCGCCGATGATGCCGCCGATGGTGATCATCGCGACGTGGCGCGGCCGCAGCGAGCGGCTGAGCTCGTTCTGACCCGCCGGAGCGGTCGTTGGTGCTTCGACCATCGGTTTCCGAGTATACCGGGCGGCATGCAGCAGCGTGTCGGCCTGGCGCTCGGCCTGATGTCGCGTCCGTTCAAGTCGGGAGGCGCAGCGATGCTCGTACGGGTGTGAGCGCGCGGAGCATGATGCGCGCGCGCTCGCGTCGCGTCTCAAGGAGCGGACGATGCAACCGTTCTCCGCAGCGTCGCTGCTGCTCTCGGGGCTCACCGGCCAGCGGCGCTGGCGCCCACAATGGCGCCATCCCGAGCCACAGCCCGCGTACGACGCGCTGATCGTCGGCGGCGGCGGCCACGGGCTGGGAGCGGCCTACTACCTCGCGAGCGAGCACCGCATCGGCCGCGTGGCGGTGCTCGAAAAGGGCTGGATCGGCGGCGGCAACACCGGCCGCAACACCACCATCATTCGCTCCAACTACCTCTTTCCGGAGAGCGCGGCGCTTTATGATCACGCGCTCAAGCTGTGGGAAACCCTGGCGCAGGTTCTCAACTACAACGTCATGTTCTCAGCGCGCGGCGTCCTGATGCTCGCGCATACGGTGCACGATGCGCAGGTATTCCAGCGCCACGTGCACGCCAATCGCGCCGCCGGCGTCGACAACGAATGGCTGACGCCACAGCAGGCGCAGCGTTTCTGCCCGCTGCTGAACATTGGCGACATCCGCTATCCGGTACTCGGCGGCGCGCTGCAGCGCCGCGGCGGCACCGCGCGGCATGATGCGGTCGCCTGGGGTTACGCGCGGGCCGCCGACGCCCGCGGCGTCGACATCATCGAGAACTGCGAGGTGACCGGCATCCGCCTCGACGGCGCCGGCGCGGTCGAAGGGGTGGAGACCACGCGCGGGCCGATCCGCGCGCCGCGCATCGGCGTCGCCGCCGCCGGTCACACCAGCGTCATCATGAAAATGGCCGGAGTCGAGCTGCCGCTCGAGAGCTACCCGCTGCAGGCGCTGGTCTCCGAGCCGGTGAAGCCGGTGTTTCCGTGCGTCGTCATGTCCAACACCATCCATGCCTACATCAGCCAGTCCGACAAGGGCGAGCTGGTGATCGGCGCGGGCACCGATGCCTACACCTCCTACACTCAGCGCGGCGGGCTGCACATCACCAGCCACGCGCTCGAGGCGATCTGCGAGCTGTTCCCGATGTTCCGCCGCCTGCGCATGTTGCGCGCCTGGGGAGGCATCGTCGACGTGACGCCCGACCGCTCGCCGATCATCGCCCGCACGCCGGTACCCGGACTGTACGTCAACTGCGGCTGGGGTACCGGCGGCTTCAAGGCCACGCCCGGCTCGGCCCACGTGTTTGCCTGGACCATCGCGCACGATGCGCCGCACGCGCTCAATGCGCCCTTCACGCTCGAGCGCTTCCGCGACGGCGCTCTTATCGATGAGGCTGCAGCGGCCGCGGTGGCGCACTGAGAGAACCGACATGCTGCTGATCGACTGCCCCTACTGCGGTGAGCGCCCTGAGCCCGAGTTCGTCTACGGCGGCCAGGCGCACATCGCGCGGCCGGCGCAACCGGCCGCCGCGAGCGCGCAGCAGTGGACCGACTATCTCTACCTGCGCGACAACACCCGCGGGGTACACGCCGAGCGCTGGCGGCACACCCACGGCTGCGGCCGCTTCTTCAATGCGCTGCGCGACACCACTACCGACCACTTCCTCGCAACCTACAAGGTGGGCGAAGCGCCCCCCGCCGCCGGGCGGGCGGGCTCATGATCGACGGCCTGCGCCTGGCGCACGGCGGACGCATCGATCGCACGCGTGCGCTGCGCTTCAGCTTCGATGGCCGTGAGTACCACGGCTTCGCCGGCGACACGCTCGCCTCCGCTCTGCTCGCCAACGGCGTGCACCTCATGGGCCGCTCCTTCAAGTATCACCGGCCGCGCGGGGTGCTGGCGGCCGGCGCCGAGGAGCCCAACGCGCTGGTCGCAGTGCGCCGCGACGCCGCGCGCTACACGCCGAACCTGCGCGCCACGCAGGTCGAGCTGTACGCGGGACTCGAGGCACACAGCCAGAACCGCTGGCCGTCGCTGTCCTTCGATGCCGGCGCCGTCAACGACCTGCTCGCGCCCTTCATTCCCGCGGGCTTCTACTACAAAACATTCATGTGGCCGAGGGGCGCATGGAAAGCGATCTACGAGCCGCGCATCCGCGCCGCGGCCGGCTTAGGCAGCGCGCCGACGCGGGCCGATCCCGATCGCTATGCCGCGCGCTTCGCACACTGCGACGTGCTGGTCGTCGGCGCCGGCCCCGCAGGTCTCGCCGCGGCGTCCGCGGCCGCCGCCGCGGGAGCGCGCGTCATGCTGTGCGATGAGCAGTGCGAGCCCGGCGGCTCGCTGCTCTCACACGATCCGCGCTCTGCGGATCTGATCGATGCGCGGCCGGCGGCCGAGTGGCTCGCCCGCACGGTGCGCGACCTCGCGGCCGATGCGCGCGTGGTGCTGCTGCCGCGCACCACCGCCTTCGGCTACTTTCCGCACAACCTCGTGGGACTCAACGAACGGCTCACCGATCATCTTGCCGCACCCCCTGCGGATCTGCCGCGCGAGCGGCAATGGCAGGTGCGCGCCCGCGAAGTGGTCATCGCGGCCGGCGCCATCGAGCGACCGCTGGTGTTCCCGGGCAACGACCGGCCGGGGATCATGCTCGCCGGCGCCGCCGCCACCTGGCTGCACCGCTACGCCGTGCTGCCGGGCACACGGGCGGTGCTCGTCACCGCAACCGACGAGGCCTACGCCGTGGCGCTCGCGCTGCAGGAGGCCGGGGTGTTCGTCGCCGCTATCGCCGACCTGCGTGCGCGGCACAGCAGCGCGGCCGCGCAGGCGTTGCAGGTGGGAATCCCGGTGCGCTGCGCGGCAACGGTGCTCGGCACGAGCGGGCGGCTGCGCGTCAATGCCGTGCGGATCGCGCGCCTGGAGAATGGCGTGGTGACCAGCAGCGAGACTCAGCCCTGCGACCTCGTGCTGATGTCCGGGGGATACACCCCGAGCGTGCACCTTCACTCGCAGTCGCGGGGCAAGCTGCAGTGGGACGAGGCCCTGCAGGCATTCCTGCCCGGGATGCCGGCCGAGCGTGCCCGCAGCGCCGGTGCCTGCCGCGGCGTGTTCGGACTCGCAGGCGTGCTCGCCGACGGCGCCGCCGCCGGCGCCGCCGCCGCACGCGAAGCGCTCGATCCTGCACGGTGCGGTGTATTCGCGGGCGCCGGCGCGTGCGCGCGCAGCGCACCACCGCCGCCGGCCGACACCACGCCACCGGCCGCGGCAGGCTGGGCGGGCGCGCTGCCCTTGCCGAGCGGCCGCAGCGCGCGCGCGTTCGTCGACATGCAGAACGATGTCACCAGCAAGGATCTCGCGCTGGCGACGCGCGAGGGCTTCCGCTCCATCGAGCACGTCAAGCGCTATACGACGACCGGCATGGCGACCGATCAGGGCAAGACCTCCAATCTCAACGCACTCGACATCGTCGCGCGGCAGCTCGGCAAGCGCGTGGCGGAAGTCGGGCTCACCACGTTTCGCATGCCGTACACGCCGGTAACCTTCGGCAGCTTCGCCGGTCCCGCCCGCGGCGAGCTGTTCGACCCGGTGCGCACCACCCCCGTGCACGCGTGGGCCGCCGCGCACGGAGCCGTGTTCGAGGACGTGGGGTTGTGGAAGCGCGCCCGCTACTTCCCGCGCGCTGCCGAGGGCATGCACGCCGCGGTCGCGCGCGAGTGCCTCGCGGTGCGCCGCGGCTGCGGCATCTTCGACGCCTCCACGCTTGGCAAGATCGAGGTGGTCGGCGCCGATGCCGTGACCTTCATGAACCGGCTGTATATCAATGCCTGGGACAGTCTGGGCGTCGGGCGCTGCCGCTACGGCGTATTGCTGCGCGACGACGGCTTCGTCTACGACGACGGCGTGGTGGCGCGCGTGGCGGAGCAGCGCTTCCACGTCACGACCACCACCGGCGGTGCCGCAGGGGTGCTGGCGATGATGGAGGACTACCTGCAGACGGAATGGTCGACGCTGTCGGTGTGGCTGACCTCCACGACCGAGCAGTGGGCGGTCGTCGCCTTGCAGGGACCGAATGCGCGCGAGCTGCTCGCGCCGCTGGTCGACATCGACATCAGTGCGGCCGCGATGCCGCACATGTCGGTGCGCGCCGGCCGCATCTGCGGCGTGCCCATGCGGCTGTTCCGCGTGAGCTTCACCGGCGAGCTGGGCTTCGAGGTCAACGTGCCGGCCGACTTCGGCGAGGCGGTGTGGCAGGCGGTGTGGGATGCGGGCCGGCCGCGTGGGCTTACGGCCTACGGGACCGAGAGCATGCACGTACTGCGCGCCGAGAAGGGTTACCTCATCGTCGGCCAGGATACCGACGGTACGGTGACGCCCGACGATGCGGGCCTCGCCTGGGCGATCGGTAAGGGTAAGCCTGACTTCGTCGGCAAGCGCTCACTCGCGCGGCCGGCGATGCAGGCGGCCACGCGCCGCCAGCTCGTGGGCCTGCTGACCGCCAACCCGCAGCAGGTGCTCGAAGACGGCGCGCAGCTGCTGGAGCACGCGCACCCTGCTGCCGGCGAGCGGCCGCTCGGGCACGTCACGTCCAGCTATTTCAGCGCCGTGCTCGGCCGCTCGATCGCCATGGGGCTCGTCGCCGGCGGGCGGGCGCGCATCGGCCAGACGCTCTACGTGCCGACGGCCGCCGGCGCCGCGGCGGTGCAGGTGGCCGCACCGCTCTTCTACGATCCGAGCGGAGCGCGCATCCATGCGTGACCTCAGGGCGATGCGAGTCGCGCCGCCGCTCACCACCAGTGCCATGGTCGCGGCGCTGCCGCCGGCAACGCGCCTGGTGCTGCGCGGAGCGGAAGCGGCGCGTGCGGCCGCGGGACCGGCCTTCGGTGCCGTGCTCCCTGCGATCGCGTGCCGCGCGGCCAGTGAGGACGAGCGCACCGCGTTGTGGCTGGGTCCGGACGAGTGGCTGCTTATCGCCCCGCAGGCCGACGGCGAGGCGTTGGCGGCCGCACTGGCTGCGGCACTCGGCGGGCTGGCGCACTCGCTCGTCGATGTGAGTCACCGCCAGGGTGCGCTGGCCGTGAGCGGCTCGCGCGCCACCACGCTGCTCGCCGCCGGCTGTCCCCTCGATCTCGACACGCACGCCTTTCCGCCGGGCATGTGCACGCGCACCATGCTCGCCAAGGCCGAAGTGGTGCTCTGGCGCATCGATGCGGAGCGCTTTCGCGTCGAGGTGTGGCGCTCGTTCCTCGGCTACGTGTCGGCGTTTCTGGCGGAAGCCGCTCGCGGGATCATTTGAGGCAAGGTGCCGTCGCAATTGGAGTCCGCTGCTAGCACTGCCGCCCGCTACACTGCCGACGGCGGGCGCGGCCGCTGCTGCCCCTGGAGATAACGCCTGTGAAGACGCATGTGCGGGTGCTGGTCATCGGTGGCGGCGTGGTGGGCGTCAGCACGCTCTATCACCTGACCAGGAAGGGCTGGTCCGACGTGGCGCTCATCGAGCGCACCGAGCTCACCGCTGGTTCCACCTGGCATGCGGCGGGCCTCTTGCCGCTGTTCAACATGAGCTATACGGTGGGCCAGCTGCACAAGTACTCCGTCGACCTGTATAAGCGGCTGCCGGCGGAGACCGGCCAGGACGTGAGCTTCCACGTCAGCGGCAACCTGCGTCTGGCCACCTGCCGCGAGCGCATGGACGAGTACCAGAAGTACTGCGGCACCGCCAACACCATCGGCGTGCCCTTCGAGGTGATCGGCGCACGGCGGGTGAAGGAGCTGTGGCCGCTGCTGGAGCTCGGCGGCAGCGCCGACACCCCGGCCATTATCGGCGCGCTCTACCACCCCGACGACGGTCACATCGCGCCGGCCGATCTCACCATGGCGCTGCGCAAGGGGGCCCGCGCGGGCGGCGCGGAAATTTACGAGCACACCGAGGCGCGCACCATCGAGCGCACCGCGGGCGGTGAGTGGCGCGTGCACACCGGCCAGGGTGAGATCATCGCGCAGCACCTGGTGCTGGCCACCGGCAACTACGCGCGCCAGACCGGCCGGCTGCTGGGGCTCAATGTCCCGGCGATCCCGGTCGAGCACCAGTACATCGTGTACGACGAGTCGCCGGAGCTCAAGGCCTATCGCCAGGGCGGCGGACGCGAGCTGGCGGTGCTGCGCGAGTCGGATAAATCCTATTACCTGCGCGAGGAGCGCATGGGCTGGATCCTCGGACCCTACGAGCATGGCGCCCCGGCGCGCTTCGCTGACGGCGTCCCCGACTGGTTCGGCCGCAGCCTCTTCCCGGGCGACCTCGATCGGCTGGTGCCGCACGTCGAGGCGGCGACGCGCCGCGTGCCGGCGCTCGAGCACTGCGGCCTCAAGGACATCGTCAACGGCCCCATTTCC
>DATHRC010000033.1:0-3527 GCA_035481975.1 Steroidobacteraceae bacterium
GAGGCCGGCACCGGCGATGCCGAGCATGGTCGCGAGCTGCGTGGGCACGCCGATCAGCACCAGCAGAATGACGATCAGGCCGACGATCTGCAGCGCCACGCCGACCACGCTGCGCAGCGTGTGCAGCTGGCGGCGGTCGAGGCGCGCGCGCGCCAGCAGCCGCTCGAGCAAGCGGTCGATGAGCAACAGCACCAGCAGCGCAGCGAACACGATCATCGCGCCGCCGAGCAGCGTATGCAGCACCTGCCGCGCCTGCGTGGCGACCAGTCCCTGCCACTGGCCGTAGATGTCGACGAGCTTGCGCCGCGCCGCGATGCGCTCATCGCGCAGCGTCAGGCGGTGCTGCTCGGCGGCGATGAGCCGGGTGAGCTCGAGGAGCGTCGTGGGTGCGGGGGCGGCCGCCGGCGGCGTGCCCGCCGGCGCGGCGGCAGCGGGCGCGGGCTTCGCGTGCGTGGTGAACTGCGGGACGAGCGCCTTGTTCGCGGCGAGCTCTGCGGCGATGCGGGCGCGCTCGACGGCGAGCTGATCGGCGCTCTCGCTGACGTGTGCACGCGCCCAGTCGAGCCAGCGCTCCTTGCGGTGCAGCGTCAGCCACTGCCGCATCTGGCCGACCATGCCCTTGAGCCTGGTGAGCGCATCCCCCGTGGCGGCGGGAGCGGCGGAGGCTGCCTTGCGCTCGGCGGCCTGGTGTTCCTGCTGCATCGTCTGGATGCGCTGGTGCACGTTGCCGCCCGCCTGCAGCAGCTGCTCGTTGGCCTCCTGGATCTCGTCCTGCTCGAGAGCCACCTGCGATTGCGCCAGGTCGAGGCGGTCCTGCAGGGCGGGCTTGTCCGCATCGCTCGCCTTGGCGAGCGATGCCGTCAGCTGACTGACGTCCTGGGTATCGGCCCCGAGGACCTTCTGCAGCTCATCGATATGCTGCTGAATGCGCGTGGCTTCCGGCGACTGCGGCGGCGGATGCGTCTCGAGGTGGTGCAGCGCCGCGGCGAATGCCAGGTCCAGCTCGTGGTCGGCGACCTGAACGGCCGACTGGGCGAGCGCCTGCTCCTCGGGGGTAGCGGCATAGCGCGCGAGGCGCTGCGCGACGAGCAGCGTGTGCTCGTCGATGACCGGGATGGCACTGGCCGGTGCCACCACCACCAGGGCACTTTTCTTCTGTACCGGCGCCGCGGAGGGATCGTTGGTGGCCCACAGGCCGTAGCCAGCGGCCAGCAGCAGCGCGCACAGCACCGCCGCGATGATCTTCTGCAGCATGCTCATGCGTCTATGATGCCATGGCCGCGGGGGCGGCCGCCGCGCAGCGCCCTGGCCGCGGCGCTGCTACGGCGCGGCGCGTGCCCGCTGACGAACGCCGTGTCGAGCCAGTCTGTCAGGCGGCAACGGGCCGCCTTTAGTTGTTGGCCAGCGCGAAGGAGGGATTCGAGCCGATGTTCGGGTCTTCGATGGTCGTGTAGACATTGTGGCCGAAGAAGAACGGCAGGCCCAGGTCGAGCGTCGTCATATCGAAAGCGGCCGCGCCGAGGTTGTTGAAGGCAGTGGCATTGGGCGCACCGTTGAACAGCGTGTCCGCATTCGCAATCTGGAAATCAGCCGTCGCCTTCGTGCCGTCGATATCGGTGAGCACCGCGCTTTCGTTAGTCGCGGAGGCCGGGCACAGGAAGCTGTTGTCCGTGCAGGTCGTGAACGAGGTGTTGACGAAGTTGGCGTTCGAGCCGCTGTCGAGGTAGCTGTCGGGATAGGTGTTGCTGCCAAGCGTGGCGCTGATCTCGCCGCTGTTCGGATCGGCCAACAGCTGCGTGGCGTTGCCGAGGCCGTTGTTGGTCTCGGTACCTATGCCGAACACCAGCGAGCCGTTCGCGGCGGTTGACCCGGCTGACCCGACCGCCGGCAGCTCGAGGATCACCCCATTGTTGTCCTTGGGCAGCAGAATCACCGGGTTCGGTACCTGCTGCACGAGGGGTGCGGCGTAGCCGGTGCAGGTGGTGGGCGTCGGGCAGCTGTAGTAATTCGCCGCCTGTGGTCCCGGCGAGCAGGTGCCGGAGGTATTGCAGTCGTTGATGAAGGGGCCGACGCCGAGGATGCCGTTGGCGCCGAAGGCCACGACGTTATTGTTAGGGGTGCCAGTGCACGGCGGGCTGCCGGCGGAAGCCGCGCCGATCAGCTGCACGATGACGTTCGAGGCCTTCTCGCCCGAGACCGGCATCACCATGTCCGCGGTGGCGAGCGAGCCGTAGCTCTCGGTGCTGTCGGCGAACTGCAGGCACTCGGCCAGCTTGTTGTTGGAGCTGTCGGTAAGGGCCGGCAGGGCGATGCTGACCACGGAATCGATCAGCCGCAGGCCGATCGAGCCGCTGTCGACCTCGACGTGATCGATCGTCTGGCAGGTAGCAGTCGCGGGAACGCACACTTCCACCGACACGAACGCGGTGTTGACCGACGTCACTGGCGGGTTTTGCATCTGCAGGACCGGAGGCCCGGCATCGACCACCAGGGGCTCGACGTTCGGCGGCCCCGGGGTAGCGATGGTCTGCGTGCCGAGACCGCCGCCGCCACCGCCGCCGCCGCCACCGCCGCCACCACCACTGTTGCTGGAGCCGCCACCGCCGCCGCAGGCGGCGAGCAGCATCAACGGCACAAGAAGGAGAGCAAGGAGATTACGCACGACGTGTCCTCGTCCGTGGAGCGATTACTGCAGGTCGTTCAGGGAGAAACCCGGCGGCAGCAGCGCCGGAGCCCAGGCGCGCCCGAAGAAGTCGCGCGTGCGGCCGCGCGATTGCACCACCAGCGCGGCGGTGCTCACCACCAGGTGGTGGTGGTCGTAGTGAGGCGCCATGGCGGCCCGCGCCTGCGCGAACTGCCCGTAGTAGTCCCCGAGCACCTGCTGCAGGTCCGGGATACCCGGGCCGCGCCAGCTCACCGCGAACACCTTGCCGTCGGCAGCGACGTACTCGTGGACCACGAGGCCCGAGGAGGTGCCGATCTCGTGGACGGTGTACGCGCCGCTCGCGCTCACCTTGAGCGTGCCACGCAGACTGGCGCGGTCGCGCTCCACCGAAGAGGCGTCGCCGCCGAGCGCGGCGAGTGCCGGCGCCGAGATGGCCGCGGCCGCGATCGCGGTGCAAACAACAGTTCGAATCAGCTTCATTGGCAGCATCCTCGCCTGACCCCCTTTGCAGTGCATTGTGCCTGACGGAACGGGGCAGGGCGCAGCGTGTCGTAACTTAACGACGGACTGAACCTAATGCGGCGTGCGCCGCTCGTGGAGTGCACAGCGCTCAAAAGGCCAATCCGTTGACGCCAGACGTTCAGCAAGCGTTCAGCCGAACCCGTGGCAGCAGCAGGGCGAGGCGGGCTGCGAGCCCCGCCGCGGCTCTCGCCGCCGTGGACCCGAAACTGCTTGTGGCCTTATTCATCAATCCGTTAGGATTCGCCCCCCAAATTCGGAGCGGTAGTTCAGCTGGTTAGAATACCGGCCTGTCACGCCGGGGGTCGCGGGTTCGAGTCCCGTCCGCTCCGCCACATTGGCC
>DATHRC010000034.1:0-3669 GCA_035481975.1 Steroidobacteraceae bacterium
GAGGCCGGCACCGGCGATGCCGAGCATGGTCGCGAGCTGCGTGGGCACGCCGATCAGCACCAGCAGAATGACGATCAGGCCGACGATCTGCAGCGCCACGCCGACCACGCTGCGCAGCGTGTGCAGCTGGCGGCGGTCGAGCCGCGCGCGCGCCAGCAGCCGCTCGAGCAAGCGGTCGATGAGCAACAGCACCAGCAGCGCTGCGAACACGATCATCGCGCCGCCGAGCAGCGTGTGCAGCACCTGCCGCGCCTGCGTGGCGACCAGCCCCTGCCACTGGCCGTAGATGCCGACGAGCTTGCGCCGCGCCGCGATGCGCTCATCGCGCAGCGTCAGGCGGTGCTGCTCGGCGGCGATGAGCCGGGTGAGCTCGAGGAGCGTCGTGGGTGCGGGGGCGGCCGCCGGCGGCGTGCCCGCCGGCGCTGCGGCAGCGGGCGCGGGCGCAGGCCTGGTGGCCGACGCAGCAGCCGGCGCAGCAGCTGGCGCGGCGGCAGCGGGCGCAGGCTTCGCGGCCGGTGCAGTGGCCGCCGCAGCGGCGGGCGCAGGCTTCGCGACTGCCGCGATCGCCGCCGCGGCACCGCCGCCCGCATGCTGCGCGTGCGTGGTGAACTGCGGGACGAGCGCCTTGTTCGCGGCGAGCTCTGCGGCGATCTTCGCGCGCTCGAGGGCGAGCTGATCGACGCTCTCGCTGACGTGCGCACGCGCCCAGCCGAGCCAGCGCTCCTTACGGTGCAGCGTCAGCCACTGCCGTATCTGCCCGACCATGCCCTTGAGCCTGGTGAGCGCATCCTCCGTAGCAGCGGGAGCGGCGGCGGCTGCCTTGCGCTCGGCGGCCTGGTGTTCCTGCTGCATCGTCTGGATGCGCTGGTGCACATTGCCGCCGGCCTGCAGCAGCTGCTCGTTGGCCTCCTGGATCTCGTCCCGCTCGAGAGCCACCTGCGATTGCGCCAGGTCGAGGCGGTCCTGCAGGGCGGGCTTGTCCGCATCGCTCGCCCTGGCGAGCGAGGCCGTCAGCTGACTGACGGCCTCGGTATCGGCCGCGAGGACCTTCTGCAGTTCATCGATATGCTGCTGGATACGCGTGGCTTCCGGCGACTGCGGCGGCGGATGCGTCTCGAGGTGATGCAGCGCCGCGGCGAACGCCAGGTCCAGCTCGTGGTCGGCGACCTGAACGGCCGACTGGGCGAGCGCCTGCTCCTCGGGGGTAGCGGCATAGCGCGCCAGGCGCTGCGCGACGAGCAGCGTGTGCTCGTCGATGACCGGGATGGCACTGGCCGGTGCCACCACCACCAGGGCACTTTTCTTCTGTACCGGCGCCGCGGAGGGATCGTTGGTGGCCCACAGGCCGTAGCCGGCGGCCAGCAGCAGCGCGCACAGCACCGCCGCGATGATCTTCTGCAGCATGCTCATGCGGCTATGATGCCATGGCCGCGGGGGCGGCCGCCGCGCAGCGCCCCGGCCGCGGCGCTGCTACAGCGCGGCGCGTGCCCGAGGGCGAACGCCGCGTCGAGCCAGTCTGTCAGGCGGTAACGGCCCGCCTCTAGTTGTTGGCCAGCGCGAAGTACGGATTCGAGCCGAGGTTCGGATCCTCGATGGACGTGTAGACATTGTGGCCGAAGAAGAACGGCAGGCCCATGTCAAGCGTCGTCATGTCGAAAGCGGCCGCGCCGAGGTTGTTGAAGGCGGTGGCAGTGGGCGCACCGTTGAACAGCGTGTCCGCATTCGCAATCTGGAAATCGGCCGTCGCCATCGTGCCGTCGGTATCGCTGAGCACCGCGCTTTCGTTAGTAGCGGAGGCCGGGCACAGGAAGCCGTTGTCCGTGCAGGTCGCGAACGCGGTGTTGACGAAGTTCGCGTTCGAGCCGCTGTCGAGGTAGCTGGTCGGATAGGTAGTGCCGTCAAGCGTGGCGCTGAGATACCCGTTCGGATCGCCCAACAGCTGCGTGGCGTTGCCCAGGGCGTTGTTGGTCTCGGTGCCGATACCGAACACCAGCGAGCCTTTGACGTCCGTTCCCCCCGTGGAGGCGACAGCCGGCAGCTCGACGATCACCCCGGTGTTGTCCTTGGGCAGCAGGATCACCGGGTTCGGTAGCTGCTGCGCCAGGCTCGCGGAGAAGGCGGTGCAGGTAGTGGGCGTGGGGCAACTGTAGTAATTCGCCGCCTGTGCTCCCGGCGCGCAGGT
This sequence comes from Steroidobacteraceae bacterium, assembly GCA_035481975.1. GTDB lineage: Bacteria > Pseudomonadota > Gammaproteobacteria > Steroidobacterales > Steroidobacteraceae > 13-2-20CM-66-19. The sequence continues at coordinate 2,183 of DATHRC010000034.1, forward strand.
GCCGGAGGTATTGCAGTCGTTGATGAAGGGGCCGACGCCGAGGATGCCGTTCGCCCCGAAGGTCGCGACGGTGTTGTTCGGCGTACCGCTGCAGGCCGCGGGCGGGTTACCGGCGGAGGCAGCCCCGATCAGCTGCACGATGACTCCGGAGGCCTTCTCGCCCGAGACGGGCATCACCATGTCGGCGGTGCCGAGAGAGCCGTAGCTCTCTGTGTTGTCGGCGAACTGCAGGCACTCGGCGAGCGGGTTGTTGGAGCTGTCGGTGAGGGCGGGCAGGGCGACGGTGACCACGGGAGCGAGCAGCCGCAGCCCGACCGAGCCGCTGTCGAGCTCGACGTGATCGATCGTCTGGCAGGTGGCGCTCGCGGGAACGCACACCTGCACCGACACGAACGCGGTGTTGACCGACGGCGCAGGCAACCCCGCGGGCCCGGCATCGACCACCAGGGGCTCGACGTTCGGCGGCCCCGGGGTGGCGATGGTCTGAGTGCCGAGACCGCCGCCGCCGCCACCACCCCCGCCGCCGCCGCCACTGTTGCTGGAGCCGCCGCCGCCGCCGCAGGCGGCGAGCAGAAACAACGGCACAAGAAGGAGAGCAAAGAGATTACGCACGACGTGTCCTCGTCCGTGGAGCGATTACTGCAGGTCGTTCAGGGAGAAACCCTGCGGCAGCAGGGCCGGAGCCCAGGCGCGGCCGAAGAAGTCGCGCGTGCGGCCGCGCGATTGCACCACCAGTGCGGCGGTGCTCACCACCAGGTGGTGGTGGTCGTAGTGAGGCGCCATGGCGGCCCGCGCCTGCGCGAACTGCCCGTAATAGTCCCCGAGCACCTGCTGCAGGTCCGGGATACCCGGGCCACGCCAGCTCACCGCGAACACCTTGCCGTCGGGAGTGGCGTACTCCTGCACCACGAGCCCCGAAGAGGTGCTGATCTCGTGGACGGTGTACGCGCTGCTCGCGCTCACCCGCAGCGTGCCGCGCAGACCGGCGCGATCGCGTTCCACCGAAGAGGCGTCGCCACCGAGCGCGGCGAGTGCCGGCGCCGAGATGCCCGCGGCGGCGATCGCGGTGCAAACAACAGTTCGAATCAGCTTCATTGGCAGCATTCCTCGCCTGACCCCCTTTGCCGTGCATTGTGCCTGACGGAACGGGGCAGGGCGCAGCGTGTCGTAACTTAACGACGGATTGAACCTAATGCGGCGTGCGCCGCTCGGGGAGTGCACAGTGCACAGCGCTCAAAAGGCCGATCCGTTGACGCACCACACGTTCAGCGAGCGTTCAGCCGAACCCGCGGAGGCGGCATGGGCGCGGCGGCCTGCGAGCCAGCCGCGGCTGTCGCCGCCGTGCGCCCGAAACTGCTTGTGGCCTTATTCATCAATCCGTTAGGATTCGCCCCCCAAATTCGGAGCGGTAGTTCAGCTGGTTAGAATACCGGCCTGTCACGCCGGGGGTCGCGGGTTCGAGTCCCGTCCGCTCCGCCACATTGGCC
>DATHRC010000035.1:0-2129 GCA_035481975.1 Steroidobacteraceae bacterium
CTCGTCGTACTGCGATGCGAGCTTCAGTTTGGCGGTGGCGCTGGCGACGATCGGCCGGAACTTCCCGGTGAGCTGCGCGCTGGTCGCACGGCGGAAGTATTGCGTGCCGGCGTCATCCCCGCCGTTCAGGATCGCCTTGGCGTCGCTGAGCGTCATGTGCCGCAGCGCGTCTTCGAACACCGGCTTCGCCTGGGCCACCGCCTGCTCGGCTGCGTGATTCATGGCCACACGCAGCTCATCCGCCTGACCGCTCATGCCGACCATACGCAGCGCCCGGTCCGCCTTCTCGAGCGCCGGCGGTAACGGGATGGCGACTTTCGGGTCGTTGAGGAAGCCGTTGGTCGCTCCGAGCTGCGCCACCGCAGTGCCGATGCCCTGCGACAACGCCGCGCGCAGACCACCGGCTGCGTCCCTGGAGCTGAGGGCCGCGAGCTGCGCCGACGACGGCACGCTGACGCCTGCGCACAACGAGCACAGGAGCAGGAGTGACAGACGAGGCGGCAGGGGTGTTGGTTGCATGACGCGGGAGTGTAGACTTTCCCTTGTCGATGAGCGACTACAACAACGGCTTCAGCCACATCATCGAGCGCGAGCACGGCTTGCAGCGCACCCTGAGCGCACGCCGCATGAGCATGATCGCCATCGGTGGCGCCATCGGTACCGGTCTGTTCCTCGGCAGCGGCTTTGCCATCAGCCTGGCGGGGCCCGCGGTGCTGTTGAGTTACGCGATCGGCGCGCTGATTGCGCTGCTGCTAATGGGATGCCTGGCCGAGATGACGGTCGCCCATCCCACCTCGGGCTCCTTCGGTGCGTACGCGGAGTATTACCTCGGACCGATGGCCGGCTTCCTGGTGCGCTACGCCTACTGGACCTGCATCGTGCTGGCGGTCGGCACCGAGGTGACGGCGGTGGCGCTCTACATGCGGTTCTGGTTTCCCGCGCCGCCCGGGTGGCTGTGGATCGTGGCCTTCTCGGCGCTTCTCATCGCAGTCAACGCGCGCAGCGTCAACGTCTTCGGTGCCATCGAATATTGGTTCTCCGCCATCAAGGTGGCGGCCATCGTGGTGTTCATCGCGCTGGCGGGCTACATGCTGCTGCGGGCACCGGCCGCCGCCGGCATCGGCTTTCACAACTACCTTGCATACGGGGGGCTGTTCCCTCATGGCCCGTGGGGCGCGTGGGTGGCGGTGATCATGGCGATCTTCAGCTACCTCAGCATCGAGATGATCGCGGTCGCGGCCGGGGAGGCCGCGCAACCCGAGATTGCGGTGGTGCGTGCGTTCCGCTCGACGGTCGTGCGGCTGGTGCTCTTTTACCTGCTGACGCTGGCACTGGTGCTCGCGATCGTGCCGTGGACCGCGGCGGGCGTCGACGAGAGTCCGTTCGTCAAGGTGATGCGTGCGCTGCGCGTGCCGGCCGCCGCCGGCATTCTCAACTTCGTGATTCTGGTTGCCGCGCTCTCGGCCATGAACAGCCAGCTCTACATTACGACCCGCATGATGTTCAGTCTGGCGCGCGCCGGCCAGGCCCCGCGGCGCTTCGGCGCCTTGAGCGCTCGCGGTGTGCCGCTCAACTCACTGCTGCTCTCGAGTCTCGGGATCGCGCTCGCCACCGCGCTCAGCGTGATCGCGCCGCAGACCTCCTTCATGCTGATGGTGGCGATCTCGTCTTTCGGCGCGCTGTTCACCTGGATGATGATCTTCGTCACGCACTATTACTTCCGGCGCAGTCGCGCGCGCAGCGGTGCACCGCCGCCGCGATTCCGCATGATCGGCTTTCCCTGCACCACGCTCCTCGGGGCGGGACTCATGGCGGCGGTGCTGATCACCACCCTGTTCACGCCGGCGTTCCGCCTGACGCTGGTATTCGGAGCTCCCTTCCTCGCGTGTCTCGCGCTCGTCTACCGGCTCCGCAAGCCTGCGGCGGCGTCCAGTGTCGAGCTGCAACGTTCGCGGGAGTAAGCTGCTCTCTACAACTCAGATGGGAGGCCGCAGCCATGACAGTCAAGGCGATTCCCGACGGATACCACAGCATCACTCCATACCTGATGATGGACGGCGCAGCCCGCGCGATCGCGTTCTACCAGGAGGCTTTCGGTGCGACCGAGCTGTTTCGCATGGCCGATGACA
>DATHRC010000036.1:0-104239 GCA_035481975.1 Steroidobacteraceae bacterium
GATAACCTCTTTGACTCGGCGCGGGTGACGAACTACGCGCTCGGCCAGCCGTCGGGAGCGCCTACGGTGCAGGAGAACGACTACACCTACCGCCCCCGCACCTTCGGCATCAATGCGAACTGGAAGGGCGGACGCTAGCTCGGAACTCGCGCAGGGTGATACCGTGACGGCCGCATGCCAGAGGGCGACACACCGGCGGCCGCAGCGGCCGGGGGCGATTCCCGCGCTGAGCGGCTGAACACCAGAGCAGCCGGAGTCGTCGGGCTCGCGGTGCTGTGCAGCCGTGTGCTGGGTCTGGCACGCGAGCAGATCTTCGCCGCCCTGTTCGGCGGCGGACGCATCATGGATGCGTTCACCATCGCGTTTCGCATCCCCAACCTGCTGCGCGATCTGTTCGCGGAAGGCGCGCTGTCGACCGCATTCGTTACGGTGTTCACCCGCACCGCGGCGCTCGAGGACGACGCAGCCGCGTGGCGGCTCGCCAACAAGGTGGCGACACTCGCGGTGATCACGCTCAGCGCGATCACCGTGCTCGGCATCGCCGCGGCGCCCTGGCTGGTGGCGGCGCTGGCGCCCGGCTTCGACCCGGGCAAGGCCGTGCTCACCGTGACGCTGACGCGCGTCATGTACCCGTTCATCCTGCTGGTGTCGCTGGCGGCACTCGTCATGGGGATGCTGAACGCGCGCAACGTGTTCGGTATCCCGGCGATGGCCTCGAGCTTCTTCAATCTGGGCTCGATCGTCGCGGGCGTCGTGCTCGGGTACTTGCTCGATCCGCACTTCGGCGCGCGCGCCATCCTCGGGCTGGCCATCGGCACGCTGCTCGGCGGGGCGTTGCAACTCGTGGTGCAGCTGCCGGCACTGCGGCGCGCCGGCTTCCGCTATCACCCCGACCTGCAGTGGCGCGATCCGGGCGTGCGCGCGATCCTGCGCCTGATGGGGCCGTCGGTGATCGCGGCCAGCACCACCCAGGTAAACGTACTGGTGAACTCGGTGTTCGCCTCCGAACTCGGCGACGGACCGACGTTCTGGCTCACCGTGGCATTTCGCCTCATGCAGCTGCCCCTCGGCATCTTCGGCGTGGCGCTCGGCACGGTGGCGCTGCCGCTGCTGGCGCGCATGGCCGCCACCGGGGACACCTCCGGCTTCCGCCGCGAGCTGGCGCGCGGCATGCGGCTCGCCTTGCTGCTCACCATCCCGGCGGGCATCGGTCTCATGGTGCTGGCCGGACCCATCATCTCGGTGCTGTACCAGCACGGGCGCTTCGGGGCCCACGAGGCGGCCGAATCGGCCGGGGCGCTGCGCTTCTACGCCCTCGGGCTGTGCGGCTATGCCGCGCTCAAGGTGCTCGTCAACGCCTTCTACGCCATCGACCGGCGCAAGACGCCCATGGTGGTGAGCTTCGTCGCGGTCGCGCTCAATCTGCTGCTCAACTGGATCTTTACCCGGCAGCTTGGCTGGGGCCACCGCGGGCTCGCCTTCTCCACCGCCTGCGTGGCCACCAGCAACTTCGTGATCCTGTATCTGCTCATGCGCTCGCACCTGGGCCGGCTCGAGTCCCGCGCGCTGCTCACGCTGCTGATGAAGGTGGCGCTCGCCTCGCTGGCGCTGCTGCTGGTGGCCGCGGCCGGGCAGCAGCTGCTGCTGTCCGAGTGGGCGATACAGCCGTTCTGGCCCAAGTGCACCGGCCTGCTGCTGGTCATCGCCTGCGCCGCAGCGGCGTTCTTCCTGGTCGCGGTCGCGCTCGGCATCGGCGAAGTTCACGACATCGCCGCGGCCGTGCGCCGGCGGCTGACGCGCACGCGCTGAAACCAACAGCCGCAGCCGCGGTCCAATTCGGAACCGTGCGCTTCGCAGCCCGCGGAGTGCGCCCCGACATTCAGCCAAGATTCAGCCAAAGGACCGGATGATGAATCGCATGAAGTCGTACCTCCTCGCGAGCGCACCGCTGCTGCTGTTAGGCTGCGCCGCCCCGACCTTCGCGCAGGTGTATCAGTATCAGTACGCCCCCGAGCGCCCGGTGCAGTGGTTCCTCGATGGCGGCGGGAGCATCACGCAGAATCAGACCGCCAGCTACTTCAACAACGGTTGGAATGTCGGCACCGGGCTTAATTTCCGGCCCGATCCCCGACAGCCGCTGATGCTGCGGGCCGAGGTCAGCTACAACCGCTTCGACGCCACCAACGCATTCATCGCGCAGAACAGCCAGGCCGACAACGGCTCGATGCAGACCGTCACCGGTTTCCTGGACGCGGTGCTGGAAGCGCCGCTCAACCCGTGGATGCGCGTCTATGCGACCGGCGGCGTGGGCATCGGCTGGCGCCGCCTCGAGCTCACGCAGAACGAGTTCTTTTGCAACGACTTCTTCTGCGGCCCCGGCTTCGGCCACGACGCGCTGGTGGCGGCGACCGACAGCACTCACTTCGCCTGGAACGCCGGCGCCGGCATGAATTTCCCGCTGCCGAACGGGGAGTCCTGGTTCATCGAAGCGCGCTACGAGCGCATCCAGACGCAGTCGCCGACCGAGTACATCCCGATCCGTTTCGGCTTCCGTTTCTGAGGCGCGGGCGCGCCCCGCGTCAGCGCGCCGCCGCGCGCCGGTGCCGCGCGCATCGGGCCGGCGAACTCCTCGCCGTCACATGGCGAGCTTGCATCAGGACGCATCACCATCGGAGCCGCGTCCGCAGGCAGTGCTGGCTTGCGAATGGCGAACCGCGGCAGCTACACTTTCCGTCCTTATGTCAACACTGGTCGAATGCGTACCTAATATCTCTGAAGGCCGCGATAAAGCGAAAGTGGACGCCATTGTTGCGGCCATGAGGATGGACGGCGTGTACTTGCTCGATCGCGAGATGGACGCCGACCACAACCGCTGCGTGATCACGCTGGTGGGCGAGCGCGAGCCGATTCAGGAAGCGGCGATTCGCGGCGTGGGCAAGGCGGCCGAACTGATCGATCTCAACGATCACCGGGGCGCGCATCCGCGCATGGGCGCAGCGGACGTGGTTCCCTTTATTCCCATCGAAGGGGTGAGCATCGAAGATTGTGCCGACATGGCGCGCCAGGTTGGCGCCGAGATTTGGCAGCGTTATCAGATTCCGGTGTATCTCTACGAGGCCGCCGCAACCGCTCCTGAGCGGCAGAACCTGGAAACTATTCGCCGCGGGCAATTCGAAGGCATCCGCGCCGAGATCGCGGCAAATCCTGCAAGGAAGCCGGACTTCGGCGATCCAAGAGTACATCCGACGGCTGGGGTCACAGCGGTCGGCGCGCGAAAATTTCTCATCGCCTACAACGTTTTTCTCAGCACGGCGGATGTCCAGATTGCGAAAAACGTTGCCAAGGCAATTCGCTTTTCGAGCGGCGGGTTGCGTTTTGTCAAGGGCGCAGGATTCCTGGTGCGCGGCATGGCCCAGGTCTCAATGAACCTTACCGATTTTGAGCAGACGCCCATCCATCGCGTGTTCGAGATGGTGAAGCGCGAAGCGGCGCGCTACGGCGTGTCAGCCGTCAGCAGCGAAATCGTCGGCTTGATCCCGAAAAGAGCGTTGGAAGCGGCAGCGGAATGGTTTCTGCAGGTCGAGAACTTTGATTCGTCATTGATTCTGGAAAACCGCTTGAGTGCGGTGATGGGCGGCAAAGCGGCGGTCGGCGGCTTGCGCGCCGGAGTCGAGCCGTTTGTCGAGCAACTTGCCGCGCCAACGGCGACACCCGGGGGCGGCAGCGCCGCGGCCGCCAGTGCGGCCATGGCCGCGGCATTGGCCACGATGGTGGCTTCCATGTCACGGGGGAAGAAAGCGTACCTTCAGTATGAGCGTGAGCTCGGTGACGTCATCGCCCGCCTGGGCCCAATGCGGGAAGCATTGCAGGCTGCCATCGATGCCGACGCCGAGTCTTTTAACGTGGTGATGAAGGCTTACAAGCAGGCGAAGGGATCGGCCGATGCCGACAGCATGATCGATGCCGCGCTGAAGCAGGCCACCAGCGTTCCATTGGGGGTTGCGGAGAGTGCCCGTGAAATCGCGGCAATTGTCGAGAAACTGAGGCCCATTACCAATCCCAACATGAAGTCCGATCTCACCACGGCGTCGGCCCTGGCCCATGCCGCTATCGAAGGCGCATCGGCAAATGTCGAGATCAATCTGGAGTCGATCAAGGACGCCGCCTTTGCAGCGGCTGTCCGCAAGCGTGCCGCAGCGCTACGACAGTAGCTGCGGGCCAGCAGCCGGCGGTTGCGCGTCACCGCTGCCATCGGCCGGCGATGCCGGAAAATGCTAGCATGCCGGGCTCGAACCGGCGCCGCGCAGCAGCGGCCGGCGCGGCTTGCCGCGCGCATCAGCAGGTAAGGTTATGGCACTGAAGATCATGATTCTCGGCGCGAACGGCTTCATCGGCACCGCGCTCACCGGCGCGATCCTGACGTCGCGCGACTGGGACGTCTACGGCATCGACCTGTCGGACAACAAGCTCGGCGACCTGCCGAAGAACGATCGCTTCCACTTCGTGGAGGGCGATATCACCATCAATAAGGAGTGGGTCGAGTACCACGTCAAGAAGTGCGACGTGGTCGTGCCGCTCGTCGCCATTGCCAATCCGGCGCAGTACGTGACGCATCCGCTGCGCGTGTTTGAACTGGACTTCGAGGCGAACCTCGACATCGTGCGGCACTGCGTCAAGTACAACAAGCGGCTGATCTTCCCCTCGACCTCCGAAATCTACGGCATGTCGCCGGACCCGGTGCTCGACGAGGAGACCAGCCCGCTCATGTACGGCCCGATCAACAAGCAGCGCTGGATCTACGCCGCCTCCAAGCAGCTGCTCGACCGCGTCATCTACGCCTACGGCGTGCGCGACAATCTCGACTACACGCTGTTCCGGCCCTTCAATTTCATTGGCCCGAACCTCGACAACGTCGAGGAGCCCAAGGAGGGCAGCTCGCGCGTCTTCACGCAGTTTCTCTCCAACGTGCTCTACCGCCGGCCCATCAAGCTCGTCGACGGTGGCAGCCAGAAGCGCTCCTTCACCTTCATCGACGATGCCATCGAGGCGCTGCTCACCATCCTGGAAAACCGCGACGGCTGCGCCAGCAGGCGCATATTCAATATCGGCAACCCCGGCAATTGCATCTCGATCCGCGAGCTGGCGCAGCGCACCATCCGCATTGCCCAGGAATTTCCGGTGCTGCGTGAGAACGCCCGGGCCACCGAGATCGTCGACATCTCGGCCGGCGATTACTATGGCAAGTACTACCAGGACATCCAGGTGCGCGTGCCGAACATCGAGGCGGCGCGGCGCGACCTGGACTGGAAGCCGACCACCGACATGGACACGGCCATCCGTCGCACCATCGAGTTCTACGTCAACCAGAAGGGCTTCGGCACGCGGGCCGCGGCGGTGGCGGCGGGGATCTAAGCGCCCGCACGCGCTCGTCCGATGAGCACCGACACGGGCCGGCCGCCGCGCGCGGCAAGACTCGGGTGGCTGCCATGGATCGTGCTGGCGGCGGCGTGGTTTGCGACCATGCCGCTGCGCCCGCTGCTCGATCCGGACGAGGGGCGCTACGCGGAGATTCCGCGCGAGATGCTGGTGAGCGGCGACTGGGTGACGCCGCGCTTCGATGCCCTCAAGTACTTCGAGAAGCCACCGCTGCAGTACTGGGCGACCGCGGCCGGCTACGAAGTCGCTGGCGTGCATGCCTGGAGCTCGCGCCTGTGGGGGGTGGGTCTGGCGTTCGCCTGCCTGCCGCTGGTGTTTGTGTGGACGCGGCAGCTCTACGGCCGGCAGCGCGCCCTCGCCGCGCTCACCGCGCTCGCGGTCAGCCCCTACTTTGTCATCATCGGTCAGCTGAACCTGCTCGATCAGGCGTTCACGTTCTGGCTGGTGGCCGCGCTGCTCGCATTCACCTACGCGCAGACCCGAGCGCCTGGCTCGCCCCCGGAGCGATACTGGATGCTCGTCGCCTGGGCGTGCGCGGCGCTCGCCGTGCTGTCCAAGGGCATCGTGGTGGGCGTGCTGGCCGCGGGCACGCTGCTGCTTTACACGCTGCTGGAGCGCGATCGGCGCACCTGGCGGCGCTTGCACCTGCTGCGCGGTGTGCCGCTGTTTCTGCTGATCGCGGCGCCGTGGTTCGTGATCGTGAGCGTGCGCAATCCGAGCTTTCCGGGCTTCTTCTTCGTGCACGAGCACTTCGCGCGTTTCCTGACCACGGTGCACCAGCGCGTCGAGCCGTGGTGGTACTTTCTGCCGTTGCTGTTGCTCGCGGTGCTGCCGTGGCTGCCGAGTTTCTGGGGCGCGCTGCGCGCGGCGATGACCGCGGCGCAGGCAGCTCCCGCGCCCGCGCACTTCAGGCCGCTGCGGTTCCTGCTGCTGTTCTGCGCCGTGACGCTGGTGTTCTTCTCGGCGTCCGGCTCCAAGCTCGCCCCCTACATCCTGCCGATCGTGCCGCCGCTGGCGGTGCTCGCCGGGGTGCAGACGGAGGATCTGGCTGGCTTTGCGCGCCGCGCCGCCCGCATCGGCGCCGCCCTGGTGGTATTGGTCGGCGCGGGGCTGTTGCTCTACAGCGCGCGCCGCAACAGCTTCGTGCCCCACGTGGCACTGCTGTGGACCGTGGCGGGCATCGCGGTCGCCGTGACCGCGGTCGTGGCGACCGCGCGCCGGCTGCGCAGCGCGCCGGAAGGTGCGGCGCTGGCCGCAGCGCTCGCGGCGCTGCTGGCATGGCAGTGTCTGCTGTGCGCCTATAGCCTCATTCCGCCGGCGCGCTCGGCTTATGAGCTGGTGAACGCGGTGCGTCCCCTTATCAGCGCGCACACGCCCCTATACAGTGTCGGCCAGTACCGCGAGACCGTCTCGCCCTACCTGGGTCGCACGTTGCAGCTGGCCGGCTACGAGGGTGAGTTGCAGTTCGGACTCGGCGAGGAGCCCGGCAAGCGCATGACACTCGATGAGTTCGCACAAGCCTGGAGCAGCGGGGGTGAGGCCGTGGCATTCTTCGACCCGGAGGTCTGGGATCGGTGGCGGCGGCGCGGGCTGCCCGGACGCGTGCTGGCCGCTGACAACTACACCGTTGCCGTGAGTCGCCTGTGAAACTGAGCGATTTTTCCGTCCTGTTTTGCGGCGTGCTGCTGAACGCCCTGGCGCAGCTGGGACTCAAGGCCGCCACCCGCGCCAGCGGCCCGCTGCTCGCCGGCGATGTGCGCCTGGGGCAGCGCGCGCTCGAGCTGCTCAGCGTGCCCGCGCTGTGGTGGGCACTGTGCGCCTACGGCCTGAGCGTTGTCGTATGGCTGGTGGGCCTGTCACGCGTGCCGGTGACGCAGGCCTACCCGCTGCTGTCGCTCGGCTATGTGATGAACATCGGCTTCGCCTGGTGGCTGCTGGGCGAAGTACCCAACCTGCAGCGGGTCGCCGGCATCGGCGTGATCGTGCTCGGCGTGCTGCTGGTGGCGCGCTCGTGAACGCTGCTCCCCGTGCGCTGCTCAATACCGGAGTGCCGACCGTGCCCGCCAAGCCCCTGTTGCCCTTCACGCGCCCGAGCATCGACGAGGACACCATTGCCGCCGTGGGCGAGGTGCTGCGCTCCGGATGGCTCGCGAGCGGCCCGAAGGTGGCGCAACTCGAGGCCGAGCTGTCGGCGTACCTCGGCGGGCGGCCGGTGCGCACGCAGACCTCCGCCACCGCGGGACTCGAGCTGGCGCTGCTGGCCTGCGGCATCGGCCGGGCCGACGAGGTCATCACCCCGGCGCTGAGTTTCGTCGCCACGGCCAACGTCATCGTGCGCGTCGGCGCGCGACCGGTGTTCGTCGACGTGGAACTCGACTCGCGCAATCTCGATCTCGACCAGGTGGAGGCGGCGATCACGCCGCGCACCCGCGCCATCCTGCCGGTGCACTTTGCCGGTCTGCCGGTCGACATGGAGCGGCTGTATGCGATCGCCGCCCGGCACGGGCTGCGCGTCATCGAGGATGCGGCCCATGCCATCGGCTCGGCCTGGCGCGGACGGCGCATCGGCAGCTTCGGCGACCTGGTGTGCTTCAGTTTCCATCCCAACAAGAACATGACCACCATCGAGGGCGGCGCGATCTCCGGCGGCTCCGCCGCGGAAGTTCGCGCGATCGAGCTGCATCGCTGGCACGGGCAGGTGAAGTCCGGGCTCGACGGCTTCGACACCCTGCTGGCCGGCGGCAAATACAATCTGTCCGACGTCGCGGCCGCGGTGGGACTCGGACAGCTGCGCCGGCTGGAGGAATTCAACGCCCGCCGCCGCGCGCTGGTGGCGCGCTACTACGAGCTGTGGGGTGCGGACGCGCCGCTGCGCCTGCCTGAGCGCGGCGATGACGGGCACAGCTGGCACGTGTTCACGCCGCTGCTGCCGCTTGAGGAGGTGACGATCTCGCGCACGCAGTTCATGGAAGCGATGAAGGCGCGCGGCATCGGCGTGGGCGTGCACTACCCGGCGATCCATCTGTTCAGCGCCTACCGCGCGCTCGGCTATCGCGCCGGGCAGTTTCCCAACGCCGAGCGCATCGGGCGCGAGACCGTGACGCTGCCGCTGTTCCCGGCGATGCAGATGCAGGACGTCGAGCGCGTGGTCGAGGCCGCGGGCGCCGTCGTGCGTGGAGCGCGCGCATGAATCCAGCCGTCTCGGTGGTGGTGCCGGTGTACAACGAGGAGGAGGGGCTGCCGCTGCTGTTCGCGCGGCTGTACCCGGCGCTCGATGCGCTCGGGCGCTCCTACGAGATCGTGTTCGTCGACGACGGCAGCAGCGATTCCTCCGTGGCGCTGCTGCGCGAGCAGTTTCAGCACCGTCCGGAGGTGACGCGCGTGGTGGTGCTGGCGCGCAATGCCGGGCAGCACATGGCGATTCTCGCCGCCTTCCAGCAGACCCGCGGCAGCTATGTGATCACGCTCGATGCCGACCTGCAGAATCCCCCCGAGGAGATCGGGCGGCTGGTGGCGGCGATGGATGCCGGCGCCGACTACGTCGGCACGGTGCGCATCCGCCGCCAGGATGTGCTGTGGCGCAAGGCCGCCTCGCGCCTCATGAACCGCCTGCGCGAGCGCACCACCTCGATCCGCATCACCGACCAGGGCTGCATGCTGCGCGGCTATCACCGCAGCGTCATCGACGCGCTCAACCGCTGCACGGAGGTGAGCACCTACGTGCCGGCGCTCGCCTACACCTTCGCGCGCCGCCCGGTGGAGATCGAGGTGGCACACGCGGAACGCACCGTAGGGCAGTCGAAATACTCGCTGTTCCAGCTGATCCGCCTGAACTTCGACCTGATGACCGGTTTCTCGGTGGTGCCGCTGCAGTTCTTCTCGATGTCGGGGATCGTCATCGCGCTGTTGTCGATTGGCTTCGTGATCTTTCTCGCCATCCGCCGCCTGGTAGTGGGCCCCGAGGCGGAAGGACTGTTCACCCTGTTCGGCGTCGCCTTCTTCCTCATCGGCGTGGCCCTGATCGGGCTCGGCGTGGTGGGCGAGTACGTCGGCCGTATCTACGAGCAGGTGCGGCAACGGCCGCGCTACACGGTCGCCGCGGTGCTCGGCGCGGGCGAGGAGGGCGAGGACGCGCGCCTGCTGCCGGCCGCGCCGCCCGCCGATATCCCCGCAGCGTCGCTGCCGCCACCGCAACGGGTGCGGGGAGCCGCGGAGTGAGCCCGGGGCGGGCGGTCGTCTTTGCCTACCACGACGTCGGGGTGCGCTGTCTCAAGGCGCTGCTGTCTGCCGGGCTGGAGGTGCCCCTGGTGGTGACCGTGCCCGATGATCCGGCGGAGACCCACTGGTATGCCAGCGTCGCGGCGACGGCCGCCGACTACGGCCTGGCCGTCATCGCCCCGCGCGAGGCCAACACCGCGGAGCTGGCGCGCACACTGAGCGAGCTGCGGCCGGACTGGCTGTTCTCCTTTTACTACCGCGCGCTGCTCGCCGCGCCGCTGCTGCAGGCGGCCCGCCGTGGCGCTCTCAACATGCACGGCTCGCTGTTGCCGCGGTACCGCGGGCGCGCACCGGTCAACTGGGCGATCCTGCGTGGCGAGCGCGAAACCGGGGCGACGCTGCACTACATGGTGGGGCGCGCGGATGCCGGGGACATCGTCGACAGCCAGGCGGTGCCGATCCTGGCGGATGACGAGGCGCGCGAGGTGTACGCGAAGGTTACCGTGGCGGCCGAGATGGTGCTGGTACGCTCGCTGCCCGCTTTGCTCGCCGGCAGCGCGCCGCGGCGGCCGCAGCCGCTGCTGCCCGGAGAGTACTTCGGGCGCCGCACGCCCGAGGATGGCCGCATCGACTGGTCGCTGAGCGCGCTGCAGATCCACAACCTGGTGCGCGCCGTGGCGCCGCCGTTTCCCGGCGCGTTCGGGCTGGTGGGTGGCGAGCGCTGGCGGATCGATCGCACGTGCATGACGCAGTTGCGCTCGCCGCCCGGCCAGCCGCACCTGTTCGGCGCCGCCGCCGGCTGCTACCTCGCCTGCGGCGATGGCGCGGTGCTCAGGTTACTGGCGGCCGCGGACGCGGTCGGGCCGGTCGATCTCGCCGCGCTGGCGGCGCGGCTCGGGTCGCAGCGCCTGCCGCTCTCCTGACGTTCGTGGCCGTCATCGCCCTCAAGATCGACGTCGACACTTACCGTGGCACGCGCGAGGGCACGCTGCGGCTCGCCGAGCTGCTGGAGCGGTTGGCGCTGCCGGCGACCTTTCTCTTTTCCCTCGGGCCGGACCACACCGGCCGCGCGATCCGGCGCGCCTTCCGGCGCGGCTTTTTTTCCAAGGTGCGACGCACCTCGGTGCTCGCGCACTACGGGTTGCGCACGCTGCTCTACGGCGTACTGCTGCCCGGACCGCACATCGGCCGGCGTTGTCGCGGGCCCATGCAGGAGATCGCACGGCGGGGTTTCGAGGTCGGCGTGCACACCTGGGATCACGTGCGCTGGCAGGATGGCGTGGCGCGCGCCAGCGAGGCGTGGACGCGCCGCGAGCTCACCCTGGCGCGCGATGAATTCATGGCGGTGTTCGGGCAGGCGCCGCGGGTTCATGGGGCCGCCGGCTGGCAGATGAATCCTTACGTGCCGGCGCTGCAGCACGAGCTCGGCTTTCGCTACGCGTCCGACACCCGCGGCAGCGGGCCGTTCCTGCCGCGGCTGGCGCAGGGCACGGCCGCGGTGCCGCAGCTGCCGACGACGCTGCCGACGCTCGACGAGCTGATCGGGCGCAACGATCTCGCCGGCACCGACCCGGTCGATCACCTGCTGGCGCTCACGGCACGCGCGCCGGCACGCGACCAGGTCTTCACGCTGCACGCCGAGCTCGAAGGCGGCCGCCTGCTCGGCGCTTTCGAGCGTCTGCTGCGCGGCTGGCAGGAGCGCGGCGCGCACCTCACCGACCTCGGCGGCTACGCGGCGACGCTGGACCTGCGCGGCCTGCCGCGCTGCGCCATCGTCGACGGTACGGTCGCAGGCCGCTCAGGCACGCTGGCGTTGCAGGGGCCGCCCGACTGAGGCGCACGCGGCGCCGCTTTCCCGCCGCGGCTGCGCCGGCGCCTTTCGCGCCGGGCGGCGATGCCGCCAGGGCAGGGCGCCGGGTTGACGGGTCGCGGCGCTGAACGTCAACATCGTCCCGGTGAACGCTGCAACCATGACTGCGGTGGAGATTCGCGAGCCCGGGCCGCCGCAGGTGCTGCGCCCGGTGCAGCGTCCCATCCCCGAGCCCAAGGCCGGCGAAGTGCTGATCCACGTGACGGCGGCCGGCGTGAACCGCCCTGACGTGCTCCAGCGCAAGGGCCTGTATCCGCCCCCGCCCGGGGTGGTCACGGACATTCCGGGTCTCGAGGTGGCCGGCGAGGTCGTGAAGCTCGGTGAGCAGGTGCGCGAGCCGGCGGCCGGCGCCAAGGTGTGCGCGCTGGTGGCGGGCGGCGGTTATGCGCAATACGTCGTCGCGCCGGCGCCGCAGTGCCTGCCGGCGCCGCCGGCGCTCACCCTCGAGGAGGCTGCGGTGCTGCCGGAGACCTTCTTCACGGTGTGGCTGAACGTGTTCGAGCGCGCCCGGCTGCAGAAGGGCGAGACGCTGCTGGTGCACGGCGGCTCGAGCGGCATCGGCACGACCGCCATCCTGCTCGGCCGTGCCTTCGGGGCGCGTGTGCTGGTCACCGCGGGCACCGCACAGAAATGCGCCGCGTGCCGCGAGCTCGGCGCGGAGCTGGCCATCAACTACAAGGAGAGCGATTTCGTCGCCGCCACGCTGCGCGCCACCGACAACCGGGGCGCGGACGTGATTCTCGACATGGTCGGCGGCGATTATGTCGCGCGCAACATCGCCGCCGCGGCGACCGAGGGCCGGATCGCGATCATCGCCACGCAGGGCGGCGCCAAGGCCGAGCTCGACCTGCGACCGATGCTGGTCAAGCGGCTCACCCTCAGCGCGTCCAGCCTGCGACCGCAGTCGATCGAGAACAAGGGCCGCATTGCCGCGGCGCTGCGCCAGCACGTCTGGCCGCTGTTCGCATCGCAGGGACTGAAGCCGGTAATCTACGCCCGTTTTCCGCTCGCCGAAGCGGCCGCCGCTCACCGCCTGATGGAATCGGACGCGCACATCGGCAAGATCGTGCTGCTCGCCTGAAGGCCTCCGCCGACGCTATGTAAAGCGGCGCGCCGTGCGTGGAGCGCGCACGCGCCCTGTGCAGCGCGCTGCCGCCGGTCGCGGCGCGCACCCCCCGGCCTGACGCGAAAAATGAGCACCCGCTCCTTGTCCGTGCCTGCGCCGGCGTGCGTCAGGTCCGGCGCGCCGTGGGCACGGACCGCTAGGATCGATGCGCGGCCTGGACGGCTGGAAGGCGTGCACGCTCGATGTCTGGCAATTACAACCCCTGGCTGGTCGGTTTGGGCGTCGTAGTGGCGATGGCCGCCTACGAGGCGTTGCGCGCGGTTTCGCGCCTGGCCGACCGCCGTCGCACTCTGCAACTGGCGCTCACTGCGGGGGCGGCGCTGGCCGGCGCCCTGAGCTGCGTGGGCGCGCTCGCATTTCCCGCGCTGCCGCGGATGCCGATGAGCGTGCTGCGCGCCACGATCAGCACGCTCGGAGTGTCGATCGCGATCAGCGCCCTGGTGCGTCTGCTCGGACTTCTCTATCCGCTCAAGCGCCGCAGCCGCCACGACGAGGCGCTCGAGCAGGCGCAGGCGCGCCTGCAGCACTTCGCGACTCACGATGCGCTCACCGATCTGCCCAACCGCCTGCTGCTGGCCGACCGTCTCGAGCAGGCCATCGCCCATGCCGACCGCAACGGCACGCGCTTCGCGCTGCTGCTGATCGACCTCGATCACTTCAAGGCGGTGAACGACTCGCTCGGCCATGCCGCCGGCGACGAGCTGCTCGCCGAAGTGGCGCGGCGGCTCACCGCCACGGTGCGCCGCTCCGATACCCTGGCGCGCTTCGGCGGCGATGAGTTCGTTCTCATCGTCAACGGCGTCGCCGCGGCGGAGGAGATCGAGGGCCTGATCGGCAAGGTGTGCGAGTGCCTCACGCGGCCGATCGACCTCACCGACCTGGAGGTGCACGTATCGCTAAGCGTCGGCGTCAGCATCTATCCGAACGACGGGGCGGACCGCGAGACGCTGCTCAAACACGCCGACGTGGCGATGTACCAGGCCAAGCGCGCCGGCCGCAACGGCTACCAGTTCTACGCGCCGGCGATGAATGCGTTCACACGCGAGCGCCTGGTGCTCGAGAACGACCTGCGGCGTGCGGTACGTGCCAGTGAGTTTCAGCTGCTCTACCAGCCGCAGGTCAGCACTGTCGACGGCCGGATCGAAAGCGCCGAGGCGCTGATCCGCTGGAATCATCCGCGCCGCGGCCTGCTGCCGGCGGCCGCATTCATCTCGCTCGCCGAGGAGAGCGGACTCATCATCCCGATCGGCCAGTGGGTACTGCGCGAAGCGTGCCGCCAGGCGAAGCAGTGGCGGCTGAACGGCGTGCCGCTGCGTGTGGCGGTGAACCTGTCGGCGGAGCAGCTGCGGCAGAAGGAGCTGCCGGAGATGGTGCGTGCGGCGCTCGCCGCGAGCGGCATGGACCCCGCGGACCTCGAGCTCGAGCTCACCGAGACGGTCGTCATGCAGGACGCGGAGGTCTCGGTGCGCACACTGCGGCGCGTGAGTGACCTCGGCGTGAGCATCGCGGTCGACGATTTCGGCACCGGCTACTCGAGCCTGAGCTATCTGCGGCGGCTGCCGCTGCGCCGCCTCAAGATCGATCGCAGCTTCGTGCGCGACATCCTCACCTGCCGCGAGACGGCGGAGATCGTGCGCGCGATCGTGTCGCTGGCGGCCAGCCTCGATCTGCAGGTCACCGCCGAGGGTGTGGAGACGCGCGAGCAGCTCGAAGCGCTGCGGCGGCTTGGTTGCGAGCACTTCCAGGGGTTCTTCTGCAGTGCCCCGGTTGCCGCTGCGCAGCTTCCCGGCCAGATCGCCGAGTGGCAGCAGGCGCATCGCCGCCTGGGCGCACGCCGCGGTCCGCACGCTGCGGGGCCAGGCGACGATGCGGGCGCCGCGCAGGACCTCCTCGGCATCTCGGGTACCCGCCCCTAAAGAGCAGCGCGCGGCGGTGTCGCCGTGCGCGCGCCGCGGAATTGCCGTACTCTTGCGCGCCAGTCGGACTCCCCCAAGCATCGCCGGAGAACGAGTGCATGAGTCTCTTCCCGTACGGCCTGATGCATCTGCCCGTGTGGGGCTACTGTCTGGTGACGTTCCTCACCATCCAGACCATGTTCCTCGGGGTGACGCTGTACCTGCACCGTGATCAGTCGCACGGCGGCCTGATCCTGCATCCCGCGCTGCGGCACCTGTTCCGGTTCTGGCTGTGGTTCAGCTCCGGTGCGGTGACACGCGAGTGGGTCGCGGTGCACCGCTGTCACCATGCCCATGCGGACCAGCCCGGCGATCCGCACAGCCCGCTGCTGTTCGGGCTGCGCCGGGTAGTGTTCGAGGGTTTCGAGCTGTACCGTGCGGCGACCCGCGATGCGCGCCTGCTCGAGCTGTACGGGCGCGGCACTCCCGATGACTGGCTCGAGCGGCGCCTCTACAGTGCGTATCCCTACGCCGGACTGGTGCTGTTCGTGCTGGCGCACCTGCTGCTGTTCGGCGTGCCGGGCATCACCATGCTCGCGGTGCACCTCGCCGCCCAGCCGTTCTTCGCCGGCGGCGTGATCAACGGCCTCGGCCACGCGGTCGGTTATCGCAGCTTCGAGATGCCCTCGACCGCGACCAACCTGCTGCCGTGGGGACTGCTGCTCGGCGGCGAGGAGCTGCACAACAATCATCACGCCTTCCCGCGCTCGGCGCGCTTCGCGGTGCAGCGCTGGGAGATCGACGTCGGCTGGCTGTGCATCCGGCTGTTCGCCGCGCTCGGGCTGGCGCGGGTGCGCTGGGTGGCACCGCGCCCGCGTTTTGCCGCGCGCGCTCGCGAGCTCACGGTCGACACCGCCCGCGCGCTGTTCGCGAACCGCATGCACGTGCTGCGCGCCTACGGACGGCGCGTAGTGCGGCCGGTGTGCCGCGAGCTGGCGCGCGGCGAGCCGCAGCGCTCGCTGCCGCCGAGCGCGCCGCAGCTGCTGATCCGACACCCGGCGCTGCTCGCCGACGAGGCGCGCCGCAGGCTGCGCGAGCTGCTCGAGCAGCACGAGGTGCTGCGGCGCGTGGTCGAGTACCGCGAGGCGCTGCAGCAGCTGTGGAACGAGGGCGCGGCCAACCCCGCGCGTGCGCTCGCGCAGCTGCGCGAGTGGTGCCGGCGCGCCGAGGACAGCGGCATCGGCGCGCTGCGCGAGTTCGCGCGCGGGCTGCCCGCCTGGGCGCGCGCCTAGGTCAGCACGCTAAGCTTCAGCGCACCGGCAGCGCGCTGGCGCGCGTCACCGCCCGCATGGCGAAGCTCGAGTGCACCCGCGCCACGCTCGGCAGGCGCGTCAGATGCTGGTTGTGCACGCGCTCGAAGTCGGCGAGGTCGGTGACCACCAGCCGCAGCAGGTAATCGTGCTCGCCGGTCATGAGGTAGCACTCCATGACCTCCGGCACGCGCCGCACCGCGCTCTCGAACGCTTCGAGTCCCGCCTGGCTCTGCCGGTCGAGCGTAATGCTCACGAACACGTTCACCGGAAAGCCCGCCTTGTGCTGATCAATGAGCGCGGTGTAGCCCTGGATCAGACCGGACTCCTCCAGCGCACGCACGCGGCGCAGACAGGCCGATTCGGACAGGCTGACCTTGCCGGCCAGCGCGGTATTGGTGATGCGTGCATCCTGCTGCAGGAGCCGCAATATGGCGCGATCGTAACGGTCGAGTTCCATGGGCGCAAAAATCCTGCACAAAACCGGTTACTGGCGGCAGATTCTGCCACAACGCCAGCGGCCACGCGCCAATACGCAAGCCTGCGGCCGACGGACGAAACTACCCTTGCGCAAGGCACAGTGCCGGGGAGACTGTCCATGCGCATCGGCGTTCCGCGGGAAATCAAAGTCCACGAGTACCGCGTCGGACTCGTACCGGCAGGCGTGCGTGAGCTCGTCGCGGCCGGGCACGAGGTGCTCATCGAAACCGGCGCGGGCAACGGCATCGGTGTCGATGACGTGCAGTTTCGCGCGGCGGGCGCGGCCATCGCGGCGCGCGCGGCGGAGGTATTCGAGCGCGCCGACCTGGTCGTCAAGGTAAAGGAGCCGCAGCCGGTAGAATGCCAGATGCTGCGGCGCGGCCAGGTCCTGTTTACCTACCTGCACCTGGCCGCCGACGCCGCTCAGGCACAGGCTCTAATGAAGTCCGGCGCGACCGCCATCGCCTACGAGACCGTGACGGCGCCCAATGGCTCGCTGCCGCTGCTGACGCCCATGAGCGAGGTGGCGGGGCGCATGTCGATCCAGGTGGGCGCGGCCAGCCTGCAAAAGGCCAACGGCGGCTTCGGCGTGCTGCTCGGAGGTGTGCCCGGCGTGCCGCCCGCCAAGGTCGTGATCCTCGGCGGCGGAGTCTCCGGCACCCATGCGGCGGAGATGGCGGTCGGTCTGCGCGCGGACGTCACCGTGGTCGATCGCTCGGTAGAGCGCCTGCGCGAGCTGTCCTCGATCTTCGGGCCTTCGCTGCGCACTGCGTATTCCACCGCCGAGACCATCGAGCGCCTGGTCACGGACGCGGACCTGGTGATCGGCGCGGTGCTGGTGGCCGGCGCCGCCGCCCCGAAGCTCGTCACCCGCGCCATGGTGAAGACCATGAAAGCCGGGACGGTGATGGTGGATATCGCCATCGACCAGGGCGGCTGCTTCGAGACCAGCCATCCGACGACCCACGCCGAGCCGACATTCGTGGTGGATGGTGTCATCCACTACTGCGTCGCCAACATGCCCGGTGCCGTTCCTCGCACCTCGACGTTCGCCCTGACCAACGCCACCCTGCCGTATGTACGGGCGCTGGCCGATCTCGGCTGGCAGGCCGCGCTCAAGCGCGACGCCGGACTGGCCGCGGGACTGAACGTGCAGGGTGGAGAGATCGTGCACCCGGTGGTCGCACGGGCGCTCGGCCTGCCGGTGCGCTCGCCGGGCTGACCCCCGCAGCCGTTGCGGCCGCCGCGCGTGCCGACGGTACCTCCAAAGACAGGTGGCCGGGCAGCGCGCGCATCGTTAGGCTACGCGCGCATACCAAGCAATCAGGAGGAGGGTACTCGTGAGGAACATTGCATTGCCGGCCGCGCTGCTGGCATTCGTGACCGGCGCGGCGCTTGCCGAGCCCGTGACCTACCAGATCGATCCGGCGCACACCTATCCGAGCTTCGAGGCCGATCACTTCGGCGGGATGTCGGTGTGGCGCGGCAAGTTCGACAAGTCCTCCGGGACGATCGTGCTGGACAAGGAGAAGGGCGCGGGTACGGTGGAGGTGACCGTCGACACCACCTCGATCGACTTTGGCAATCCGAAGCTCAACGAGCATACCAAGTCCGCCGAGATGTTCGACGTGGCGAAGTTTCCCACCGCGACCTACAAAGGCACGCTCGCCGACTTCAAGAACGGCGTGCCCACCAAGGTCGTGGGACAGTTCACGCTGCACGGCGTCACGCGTCCGCTGACGCTCACCATCGGGCAGTTCAAGTGCATGAAGTATCCCGCGCCGCCCATGGACGGCAAGGAGCACTGTGGCGCGGATGCCTCGGGCTCCTTCAGCCGCGCCGACTACGGCATCAACTACGGCGACAAGTACGGCTTCGACATGAAAGTGAAGCTCGCCATCCAGGTCGAGGCCGCGCGCGCGAGCTGACGCTCTGCCGCGGCGCCGCTGCGCCTCAGCCGGCGCGCGCGACCGCCTCGCTGGCGAGCGCCAGCGAGGCGGTCAGCCCCGGCGACTCGATGCCGAAGAGATTGAGCACCGTGGGCACACCGTGCGCCGCGACCCCGTCGATGCGGAAATCCACCAGCGGCTGCCCCGGAGCCGAGATCCGCGGTCGCACTCCGGCAAAACCCGGCTGCAGTCTGCCTTCCTCGAGCGCCGGCCAATAGCGGCGTACCGCGGCGTAGAACAGCGTGGCGCGCTGCGGGTCGACGCTGTAGTCGCAGCTCTCAACCCACTCAACGTCCGGCCCGAAGCGCGCACCGCCGGCCAGATCGAGCGTCAGGTGAACGCCGAGGCCGCCGGCTTCGGGCAGCGGATAGATCAGGCGCTGAAAGGGCGCGCGTCCGCGCAGCGCAAAGTAGCTGCCCTTGACGAAGTAGGCGTGCGGGATGTGCCGCGCGGGGAAGCCTTCGATGAGCTGCGCCAGCGCCGGGGCGCGGATCCCGGCGCAGTTCACCACCAGACGCGCGCGCAACTGCGGCGCGGCGCCCGCGACGCCGATGAGCACCGCGCGCTGCTCGAGCACCATGCGCGTGACGCTGCAGCGACACACCAGCGTGGCGCCGTGCGCCTGCGCCTCGGCGAGCAGCGCGAGCATGTAGGCGTGCGCGTCGACGATCCCGGTTTCGGGCGAATGCAGCGCCGCCGCGCACTCCAGCGCCGGCTCGAGCGCTTGCGCCGCGGCGCGCTCCAGCCACTCGAGCGGCACGCCGTTGCCGTGCCCGGCCGCCAGCAGACCTAGCAGCGCCGGCCGCTGCGCCTCGTCCGCGGCGGCGATCAGTTTGCCGCAACGTCGATGCCCGACGCCGTGCTCGCGACAGAATGCGTACAGGCGCTCGCGTCCGGCGACGCACAGCCGCGCCTTGAGCGAGCCGCGCGGGTAGTAGAGCCCGGCGTGGATCACCTCGCTGTTGCGGGCGCTGACTTCGCTGCCGAAGGTCGCGGCGGCCTCGAGCAGCAGCACCTCGCGGCCCCGCAGCGCGAATTCACGCGCGATCGCCAGTCCGATCACGCCCGCCCCGATCACCACTACGTCCGCGCTGTCCACGGTCGGGCAGTGTAGCGGCTTTACCTGGCGTGACCGGCACGCCGCCGTACAATGGCCGCTCATGCCCGCCGTGCACTATCGCCTCGAGAACGGGGTCGCCGTCCTCACGATCGACAATCCGCCGGTCAATGCGCTGTCGCTGGTCGTGCGCGAGGGACTGCTGCAGGCTCTGCAGCGCGCCGCGCAGGATGCGGACGTGCAGGCCGTCGTGCTCACCGGTGCCCACGGCATGTTTGCCGCGGGAGCGGACATCCGCGAGGTCGCTTCCGGGGCGGTGCTCACAGCGCCCATCACACGCGACGTGCAGGAACGCATGGAGGTGCTGCCGAAGCCGCTGGTGGCGGCCATCGAAGGCGTCGCACTCGGCGGCGGCCTCGAGCTGGCGCTCACCTGCCACTGGCGGCTGGCCGCGCGCAGCGCCGCAGTCGGGCTGCCGGAGGTGAAGCTCGGACTGATCCCCGGCGCCGGCGGCACGCAACGCTTCACGCGCCTGGCGGGTCCCGCGGCGGCCCTCGAGGCGATCACCAGCGGCGCGCAGATTCCCGCCGCACGCGCGCTCGCCCTCGGCCTGATCGATGCGCTCGCCGACGACCCGCTGGCGGAGGCGATCGTCTGGGCGCGCCAGGCCGCCGCGCAAGCGCGGCCGCTGCGCCGCGCGAGCGCGCTGGATGAGCACGTCCGCGGTGTCGATCCGCAGTTGTTTGCGGAATTTCGCCGCACGCTCGCGGCGAAGGCGCGCGGGCAGCTCGCCCCCTGGCGGGTCATCGACAGCATCGAGGCGGCCTGCACGCTGCCGCCACAGGAGGCGCTGCTGCGCGAGCGCCAGTACTTTCTCGAGTGCCGCGACAGTGCGCAACGGCAGGCGCTGGTGCACCTGTTCTTTGCCGAGCGTGAGGCGCGCCGGATTCCCGGACAGCCCGCGGAGCTGCAGCCGCTGCCGGTGCGGGCGGCGGGGGTGATCGGCGCCGGCACCATGGGCGGCGGCATCGCCATGAGCCTGGCCAACGCCGGCATCCCGGTGGCGCTGCTCGAGGCGTCCGCCGCGGCGCTCGAGCGCGGCATGGCGCAGATACGCGCCAGCTATGCGGCCTCGGTGGCGCGCGGCAGCCAGCCGCGCGAGCGCGCCGAGCGCGCGCTCGGGCTGATCCGCGCGGTGAGCGACTACCAGGAGCTGGCGGCGGCCGACATCATCATCGAGGCGGTGTTCGAGGACCTTGCGGTGAAGCGCGAGGTGTTTGCCCGCCTCGACCGCGTTGCGGCGCCCCATGCGATCCTCGCCACCAACACCTCGACGCTCGACATCGACATCATCGCCGCGGCCACCTCGCGTCCGCAACAGGTGGCGGGCACGCACTTCTTCAGTCCCGCCCACGTCATGCGGCTGCTCGAGAACGTGCGCGGCCGGCGCACCTCGGCACAAACCATCGCCACGGTGATGGCGCTCGGCCGGCAGCTGGGGAAGGTCGCGGTACTCGCCGGCAACTGCGAGGGCTTCATCGGCAACCGCATGCTCATGTACTACGGTGCGGAAGCGGAGTTTCTGCTGGAGGAGGGTGCTACCCCGGAGCAGATCGATCGGGTCGTGGAGAGTTTCGGTTTCGCGATGGGACCGCTCGCGGTGCGGGATCTTGCCGGCAACGACGTCGGCTTCATGATCCGCAAGGGCCGCCGCCTGCCCGCGGATGAGCGCTGGTCACCGATTCTCGAGCGGCTGGTGGCGCAGGGCCGCTTCGGCCAGAAGAGCGGCCGCGGTTTCTACCGCTACGAGGGACGCACCCGCATCCCCGACCCGCAGGTCACGGCGCTCATCGAGGCGGTAGCGCGCGAGCTGGGCATCGAGCGCCGGGCGATACCCGACGAGGAAATTCTCGAGCGGCTGCTGCACCCGCTCGTCAACGAGGGCGCCCGCATCATCGACGAGGGTATCGCCATCCGTCCCGGGGATATCGACGTGGTCTACGTGCACGGCTACGGCTTCCCGGCGTACCGCGGCGGACCGATGTTCTGGTCCGAGCAGGCGGGGCTGGCGCGCGTGGTCGAGACGATGCGCCGCCTGGCCCCGACGCACGGGGCGCGCTGGCGCCCGGCGGCACTGCTCGAGCGGCTCGCCGCCTCCGGCGAGGGGTGGTCGGCCCACGGCGCGCCGGGCCGAGCTGCTTCGTGAGCGACTCGCGGGCCGCCGTGGCGACGGCACTCCTCACATTCGGCGCCGTGCCAGTCATGGCGAACCCCGCGCCTGCGGAGCAGCCTCCGGCAGTGCCCGCGAGCGTTGCGGCATGGGCGCAGGGCGCGCGCCTCCTGGACGGGCTCGGCGATTTCCATCGCCCCATCACCACCTCGGCAGCAGCCGCGCAGCAATACTTCGATCAGGGGATGCGCCTCGCGTGGGCTTTCAATCACGACGAAGCGGCGCGCTCGTTTGCCGCCGCGGCGCAGCTCGACCCGGCGTGCGCGGCCTGCTACTGGGGAGTTGCGCTCACCGTCGGCCCCAACTACAACTTTCCGGCCATGGACGCGGTGCGCGCGCAGGTCGCCTGGGAGGCACTGCACGATGCGCAGCAGTACGCCGCGCACACCTCGGCGGTGGAGCAGGCGCTGATCGCAGCGCTGGCGGCGCGCTATCCGACCCTGGCGCCGCTCGGACCGCACAACATCGACGCGGCGCTCGCTGCCTATGCGGCCGCCATGCGCAAAGTGGCCGGGCGTTTTCCGGACGATCTCGACGTGCAGACCCTGTGCGCGGAAGCCGAGATGGGTGTGCACGCGTGGAAGCTGTGGACGGCCGACGGCCGGCCGGTCGAGGGGACAGTGGCGATCGAGGCGCGGCTCGAGTCGGTGCTCGAGCGCGCTCCCGGCCATCCCGGGGCGAACCACTACTACATCCATGTGATGGAGGCCTCGCCGCACCCGGAGAAGGCGCGGGCCGCCGCCGCGCGGCTGCCGGGCATGATGCCGGGAGCCGGGCACCTCGAGCACATGCCGGCGCACATCATGCAACGCCTCGGCCGCTACGAGGACGCCGCCGAGGCGAACCGCCGCGGCATCCTCGCCGACCAGGCTTACCTGCAGGCGAGCGCGCCGCCGGGGCTCTACGCCATGTATATGGCTCACAACTACGCCTTTCTCGCTTACTCCGCCGCCATGGAGGGGCGCAAGGCGGAGACGCTGGCGGCGGTGCAGGGCGCGTTGGCGGCGTTGCCGCTCGAGATGCACCTCGCCATGGGCGACACGGGCTGGCGGCTCGCGCAGCAGTATGCGGCGCTGCTGCGCTTCGGATTGTGGGACGAGATGAGCGCGCTCGCGGCGCCCGATCCGCGTGCGTCGGGCCTTACGGCGGGTTACCTGTACGGACGCGGCGTGGCGCTCGCCGCGCGCGGCCGTCTCGATGAGGCACGCGAGACGCTCGCGGCACTGCGCCGCTTCGAGACGCAGCTGCCGGCGGTGGGAGGCGCTGCAGGTCTGCAGGCGCAGCTGGCGGTCGCGGAGCCGATCGTGGCTGCGCGCATCGCGGCCACGCAGCGCCACACCGACGAGGCCGTGGCGCTGCTCACCCAGGCGGTCGCGGCCGAGGACCGCCTGCCGTACGACGAGCCGGCCGCATGGTTCTTTCCCGCGCGCCACCTGCTCGGTGCGCAATTGCTCATTGCCGGACGCGCGGCGGCGGCCGAGCGCGTGTACCGCGCGGATCTTGCACTCCATCCCGCCAACGGCTGGGCGCTCTATGGGCTCGCCGCTGCGCTCAGCCGGCAGGGCCAGCCCGGCGCCGCCGCGCGCGTCAGGCGCGAGTTCGATGCCGCGTGGCAACACGCCGACGTGCGGCTGCCGGGATCGGCGTTCTGGTTCGCCGGCCCGGATACCACGCGCTGCGAATGTGAGCGCGCGACTTCAGCCGACCGGCAGACGGGTGGTGAACTTCTTGGTGCGCAGCACGAAGCTGGTGTTGACTGAGCGCACGGCACGCAGCTGCAGCAGCTGCGTCGACAGGAAATTCTCGTAGGCCTCCATGCTGGCGGCGACGATGCGCAGCAGGTAGTCGTTCGCGCCGCTCATCGAGTGGCATTCGAGCACCTCGGGCCGATCCTTGACCAACTGGTCGAACTGGCGCACCGACTCGGGATGGTGGTTCTCGAGCGATACGACCGCGTAGGCGAGGATCGGCAGCCCGATGGCCGGTGCGCGCAGCAGCGTGGCATAGCCGGCGATGAATCCGCCCTGCTCGAGACGGCGCAGCCGCCGCCAGCACGGCGCGGCCGACAGTCCCACGCGCCGCGCGAGATCCTGGTTGGAGATGCGCGCATCCGCCTGCAGCTCCTCGAGGATGCGGCGGTCGAGGCGGTCGAGCGGTCGGTTCGGCATCGTCGCGGGTCAAGACGGCGGCTAAAAACCTGGAGCAAGAATATTGCCAAATGCAGCCGATAGAAGGCAATGGAAGCAAGATAATTGCACGATTTAGGGCATAAGCTGCCCACGCCACTGCAAAGCGGAGATCCCATGGCCGTAGAGGCTGCAGCCCCGACGCCGGCCCGCGAGGCCGATGCCCGCCACCCGGAGCCCGACTGGCGCAGGGTCGCCTCGCTCGTGCACACCTCGCGGGCGCTCGATGATCTGGAAGAGACCCGTCTGGTGCCCGAACGCAAGGTGCTCTACCAGTTCTCCGCCCGCGGCCACGAGCTGGCGCAGATACTGCTCGGACTGCAGCTGACCGATGCGCACGATGGCGTAGCGGTGTACTACCGCTCGCGGCCGCTGATGTTGACGCTCGGCCTGAGTGCGGCAGAGGCCGCCGCCGGGCCACTGATGCGCGGTAACTCCTTCAGCGGCGGCCGCGACATCGGTGTGGTGTTCAATCGTCCGGGTCGTGCCGGCCCCACCGTGCTGCCGGCGTGCGGTGGCGTCGGGACGCAGTACACGCCGGCCGCGGGCTGGGCACAGGCGATCCGCTACCGGCACGAGACGCTCGCCGATCCGGCCTATGCCCGCAGTATCGCCGTGGTCCTCGGCGGGGATGCCTCGACCGCGACCAATGGATTCTGGTCGGCGCTCAACATCGCCACCACGCTGCAGCTGCCGCTGCTGTTTTTCATCGAGGACAACGGCTACGGAATATCCGTGCCGGCGCGGCTGCAGACTCCGGGCGGCAACATCGCCGCCAATCTGCGCGCCTTCACCGGGCTCGCGATCCTCGAAGGCGACGGTTGCGATCCGCGCGCGGCCGCGGCGCTGACGCAGCAGGCGGTCGAGCGGGTGCGCACCGCGCGTGCGCCGCTGCTGCTGCGGCTGACGGTGCCGCGCCTGTCGGGTCATTCGGGCCAGGACACCCAGGCATACAAGTCGCCGCAGCTGCTCGGCGAGGAGCGCGCCCGCGATCCGCTGCGGCGGCTGCAGGAATTGCTGGTGCCGGCGCTGATGAGCGCGGCGGAGTGGACGCAGCTGGCGAGCGCGGCGCGCAGCGAGGTCGAGGGCGCCATCGGGCAGGCGCTCGCCGCTGCAGCGCCTGATCCGCGCCAGCTCACCGACCACGTGTTCTGCGCGGCGGACGGGAGCGCGCTGCAGGAGCAGGGCGGGCTTGCGCCGGAAGGCTACCGGCACGCGCGCTCGAGCGCCGTGGCGCGGCCCGAAGGCGCGCGCCTCAACATGCTGACCGCGATCCGGCGCACGCTCGATGCCGAGCTCGCGGCCAATCCGCGCATGCTGGTGTTCGGCGAGGACGTGGGACCGAAGGGCGGAGTGCATGGCGCGACGCTCGGGCTTGCCGAGAAATACGGCGCGGCGCGCGTATTCGATACCAGCCTGTCGGAAGAAGGCATCATCGGCCGTGCCGTCGGCATGGCGTTGGCGGGATTGCTGCCGGTGGCGGAGATCCAGTTCCGCAAGTACGCCGAGCCGGCGGCCGAGCAGCTCAACGACTGCGGGACGATTCGCTGGCGCACGCGCAACCGGTTTGCCGCGCCCATGGTGGTGCGCATGCCCGGGGGCTTCTTCAAGTGCGGCGATCCCTGGCACAGCCAGACGAACGAGGTCGCCTGGGTGCACGGCATCGGCTGGCAGGTGGCGGTGCCCTGCAATGCGCAGGACGCGGTCGGTCTGCTGCGCGCGGCGCTGCGTGGCAACGACCCGGTCATTTTCTTCGAGCACCGCGCCATGCTCGATGGCGCCTGGGCGCGCCGGCCGTATCCGGGCGATGAGTTCATCGTGCCGTTCGGGCAGGCGCGCACCGTGCGCAGCGGCAGCGAGGTCACGGTGGTCACCTGGGGAGCGATGGTCGAGCGCTGTGAGCTCGCCGCCGCCCACTCGCACGTTGACGCGGAGGTGCTCGATCTGCGTACTCTCTCACCGTGGGACTGGGAAGCCGTACGCAGGTCCGTGGAAAAGACCCATCGCTGCCTGATCGTTCACGAGGACAACCTGACTGCCGGGTTCGGCGCGGAGATCGCCGCGACCCTCGCGCAACGCAGCTTCTTCACTCTGGAGGCACCGATCGAGCGCCTGGCCATGCCCGACATCCCGAGCCCGCACAGCCCCGTGCTGCTCGAGGCGGCATTGCCGGGCGTCGCCGGCATCTGCCAGGCCATTCAGCGCCTGGCGAGTCTGTGAGCTAAGGCCGTGGGCACTGCCGTCGAGATCAGGGCACCGGCGGAGCAGACCGAGGGAACACGCTCGCAGGTACTGCGATGGCTGAAGCAGGTGGGGGAGGCCGTGACGGAGAACGAGCCGCTCATTGAGCTCGAGACCGACAAGGTGACGGTGGAAGTGGCGTCCCCCGCCGCCGGAGTGCTGCGCGAGATCCTGAAGCAGGAGCAGGACGAGGTCGCACCCGGTGAGCTGCTCGGGCGGCTCGAAGCCGGGGCGACCGCCGCTGCGGCGACGACCGCGACGGCCGCCACGCCCGCAGCTGCTGCCGATAGCGCGGCGGCCGTCAGGATGGCGCGTCCCGCGGCCGCGGGGCATGCGGGCGGCGCGCCGCAAGTGCCCGGGCGCAACGCCGTGCCGCTCAGCCCCGCCGTACGGCGACTGCTCGCGGAGCATCGCCTGGATGCCGCCGCCGTGTCCGGCAGCGGCGACGGCGCACGGATCACGGTCGAGGACGTGCTGCGCGCAGCCGCAGAGCGCGCTGGCGCAGCTCAGCCCGGGAGCGCCGCCGCACCGGGTGTGCCGCCGGCGGGGCCGGCGCCCCGCGCCGTGGCGCCGGCGCCGGCCGTGGCTGGGGTGCGCCGCGTCCCGCATAGCGCGGTGCGGCGGCGGATCGCCGAGCATATGACGCAAAGCCTGCTGCACACCGCGCCGCACGTGACCACGGTGTTCGAGGCGGATCTCGGTGCGGTGCTCCAGGATCGCACGCAGCAGCGCGAGGACTTCGCCCGGCGCGCGGTGCCGCTCACCCTTACCGCCTACTTCGTGCGGGCGGCGGTGGCGGCGATCCGTGCGGTACCGGAAGCCAACAGCCGCTGGACCGAGAGCGCGCTCGAGATCTACGAGACGGTGCATATCGGCATTGCCACCGCGGTGGAAGGCGTGGGCCTGGTGGTGCCGGTGCTGCGCGACGCACAGTCGCTCGACCTGTTCGCCACCGCGCGCGGTATCGATGAGCTGGCGCGGCGGGCGCGTGCGGGCGAGCTGTCACCGCCGGAGGTGCGCGGCGGCACCTTCACGATCTCCAATCACGGCGTGAGCGGCAGCCTGCTGGCGGCACCGATCATCATCAACCAGCCGCAGTCGGCGATTCTCGGCGTCGGCAAGCTCGAGAAGCGCGCGGTGGTGGTGGATGAGGGCGATGAGGAGAAGATCGTCGTGCGGCCGCGCTGTTACGTCACCCTCACGCTCGATCACCGCGTCATGGACGGGCATCAGGCGAACCACTTCCTGCAGATCTTCGTACAGACGCTCAGCGCCTGGCGGGCGTAACCCGAGGACGCGAGCATGTCCGGCCAGCCGCGCGACCGCGATCTCGAGCCCATCGAGCGTGCCAGCGCGGATGAGCTGCGTGCGCTGCAGCTGCAACGCCTGCAATGGTCCGTGCGCCACGCCTACGAGAACAGCGCGCCCTACCGCGCCAAGTGCGAGCGCGCCGGCGTTCACCCGGCGGATCTCAGGAGGCACGCCGATCTCGCGCACTTCCCGTTCACCGGCAAGGAGGATCTGCGCGCGAGCTACCCGTTCGGCATGCTGGCGGTGGCGCGCGCGCAGCTGGCGCGCATCCACGCCTCGAGCGGCACTACCGGCCGGTCCACCGTGGTCGGTTACACGCGCCGCGATCTCGAGACCTGGGCGGTGCTGGTGGCGCGCTCGATCCGTGCCGCCGGCGGCCGCCGCGGCGACCTGGTGCACATCGCCTATGGCTACGGGCTGTTCACCGGCGGGCTCGGGGCGCACTACGGGGCGGAACTGCTCGGCTGCACGGTGGTGCCGATGTCGGGCGGCCAGACGCAGAAGCAGGTGCAGCTCATCTGCGACCTGAAGCCCGACCTCATCATGGTCACTCCCTCCTACATGCTGGTGATCGCCGAGGAGTTCCTGCGCCAGGGGCGCGATCCGGGGCGCACCTCGCTGCGCGCCGGGATGTTCGGTGCGGAGCCGTGGAGCGAGGCGCTGCGGGCGCAGCTCGAAGCTCGGCTGCGCATCGATGCGCTCGACATCTACGGGCTGTCGGAGATCATGGGACCGGGTGTGGCGAGCGAGTGCGTCGAGACCAAGGACGGCCCGGTGATCTGGGAGGACCATTTCTATCCGGAGATCGTCGACCCGCTGAGCGGCGCGGTACTCGCCGATGGCGCGCGCGGCGAGCTGGTGTTAACCACGCTCAGCAAGGAGGCGCTGCCGCTGATCCGTTACCGCACGCGCGATCTGAGCGCGCTGCTGCCGCCGACCGCGCGCGCCATGCGTCGCATGGCAAGGATCAGTGGCCGCACCGACGACATGCTCATCATCCGCGGCGTCAACGTGTTTCCCAGCCAGTTCGAGGAGCTGCTGCTGCCGATCGCGGCGCTCGCGCCCCATTACCAGCTGGAGGTGAGCCGCGCCGGACACCTCGATGAGCTCATGGTGAGCGTCGAATGCCGCCCGGAGCTCGCCGCCGAGCGCGCGCTGCGCCTGCAGCTGCAGCAGCAGCTCGAGCACACCATCAAATCGCTGCTCGGGATCTCCAGCACCGTACGGGTGTGCGACCCTGGAGCCCTCGAGCGCTCGGCCGGCAAGGCGCGGCGCGTGATCGATCGGCGCTAGCGTCGCTTAGCCCCCGCCCGCCCGATGCCGCCGAAGCGCGCGCGCGCCGCAGTGCTCAGCGCCGGCAACGGCCGCTGCAGCCGATTGGCCGCACCCGAGAGGTGGCGCTCGGCGGCGGCAAACACCTGCGCGTACAGCCGGCGGCACAGCGCGTAGGCCGCGGCGCCGACCCAGCGCGGCGGCAGCAGCGCCGGCGGCAGCAGCGGGTCCTGCAGGTGGATCTTGCGGTACTCGTGAATCAGCAGCGTGCGGACCACGAAGGCCGTCTCCGCGGGCACTTCGCGGCCGGCGAGCGCGGCGGCCACGGGGGCAAACTGCGCGAGGAAGCCGCGATAGCGGGCGGCCAGCGCGGCCAGATCCCAGCCGTGCGCGGTGAGCGCGCGGTCTGCGGCAAGCTGGCCACTCGAGCTCGACAGCAGCAGCGCGTGTCGGGCGCCCGGCACGCTGCGCAGCCAGGCGCGTGCCTGCGCGCGGGTGCATCCCGGATGTAGCAGCACCGCGGGCGTCAGCTGCCCGAAGCCGAGCCAGCGCAGGTCTTCGCGCAGCCGCGCCTGGCGGCGCGCGTTCCCGGTCAGCAGCGCGAGCGTCCAGTGCCCGTCCCAGCGACGCGGACTCGCGCCGTAGATGCGCCGTGTGGCCTGGGCGAAGCGCGCCGCCCCGCCGCGCGTCAGGCGGTACTCACTGCGCCGTCCCGCGCGGCGCGCCACCAGCCAGCCCTCGCGCGCCAGCCGTGCCACCGAGGTGCGCACCAGCCGCTCGGTGAGTCCGAAGGGGGCGGCGAGGCGGATGAGGCTGCCGAGGGTGACGGCGCCGCCGCGCGGCGCAATGGCGTCGCCAAAGATGCTGATGAGCAGCGAGCCGCCGCGCAGCGGCCGCTGCGCGCCAAAGCGCCGCAGCAGCGCGGCCACCGCGGGGGGCCTACCCGCGCCGCGGCGCCTGGCGGGGCTGCGTCTCATGACGGGAAATTGTGACACGGAAAACGTCGCGGATGTGATAGCCTTGTGTCATTTCCGCAGGCGCGCGGGGCGAGCCAGCATGTACACCCAGGCACTCGATAACGAAAGTAAGCCGCAGCCGGCGGCGGCCGGCGCGGACCAGGAGCGCGCCGTACGGTTCCAGGCGCGCATCGATGCCGAGGAGAAGATCGAGCCGAAGGACTGGATGCCGGAAGCCTATCGCCAGACTCTCATCCGCCAGATCTCGCAGCATGCGCATTCGGAGATCGTCGGCATGCTGCCGGAAGGCAACTGGATCACGCGCGCACCGACGCTGAAGCGCAAGGCGGTGCTGATCGCCAAGGTGCAGGACGAAGGCGGCCACGGCATGTACCTGTACAGCGCCGCCGAGACGCTCGGCATCGAGCGCGAAGAGATGTTCCGCCAGCTGCTGTCGGGGGCGGCGAAGTACTCGAGCATCTTCAACTACCCGACGCTCACCTGGGCGGACATCGGCGCCATCGGCTGGCTGGTCGACGGCGCGGCGATCATGAACCAGATTCCCATCTGCCGCTGCTCCTACGGACCGTATGCGCGCGCCATGGTGCGCATCTGCAAGGAGGAGAGCTTTCACCAGCGTCAGGGCTTCGAGATCATGCTGACGCTCGCGCGCGGCAGCCGCGAGCAGCGCGCGATGGCGCAGGACGCGCTCGCTCGCTGGTGGTGGCCGGCGATCATGATGTTCGGTCCGAGCGATGCCGACTCGAAGCACACCGCGCAGTCGATGCGCTGGAAGATCAAGCGCTTCAGCAACGATGAGCTGCGGCAGAAGTTCGTCGACATCACCGTGCCGCAGGCACAGTTTCTCGGCCTGAGCATCCCGGACGCGCAGCTGCGCTGGGACGAGGGCACGCAGCACTTCTTCATCGGACCGATCGACTGGCAGGAGTTCCACGCGGTGCTCAAGGGCAACGGTCCCTGCAACCGCGAGCGCCTCGAGGCGCGGCGCGCGGCCGACGAGGAGGGGCGCTGGGTGCGCGAGGCGGCCGCCGCGCATGCCGCGAAAGAGGGCGTCCGCACCTCGCAGGTCGCTTAGCCGCTCAAGAGGTGACAGCATGAGCAACGACTGGCCGCTGTTCGAGGTTTTCATCCGCTCGCGCTCCGGGCTCGAGCACAAGCACGTCGGCAGCCTGCATGCGGCCGATGTGCGCATGGCCATCGAGCACGCGCGCGATGTCTACACCCGCCGCCTGGAAGGGGTGAGCATCTGGGTGGTGCGCTCCGCGGACATCGCGGCTTCCGACCCGGGCGAGGCGGAGGCTCTGTTCGAGCCGGCGCGCGACAAGGTGTACCGGCATCCCACCTTTTACGCGATTCCCGAGGAGGTAAAGAACCTGTGAGCGCCACCGAGCCGCAGGACTCGCTCCGTGCCGGCGGTACCGCGCTCGAGGTCGCGCGGCTGCGCTACGTGCTGCGCCTCGGCGACACCTCGTTGGTGCTCGGCCAACGCCTCGGCGCCTGGATCGGTCACGCGCCGGCGCTCGAGGAGGAGCTGGCGCTTGCCAACCTCGCCCTCGACTTCGTGGGACAGGCGCGGCTGCTGCTCGGCTACGCCGGCGAGCTCGAGGGTGCCGGGCGCGATGAGGACGCGCTGGCGTTCCTGCGCGATGCGCCGGAGTTCCTCAACCTGACCCTCGCCGAGCAGCCCAACGGCGATTTTGCCCACACCATCGTGCGCCAGTGGCTGCTCGATAACTGGCAGCTCGAGGTCTACCAGGCGCTCAGCTCTTCGGCGGACACGCGGCTCGCCGCCATCGCCGCCAAGGCCGTGAAAGAGACGCGCTATCACCACCGCTTCAGCAGCGGCTGGCTGATACGCCTCGGCGATGGCACGGCGGAGAGCCGGCAACGCGTGCAGCGGGCACTCGATGAGCTGTGGCGCTTCACCGACGAGCTGTTCACGCCCGATGAGGTGGACGAGCGCGCGCGCGCGGCGGGTATCGCGCCCGCTCTGCCGGAGCTCGCGGCGCGCTGGTCGGCGCGCATCGAGCAGGAGCTGCGCGCGGCGACACTGCAGCGCCCGGCCGCGCAGCCGTATCCGTGGCACGGCAAGCGCGGCGCGCACAGCGAGCACCTCGGCCACATGCTGGCGGAGATGCAGCACCTGCCGCGCACCTACCCCGGGGCGCGCTGGTGAGCGGACAGCCGCGCGCCGTATCCGACCCCCTGCCCGGCAGCCCCGCCGCCGGCGCCGCTGCCGACCCAACCGATCGGGAGCAGCACGTCTGGGAAGTGCTCGAGAAGGTGCCCGATCCGGAGATTCCGGTGCTGAGCATCGTCGACTTAGGGATCGTCAGGCACGTGTGGCAGCAGGCCGACGGGCGGGTGCGCGTCGGCCTCACGCCGACCTATTCGGGTTGCCCCGCGACCGAGCTGATCCGCACGATGGTGCGTGCGGCGCTCGACAGCGCCGGCTTTGCCGCTGCGATTCTCGAGGAGGTGCTGTCGCCACCCTGGAGCAGCGATTGGCTGACGGCTGCCGGACGGTGCAAACTTCGCGCCTTCGGCATCGCTCCGCCTGAGGAGGCGGTCGCGAGCCCGCGCCGCCTGTGGCAGGCCGCGGCGGTGAGCTGTCCACGCTGCGGCAGCCGGCAAACCGAGCGGCTGAGCGAATTCGGCTCGACGCCCTGCAAGGCGCATTACCGCTGCGGCGAGTGTCGCGAGCCGTTCGATTACTTCAAGTGCCTGTGAGATGCTGAAATTCCACGCCCTGCAGGTCGCGCAGGTGTCGCCCGATGCCGAGGACGCGGTGGCGCTGGCGCTCGAGGTGCCCGCGGCGCTGCGCAGCGAGTACTGCGGCAGTGCCGGGCAGCACGTGGTGCTGCGCGCCACCGTCGACGGCGAGGACACGCGGCGCACCTACTCGCTGGTGAACGCTCCGGGGGAGTGGCCGCTGCGCATCGTGCCGCGCGTGCATGCGCACGGACGCATGTCGCGCTACCTGGCGGAGCAGCTGCGTGCCGGGGACTGGCTGGAGGTGCTGCCGCCCAACGGCAGCTTCACCCCGCGCAGCGCCCCGGGAGAGGCGGCGGCGCTGTTTGTGGCGTTCGCCGCCGGTTGCGGCATCACTCCGGTGATCGCCATCACGCGCGCGCTGCTGGCGCATCCGGGTCCGCGCGTCATGGTGTTCTACGGCAACAGCGGCAGCAACCGCGCCATGTGCCTCGAAGAGCTGCTGTCGCTCAAGGACCTCCATCTCGAGCGGCTGGCGCTGCATTTCCTCATGAGCCGCGAGCCGCAGGAGGTCGAGCTGTACAACGGCCGCATCGATGCGGCGCGTGTGCGGCAATTCGCCGCGGCACTGTTCCAGCCGAGCGAGGTGCGCGAGTACTTCGTGTGCGGTCCGGGCGACATGATCGTGCAGGTGAGCACGGCACTGCGCGAGCTCGGCGTGGATGCCGCGCGCGTGCACGCCGAGCACTTCACGGTCGCGGGGGGCGAGGAGTCGTCCGACGCGATGCCGGCCGCGCCGGCCGCGCCCGCCGCGACGTCCGCGCCGGTCCCAAAGGCCGCGGATGGCGCGTTGGCCGAGGTCAGCGTCATCATGGACGGCCGCCGTCGCTCGTTCACCATGAGCATGGGCGATGAGACCGTGCTCGAGGCGGCGGCGCGGGCTGGACTGGAGCTGCCGTTCTCCTGCCGCGCAGGGGTGTGCTCCACCTGCCGTACCAAGGTGGTCCGCGGCGCGGTGGCGATGGCGCAGAATTACGCGCTCGAGGAGTGGGAAGTCGAAGCCGGCTACGTGCTCGCGTGCCAGTCGCGCGTCACCAGCGGCCCGCTCGAGCTCGACTACGACGAGAAGTGATGCGGCGGCGCAGCGTGTGAGCTACCAAACCATCCTGTTCGACATCACCGCAGGCGTTGCGCGCCTCACGCTCAACCGACCCGAGCGTCTCAACAGCTTCAACTCGCAGATGCACGCGGAAGTGCGCGCGGCGCTCGCGGCGCTGGCGGGCTCGCCGGCACGTGTGCTGGTGCTGAGCGGGGCTGGCCGGGCTTTCAGCGCCGGGCAGGATCTCAACGACCGGGCGGTCGCTCCCGGCGCGGCGGCTCCTGACCTGGCCGCCTCGATCGAGCAGAACTACAAGCCGCTGGTGCTGGCCCTGCGCGCGCTGCCGCTACCGGTCGTCGCGGCGGTCAACGGCGTGGCCGCAGGCGCCGGGGCCAACATCGCGCTGGCCTGCGATCTCGTCATCGCGGCGCGCTCGGCGAGCTTCGTGCAGGCTTTCTGCAAGCTCGGACTGGTTCCCGATTCCGGCGGCACCTGGGTGCTGCCGCGGCTCGTCGGCACCGCCCGTGCGCTTGGCCTGGCGCTGCTCGGGGAGAAGCTCCCGGCCGAGCAGGCGGCGGCGTGGGGCCTCATCTGGCGCTGCGTGGACGACGAGGAGCTCGCCGCCACGGTCGATGCGCTGGCGCAGGCGCTGGCCGCCGCGCCGACGCGCGGCCTCGCGCGCACCAAACAGGCGATCTACGAGGGCATGGGCCGTACGCTGGCGGAGCAACTCGAGGTCGAGCGGGACTACCAGGGCGAGCTCGGCCGCAGCTCCGACTACGCCGAAGGGGTGGCGGCTTTCACCGGGAAGCGCGCGCCGCGCTTTTCCGGCCGCTAGAGCAGCGGCGGGTGCGCGGGCAACAGCGGGTGCGGGAAGCGACTCCATGAGCGATACCAGCGACCCGGCTGCAGCGGCCCGGGACACCGCGGAGCGTGCGGCGCGGGCGCTGTTCGGACGCGACCGCGCCTCGCAGTCGCTCGGCATGCGCCTCGAGGCGATGACGCCTGGCGCAGCACGGGTCGCCATGCGCGTGCGCCCGGACATGCTCAACGGCCACGGCGTGTGTCACAGCGGCATCGTGTTCGCGCTCGCCGACAGCGCGTTTGCTTTTGCCTGCAATTCGTACGACGACGTCACGGTGGCCGCCGCGGCCTCGATCGACTACCTGGCGGCGGCGCGCGAGGGTGATGAGCTGACCGCCGAGGCGAGCGAGCTGTGGCGTACCCGGCGCAACGGCCTGTACGAGATCGTCGTCGCCAACCAGCGCGGCGAGCGGATCGCATTGTTTCGCGGCCGGTCCTATCGCATCGACGGACGGATCGTCAGCCAGGAGTAAGTCATGCAGCTGCAGAGTTTCGTCGCCGGCCAGTGGCACAGCGGGCTCGATGAGGGCGTGGTGCTGCGCGATGCCACCACCGGGGAGGTCATCGCCCGCGCCAGCGCGAGCGGCCTCGACGCCCAGGCCATGCTCGCTTATGCGCGTGAGGTGGGTGGCCGCAATCTGCGCCACCTCACTTTTCATGAGCGCGCGGCGCTGCTCAAGGGGCTCGCCCGCTTCCTCACCGATCACAAGGAGGAGTTCTACGCGCTCTCCTACGCGACCGGCGCCACCAAGGGCGACGCGTGGATCGACATCGACGGCGGGATCAGCACGCTGTTCGTGTACGCGAGCAAGGGCACGCGCGAGCTGCCCAACGGCACGGTCTACCTCGATGGTGCGGTCGAGGCTCTGTCGAAGGGCGGCAGCTTCGTCGGGCAGCACCTGTGCCTGCCGCTCGAAGGCGCCGCGGTGCACATCAACGCCTTCAATTTCCCGGTGTGGGGCATGCTGGAGAAGCTCGCACCGACACTGCTCGCCGGCGTGCCGGCGATCGTCAAGCCCGCAACCCAGACCAGCTATCTCACCGAGCGCGTCTTCCGGCGCATCGTGGCGGCGGGGATCCTGCCCGAGGGCGCGGTGCAGCTGATCTGCGGCGGGGTGGGGGATCTGTTCGAGCATCTCACCTGCCAGGACGTGGTGTCATTCACCGGCTCGGCCGCCACCGCCCTGAAGCTGCGCCAGCACCCGGTGGTCATCGCCAACTCGGTGCGCTTCACCGCCGAGACCGATTCCCTCAACTCCTCGATACTCGGCGCGGACGCCACCGCCGGCACGCCGGAGCTGGAGCTGTTCGTGCGCGAGGTCGTGCGCGAGATGACCGTCAAGGCGGGGCAGAAGTGCACCGCCATCCGCAAGGCCATCGTGCCCGCGGCGGCCCTCGACGATGTGCTGGACGCGCTGCGCGCCGCCCTCGGCAAGGTGGTGGTGGGCGATCCGCGTCTGGAGAACGTGCGCATGGGACCGGTGGCCTCGCTCAGCCAGCGGCGTGAGGTGCTCGAGCAGCTCGACCGCCTCACCCGCGAGGCGGAAGTGGTCTGCGGCGGGGCCGGACGGGTGCAGCCGCTGGGCGCGGATGCCGAGCGGGGCGCGTTCATGGCGCCGACCCTGCTGTATTGCCGTGATGCGGGGCGCGCCCGCGCGATCCACTCGGTGGAGGCGTTCGGCCCGGTGTGCACGCTGCTGCCGTACCGCAGCCCCGAGGACGCGATCGCGCTCGCGCGCGCGAGCGGCGGCAGTCTCGTGGGCTCGATCTTCACCGCCGATGATGGCCTCGCAGCGCGGCTGGTTCTCGGCCTCGCCCCGTACCACGGTCGCATCGTGGTCGTGAACCGGCACTGCGCCAAGGAGTCGACCGGGCACGGATCGCCTCTGCCGCACCTGGTGCATGGCGGCCCGGGGCGCGCCGGCGGCGGTGAGGAAATGGGTGGCATCCGCGCACTGATGCACTACATGCAACGTACTGCGCTGCAGGGCACACCGGACGTGGTCACGGCCGCGGGCAATCGCTGGGTGCGGGGAGCCCGCGAGCTCGACCCCGGGACCCACCCCTTCCGCAAGCCCTTCGGAGCGCTTGCCCTCGGCGACACGTTCCACTCCGGCGAGCGTGCGGTGACGGTGGCGGACATCGAGCGCTTCGCGGAAATCTCCGGCGACCGCTTCTACGCGCACATGGACGAGGCGCAGGCTGCGCGCAACCCGCTGTTCGGTGGCCGCGTGGCGCACGGCTATTTCCTGGTGTCGGCCGCGGCCGGACTGTTCGTCGACCCGCCCTATGGTCCGGTGCTCGCCAATTACGGCATCGACGCGCTGCGGTTCCTGAAGCCGGTGAAGCCCGGCGACCGCATCAAGGTGCGCCTTACCTGTAAGGAGAAATCGCTGCGCGCCGGCGCCGGCTACGGCGAGGTGCGCTGGGATACCGCCATCACCAATCAGCACGACGAGGCCGTCGCCAACTACGACGTGCTGACCATGGTCAGCGAGCAGGCGCAACCGTGAAGGTGTGCCCGCGGGTGGATATCGCCTTCACCAGCGTCCACACGGCATCGCCGGGGCGAAGATTGAGCGCCTGCCGCGCCGCGTGCGTGATGCGCGCGAGCACCATGCTGCCGCCGACGTCGCAGCGCACCAGCACCGCACCGCGCTCGTCGTCGTCGATCGCGATCACCGTGCTGGCGAGGGCGTTGCGCACCGACAATCCCTGCACCGGCTGCGTGGCGAGGATCACGTCGCGGGCCAGCAGCTGCAGCCGCACGCGCGCGCCGGGGGTGACGCCGCTCAGGCTCACCTGCAGCGTACCGCGCCCCACGGCGAGCTCCGCGCTGCCCAGGGCGGGATCGAAGCGCGTGACCACCCCCTCGATGACGGCGCCGACCAGGTCCGGACCGATGATGCTCTGCAACTCGGGGCGCAGGCTCATCTCGCTCACCGTGCCGTGCGCCGGCACGCGGCCGCCATCGAGCAGCACCAGGTGCGTGGCGAGGCGCAGCACCTCCTCGAACTGGTGGCTCACGTACACCATCGGGATCGCCAGCCGATCGCGCAGCGATTCGAGGTAGGGGAGCACTTCCTCGCGGCGCGCGACATCGAGCGAGGCCAGCGGCTCATCGAGCAACAGCAGGCGCGGCTGCGACAGCAGTGCCCGCCCGAGCGAGACGCGCTGGCGCTCACCGCCGGAGAGCCGGCGCGGCCGGCGTGCGAGCAGCGCTTCGAGTCCGAGCAGCGCGACCACCTCGTCGAAGCCGATCGTGACCGCGCCGCGCGCGCGCTGCGCGCCGTAGCGCAGGTTGCCGGCCACCGTCAGGTGCGGGAACAGACGTGCGTCCTGGAACACGTAGCCTATGCGGCGCTGCTCGGGCGGCACGGCGATGCCGCGGCGCGTGTCGGTGAGCACCTCGTCGTCGAGCCGCACCTCACCGGTATCCGGCGCCAGCAGCCCGGAGATCATGTTGACCAGGGTGGTCTTGCCGCTGCCGGAGCGGCCGAAGAGCGCAATGACTCCCGGAATGGGCGCGGCAAATTCCACCTGCAGCGCGAAGCCCGGTCGGTGCTTGTTGAGCGATACGTAAAGGGTGCGCATCGGGGGAGGGCCGGCGGGCGCTAGCGGCCGAGGTAGCGCCGCACGCGCCGCACCAGCAGCTCCGCGGCCAGAAGTCCCCCGAGGCCAAGCGCAAACGACAGCACCGCGAGCCGCAGCGCCAGCGCATCACCGCCGGGGGATTGCATGGCGGTGTAGAGCGCGAGCGGCAGCGTGCGCGTGACGCCGGGAATGTTCGCACCGAAGGTGATCACCGCACCGAACTCGCCGAGCCCTGCGGCGAAGGCCGTGACCACACCGGCGAGAATCCCCGGGAGCATCAGCGGCAGCGTCACGGAGACGAACCGATCGAGCGCGTGCGCCCCGAGGGTACGCGCCGCCTCCTCCAGGCCGCGGTCGACGTTCTCCAGCGACACGCGGATGGCGCGCACCATGAGCGGGAAGGTCATGACCGCGGTCGCGAGCGCCGCGCCGCCCGTGGTGAAGGGCAGCGCGATGCCGAAACGTTCGCGCAGCCAGGCGCCCAGCGGACCATGTGCGCCAAACAGCAGCAGCAGCGCATAGCCGACCGCGACCGGCGGCAACACCAGCGGCAGGTGCACGAAGGCATCGAGCAGCATGCGCCCGGGGAAGCGGGCGCGGGTCAGCAGCCACGCTGCCAGCACCGCTGGCGGCAGACTGATCGCGACGCTGCGTGCCGCGACCTCGAGGCTCAGGCGCAGCGCGTCGAGCTCGGCGGCGCTCAAGGGATCATTCATGCGAAGGGCTCAGGAGGCGCGGGTTATTGTTACCGCGCGAACTCTCTCATGGCACCCTTGGCCGCGGCCAGACCCGCTTACCCCGACGCGGCAGCGCCCCGGGCGCCGCAGCGCAGCGTCAGGCGACCAGGGCCGTGCGCAGCTCGATCGGCGCGCGCGCGGGTGGTGCCGGCGCGTGCGCGGCAAGGCCCTTCTGCTCGAGCCACTCGCGGTTGAACAGCCGCGATTGGTAGCGGTCGCCGCCGTCGCACAGCACCGTGACCACGGTATGTCCGGGCCCGAGCTCGCGGGCGATCTGCACCGCGGCGGCCACGTTTATGCCGGAAGTGCTGCCGAGAAACAGGCCGTCCTCGTGCAGCAGCCGGTAGACCCAGCGCACGCTGTCGGGGTCCTCGATGTGAACCGCGTCGTCGATGGGCGCACCCTGGAGGTTGGCGGTCACACGGCCGATGCCGATGCCCTCGGTGATCGAGCCACTGCCGGTGGCCTGGAGTGTTCCGGTGCGTACCCAGGCAAACAGGCTGCTGCCCGGCGGGTCCGCGAGCACACAGCGGATGTCGCGGCGGCGCGCCTTGAGCGACAGCGCCACCCCGGCAAAGGTACCACCGGTGCCGGTGGCGGCGACGAACGCATCGATGCGGCCGCCGGTCTGCGCCCAGATCTCCGGTCCGGTGGTGCGCGCATGCACGTCGCGGTTGGCGGTGTTGTCGAACTGGTTGGACCAGATGGCGTCGGGGAGGGATGCCGCCAGGCGCTGGGCGACTTTCTGGTACTGATTCGGGTTGCTGTAGGGCACCACCGGCACCCTGTGCACCTCGGCGCCGAGCATCTCCAGCAGGCGGTACTTCTCCGGCGACTGGTTGTCCGGCATGACGATCACGCAGCGGTAGCCGCGGGCATTGCACACGTGCGCCAGCCCGATGCCGGTGTTGCCGGCGGTACCCTCGACGACCGTACCGCCGGGCGGCAACTCGCCGCGCTCTTCCGCCGCCGTTACGATGGCGCCGGCCGCGCGGTCCTTGACCGAGCCGCCGGGATTCATGAACTCGGCCTTGCCGAGGATGTCGCAGCCGGTCGCGGCGCTGGCCGCGCGCAGCCGCAGCAGCGGCGTGTTGCCGATAGCGGCGACGAAGCCGCTCGCGCTGCTCACGCCGAAGCTGCCTGCACCGCCTCCGGCAGCTCGAGGACGGCAGCGAGGCTCGCGGCATCGAAGGCGGCGACCGCGCCAGCAACCAGCAGCGCCGGCGCCTCGACGTGCTCTGCGGCGGCGCGCACGGCGATGTCGGCCAGGGTGCCGCGCAGGATGCGCTGCTGCGGCAGCGTGGCGCGCGCGATCAACACGGCCGGATGGGTGGCGGCGGCGCCCGCGGCCCGCAGCCGTGCCACGATAGCAGGGAGTTGCGAGACGGCCATGTAGAACACCACGGTGTGGCACGGATCGGCGAAGAAGCGCCAATCGTACTCCGCGTGCGCGCCCTGGTGGCCGCTGACGAAGGTGACGCAGTGCGCGAGGCGCCGGTGGGTGAGGGGCACCCCGGCGGCGGCGGCGGCGCCGATGGCGGCGGTGATGCCCGGCACGATGGTGCAGGGGATGTCGTGCGCGGCCAGCAGCTCGAGCTCTTCACCGCCGCGCCCGAATACGAACGGGTCGCCGCCCTTCAGGCGCGCGACGCGCTTGCCGGTACGCGCGAGCTGCAGCAGCAGCTCGTGGATACGCTCCTGCTGGCCGTGCTCGCCGGCTTCCTTGCCGACGAAAATGCGCTCGGCGTCGCGCCGGGCGCGCTCGAGCACCGCTGCGCTCACCAGGCGGTCGTAGAGAATGACGTCGGCCTGCTGCAGCAGCTGCAACGCCCGCAGCGTCAGCAGGTCCGGATCGCCCGGCCCGGCGCCGATCAGGTACACCTCGCCCAGCCGCGCGCCACCGCCGCTGCCGGGGGCAGCGGTGAGCTGCGAAGTGAGCAGCTCCTGGGCGAAGCTGCGGCGCGCCGCCGCCGGGTCCCCTGCGAGCACACCGCTCGCCACCCGGCCCGCGGCTACGCGCTCCCAGAACGCACGGCGCGCGCCCGGGGCGAGCGTGCGCTGCACCCGCGCGCGCAGGCGGCCCATGAAGCGGGCGAGGTCGCCGAGCCTCGCCGGCAGCAGCGATTCGATCTGCTCGCGCACGCGCCGCGCGAGC
Source organism: Steroidobacteraceae bacterium (assembly GCA_035481975.1). Lineage (GTDB taxonomy): Bacteria > Pseudomonadota > Gammaproteobacteria > Steroidobacterales > Steroidobacteraceae > 13-2-20CM-66-19. Next base: position 40,720 of record DATHRC010000036.1, read on the forward strand.
ACCGGCGCGTGTCCGGCGGAGCTCACCGCGACCAGCAGCGGCGCACGGTCGATGATCGCTGGAAAGATGAAGGTCGAGCCGTCCGCATCGTCGACGACATTCACCGGGATGTTGCGGGCGCGCGCTGCCGCGGACACCACGCGGTTGACGCCATGGTCGCCGGTCGCCGCGACCACTGCGACCGCCTCGCCGAGATGCGCGGCGCAGAACTCGGCGCCGATATGGGTGATCTCAGCACGCGCGGCCAAGGCCGCCAGCTCCGGATGCAGCGCCGGGGCGATGACCGTCACATGCGCGGCGGCCTTCCGCAGCCACCTCACCTTGCGCAGCGCCACCGCGCCGCCGCCGACTACCACGACGGTGCGGGTTTCGAGTCGCAGAAACACCGGCAGATAGTCCATGGCGGGCGCGGCGCGCGTCAGGCCGACAGCGCCGCGGGGGCGCCGGTGGCGGGGGCTTTCCTCGGATGCAGACCGCATTCGCGCGACTCCGGCTGTTCCCACCACCAGCGGCCGGCACGGCGGCTCTCGCCCGGCTGGATGGCGCGCGTGCAGGGCGCGCAGCCAATGCTCGGAAACTGGCGGTCGTGCAGCGCATTGTACGCAAGCTGGTGCTCGCGGATGTACTGCCACACCTGCGCTTCGCTCCAATCGAGCAGCGGGCTGATCTTGTAGAGGCCGTAGGCGGCGTCCCACTCCTGGATCTGTCCGTGCGCGCGCTCGCCAGACTGCTCGCGCCGCACGCCCGTGACCCACGCCGGAAAGCCGGCGATCGCGCGCCGGAAGGGCTCCAGCTTGCGGATGCGACAGCACTCGAGCCGGGCTGCGAGGCTGTCGTAGAAGCCGTTCACCCCCTGGGCGGCGACCAGCCGCTCGAGCGCCGCGGCATCGGGATAGATCACGCGCATGCGGCGGCGGTAGCGGCGTTGCAGCCGCTCGAAGAGCTGGTAGGTCTCCTCGTGCAGCCGCCCGGTGTCGATGCTGAAGATGTCGATCTGCGGCAGGTGCGACCAGATGATGTCGGTGAGCACCATGGCCTCGGCGCCCAGGCTGTTCGCGTACGCGAGCCGCCCGTGCCGCTCGAGCGCCTGGCCGAGCAGGCTGCGCACTGCCGCCGCCTTGCGCTCGATCTCCGCCATCGCCGCTGCACCCATGCAGCGACTATAGCGAGCGGGTGCTTCGGGCCAGAACGAATGATTGCTTCTGAAGCGCTGCGCGGCGGTTATGGAACGGTAACAGGCGGCTCACCGCGCGGTTACACCTTGAGTTAGTCTTGGGCCATGAGGGTCCGCCGCCCATGAAACTGCACCAGCTGCGCTACCTCGCCGCCGTGGCCCAGAGCGGTCTCAACATCACCGCCGCGGCACAGAAACTGCACACCTCGCAGCCGGGCGTGAGCAAGCAGATCAAGCTGCTCGAGGACGAGCTCGGTTTCCAGATCTTCGTGCGCGAGGGGCGCAACCTGACGCGCATCACCCCCGCCGGTCAGCAGGTCATCGAGCGCGCCATGCGGATCCTGCAGGAGGCGCAGAGCATCCGCAGCCTGTCGACCGAGCTGCGCGACGAGGGCAAGGGGAGCCTGTCCATCGGTACCACGCATACCCAGGCACGCTACGTGCTGCCGGACGTCATCCGCGAGTTCCGCGCCCGCTACCCGCAGGTGCGCCTGAACCTGCACCAGGGCACATCGGAGCAGATCGCGGAGATGGTGGGCAGCGACCGCATCGACTGCGCCATCGCCACCGGTTCGGAGCACCTGTTCACCGAGCTGACGCTGTTGCCGTGCTATCGCTGGCACCGCACCGTCATCGTGCCTGCAGGTCATCCGCTGGCGGACGGCTCCCGGCTGACCCTCAAGGCGCTGGGCGCCTGGCCGCTGATCACCTATACGTTCAGCTTCACCGGCCCGTCCTCGCTGCACCAGGCGTTTGCCAAGGCCGGGCTGACGCCGAACGTGGCGATCACCGCGCGCGACGCCGACGTCATCCAGACTTACGTGCGGCTCGGACTCGGCGTCGGGATCGTGGCGCACATGGCGATCGACGAGCACGATCCGGGCCTTACCGCCATCGATGCCACCCACCTGTTCGCGGCGCACACCACCTGGATCGGCTTTCGCCGCGGCACGCTGCTGCGCAAGTACATGTACGAATTCGCGCAGCTGCTGGCGCCGCACCTGGACCGGCGCCTGGTCGAGCGCGCCCACCGCGCCGACTCCGCTGAGCAGGTGGCGGCGCTGTTCGCCGATACGCTGCTGCCGCAGCGCTGAGTGTCCGCTGCTCAGTTGCCCGGAGCGAAGAAGCGCTGCCGGCGCAGTGCGACCTGCGGGGCACCGGGCTGGTAGGCGACGTCGTAGCGCCCGAGCGCCCGCAGCGCCGCGTGCGGGTCCTCGCCGGCGGCGAGCTCCAGGGCGTCGAAGCCGCAGCGCGCCAGCAGAAACACCTGGTCCTGGCGCACACCCGCACCTACCGCGCGCAACTCGCCGCTGAACTGCAGCCGCTCGCGCAGCAGCCGCCCGTGCGAATAGCCGCGCCCATCGCCCGGGTTGGGAAACTCGACCGCCACCAGGCTCAAGTCGGGCAGCGCAGCCGCGAGCTCCTCGACGCGGTCGGCGGGAGCCAGGTGCGCGCCCAGGCGCCCGGCGCGGCCGCGCCACCGCTCCGGAGCCGCGCGCAGCTGCGCCCACGGCACGATGAGCGGCACGCCCGCGGCGCTGCCCGGGTCCTCATCCAGGTAGCGCCACTCGTCCGCGACCCATTCACGCTGCCGCAGGATGTGCCGCATAGGCGCGCTCCCTGAAGGGTGCCAGCCCCACGCGGCGCAGCGTCTCGATGAAGCGCTCGCCGTCGAGGCGCACCGCCCGATAGGTCTCGACGATGCGCTCGATGGTGGCGGCGACCTCGGCGCGCGGCACCGACGGACCGATCACTTCGCCGAGCGCCGTGAAACCGGTGGCCGAGCCGCCGAGGCTGATCTGGTACCACTCCTCGCCATGCTTGTCGACGCCGAGCACGCCGATGTGTCCGACATGATGATGCCCGCAGGCATTCATGCAGCCGGACATCTTGATGTCGATCTCGCCGAGATCGTAGAGGTAGTCGAGATCGTCGAAGCGCTGCTGGATCTGCTGCGCCACGCTGATGGTGCCGGCATTGGCGAGCGAGCAGAAGTCGAGCCCGGGGCAGGCGATCATGTCGGTGAGCGTGCCGATGTTGGGCATGGCGAGCCCGAGCTGCGCGAGCTCGCGCCACAGCCGGTACAGCTCGCGCTGCGGCACGTCCGCCAGCAGCAGGTTCTGCGTGTGCGTGGTGCGCACCAGGCCGAAGCTCACGCGCTCGGCGAGTGTGGCCACCGCCTCCATCTGCGCGGCGCTCATGTCGCCGGGCACCGCGCCATGGGCCTTCAGCGACACGAACACCGCGCGGTAACCGGGTACGCGGTGCGCCCGGGTGTTATAGCGGTACCATGCCTGGAAGGCCGGCTCGCGCCCGGCGCTGACGTCACTGTCGGCGAGGGCCTGGTACGGGGGCGGTGCGAAGCAGGCGCGCACGCGCGCGACCTCGGCAGGCGGCAAAAGCGCCGCGTGCTCGCGGCCGGCCTGCCACTCCGCCTCCACCTGCTCGCGAAAGCGCTCGGCGCCGAGGCTCTTCACCAGCACCTTGATGCGCGCCTTGTTGAGGTTGTCGCGGCGGCCGTGGCGGTTGTAGACGCGCAGGATCGCTTCGAGATAGGACAACAGCTGCGGCAGCGGCAGGAACTCGCGGATACATACGCCAATGACCGGCGCGCGCCCGAGTCCCCCGCCCACCAGCACGGCGAAGCCGATCTGCCCGTGCGCGTCACGCCGCAGGTGCAGGCCGATGTCATGCACTTCCGAGGCGGCGCGATCCTCGGCTGAGCCGGTCACGGCGATCTTGAACTTGCGCGGCAGGTAGGTGAACTCGGGGTGCAGCGTGGCCCACTGGCGGATGATCTCGCAGTAGGGACGCGGATCGTCGACCTCGTCGGGGGCGATGCCGGCCAGGTGATCGGCGGTGACGTTGCGCACGCAATTGCCGCTGGTCTGCATGGCGTGCATCTGCACCGTAGCGAGCTCCGCCAGGATCTCGGGGACGTCGGCGAGCTTCGGCCAGTTGAGCTGCAGGTTCTGCCGGGTGGTGAAGTGTCCGTAGCCGCGGTCGTAGCGGCGCGCGACGTCGGCGAGCTTGCGCAGCTGGGTGGAGCTCAGCAGGCCGTAGGGAATCGCGATGCGCAGCATCGGCGCGTGCCGCTGCAGGTACAGCCCGTTGCGCAGGCGCAGCGGCCGGAACTGCTCCTCCGACAGCTCCCCGGCCAGATGACGGCGCGTCTGATCGCGGAACTCGGCGACCCGCTGATCGACCAGCGCCTGGTCCAGCTCATCGTAGCGGTACATGGTCGGCCGACTATAGGCGGGCGGGTGCCGGCGGCTAATACCGTGTGGTTTGGGGCACCTCTTTCTGGGGTTATGAGCGTGTGCAACACTAGCGCGGCGCGCGAGGAGGCGGACGTGGCGGGACTTTACTTCGAGCAATTCGACGTCGGGCAGCGCTTCGAGCACCTGGTACGGCGCACGGTCACGGAGACCGACAATCTGCTGTTCAGCGCGCTCACCATGAATCCGGCCGCCATTCACCTCGATGCGGAGTACTCCAGGGGAACGCCGTTCGGCGAGCGGATCGTCAACAGCGTGTTCACCCTCGGCCTGCTGGTGGGCCTGTCGGTGTACGACACCACCTACGGCACCACCATCGGTAACCTCGGCTGGGAGGAGGTGCGCTTTCCGCGCCCGGTGCTGATCGGGGATACGCTGCACGCCGCGACCACCGTGCTCTCCAAGCGCGAGAGCCGCTCGCACCCGGAAGGCGGCATCGTGGTGTTCGAGCACCGTGGCTGGAATCAGCGCGACGAGGAGGTGGCCTCCTGCCGCCGCGCGGCGCTGATGCTGAAGAGGCCCGCGGCATGAGCGCCAGGGCGCCCGCCGCGACAGCGCCGGCGGCTGCGGACCTGCCGACGGCGCTGCGCTCGTGGCTGTTCGTCCCGGGCGACAGCGCGCACAAGCAGCAGAAGGCGCTCGCCAGCGACGCCGACGCGCTGATCCTCGACCTGGAGGACTCGGTCTCCCCGGCGGAATTGCCGCGGGCGCGCGAGCGCGTCGGGCAGCTGCTGCGCGAGCGGCCGCGCATCGCGGGGCCGCAGCTGTGGGTGCGGGTCAATGCGCCCGCGAGCGGCTTGCTGCACACGGACCTCGCCGAGATCTGCGCCGCGGGTGCGCTGCCCGACGGGGTGGTGGTGCCGAAGGTGTCGGCGGCGGACGAGATCACCGATGTGGCGCAATATCTCGCCACGCTGGAAACCGGTTTCGGGCGCGCTGCCGGCAGCACACGACTGCTGGTCATCGCCACCGAGACGCCGGCGGGGCTGCTGGCACTGCCGCAGTACCCGGCTGCGCTCGGCGGCTCACCGCAAGCGGCGCGGCTCGCCGGCCTCACCTGGGGGGCGGAGGATCTCGGTACCGCCATCGGGGCACTCGAGCGCCGCGAGGCGAGTGGCGCACTCACCTTCACGTTCCAACTCGCGCGCAGCACCTGCCTGCTGGCTGCAGCCGCGCTCGGGGTGCAGGCCGTCGACGGCGTGCACACCGACCTCACCGACGCCGCCGGACTGCAGCGCGAGCTCGAGAACGCGCGCCGCGACGGCTTCAGCGGCAAGCTCGCCATACATCCCGGGCAGATCGCCGCCATCAATGCGGCCTTCACGCCGAGCGAAGCGGAGTGTGCGCAGGCGCGCCGGGTGATCGCGGCCTTCGCCGCCGCAGCCGGGGCTGGCGTGGTGAGCCTCGACGGACGCATGATGGACCGTCCGCATCTGCTGCAGGCGCAGCGCCTGCTGCAGTCGGCACGCGCTGTGCGAGGAGGAGCATGAAGCTTCGCATCAAGGGTCCGTCGCTGCGCTTGCGGCTGACGCAGGGAGAGATCCGCGCCCTCGCCGAGCAGGGCCTGGTCGAGGAGCGGGTACCGTTCGGCGCGGGGGCGCAGCTGGTCTACCGCCTGCGGCGCGATCCGGCCGCGCGGGCAATCGAAGCGTCCTACCGCAAGGACGTCCTCGAGGTGCGCATTCCCGAGAGCACGGCACGCGAGTGGTGCACGAGCGAGCGGGTGACGCTCGAGCACGAGCAGCCGCTGCCCGAGGGGGCGCTGCGCATCATGCTGGAGAAGGACTACGCCTGCCTCAGCGTGCGTACCGATGAGGACGAATCGGACAACTATCCGCACCCGGAGGCCGGGGCGGGCGGGAAGTGCTAGCGCAGCCGCACCGGATGCGGCGCCTCGAGCGCCAGGAGGTCTTCCGGCGTGTCGACATCGACGGCGGCACTCGGCATGGGCACGCGCACCAACCGATCGGCGTTACGTCGCAGCAGTGCGCGCGCTCCGCTATCGCCGCGCAGCTCCGCCAGCTCGCGGAAGGTGGCGCGCGGGAAAATGGCCGGCGCCCCGCAGGTGCCGGCATAGAGCGCCGCGGCGATGTAAGAGGGTTGCTTGCGCCAGGTGCCGGCCAGGCGCTTGAGATCATAGGCGGTGACGGCTGCCTGATCCGCAAGCAACAGCAGCACACCGTTGCAGGTCGCCGGCAGCCGCGCCACGGCGGCGCGAATCGAGCTGCCGAGCCCCTCGCGCCACTCCTGGTTCACCACCACGGACCCGGGGGAGTGCTTCAGCAGCGGCGCCAGCTGCGCCGCTCCGGCGCCGAGCACGACGATGAGCGCGTTGCCGGTAACTTCGGCGGCGCGGGTGATCGCCGTATGCAGCAGCGGCCGGCCGCCCACCCGCACCAGCTGCTTGGCGGAGCCGAAGCGCGTCGAGGCACCCGCGGCGAGCACCACGGCATAGAGCCCATCGCCCGATCTGCCCTGGCCTTCCGCGGTGGCCACGCTCAGCCTCCGCCCGCCGCCGGCAGGTCCAGGCCCACTCCCGCCGGCACGCTGGCCCGCACGCGCGCAAACGCCTGCCGCTCCTGCAGGATGGAATCGGCGTCGATGCCGCTGAGCACGCGCCACTCGCTCGTGGACAGTCTGCCGAGCGAGCCCTCGATCGCCTCGCGCCGCGTGCTCCAGCAGCCGTTGAAGAAGTCCGCGAACTCGCGCCAGGCGCCGCTGCGGCCCGACACCGCGGCCTCGAGCAGTGTGAGCGCCTCGCGACTGCTGCCACGCCGGCCGAGCGCCTGCGCGAGCTCGCCGGGCGTCCGCTGCTGCGCGGGCGCGTCGCGCACATAGTCGGCGAGGCGCTGGTCGCGCTCTTCGAACGCCGTCAGCGCCAGCACCAGGTAATCCACGCCCGCCTGGCGCAGCTGCGTGAGCGCGGCAGCGGACCCGTCAGCGTGAGCGGGCGCGGCGGCGCAGGCGTTGGCGACCGCGCCGCTGTGCCGGCGCTCGAGCAGGAGCTGCTCCTGGATGAGTTGAATCTCACTCGACATGAACTATATTGGTATGTATCCCCTTGACACACGTACGACCTATTGCTATGCTTCTTTCAGAAGAGGAAAGAACCATGGCAAAGCTTACCGTCAGGCAGTTTTTCGAGCGCTTTCCGAGTGACGATACCTGCCTCGATCACCTCATGGACCTGCGCTACGGACGTGTCAGGGAATGCCTGAATCCCAAGTGCGCCAAACCGACCGAGTATTACCGGCTGACCAAGCGCCCCGCCTACACCTGCAAGCTGTGCGGCTGGCACATCTACCCCTGCGCTGGAACGCCTTTTGAGAATACGCGTACGCCTCTCCAGTACTGGTTCTATGCGATCTACCTGTTCACGACAACGCGCCATGGTGTGCCTGCTAAAGAGCTACAGCGCCAGTTAGGCGTGACCTACAAGACCGCATGGCGCATGGCCGACAAGATCCGTGAGTACATCGGCAAGGTAGACGGCGACGGGGATCTCTCCGGCCACGTCGAAGTGGATGAGACCTACGTCGGCGGGAAAGACAATCTGCCGGGACGCCCGACCATTGAGCGGGAATCGAAGAAAACAGCCGTTCTCGGCATGGTCGAACGGGGCGGAGAGGTCATTACCCGCGTCGTCTCCGACGTTAAAGGCGAAACGCTGCTGCCGCTCATCACGGAGCACGTCAAGTCGGGTACGTTCATTAGCTCGGACCAATACCGGGTTTACAAGAAGCTGCGCAAGCTCGGCTATCGGCACGCGGCGGTGAATCACATGCGCGAATGGGTGCGCGGTGACGTGCATACCAATACCCTCGAAGGGTTCTGGTCGCATTTCAAGAACAGCGTCCGTGGCACTCATCGCAGCATTTCTCGCCAGCACATGCAGAAGTACCTGCGAGAGTTTGAGTTCCGTTTCAATCATCGGAAGACTTCTTCTTCCGTGATGTTTGATCGGCTGATTCAGGCTTTTTAGTCATATCGCGCACGATCCGCTCAAGCTCATCCGCATCGCCTTCAGACGGATGCTCTTTGGCGAAGCGCTCAAGCTGTCGCTTTTTACGTGCTTCGGGAAGACTCAGGTATTTACCGCGTGACATTCTTGGTCCACAACTTTTTAATCCTTTCTCGCCAAGTCATTTCTCCATGCTCAGTCCTAATACGTCTCCATTCGCTACTCTGCCAAACTAAGCTGATTACCCCTACAACCCAAAGAATGATCCAAAGAACCCGGAATGCCTCCTCTAGGTTGAGAACATAGTTGCTCAGTTGTTGGTGACTGGCGTTAGCTTGAGCGATGTCCTTCTGCAAATCTAAATATTTATCCAATGCCCAAGTGCCTATGGAGAATGCTGCAACCGTGGCGGCTTGAGCGACACCGATATTTCTGATGTCGGTGTTATTAACGGTGTACCAGGTAACTAACCTCATCGGGTTACGTTCCCTGATACGGCTTCGTTTACGAGGGCGTGTCGTACCTCCGCTTGTGGCCGTGTTGTACTGAAGCGTCGCGGATCTTTCGCTAGTGGCTTGTCCAGCAGTAGCGCTGATATTGGCTGAGTAGGGAGGTTCAGCCATAGCCGATGCTCTAGAGCTTTGTGGCTGCTTTTACTTGCTCGGCCGTATCCACCAAAATCTTCGCCAATAACAATGCCGCGTCGGCCGTCATCGCAAAGGCGCCACGGAAGGACATGGTTTTTCCGTCTGGCGATTCCCCAAGGCTCATTCGTACGATCCCCGGCGGAGCACCAGCTATGCTGAAATGATTCACGTACAGAGCAGGGATTTGCACTGCGGCCTGTACTTCCGCGAGCTGAGTGTCCGTCAGGACCGTGATCGCAGCCGAAGAGACAGCCTGAGCCATGGCTAACTCCGCAAGATAATAGGCGGAGCAGCATGCTATCCTCTTGACGTACGTGCGTCAAAGGGATACATACCACTATATTCTATAACGCCTTGAATCTACGCAGCAGTCCCTCTCGTTCCTGCGGGTGCAGGAAGGCGTGAAGCTCGGCCACGATCGCCAGCGCGATCGCTTCGGGGCTGCGCCCGCCGAGCGGCAGGCCCACGGGGGCATGCAGGCGAGCTTCCAGTCGCCTGCGATCGGCGCCGAGCTCCGCGAGCAGGCGCTCGCGCCGCACTGCCGGTCCGAGCAAGCCGACGTAGCCGATCGGGCTGTGCGCCAGGGCGCGCAGCCAGGCGAGATCCGAGGGCAGGTGATGGCTCATGACGACCGCCGCGCGATATCCGGCTGCGTCGGGCAACGCGTGCAGCTCTCCGGCGGGCGCGAGCAGCACCCGCTCGGCCGCTGGAAAGTGCGCCGCCACCGCGTAGGCGGCCCGATGGTCGGCCAGTGTCACCTTCCAGCCGAGCCGCGCGGCGAAGTCCACCACCGGCGCGGCATCCGGTCCCGCGCCGAGCAGCAGAATGCGCGGCGGCAGCGACAAGGGCAGTACGAAGAGTCGCCAGCCGGGCTGCTCCAGCCAGCCGCATTCGCCGCTCGCAGCGGCGGCGCGCAACGCCTGCTGGACCGCTTCGGCGCCGAGCGCGCGCGCCGCGCTCCCGGCCACGGGCGTGATCGCCGGCAGAGCGAGGCTGCCGCACGCTGGCTCGCCGCCGGCCGATTGCGCCACTACACCGATCGCGGTCGACCGATGCGTGGCGAGGGCGGCGGCGAGGTGCGTGAGGGGCTGCCAGTCGTTGTCGGGCGCAGCCCGCAGCAGCAGGATGTGCATGGCGCCCTCGCAGCCGAGGCCCAGCCCCCACATCAGGTCCTCGCTGCCGCGCGTGTCGTAGTGCACCTCGCGCGCCTGCCCGGTGGCGATGACGGTGCGCGCGTGTTCGCGCAGGTCGCCTTCCAGACAGCCGCCGGAGATCAGACCCGCGTAAGCGCCATCGGTGGCGATGAGGATGAGTGCGCCGGGCTTGCGATAGGTGGAGCCGACGGTGTGAGTGAGCACGCCGAGTGCCAGCGCGCGTCCGGCGGCACGCTCGCGCTCGAACAAGGGCAGCAGAGGACCGAGTGAAGCTTCCACGGTGGCCCGATTATGCCAGTCGCGCCCGCACCGCAGGCCCTCACGCGGTGAGCCGGCCGCGCACACGCCATCGTTGCACCGCAGGGGGCGCGTCAGTAGAGTCGCACCGCCTTTGACTCCTGACAAATCCAGCTCGATGGTCAAGCCCGATCCGTGGGTCGTGCACAAGTTCGGGGGGTCGAGCGTCGCTGACGCCGACTGCTTCCGCAAAGTCGCGGCCATTCTCGAAGCGGCTCCGCCGGGACGCCTCGGCGTGGTGCTGTCGGCGTGCCGCGGGGTGACCGATGCGCTGCTGCGCATCGTGGCGCTCGCCGAGCGCAAGGACGAGCGCGTCGCGGAAGAGCTGCAGCAGCTGCGCGCACGCCATGCGGGCCTGGCCGACGAGTTGCTGAGCCCCGCGGCGGCGGAGCGCTACCGCGCCGCTTTCGGCGCCGACGGCCGCGACATCGAGGAGGCATTGCGCTCGCTGCACCGCCCGCATTCGCTGCACAACCCGCGCGCCTCGCCGCGTGGCGTCAGCGACCTGGTAGCAGGCTACGGCGAGGTCTGGTCGACGCGGCTGCTGCGGCCGTTTCTCGAGGAGCGGGCGCGCCGCGCCGGTCCGGTCGCCTGGCTCGACGCCCGGCGGGTGGTGGTGGTGGAGTGGGGTCCGCTGGGCCCGGCAGTGCAGTGGCCGGAGACGCGCGCCAACATCGGCGCCCAGGTGCCGCCAACCTTCGACGGCATGCTGATCATTACCGGCTTCGTCGCCGTCGATCGGCGCGGCGTGCCGACCACGCTCGGGCGCAACGGCAGCGACTTCTCCGCCTCCATTTTCGGCGCGCTGCTCGAGGCCCGCGAGATCCAGATATGGACCGACGTCGACGGCGTGCTGTCCGCCGATCCGCGCCGCGTACCCGATGCCACCGTGATCGACTCGCTCTCCTACAGCGAGGCGGTCGAGCTGGCGTATTTCGGCGCCAAGGTCATCCATCCGCAGACCATCGCGCCGGCGGTGCAGGGCCGCATCCCCATCTGGATCCGCAACACTTTCGCGCCGGAGAAGGTGGGGACGCTGATCTGCGCCGAGCCGACTTCCACGCTGCCCGTCAAGGGCATCACCAGCATCGAGCGCGTGGCGCTCATCAACCTCGAAGGCACCGGCATGATCGGCGTACCGGGCACGGCGCACCGGCTGTTCGGCGCGCTGCGCGAGGAGTCGATCTCGGTGATCCTCATCTCCCAGGGCAGCTCCGAGCACTCGATCTGCTGCGCGATCCCGCAGGAGCAGGCCGAGCGCGCGGCGGCGGTGGTGCGCACCGCGTTCGAGCGCGAGCTCGAGGAAGGCCAGATCCAGAGCGTCGACATCGATCCCGACCAGGCGATTCTCGCGGTGGTCGGCGACGGCATGGCCGGCACCCCGGGCATCGCCGCCAAGGTGTTCGCCGCGCTCGGTTTCTCCGGGGTCAACGTGCGCGCCATCGCCCAGGGGGCCTCGGAGCGCAATATCTCGGCGGTGGTGGCCGGCAGCAGCGCCATCCGCGCGCTGCGCGCGGTGCACGCCGGGCTGTACCTCTCGCCGCACACGCTGTCGATCGGGGTCATCGGGCCGGGCACCGTGGGCAGGGTGCTGCTCGATCAGCTCGCCTCGCAGGCGCCGCGGCTGCGGCGCGAGTTCCGCCTCGACCTGCGGGTGCGCGGCGTGATCGGCTCGCAGCGCATGCTGCTCGCGGATAGCGACATCACCGCCGGCGACTGGCGCGCGCAGTACCAGAACAGCAGCCGCCCGGCCGACCTGACGCGCTTCATCGAGCACGTGCGCCTCGATTACCTGCCGCACACCGTCATCGTGGACTGCAGCGCGAGCGAGACGGTCGCGGCGCATTACGCGGCGTGGCTGGCGGCCGGCATCCACGTCATAACACCCAACAAGAAGGCCAACAGCGGCAACCTTGCCTACTATCATCAGCTGCAGAGCGCGCGCCGCAGCGGCGGCTCGCACTACCTGTACGAAGCCACCGTGGGAGCCGGGCTGCCGGTGGTGCAGACGCTGCGCGACCTGTGCCAGACGGGGGACGCCGTCACCAGCATCGAAGGGATCTTCTCCGGCACGCTGGCTTATCTGTTCAACGTCTACGACGGCCGGCGCGGCTTTGCGGAGATCGTCCATGAGGCGCGCCAGCGCGGCTTCACCGAGCCCGATCCACGCGATGACCTGTCCGGGATGGACGTGGCGCGCAAGCTCATCATTCTCGGCCGCGAGATGGGGCTGCCGCTGGAGCTGAAGGACGTGCAGGTCGAGAGCCTGGTGCCGCCCGAGCTGGCCGACGAATCGATCGCGGACTTCATGACGCGCCTGCCGGAGCACGATGCCGCCCTGGCGGCGCGGCTGAGCGGCGCGCACGGGCGCGGCAAGGTGCTGCGCTATACCGGCAAGCTCACCGCCGGCGGGGTCGCCAGCGTCGGGTTGCAGGAGCTCGAGGCGCGCCATCCGTTCGCCAACATCGCGCTCACCGACAACGTGGTGCGTTTCGCCACGCGGCGCTACTGCGACAATCCGCTCATCGTGCAGGGACCGGGCGCCGGCCCGGAGGTCACCGCCGGGGGCGTGTTCGCCGACCTGCTGCGCCTCGCGGCGTACCTCGGAGCGCGGCTGTGAGCGGTGCGCCGCGCGCGCAGGCCACGGCGTTCGCGCCGGCCTCGGTGGGCAACGTCGCCATCGGCTTCGACATTCTCGGCTTCGCCGTCGATGCGCTCGGCGACCGGGTGCGCGTCGCGCGCCGCGTCGCGCCGGGAGTGGAGATCGCCGCGGTGCGCGGCATCGCCGGGGAGCTGCCGCGCAACGCCGCCGACAATACCGCCGGCCGGGCGCTGCTCGCCCTGCAGGAGACGGTGCACCCCGGCTTCGGCTTCGTGGTGGAGATCGACAAGGGGATTCCGCTCGGCTCCGGCCTGGGCGGCTCGGCCGCTTCCGCGGTGGCCGCCGTGGTCGCCGCCAACGCGTTGCTGCCGGCGCCGCGCGAGCGGCTCGAGCTGCTGAGCTTCGCCATGGCCGGCGAGGCGGTGGCGAGTGGCGGGCGCCATGCGGACAACATCGCTCCCGCGCTCTATGGCGGACTGGTGCTAACCGTCGGCATCGATCATCCGCGCGTCAAGCAGATCCCGGTGCCGCCGGGGATTCGCGCGGTGATCGTGCACCCGCACATGTTCCTCGCGACCGCCAAGGCACGCGCGATGCTCAGGCTGAGCGTCGAGCTGTCGGATTTCGTGTGGCAGACGGCGAATCTCGCCGGCTTCATCTCCGGCTGCTACACCAACGATCTCGACATGATCCGCGCCTCCTTCGAGGACGTGGTCATTCAGCCGCAACGGCAGGCGCTCATCCCGGGGTTTCACGAGGTGCGCCGCGCCGCCATGCAGGCCGGCGCGCTCGGGTGCTCGATCTCCGGCGCCGGTCCATCGCTGTTCGCCTGGGCGCTCGAGGCGAGCGCGACTGCGGTGCTCGAGGCCATGCGGCACGAATTCGCCCGCCAGTCGCTTCAGACCGATGCCTGGGTGGTCGAGCTGAGCTCGCCGGGGGCGCGGCTGCTGCCATGAGGCGCCGATGAGTAGCCAATTTCTCTTCGGCAGCTCGCGCGCGCAGTCGCCGCCGCGCCCCTTCAGTGCCGCGGTGCTGCAGGGACTGGCGCCCGACGGCGGACTGTACGTGCCGCTCGAGTGGCCGCGGCTGCTGCCGGCGGACTTCGCCGGCGTGAGCGAGCTGCCCGAGGTGGCCGGGCGGCTGCTGGCACCGTTCCTGGCACAGGATCCGCTCGCCGCGCAGCTGCCGGGCATGGCGCACGAGGCGCTTGATTTTCCCGCTCCGCTGGTCGCGCTGCAGCCGGACGGTGCGCTGTCGGTGCTCGAGCTGTTCCACGGCCCAACGGCGGCCTTCAAGGACTTCGGTGCGCGGTTTCTCGCCGCCTGCTTCGCGCGGCTGCAGCCCGGTGCGGCGCGCCCGCTCACCATTCTCGTGGCCACCTCCGGAGACACCGGCGGCGCGGTGGCGGCCGCCTTCCATGAGCGCCCCGGGGTCGAGGTGGCGGTGCTGTTTCCGAAGGGGCTGGTGTCCCCGACCCAGGAACGCCAGCTCACCTGCTGGGGCGGCAACGTTACCTCGCTGCGCGTGCGCGGCACCTTCGACGACTGCCAGCGCCTGGTGAAGGAAGCGTTCCTCGACGCGGCGCTCGCGGCCACCCGCGCGCTGTCTTCGGCCAACAGCATCAATCTCGGGCGGCTGTTGCCGCAGTGCGTGTACTACGCCGCCACCAGCCTCGCGGTGTGGCGCGCGCACGGCGAGCGCGCCAGCTTCATCGTGCCGAGCGGCAATCTCGGCAACGCACTGGCGTGCCTGTGGGCGCGGCAGATCGGACTGCCGGTCGGCGACGTGGTGCTGGCGCACAACGCCAATCGCGCCGTGCCGGAGTTCCTGGCGGGCGCCGCGTGGCAGCCGCGCCCGAGCGTGCCGACGCTGGCCTCGGCCATGGACGTCGGCAATCCGAGCAACATGGAACGGCTGCTGGCGCTGTTCCCGGATGCGCACCAACTGCGCACCGCGGTGAGCGCCTGCTCGGTGAGCGATGCGGAGATTCGCGCGCGTATCCGCGCCGGTTACCGTGATTACGGACAGATCTGGTGCCCACACACGGCGACCGCCGCGGAGGCCTACGAGCGGCTGCCGCCCGAGCGGCGCCGCGGCCGCCGCTGGGTACTGGTGTCGACCGCGCATCCAGCGAAGTTCCGCGAGATCGTCGAGCCGCTCATTGGGCGACCGCTGCCGATGCCGCCGAGCCTCGCGCGGCTGTTTGCGCGTCCGGCGCAATGTGTGGAGATCGACGCGACGCTGCCGGCGCTGCGCGCGGCGTTGCAGCGGGAGGGGGCAACGTGCAGGACTTGAGCAGACTTCCGCCGACTGCGTGGGTGCTGATCGGCTGCGCCGCAGTGCTCGGCTTCGGGCTGTCGTGGGCGTGGCGCTGGTACCGCCGCTACCGCGCGCGCAAGGCGTTGCGGACGGCGGTCATCGCGGGGGCGAGCGACCACCTGATCAACAGGCTGGTGCCCGATGGCATGGGCGGTGGCTTCCACGTCGACTATCTGCTGCTCACGCTGCGCGGCGTGGTGGTCATCGACCTGCGCGACGTGCGCGGCAACATCTTCGGCGGCGACCAGATGGCCGAGTGGACGGTGATCGACGGGCCGCGCCGCTTCACCTTCACCAATCCGCAAAGCGCGCTGTACGACCGCATCGCGGCCGTCAAGGCGGTGGCGGGGGAGATGCCGGTCGAGGGACGCATCGTGTTCACGCGCCGCGGCAAGTTCCCCAAGGGGCTGCCCAAATGGACTCTCATGATCGACGCGCTGCGCGCGGAATTTCCGCTGGCCGACTTCGAGACGTCGGCCGAGAGCACCGCGCGCTTTCGCGAGGGCTGGCAGCGGCTCAAGGAGGCGGTGAAGCCGAGCTACATGGTCGACATGCGCTAGGACCACTGGCAAGACGCTTAATTTCCTGGGGACCCCGGCGCCGAAGAGACCGTTCGTGCGTGATCGGCGAGCACCAGCGATACGCAGACGGTGAGCTGCTTCGCGTATTCGATGTCGAGGAACTCGTTCGGGCCATGGGCGTTGGAGTGCGGTCCGAGCACGCCGGTGATGAAGAACTGCGTGCGCGGAAAGCGCTCGCCCAGCATGCCCATGAACGGAATGGTGCCGCCGCAGCCGGTGTGCACCGCGTCCTGGCCATAGATCGCGCGCGAGGCGCGGCTGATCGACTCCTCGAGCCACGGGGCCAGCGGCGGCGCATTCCAGCCGCCGGTCGCTGAGCCCGACTCGAACGTTACCTGCGCTCCGTAGGGCGGCTCGCGCTCGAGAGCCTCGCGCACCGCCTCGGTGACGCGCGCCGCGTCGCAGGTGGGCGGCAGGCGCAGCGACAGCTTCACCGCGAGCTCGGGCAGCAGCACGTTGCCGGCCGAGCCGGTGGCTGGCAGGCCGTCGGCTCCGGTGACCGCGAGCGTCGCCCGCCAGGTGCTGTTGATGATGAGCTCGGTGGGATCGTTGGACAGGGGCTGCACGCCGGGCGCCCACGGCAGCTTGCCGGCCACTTCCTCGCCCAGCACCCGCGCGGCGGCCGCCGCCTGCGCGCGCCGATCCCGCGGCAGGGTGGCCTGCAACTCGTCGAGCAGCAGGTCGCCCGTCACCGGACTTTCGATGCGCGCGAGCAGCTGCTCGAGGATGCGAAAGGGCGTCGGGGCGATGCCGGTGGCCATGCCCGAGTGCACGCCCTCGGTGAGCACGCGCACCCGCAGCGTGCCGACCAGGTTGCCGCGCAGCGAGGTGGTGCACCAGACCTGGCGGTAATTGCCGCACTCGGCATCGAGACACACAACCAGCGAGGGCTCGCCGAGCGCCGCGCCGAGGGCCTCCAGGTGTGCCGGCAGGTCGTCGCTGCCGCTCTCCTCGCAGGCTTCGATGAGCACCACGCAGCGCGGCAGGCGCACCCGCTGCTCCTTGAGCGCGGCGATGGCGGTGAGCGAGCTGAACACGGCATAGCCGTCATCGGCGGCGCCGCGACCGTAGAGTCGGCCGTCGCGGATCACCGGTTCCCACGGTCCCAGTCCCGCCAACCAGCCGGTGAATTCCGGCTGCTTGTCGAGATGCCCGTAGAGCAGCACGCAGCCCGGCAGCTCGCCCGGCACGTCGATGAGCAGCAACGGCGTGCGTCCGGGCAGGCGCCGCACCTCGACGCGCGCGCCGGGGAGCGGTTGCCCGCGGCACCACTCGGCCATCAGTGTGACCGCCGCCTCCATGTGACCGTGACGCTCCCACTGCGGATCGAACATCGGCGACTTGTTCGGAATGCGCACGTAGGCGACGAGGCGCTCGATGATCGACTCGTCCCAGGTCCTGCCGACCGCGGCTTGCAGCCGTTGAAGATCCATGCTGGTTATCCTTTGTTTACAATAACTAAAGCAAACATCAGTATGTCAATTCTCCGGCGGCCCCCGGCTCCGGCAGCGCGAACAGCGCGCGGGCCGCGGCCGTGCTCGAGTGCGCGACGGCGGCCAGCGGCTCGCCGCGCGCGCGTGCCACCGCCGCGGCGACTTGCGGAAGATACGCCGGTTCGTTGCGGCGCGAACGGGGCTTAGGTTGCAGGTCGCGCGGCAGCAGGTACGGTCCGTCGGTTTCGAGCAGCAGCCGCGCGGCGGGAATTTTCGGCATCAGCGCCGCGAGATGCCCGCCGCGGCGCTCGTCGCAGATCCAGCCGGTGATCCCGATCGCCAGTCCCAGGCCGAGATAACACTCGAGCTCCGGCGCACCGCCGGTGAAGCAGTGCGCGACGCCGCGCCACTCGCGCCGCTGCTCGCGCAGGATGGCGCTGAAATCGGCGTGCGCCTCGCGCTGATGCAGGAACACGGGCTTGCCGGCGTCGGCGGCCAGCTCGAGCTGGCGGACAAAGGCGGCGCGCTGCGCGGCACGCGGGGAGAGGTCGCGGAAGTAATCAAGTCCGCATTCTCCCACCGCGACCACCTCGGGGAGGCGTGCGAGCGCGGCGAGCTCCGCGAGGCCCGCCGCGCTCAGCTCGGCGGCGTGATGCGGGTGAACTCCCGCGGTGGCGAACAGTCTGCCCGGGTGTTGCCGTGCGAGCGCGAGCGCCCGCGCGCTGCTGGCGAGCGTCGAGCCCGTGACCACCATCTGCACGACGCCCGCCTGGCGCGCGCGCACGATCACCGCGTCGCGATCCTCATCGTAGCTGTCGTGCGCCAGGTTGATGCCGATGTCGATGAGCGCGGGGGCGGCGACCGCCGCGGAGGCTGTGCTATGGTTTCGCATGCGCGCGGCACATTGTACTGAAGGGGCGGGAATTGCAGCGGAACCGACAGGCACGGCAGCGGCGCGCCGGCTCGGCTAGCGGGCGCGCCGCGCTCGCCGCCGCGGCGCTGCTGGTCGCCGCGCACGCGCAGGGCACGGACCCGGTGTGGCGCGACCTCGAAAGCCGCATCCAGTACGGCTACTACACCGAAGACACCGCGGCGCTGCGCAGCGTCGGCGCGACGCTCGGCGATACCGACATACACGACAAGCTGCGCGGCTACTATGCGGCGCTGCTCGACTGGCGGCTGGCACTGCTCGCCGCACGGCCCGGGACGCCGGCGCGCGGGCCGTCCGCGGCGCAGCTCACGCAGCGCTGCGTCAGCAACATCGACAGTGCGCTGGCGCTGGAGGCCGACTTTGCCGACGCGCTCGCGCTGCGCTCGGCGTGCCTCGCCAGTGCGCTCGCCGGCAGCGGCATGCACGCGCCATTCGCCGCGCAGCGGGCGCGCAAGGATCTCGAGCGGGCGCTGCAGCTCGCCGCCGGCAACCCGCGCGTGCTGCTGCTCGATGCGCTCAGCGACGCCAACCCGGAGAGCGCCCTGCCAAAGCTGCGCCACGCGGTGGCCGCTTTCGAGGCCGAGCGCGGCGGCGCCGAGCAACTGCCCGGCTGGGGCGCGGCGGAGGCCTGGCTGCTGCTGGGGCGCGACCTGCTCGAGCACGGCGATGCGCTCGGGGCACGCGATGCGCTCGAGCACGCCCTGCTGATCGCACCGCAATTCGCGGCGGCGCGCCGCCTGATGACGCAGATCACCGCCGGCTGACCAGCAATGGGCGGCCGCTGGTGCTATCGTTGCGCGCGTTCGAGCCGCGATACCGCAGGATGTCCCCGGAGAATGACAAGCGCGCACTGTTAGGACAGCTGCGCATCGACCGCAGCGAGCCCGCGCCGGCCGTGGCCGGCGGCCGCCGCCGCTCGGTCGCTGCCGCCGTGGTGGTGCTCGCCGTAATGCTCGCCGGCGGTGCGTGGCTGCGTCTGTCGCGCGCCGCGCCGCCCGCCGTGCACACCGCGCTCGCCCAGCCCATGCCGGCCGGGGGCGGCGGAGCCTCGGTGCTCGATGCGACCGGCTACGTGACCGCCCGCCGCGAAGCCACCGTGTCGGCGCAGATCACCGGCACGCTGACCGCGGTGCTCATCGAGGAAGGCGATCACGTGAAGGAAGGCCAGGTACTGGGGCGGCTCGATGACACGGCCCAGCGGGCGGCGCTCGCGCAGGCGCAGGCCCAGCTGCGCTCCGCGCGCGCGCTGCTCGATGAGAACCTCGCGCAGCTCGCGCAGAGCAGCCGCGACGTCAAGCGCGACGAGGATCTGGTCGGGCGCAAGCTGGTATCCGAGCAGGCGGTCGAGCAGGCGCGCACCCAGGTAGAGACACAGACTGCGGCGGTCGAGGCGCAACGCCGGCAGATCGAGCTCGCCAGCGCCAACCTGCGCGCCGCGCAGGTGCAGCTGGATTATTGCACGGTGCGCGCCCCGTTCACCGGCGTGGTGATCGCCAAGGCCGCCCAGCTGGGCGAGATCGTCTCGCCGTTCTCCGCCGGTGGCGGCTTCACGCGTACCGGCATCGGCACGCTGGTCGACATGGATTCACTCGAGATCGAGGTCGACGTCAACGAGGCCTATATCAACCGCGTACAGCCGGGGCAGAAAGTGGAGTCGGTACTCAATGCCTACCCCGAGTGGCGCATCCCCTCGCACGTGATCGCCATCATCCCGACCGCGGACCGCTCCAAGGCCACCGTCAAGGTGCGCATCGGCCTCGACGTCAAGGACGATCGCATCGTTCCGGACATGGGGGTGCGGGTATCCTTTCTCGAGCAGGGGCAGGGCGCCGCGGCGGCGGCGGGCCAGGCGCGGCCGCAGGGAGTGCTGCTGCCGGGCACGGCGCTGCGCAAGGACGGTGATCAGGATGTCGTGTTCGTGGTGCACGAAGGCCGCGCGCAGCGGCGCAATGTGCAGCTCGGCGGCGGCAGCGGCACGCTGCGCCAGGTGCTCGCCGGGGTCAGTGCGGGAGAAGCGGTCATCATCGATGCGCCAGCCAATCTGAGCGACGGCGCGGCGGTGACCGAGGCGAGAGGCTGAAAAGGAGTGCCCGATGTCCGAGGCGATGGTCGAAGTCCGCAACGTCACCAAGGTCTACGAGCGCGGCAAGCAGAAGATCGAAGTGCTGCACGGGCTGACGCTCGAAATCCCGCGCGGCGATTTCGTGGCGCTGATGGGGCCGTCCGGCTCGGGCAAGACCACGCTGCTGAACCTCATCGGCGGCCTGGATCAGCCGACCTCCGGGCAGATCACGGTCGGCGGCAGCCGCCTCGACCAGCTGCGCGCCGCTGAGCTGGCGCACTGGCGCGCCCGCAACGTCGGCTTCGTGTTTCAGTTCTACAATCTCATGCCGGTGCTCACCGCCGAAGGCAACGTGGAGCTGCCGCTGCTGCTGACGCGACTGTCGGCGGCGCAGCGCCGCAAGAACGTCGCGGTGGCGCTGCAGGTGGTCGGCCTGTCCGATCGCGCCAAACACAAGCCGCGCGAGCTCTCGGGAGGCCAGGAGCAACGCGTGGCCATCGCGCGCGCGCTGGTGTCCGACCCGCAGCTGCTGGTGTGCGACGAGCCCACCGGGGATCTCGATCGCAAGACCGCCGACGAGATCCTGGGACTCCTGCAGGTGCTGAATCGCGAGCACGGCAAGACGATCGTCATCGTCACTCACGATCCCAAGGCCGCCGAGTTCGCACGGCGCACCCTGCACCTGGAGAAGGGGCAATTGCTCGAGCAGGCGGCCTGATGACCAAGAGCGGCTTCGTCGTCGCCAACCTGTTCCGTAAGCGCACCCGCACGATTCTGACGCTGCTGTCGGTGATCATGGCATTCCTGCTGTTCGGGCTGCTGCAGTCGGTGAACACGGTCTTCAATGCCGGTGCCGACTTCGTCGGCGCCACCCGCCTGATGGTGCAGGCGCGCGTGTCCTTCACCCAGCCGTTGCCGGTCAGCATGGTGCCGAAGCTCGAGGCCATCCCCGGGGTGGCGCGCGTCGCGTACCAGCAGTGGTTCGGTGGTGTCTGGCAGGAGAACACGCCGTTGATCATGTTCGCCCTCGATCCGCAGCGTTATCGCGACGTCTACCCCGAGTGGCTCATGCCGGACGCACAGTGGCAGGCGTTCGAGCACACCCGCACCGGCATGATCGTGGGCAAGCAGCTCGCCGACCAGTACGGCTGGAAGATCGGCCAGAAGATCCCGATCGCCTCGAACATCTATCCGCAGAAGAACGGCAGCAAGGCCTGGGTCTTCGACCTGGTCGGCATCTTCGACGGCAAGGACGAGGAGTGGAAGAAGCGTACCAACCTCGCGTTCATCCAGCAGGATTACTTCGACGAGGCCAACCAGTTCAACGTCAAGGGTCGCACCAACTTCTTTATCCTCAAGCTCAACGAGGCAGCGCGCGCCGAGGCCATCAGCAAGACGGTCGATGCAATGTTCGAGAATTCTCCGGACGAGACCAAAACCCAGACCGAGAAGGACTTCAACATCAGCTTCGTCAAGCAGATCGGCGACATCGGCCTGATCGTGCGCTGGATCCTGTTTGCGGTGTTCTTCACGCTGTTGCTGGTGGTCGGCAACACCATGGCGCAGAGCGTACGCGAACGCGTGCCCGAGCTCGCGGTGCTCAAGACGCTCGGCTTCTCCGACGCGAGCGTGCTCGGCTTCGTGCTGGCCGAGGCGTTTGCGCTGTGCCTCGCCGGCGGCCTGATCGGGCTGGTGCTGGCCTCGATCTGCGGGGCGATGGTCGCCAAGGGCACCGGCGGACAGTTTCAGCTGCAGCTCGACGCCGGGGTGTGGCTGATCGGAGTGGTGGCGATCGGGCTGATGAGCCTGGCGGTGGGCCTGCTGCCGGCCCTGCGTGCACGGCGGCTGCGGATCGTGGACGCCCTGGCGGGACGCTAGCCGCATGCTGCGCCAGACTCTCGCCATCACCGGCATCAGCATCCGCAGCATTCCCGAGCGCTGGGCGCCCTCGCTGGTCATCGTCATCGGTCTCGCCGGCGTGGTGGCGGTGTTCACCGCGCTGCTGGCGATGGCCGCCGGCTTCGAGAGCACCCTCAGAGCGACCGGCCGCAGTGACGCGGCGCTGATTCTGCGCGGCGGGTCGGACGCGGAGCTGAATTCCGCGTTCGACCGCGACTCGACCGACCTGATCAAGCAGGAGCCAGGCATCGCCGCCGGCGCCGACGGCCGACCGCTGGCGTCGGCCGAGCTGATGGTGATCGCGGAGCTGGTGCGCAGGGACGACGTCAGGAACGGTGCGAACATCACGGTGCGCGGCGTCGAGCCGACCGGGTTCGTGTTGCGCCCACAGCTGAAAATCATCGCCGGCCACAACTTCACGCCGGGCCTCAGGGAGCTGATCGTCGGCCAGGGGGTGCTGCGCCAGTTCCAGGGCGCGGAGATCGGCAAGGTGGTACGCATGCGCGGGTCGGAGTGGACCGTGGTCGGGGAATTCGCCGCGGGCGATGCGCACGACAGCGAGCTGTGGACCGACATCAATGTCGCGCGCACCACCTTCGGGCGCAGCGGTTCGAGCTCGGTGCTCGCGGCCCTCGAGGGTCCGCAGGGTCTGGCGCGGCTCAAGAGCGCGCTGGCAGCCGAGCCGCGCCTGACGATGGACGTGCTGCGCGAGCAGGACTACTTCAGCGGCCAGACCAGGCAGTTTCGCAAAACGATCGGGTTCCTCGCGGCGGTGGTCACCATCATCATGGCGCTCGGCGCGGTGTTTGCGGCGCTCAACAGCATGTACGCCGCGGTGGCGGCGCGCGGCAAGGAGATCGCCACGCTGCGCGCCATCGGTTTCGGCGGGCTGCCGGTGGTGGTGTCGGTGATGAGCGAAGCGCTGCTGCTCGCGCTCACCGGGGCAATGCTCGGCGCGCTGATCGCTTACCTGTTGTTCAACAACCTGTCGGTGTCGACCCTCGGGCAGAACTTCACCCAGGTGGTGTTCGACTTCAAGGTAACCCCGGCGCTGGTGGCGCAGGGACTGGTCATCGCCGTGATCATCGGCATGGTCGGCGGCCTGCTGCCGGCGCTGCGCGCGGCGCGGCTGCCGGTCACCACCAGCCTGCGCGAGCAGTGAGGTTCTACGGTTCGCTATCGGGCAGCCGCGCCGGCGGCGCAACCGCCGTGCGCCGAGCGCCGCCGCTTCACAGCCGGCCGAGAGCTGCGCACAGCGCCGGCACGTCCTGTTCCGGCTGGTCCCACGACACGACGACGCGCGCTTCGCCGCGACCCGCCGCGCCCCAGTCGTAGAACTCGAAGCCGGCGGCGCGCAGCCGCTCGCGCCGGGCGACGCCTAAGCCGAGGAACACCTCGTTGGCCTCGACCGGATGCAGCAGCGCCGCGCCCGCGGCGCGGCCGATGTCCTGCGCCAGGCGGTTGCTGCGCGCGGCGTTGCGCTGCCAGACGCCGCTCGCCACGTAGGCGAGCAGCTGGGCCGCGGCGTAGCGGGACTTGGACAGCAGGTGCCCGGCGCGCTTGCGCCGCAGCTCGAAGTCGCGCACCAGCGCGGCGTCGAAGAACACCACCGCCTCGGCGCCGAGCGCGCCGTTCTTGGTGGCGCCGAAGGAGAGCACATCGACGCCGGCGCGCCAGCTGATGTCGCCCGGGTGACAGCCGAGGTGCACCAGCGCATTGGCGAAGCGCGCGCCGTCCAGGTGTACCTTCAGACCGTGGGTGTGCGCGTGCGCGGCGAGCTCGGCGAGGTGCGCGGGCCGGTAGACCGTGCCGAGCTCGGTCGCCTGGGTGAGCGACAGCGCCGCCGGCTGCACGGTGTGCACGTCGACGCGGTGCGCAGCGAGCGCGGCCGCCAGGGTCGCCGGCGCCAGACGGCCGTGCTCTCCGGGCAGCAGCGCCAGCTGCGCGCCGCCGGAGAAGAATCCCGGCGCGCCGCACTCGTCCACGGCGATGTGCGCCTCGTCGTGGGCGAAGATCGCCCCATAGGGCGGGCTGAGCGTCGCCAGCGCCAGCGAGTTGGCCGCGGTGCCGGTGGTCACGGCGAAGGCGCGCACCGCGGTGCCGAAGAAGTCGCTGAACGTGCGGTCGAGGCGTTGCGTCCAGTCGTCATCGCCGTAGGCGCGCGCCAGGCCGTGGTTGGCGGCGGTGATCGCGGCCATGAGCTCCGCACAGGCGCTGCTGGTGTTGTCGCTGAAGAATCGCAAGTGCAGTCTCCCCCGGTAAGCGTGGCGGTCAGTCGATGCGCCAGCGGAACGACCAGGCGCCGAAGGCCAGGAAGGCGAGCGCGGTAGCGGCGAGGAACAGCAGGTTGGGCGCGATCTGCGCCAGTCCCGCGCCGTCGAGCATCACCGCGCGCGCCCCATCGAGCACGTGAGTGAGCGGAAAGATGTGCGCCACCCACTGCACCCAGCGCGGCGAGCCCTCGAGCGAGAACCAGATGCCCGACAACAGCATCATCGGCCAGGTGAGCAGGTTCAGCATGCCGCCCACCAGCTCCTCGCTCGAGAAGCGCGCCGCGACCGTGAGCCCGAGAGCGATCATCGACAGCGCGCCGAGGATCGCCAGCAGCACCAGCAGCAGCACGCTGCCCGCGCTGTGGAAGCGGATGATGGCGGCGATGCCCGCATACAGGATGACGGTGACGAACACGATCAGCGTCATGCGCGACAGTACCTGTGCGGACAGGAACTCGAAGGCGCTGAGCGGCGTGGCGTGCAGGCGTTTGAGGAAGCCGCTCTTGCGGTAGCGCAGCACCACGTAACCGACTCCGAACAGGCAGCTGAACATCATGTTCATGCCGAGGATGCCGGGAAACAGCCAGTCGATGTAGCGTAGCGCCGCACCGCTGACCGGCTGGCGTCGCGCGTCGGGCGCGGCTGCGAGCAGCAGCCTCTCGACGATGTAGCCCTTGGGCGAGTCGGTGTTCACCCAGTACCCCGGCGGCCGACTCAGCTCGAGCAGCAGGTCGATCTGCTGATGCGTCAGCTTGTGCAGCGCCTGGCTGCGCTCCGGCATGGCGATGAACTCGACGTAGCGCTCGTGCAGAAACGGGTGTGCGTCGCTCTCGATGCGTTCGCCCAGTACCCCGACCTTGAACAGCGGCCGCTGCGGGCCGCCGAACACGAAGCTCAGGCCGATCACCAGCATCACCGGCAGCAGCAGCGTGAACACCAGCGTACTGCGGTCGCGCAGGAACTCGAGGTTGCGCGCGTGCAGCACCGCCAGCAGGCGCCCGATGCCGATCACGGACGCAGCTCCGTGCCGGTGAGCTCGAGGAACAGGTCTTCGAGGTTGGCGGGGCGGATGCGCAGGTTGGTGAGCGGCACGTGCGCGTCCAGCAGGGTGCGCAGCGTGCCCTCCAGATCATCGGTGGTGATCTCCACGCGGTCGCTGGTGTCGATGATCCGCAGCGGCAGCGCCCGGGCGCGCTCGGGGAATTCCTGGCGCGGCAGCTCGAGCAGAACTTCCGCGAAGTGATCGCGCAACAGCCGGCGCGGCGCCCCCTGCGCGACGATGCGGCCGCGGTCGAGGATGACGATCTCGTCACACAGCAGCTCGGCCTCTTCCATGTAGTGCGTGGTGAGAATGATGGTCTTGCGCTGCGCCTTGATGGAGCGCACCAGATCCCAGAAGTTGCGGCGCGCCTGCGGGTCGAGGCCGGTGGTCGGCTCGTCGAGAAACAGCAGCGCCGGGTCGTTGACGAGCGCGATGGCGAGCAGCAACCGCTGCTGCTGGCCGCCGGAGAGCTTGCGCGCGTCGCGGGCGGCGAGCTTCTCGAGGGTGCACAGGCGGATCACCTCGTCGACCTCGAGTCCGCGCCCGTACAGGCCGCGGAACAGTGCGATCGACTGGCGCACGGTGAGGAAGTCCTGCAGCGCGGTGCGCTGGAACAGTATGCCCGCCTCCTCGCGAAAGCGCGCACCGAGCGGCTCGCCCCGATAGCGCACCTCGCCCGAGGTCGGCGGCAGGATGCCCTCCATGATCTCCACCGTGGTGGTCTTGCCCGCGCCGTTGGGGCCGAGCAGCCCGAAGCACATGCCTGGCGGTACGCTGAACGAGACCCCGGCCACGGCGGTGGTGGCGGGATACTGCTTCACCAGGTCGCGGACTTCGATGATGGCTGTGCTCATACGCTGGCGCGGTGTGCGGCCGTCGTTACGCCGCAGGCCGGCGGCCGGCGGATGCCGGCTCCCTGACGCTCATGCCGTCGGTGTTTTTGGCCGTCCGGGAAGTAAGCCGGCAGTGTACCATCTCCCCGTATGAGCACCGGCGAGTACGACAAGTCCCAGCGCGTCGAGCTCGCCGACGAGGCGGTGCACTGGGACCTCGGTGCCTCGCTCTCCTACGGTGAGTACCTGCAGCTCGACAAGCTGCTCGCGGCGCAGAAACCGCTGTCGTCCGAGCACAACGAAATGCTGTTCATCATCGTGCACCAGGTGTCGGAGCTGTGGATGCGCCTGATGCTGCATGAGCTCACCGCGGCCCTGGAGTGCGTGCGGCGCGACGATCTGGATCCGGCCCTGAAAATGCTGGCACGTATCTCGCGCACCCAGACGCAGCTGATCACGGTGTGGGACGTGCTGTCGACGCTGACACCGTCCGAATACACGGCGTTCCGCAACGCTCTCGGGCGCTCCTCGGGGTTCCAGTCGCTGCAGTACCGGCTGCTCGAGTTCCTGTTCGGCAACAAGAACGCCGACATGCTGAACGTGCACAAGCGTGATCCGCACGCTTACGAGACGCTGGCGCGCGCACTGGCGGCACCGTCGCTGTACGACGAGGTGCTGCGGCTGCTGAGCCGCCGCGGCTACGGCATACCCGAGGAGTACCTGTCGCGCGACTTCAGCGAACCCTACCGGGCCAGCAAGCAGGTGGCCGGAGCGTGGCTGGGCGTCTACCACAACGCCGACAAGGGCTGGGATCTGTACGAGCTTGCCGAGCGGCTCGTCGACCTCGATCACAACTTCCAGCTATGGCGCTGCCATCACCTGAAGACGGTGGAGCGCATCATCGGCTACAAGCCCGGGACCGGCGGTACCGGCGGAGTCTCCTATCTCGCCAAGGCGCTGGAGCTGAAGTTCTTCCCGGAGCTGTGGCAGATACGCACCGCAATGTGAGGGCGCGCAGCTAGCGTGCGGCGATCGTCGCCGGTGAGTCGCGCCAGCGATCGGGGAACAGCGTCTTCAGGTTGCTGATCTTCGGCAGATCGTTGATCACGATGTAGGGATAGCGCGGATTCTTGAGGTAGAAGTCCTGGTGGTAGTCCTCCGCCGGATAAAAACCGCTCAGCGCATCGACCCGCGTGACGATCGGCTGCGCAAACACCTTGGCCTGCTCGAGCTGCGCGATGTAGTCGCTGGCGATGCGCCGCTGCAGGTCATCCGCGTAGAAGACGGCCGAGCGGTACTGCGAGCCGCTGTCCGGGCCCTGGCGGTTGAGTTGTGTCGGATCGTGCGCCACGGAGAAGAAGATCTGCAGCAGCTCGCCGTAGCTGATCGCCGACGGATCGAACCTGATCTGCACCGACTCGGCGTGGCCGGTGTGACCCTGGCCGACGTCGCCGTACCTGGCGGTCAGCCGCGAGCCGCCGGAGTAACCGGCGAGCACGCCCCGCACCCCGCGCACGTGCTCGAACACGCCCTGCAAGCCCCAGAAGCAGCCGCCGGCGAAGACCGCGGTCTGCACACCGCCCGCTGCCTTCGGATTGTCGACTGCCGGCGCGGGCAGCGGCGCCGCGCGCTCATCCGCGCCGGCCACGGGCACCGCGGCGAGGGCGGCCGTGAGCAGCACTGCGGCCAGCGTGTGCGCTGACAGGGGACGTGTCATGGATTCACTCCTTGCACCGACTGCGGTGCGCTGGCGCGGCGCGCCTGGGCGCGCAGTACGCGGTAGCCGAGCAGCACCGCGAGCACCCCGGCGTAGACCAGCGGCTCGCGCACGTCGCGCTTCACCTGCCAGTAGAAGTGCCACACCGCGAGCAGCGCGATCGCATAGACCAGCCGATGCAGGCGCTGCCAGCGCCGGCCGAGGCGCCGCATCATGCGATTGGTGGAGGTCACCGCCAGCGGGATCAGCATGAGCAGCGCCGCGAAGCCTATGGTGATGTAAGGGCGCTTGACGATGTCGGCCCCGAGCACGCGGAAATTGAGCTCCAGGTCGAGGACCAGGTATATCGTGAAATGCACCACCGCGTAGAAGAAGACGAACAGGCCCAGCATGCGGCGCAGCCGCAGCAGCTGCGGCAGCCCGGCGAGCTCGCGCACCGGGCTCACCGCCAGAGTGAGCAGCAGCAGGTTGAGCGCGGTCTTGCCGCACTCGTGCTCGAGTCGCTTCACCGGGTCGGCTCCCAGACTGGCGCCGAACCAGCCGGTGACGCCGCAGATCATCCAGGCGAGCGGCAGCAGACTCGCGATGAACACGAGCGGCTTGTAGACGAAGCGATAGCGCTCGGTGACGGTCAAAAGTAGCGCCGCAGGTCCATGCCCTGGTAGAGGCTCGCGACCTCGTCGGCATAACCGTTGAAGGGCAGCGTCGGACGGCGCGCCGCGAGGAACGGCGCGCCGATGCGCCGCTCGCTCGCCTGGCTCCAGCGCGGATGGTCCACCTTCGGGTTGACGTTGGCATAGAAGCCGTACTCGTTCGGCACCGAGATATTCCAGGTATTACGCGGCTGCCGCTCGGTGAAGCCGATTTTCACGATCGACTTGATGCTCTTGAAGCCGTACTTCCACGGCACGATGAGCCGCAGCGGCGCGCCGTCCTGGTTCGGCAATACCCGCCCGTAGAGCCCGACCACCATCAGGGTCAACGGATGCATGGCCTCGTCGATGCGCAGTCCCTCGACGTACGGCCACGGCAGTACCGCCACGCGCTGCCCGGGCATCTGGCGCGGATCGAGCAGCGTGGTGAACTCCACGAACTTCGCGCGCGAGTTCGGCTGGAAGCGCGTCAGCAGATTGCTGAGGGGAAACCCGACCCACGGCACCACCAGCGACCACGCCTCGACGCAGCGGAAGCGGTAGACGCGCTCCTCCAGTGCCTGGCCCTTGAGCAGGTCCTCGAGGTCGAAGGTGCCGCGCTGCTCGCACTCGCCGTAGACGTTGACGCTCCACGGCCGCGTCCTCAAGGTGTGGGCGTTCTCGCTGGGAGAATCCTTGTCGGTGCCGAACTCGTAGAAGTTGTTGTAGGTGGTGATCTCCTGGTACTTGTTCGGCGTCTCGCCGACCGAATAGCGCGGGTTCGCGGTGGCGGCGAGCGCGGCGCCCGCGGCCGGCGGCAGTTCCGCGGCGCGCAGCAGCGCACTGCCCGCCCCGGCGAGCGCCCCGGCGAGCAGCGTACGGCGATTGAAGTACACCTGCGGGGGGGTGATTTCGGACGGGGCAATGCGGGGGACGCGCGTGGGCATGGTGAGCCTCCGTTGACAGTAGACCGGCCGCACCCGGAAAAGGTCACCGGCGCGCCGTTTCAGCGCCACCTGACACGGGCAATGTTACTCCGCGCGGCCTGCCGCCTCGCGCACCATCTCCCATTTACCAGCACGGCGCGGTCGGCAAGCCGCAGATGCTCGAGGTCGCTGGCCGCATTGGCATAGGCGGTCACCGGCAGGTGCGGGTAGCGCAGGCGCAGCGCTTCGAGGCAGCGCGCCTTCTCTGCGCCGCGGCGGTTGGGCGTGGCGAGGCGGCCGGTGAGGCGGTCCCGGTCCCATTCGAGGCCGCTGCATACCGTCTCGTTGAAACCGAGTGCACGACCAATGGCCGGAACGTACAGGTCGGGGCTGGCGCTCAGCAGCACCAGCGCGTCCCCGGCGCGGCGGTGGCCCTCCAGCGCAGCGAGCGCATCGTGCCGCAGGCCCTGAGCGATGAGATGCGGCACGCACTGCGCCGTCCACGCCTCCAGCTCGGCACGGCTGCGTCCGCCGAGGACTGCGGCGATCCATGCGGCTTTGAGGGCGCCGCGGTCGGCACGCCCCGCAGCGAAGTGCGCCAGCACCGGCAGCACCCGCACCAGCTGCAGCAGTCGTGCCGGATGGCGCGTGAGGTACGCGCCGAGGTAGCGCGACAAGGTGTCGCCGCGCGTGAGCGTGCCGTCGAGATCGAACACCGCCAGCATCCGTTCCGGTGCAGCGGCGCGCGCCGCCGGCGACTGAGCCGGTACGGGTGCGGTCAGGCCGCGCCGCCCGCCGCGGCGAGCTGCCGCAGCACGTACTGCAGGATGCCGCCGTGACGGAAGTACTCGCGCTCCTTCGGCGTGTCGATGCGCAGCCGCGCGCTGAACTGCAGCGGCTTGCCGTTGTCGGGAGTCGCGGTGACGGTCACTTCACCGGCATCCCCGCGGCTGAGACCGCTGATGTCGAAGCGTTCACGCCCGGTGAGTCCGAGTGACGCCACGTTCTGTCCCGGGCGGAACTGCAGCGGCGCGACGCCCATGCCGATCAGATTCGAGCGGTGAATGCGCTCGTAGCTCTCGGCGATGACCGCCCGCACGCCGAGCAGCATGGTGCCCTTGGCCGCCCAGTCGCGTGAGGAGCCGGTGCCGTATTCGCGCCCGGCGAGCACCACCAGCGCGGTGCCTTCCTGCCGGTAGCGCATGGCCACCTCATAGATGGAAGCCTGCACGTTATCGGGCAGGTGGACGGTCACACCGCCTTCGACGCCGGGCACCAGCAGATTGCGCAGCCTGATGTTGGCGAATGTGCCGCGCACCATGACTTCGTGGTTGCCGCGGCGCGCGCCGTAGGAGTTGAAATCCTTTGGCTCGACTGACTGCTCGATGAGATAGCGCGCCGCCGGACTGCTGCGGGCGATGTTGCCGGCGGGCGAGATGTGGTCGGTGGTCACCGAATCGCCGAGTACCGCCAGTACGCGCGCGCCGCGCACGTCCGCCAGCGGTGCCGGCGTCATGCTCATGCCCTCGAAATAGGGCGGGTGCTTCACGTAGGTCGACTTCGCGTCCCAGGCATAGCGCTGCCCGGCAGGCACCTGGATGCTCGCCCAGTGCTCATCGCCCTTGAACACGCTGGCGTAGCTTTGACGGAACATCTGCGAGTCGAGCGAGCGGCGCACCAGGTCCTGCACCTCAATATCGCTCGGCCAGATGTCGGCGAGACGCACCGGCGCGCCGTCGCTGCCGGTGCCGAGTGCTTCCGTCGTCAGGTCGATGTCGAGCGTGCCGGCGAGGGCGTAGGCGACCACCAGCGGCGGGGACGCGAGGAAGTTCATGCGCACCTCGGGGTGCACGCGCCCCTCGAAGTTGCGGTTCCCCGAGAGCACCGCGCAGGCGGTGAGATCGCCGGCTTTGACGGCCGCGGAGATCTCCGGCTTCAGCGGGCCGGAGTTGCCGATGCAAGTGGTGCATCCGTAGCCAACGAGATCGAAGCCGAGGGCCTCGAGATCCTCGAGCACGCCGGCCTTGACGAAGTAATCGGTCACCACGCGCGAGCCGGGCGCGAGGCTGGTCTTGACCCAGGGTTTGGCGGTGAGGCCGCGCGCCCGCGCCTTGCGGGCCAGCAGCCCCGCCGCGAGCATCACGGAAGGGTTGGAAGTGTTGGTGCAGCTGGTGATAGCCGCGATCAGCACCGCACCGTCCTTGAGCTCGAGACTCTGTCCCTTGAGGATCACCGGGGCGACGCCGTGGGCGCCCGGATTGCGGGCGCTGCGCTCGGCGGCGGTCTTCTGGGCCGCGGCCGTGTATACCTGCCGCGCAGACTTCAGCGGTACGCGGTCCTGCGGGCGGCGCGGTCCAGCGAGAGAGGGCTCGACCTTGGCGAGATCGAGCTCGAGCTCGTCGCTGTAGCGCGCCGGGGTCGCGCCCTCGCTGCGCCACAGGCCCTGAGCGCGGGCGTAGGCGTTCACCAGCTCCAGCCGCTCGCGGGTGCGGCCCGACAGCTCCAGGTAGCGCACCGTCTCCGCGTCGATCGGGAAGATGCCGCAGGTGCTGCCGTACTCGGGCGCCATGTTGGCGATCGTGGCGCGATCGGCCAGCGGCAGGTTGGCAAGGCCGTCGCCGTGGAACTCGACAAACTTGTCGACCACGCCCTTCTCGCGCAGCATCTCCGTGACGGTCAGCACCAGGTCGGTGGCGGTGGCGCCCGGTTGCAGCCGCCCATCCAGTCGAAAGCCGATGACCTGGGGTATCAGCATGGTTACCGGCTGACCGAGCATCGCGGCCTCGGCCTCGATGCCGCCCACTCCCCAGCCGAGCACGCCCAGCCCGTTGATCATCGTGGTATGCGAGTCGGTGCCGACGAGCGTGTCGGGGTAAGCGCGCCGCGGCCCGTCCTCGCCGGCGTCGAAGACGACGCGCGCGAGGTACTCGAGATTCACCTGGTGCACGATGCCGGTATTCGGCGGCACCACCGAGAAGTTGCGGAACGCGGTCTGCCCCCAGCGCAGGAAGGCGTAGCGCTCGCGGTTGCGGGTAAATTCGATGGCGGTATTGGCCGCCAGCGCCCGGGACGAGCCGTACTCATCGACCTGCACCGAGTGATCGATGACCAGCTCGGCGGGGTTGAGGGGGTTGACGCGCTCCGCATTGCCCCCGAGCCGCACGATGGCGTCGCGCATCGCCGCCAGATCCACCACGCACGGCACCCCGGTGAAATCCTGGAGGATCACGCGCGCCGGGGTGAAGGCGATCTCGTGCGAGGGCGTGGCCGCCGGATTCCACTCGAGGAGAGCCTCGATGTCGGCGCGCGTGACGTTCACGCCGTCCTCGCAGCGCAACAGGTTCTCCAGCAGGATCTTCAGCGAGAACGGCAGCCGCGCGACCTTGTCCTGCGGCAACGCCGCGAGGCTCCAGATCTCGTAATTGCGATCGCCGGCCGTGAGAGTCGAGCGCGCCCGGAAGCTGTTGGTCATGCGGGTCTCCGTGTCGGCGCGATTATATCGGGCTTCGGTTGCCGCACGTCGCCGGCCGCCTCAGGCCGCGGCGCAGCGCGGGCGTGCGGCGGTTACCGCTTCGATCACCGCCCCGCCGAGACAGCGCTCACCCTCGTAGGCGACCGCATACTGTCCGGGCGTGACCGCGCGCTGCGGCTGCTCGAAGGCGACGTGCATGGCGCCGTCGGTGAGCGGCGTAAGCAGCGCCGGCTGCTCGTTCTGGCGATAGCGCACTTTCAGCCGGGCGCCGAACGGCGCGTGCCGCGCTGTCGACAGCCAGTGCCATCTGCCGGTGACCAGGCCGGCGCCCGCCAGCAACGGATGGTCACCACCCTGCACCACGATCAGGGTATTGCTGGCGGCTTCCTTCGCGGCCACGTACCAGGGCTGCGCGGCGCGACCGGCGCGGCCACCGATACCGAGCCCGGCGCGCTGGCCGAGCGTGTAGAACGGCAGCCCCTCGTGGGTGCCGAGGTGTTCGCCCTCGGGCGAGCGTATCGGGCCGGGGCTGCGGGGCAGATAGCGGCCGAGGAATTCGCGAAACGGCCGCTCGCCGATGAAGCAGATCCCGGTGCTGTCCGGCTTGTCGAACACCGGCAGCCCGGCGCGCCGCGCGCGCTCGCGCACCTCACTCTTGAGCAGACCGCCGAGCGGCAGCAGCGTGCGCGCCAGCTGTGCGCCGGTCAGCGCGTGCAGGAAGTAGCTCTGATCCTTGCCGGCGTCGACACCCTTGCACAGCGCCGGGCCGTCGGCCGCGGGCAGCAGCCGCGCGTAATGACCGGTCGCGAAGTGGGTGCCGCCGAGCCGCCGAGCCCACTCGAGCGCCACGCCGAACTTGATCTCGCGGTTGCACAGCACGTCCGGGTTCGGCGTGCGGCCGGCCTGGTGCTCGCGCAAGAAGTGCCGGAATACGCGCTCGCGGTATTCAGCCGCGAAACTGACGCGGTGCAGAGCAAGGCCGAGCTCGCGCGCTACGGCGCGAGCATCCTGGAAGTCGCGCGCGGCGGTGCACCAGGTATCGTCGTCCTCCTCCCAATTGCTCATGAAAAGGCCCTGCACGTCCCAGCCGCCCTCCTGCAGCAGCAGGGCGGCGACCGCGGAGTCGACTCCGCCGGACAGACCGACGATGACGCGTGCGCCGGCGGCGGGTGGGGCGATCGGGAGCGGGGACATGCGGCGATTTTAGCGCACCGCGCCGCAGATCCGGGGCTTCAGGAGTTCGACGGCGCCCGCGCGGGGCGCCGGGCGCACCTCACGGTGCGAGGGCGGTCACCGCGCTGTCGGCCGTCGGCACCGCGTCGCGGAGGAACGCCGGCGCCGTCAGCAGATCGAGCTGCGCCACCGCCTGCAGGGTCTGATGGCGACCGGCGAGGTAGTCGCGTACGCAGCGCAGAACGAGCGGACTGCGCAGCCGCTGCGGCTGGTGCTCGAGATCGCGCGGGGTCAGCCAGTGCGTGCCGAGGATGCCGCGGTCGAGCGCTTGCGCGGCATCGTGATCACTCACCGAGCCGGCAAAGGCAAACCGCAGGATCGCGCGGCCGTTGGCGGGATTGCGCCATAGGTACACGCCCACCAGCGTCCGCGGCTCGAAGCACCAGGCGGTCTCCTCGCGCGCCTCGCGCACCACCGCGGCAAGCAGGGTCTCGCCGCTCTCGACGTGCCCGGCCGGCTGGTTGAGCAGCAGCCGGCGTCCGACGCGCTCCTCGACGATAAGGAAGCGCCCGTCCTTCTCGGTGACGGCAGCTACGGTGACTTCGGGGTTGCGGGGCATGGACGAAATTGTAGCCGGCGGCGGGCTGACGGGGCGTGCTCGTCGGTCACGGGTGGCGCGACGGCGGGAGGCTTAACCGCGGCGGGCGGCGCGCAGCCCGTGCTCGGCGGCGCTGGCGTTCCACACCTGGTCGAATTCCTGCAGATACAGGCGCGCAGCGCTCGGATTGTTGATGTCGGCGACGCCATCCCAGCTGTCGGCGCGCATGCGGTAGACGATGGCGCGGTCATCGGCGATGAGGTAAGCCGAGGCGCGCTGCGGAGCCTGGGCCGCCACGTAGCGGATGTCGATGCAGCTCGACAGGCGCCGCCCCATGGCGACGAAGCGGTTGCTGTCGCGCATCACACGCGTGGGCTCCGCGAGCAGTACCCGTACCTTGGCGAAGCTGCGCGTCAGGACGAAGTGCTTGATGACTTCGAGGAAGGCACTCTGATCGTAGAGGTCGGGCTCGAGGTCGGGGGTGTAGATGGAGATCAGGCGCTGCGCGGCGGCGGCTATCTCGTTGACCGCCGCGCGCACCTCGGCGAGCGAGGTGAGCACGGTGAGCGTCTCGGCGCCCTGGCGCGTGGACGGGCCAGTGCTGCCGGGATTCACGGACTCAGAGGCGTAGCGCGCGTTCGCGAGCTGCGCCAATGCACCGTTGTTGTCGAGTTCCCCGCTTATTGCCACGCCTTGGGCCCCGAAATCCCTGCACGGGAGGCAGGTTGCAGGCGATCTTAGTGACGGCGGTGGGAATAGCCTTGCCAACCCGGTCACGGTTTGGGCGGGCGGCGGGCGCGCAGTAAGTCAAAAGCGCGCGCTGGTTCGCACTTTGCAGGCAGCGGTCGGGCGCTTGCGTACGCTGCCCAGCGGCGGACCAGGCGCCCCGCTGTGTGGCCTACAGCTCGCGCGCGAGCTGCGCGGCAAGTCCGGTGTAGTCGGCCGGCCGCAGACTGCGCAGGCGCGCCCTGTCCGCGGCGGGCAACGGCAGCTGCTCGATGAAGGCCGCCAGGGTTGCCGCGTCGATCGCGCGCCCGCGGGTGAATTCCTTCAGCTGCTCGTAGCCGCCTGGGACGCCCGCGGCGCGCAGCGCCGTCTGCACCGCCTCGCCGAGCACCTCCCAGGCGCCGGCAAGGTCGGCGCCGATGCGCTCGGGATCGGCCTCGATCCTGGCGAGGCCGCGGCCGAGCGCGCTCCAGGCGATGAGAGTGTGCCCGAGCGCCACCCCGCAGTTGCGCAGCACCGTCGAGTCGGTGAGATCACGCTGCCAGCGCGATAGCGGCAGTTTGTCGGCGAAGTGTCGCAGCAGCGCGTTGGCGACCCCGCAGTTGCCCTCGGCATTCTCGAAGTCGATCGGGTTCACCTTGTGCGGCATGGTGGACGAGCCGACCTCGCCGGGGACCGCGCGCTGGCGCAGATAGCCGAGCGAGACGTACCCCCACAGGTCGCGGCACAGGTCGATGCACACCACGTTCGCCGCCGCCAGCGCATCGCAATACTCGCCGATCCAGTCGTGCGGCTCGATCTGCGTGGTCCAGGGGTTGTATTCCAGTTCCTGCGAGGTCACGAAAGCGCGCGCCACGGCCGGCCAGTCGACCCCGGGCACGGCCACTACCTGGGCGTTGAAATTGCCCACCGCGCCGTTCCACTTGCCGAGAATGCTCACCGTACCCCAGCGCCGCTCGAGCCGCTGCAACCGGGCGGCGAAGTTCGCCAACTCCTTGCCGAGGGTGGTGGGGCTTGCCGGCTGCCCGTGGGTGCGCGCCAGCATCGCGAGCGGGGCGTAACGGTGGGCGAGGGTGCTGAGCTCGCGTATGCGCGCGGCGAGCACCGGCTGCAGCGCGCGCCGCGCCGCCTGCAGCAGCCGCGCGTAGGCAAGATTATTGATGTCCTCGGAGGTGCAGCCGAAGTGCACCAGCTCGAGGGTCGCCGGCGGCGCGCCGGCGGCGGCGAGCTGCTCGCGCAGGTAGTACTCCACGGCCTTGACGTCGTGGTTGATGCGCGCCTCGATGCTCTTTACCGCCGCTGCCGCGCCGGCGTCGGGCGCATCGGCCAGCTGTTGCGCGCGTGCACGCACGGCGTCCGCCAGGCGCGCCCCGGGCAGCTGCGGCAGCGCCACTGCCAGGTGCAGCAGCCACAGCGCCTCGATGCGGATGCGCTCACGGACAAGTGCGGCTTCCGACAACAGCTCGCGCAGCGGCGCCGCCACATTGCGGTAGCGCCCATCCACCGGTGAGAGCGCGTCGAGCGCTGACAGGGGGTCGGTGGGGCTCGCGGGCATGCGTTACCGGGCGCCTCGAAGTGCTAGGATTTGCATCATAACGCATACGGCCGTCCGGCCGGGCGTAGTTGCCGCGCTCAGCGGCGCAGTTGCGGCGGAGTGCGTGCATGACTTCTTTCCGGGTGGAGCACGACAGCATGGGCGAGGTCAGAGTGCCGTCCGAGGCGTTATGGGGTGCGCAGACACAGCGCGCGGTGGAGAACTTCCGCATCAGCGGCCGTCCGCTGCCGCCGGCGTTCATCAGCGCACTCGGCCTGGTGAAGCAGGCAGCGGCCCGCGCGAACCGGGCGCTGGGCCTGCTCGATGCCCGGGTGGCGCAGGCGGTGGAGGCGGCGGCGGCGGAGGTTGCCGCCGGACAGCACGACGCGCAGTTCCCGCTCGACGTGTTTCAGACCGGCTCCGGCACCAGCAGCAACATGAATGCCAACGAGGTGATCGCGGCGCTGGCCACGCGGCGCCTCGGCAGCGCCGTGCATGCCAACGACCACGTCAACATGTGCCAGAGCAGCAACGATGTCATCCCGACGGCGATCCATCTGAGCGCCGCGCTGACGATGCGCCGCGAGCTGATACCGGCGCTCGGACACCTGCGCGTGACGCTCGAGCGCAAGGAGCGCGAGGTGCAGGGCATCGTCAAGACCGGCCGTACACACCTGATGGACGCGATGCCGGTCATGCTGGCGCAGGAGCTGTCCGCGTGGCGCACGCAGATCGAGAACGGTGTGGCGCGCCTGGAGTCGGTCGAGCCGCGGCTGCTGGCGCTGGCGCAGGGCGGCACGGCGGTCGGCACCGGCATCAATGCGCATCCGGATTTCGCCCGGCGCTTCTGCGCCGAGCTGAGCGGGCTCACCCGTCTCGCCTTCGTGCCGGCGGGCAACTATTTCGAGGCGCTCGCGGCCCAGGACACCGCGGTCGAGCTGTCCGGGCAGTTGAAGGTCATTGCGGTGAGCCTGATGAAGATCGCCAACGATCTGCGCTGGATGAACAGCGGCCCGCTGGCGGGCCTGGCCGAGATTGCGCTGCCGGCCCTGCAACCGGGCAGCAGCATCATGCCGGGTAAGGTCAATCCGGTGATACCGGAAGCCACCACGATGGTGGCCGCGCAGGTGATCGGTAACGACGCGGCCATCACGATAGCGGGCCAGTCGGGCAACTTTCAGCTCAACGTGATGCTGCCGGTGATCGCGGACAATCTACTGGAGAGCCTGCGCCTGCTGGCGAACGTCGCGCGCGCGCTGGCCGACAGTGCGATTGCAGGCTTCCGGGTCAACCAGGCCCACATCGCTGCGGCGCTCGATCGCAACCCCATCCTGGTGACTGCGCTCAACCCGGTGATTGGTTACGAAAAGGGAGCCGCCATCGCCAAGAAGGCCTACGAGCAGGGGCGGCCGATCCGCGAAGTGGCCGCGGAGATGACCGACCTGCCGCGCGAGCAGCTGGCGAAGCTCCTGGACCCGGCCGAGCTCACCACCGGCGGCATCAAGGGCGGCAGCGGCTGACGACGCAGCGTGGCGATGCAGGATGCCTAGCCTGGATCACGACAGCGCGCCGGCGGCACCGAAGCGCGACTGGTCGGCGATCATCCGCGCGCGGCTGCACGGCTCGGTGCCGCGCCACGATCCCAAGGATTGGCTGCTGCCGGTGACCTGGGAGCCGGACACTCCCCGCTACCGCAAGCTGTTCAGCCGCGAAGCGGTGCCGGCGGCGGTGCTCATTCCGCTGGTGGAGCGGCGCGAGCTGACGGTGCTGTTCACGCAGCGCGCCACGCAGCTACGCAATCACGCCGGGCAGGTCAGCTTCCCCGGCGGACGCATCGAAGCCACGGACGGCAGCCCG
Organism: Steroidobacteraceae bacterium; assembly: GCA_035481975.1. Taxonomy (GTDB): domain Bacteria; phylum Pseudomonadota; class Gammaproteobacteria; order Steroidobacterales; family Steroidobacteraceae; genus 13-2-20CM-66-19. The sequence continues at coordinate 79,841 of DATHRC010000036.1, forward strand.
CAGGCTGCGGCGCTGCGCGAGGCGCGCGAGGAGATCGGCCTCGACGAGCGCTTCGTGTCGGTGATCGGCTTCCTGCCCGATCACCTGGTGGTCACCGGCTTTCGCGTCACTCCGGTGGTCGCCTTCGTGCAGCCGGGCTTCGAGCTGCTGCTGGCAAGCGATGAGGTGGAGGACACCTTCGAGGTGCCGGTGGACTACCTGTTCGATCCCGCCCATCACGTCCTGCAGCGCCGCCGCTCGGCGGTCACCGGCGAATGGAGCGACTTCCACGACATTCCTTTTGGGGAGCGCAACATCTGGGGCGCGACCGCGGGGATGTTGCTGACGCTGTATCGACTGTGCAACCCGCCGCCGCCCACATGAGCGAAGCGGAACGCGCACTCACCGCGCTGCTGGCGCTGATGGCACGCCTGCGCGACCCCGAGAGCGGCTGCCCGTGGGACCGCGAGCAGACTTTCGCCACCATCGCCCCCTACACCATCGAGGAAGCCTACGAGGTGGCCGATGCCGTCGAGCGCGGCGACCGCGAGCACCTGCGCGATGAGCTCGGCGACCTGTTGTTCCAGGTGGTATTCCATGCACGCATGGCCGAGGAGCGCGGCTGGTTCGACTTCGCCGCCGTGGCCACCGCCATCCGCGAGAAACTGGTGCGGCGCCATCCGCACCTGTTCGCCGGCGCGGCGCTGGCGCCCGGGGATCTGGTGCGCGTGTGGGAGCAGCAGAAGGCGCAGGAGCGTGCTGCCGCCGCGCGCGCGGCCGGCGCGGGCGCCGCGGTGTTGGCCGGTGTCCCCCGGGCGCTGCCGGCCCTGAGCCGCGCGGCCAAACTCGGGCGCCGCGCCGCCCGGGTCGGCTTCGACTGGCCCGACGCCCAGCCGGTGCGTGCCAAGGTACTCGAGGAGCTGCAGGAGGTGGAGCAGGCGCACAGAGGCGGGGACGCCGCGGCGCTCATGGAGGAGATGGGGGATCTGCTGTTTGCCGTGGTCAACTGGAGCCGTCACCTGCACGTCGATCCGGAAGCTGCGCTGCGCGCCGCGAACAGCAAGTTCGAGCAGCGCTTTGCGCACATGGAGACTGCCGCCCGCAGCCGCGGCCTCGAGCTGGAAAAGCTGTCGGCCGCCGAATGGGACGCGTTATGGCGTGAAGCCAAACTGAACGGCGGCTGAAGCCGGCAACTGCGTCGCCGCCGGTCGCGGTGCGGCTGGCGGATGCGCTACGCTTGCCCGTTGCCATGAAAGTCACCCGCGTGCTCCTTATCTTCCTGCTCGCGGCCGCGGCTGCGGGTGCGGCGCTCGCGCGTGAGTCAGTGACCATGACCCAGGCGGTCAGGATGGTCGAGCAGCGCTATCACGCGAGCGTGGTGAAGGCCGAGACGCAGAAGCAGGGCGCGCATACGGTCTATGTGCTGCGACTGTTCAACCGGCCCGCGGGAAAAGTGTGGACCGTGCGCGTCGATGCGGCGAGCGGTGCGATCCTGTAGCGGTCCCGGGAAGGGGATATGCGCGTTCTGGTGGTCGAAGACGAGGCGGCGTTGCGCGATACGCTCAGGACCCGCCTGACCGAGGCCGGGTTCACGGTGGATGTCGCCTGCGACGGCAACGAGGCCCTGTTCGCCGGTCAGGAGTATCCGCTCGACGTCGCCATCGTCGATCTGGGACTGCCGGGCCTCCCCGGTCTCGAAGTGATCCGCCGCCTGCGTGCGGCGCGCAAGTCCTACCCCATCCTGATACTGACCTCGCGCGACAACTGGCAGGACAAGGTGGAGGGCCTGCAGGCGGGCGCCGACGATTACGTGACCAAGCCGTTTCATTTCGAGGAAGTGCTGGCGCGGCTGCAGGCGCTGTTGCGCCGTGCGGGCGGCTGGGCGACCCCGCTCCTGCGATGTGGCCCCATCGTGCTCGACACGCGCGCGCAGACGATCCAGGTGGACGGCGCCCCGGTGGAGCTCACGACCTTCGAGTACCGCATCCTCGAGCACCTCATGCTGCGCGCCGGGGACGTGATCTCGAAGACCGAGCTCACCGAGCGGCTGTACGACCAGGACTTCGAGCGCGACAGCAACGTCATCGAGGTGCTGGTCGGGCGGCTGCGGCGCAAGCTCGACCCGCACGACCGGCTGCGTCCGATCGAGACGCTGCGCGGGCGCGGCTACCGCTTCGCTCTGCCGCGCGACGCGGCCTCCTAGGGGCGCAGCGCTCCGCACGCGCCGCCGCACCCGTGCACTCTCTCAGTCGGCGGCTGCTGGTCTCGGTGTCGGTACCGCTGGCGCTGTTTTTCGGCGTCATGATGCTGGTGCTCGATACCGGCTTTCGCGCGCTGTCCGAGCGCTCGGTGCAGCAGGTGCTCGATTCGGAGATGGTGTCGCTGATCGCGGCCGCCGAGCCGCAGCCGAACGGCGGCTACGCCCCGACGCCGTACGAGCTCGATCCGCGCCTCGCAACGCCGCGCTCGGGGGTGTACGCGGAAATCCGCTCACAGCTGCACCAGTGGCGCTCGCCCTCCACCGCAGGACTCGACAGCGACTTCGGCCCGCTGCTGCCGCGCAGCGAGCGCACGCTCACCTATGCGACTTTCGGTCATGAGCGCGTGGCGATCGAGAGCCGCGCCATCCAGTTCGAGGACGATCCCAACGGCACGCGGGGCCTGACCTTCAGTGTGGCGGCCTCGCTGAGTCCCTACGAGGAGCAGCTGTGGGGCTTCCGGCGGGAGCTGGTGGGGTGGTTCATCGCTCTGATGCTGCTGCTGCTGGTGACGCTTGCGGCGCTGCTGCGCTGGGTGCTGGCGCCGGTGCGGCGCATGGAGCGCGAGATTCACCAGGTGGAGGAGGGACGCAGCGACACGCTCGGCGCCGGTTACCCGCGTGAGCTGTCCGGGGTCGCCAGCAATCTCAACGCGCTGCTGGTCGGCGAGCGCAAGCGCGTCGCCCGTTACCGCGACACGCTCGGCAACCTGGCGCACAGCCTCAAGACGCCGCTCGCCGTGATGCGCTCGAGCCTGCCGGCGGCGGCGAGCTCCGCCGCCCTGGGTGCGGAGATCGACCGCATGAGCGGCATCATCGAGCATCAGCTCAAGCGCGCGGCCGCCTCGGGCGGGGCGCTGCTCGGGCAGGCGCCGGTCGACGTGGCCCAGGTCGCCGCGGAGCTGCGCGGCACGCTGCTGCGCGTCTACGCCGGCAAGGATCTGTCGATCGAGCTCAGCGTGGCACCGAACGCACAGTTCATCGGCGACCGCGGCGATCTGATCGAGTTGCTCGGGAATCTGCTCGACAATGCCTGCAAGTGGTGTCGCGGCCGCGTGCTGCTGCGCGCCGCGTCGGACGACGGCGCCGGCCCGCGCGAACGGCTGCAGATCGCCGTGGAGGACGATGGCCCGGGCATCTCCGCGGAGGATCGGGCACGGGTCCTCGAACGCGGCGTGCGCGCCGACGAGAAGGTGCCGGGCCATGGACTGGGGCTGGCGATGGTCCGCGACACGGTCGAGATGTACGGCGGACGGCTGTCGATCGACAACTCGCCGCTCGGCGGGGCGCGCCTCGAGGTGCGGCTGCCCGGCAGATAGCCGCCCGAGGTCGGTCGCGGCGAACTGCCACGATTGCGTCCACGTTGCGGCATGGCAGCGGACCCGTTGAGGCAGTGCAACAACGCTGCACTTACACGTTTTGGGGGACGATTTAGCGGACGATTGTGACAAACTGTACGCGGGGGAAGTTGCGCACCTTGAGTCAGGGGGATAACCAACATGCAAATCGATAACGATAAATTGAATGAATTCGTCGGCCGCTTCGTTGTGGACTTAGGCGCGGCGGCGCACGCGGGGATGGTCGTTATTGGGGAGCGGCTAGGTCTTTATAAGTCACTCGCGGCAGGGCCTGCGAGCGCGGACGAACTGGCGGCGCGTACCGAAACGGATCCGCGCTACGTGCGCGAGTGGCTCAGTTCCCAGGCTGCGGGCGGCTACGTAAATTATGACGCCGCGTCCGGCAAATTCAGCCTGACTGCCGAACAGGCCTTCACGCTGGCAGATGAGAATAGTCCTGCGTATCTGCCGGGAGCGTTTCAACTGGCACTGGGTTCCCTGCGGGCCGTGCCGCGCATCGTCGAGTCGTTTCGCAGCGGTGCCGGCATGGGATGGGGCGAACACGACAGCGATGTCTTTCATGGCTGCGAGAAGTTTTTCCGTCCCGGCTACGCCGCGAATCTGGTCTCCTCCTGGATCCCTGCGCTTGACGGCGTGAGGGAGAAACTCAGCAAAGGCGCTCGGGTGGCTGACGTGGGCTGCGGTAAGGGCTCCTCCACGATCCTTATGGCCCAGGCATTTCCGAAATCGCAGTTTGTCGGCTTCGACTACCATGCGGAATCCATTGAGGCGGCTCGCGAGAGCGCGCGCCGCGCCGGGGTCGCCGATTCGGCGAAGTTTGAAGTTGCCAAGGCGAAAAGTTATCCCGGCGGCCCGTATGACTTTGTGACCGTGTTCGACTGTCTCCACGACATGGGCGATCCGGTGGGCGCTGCCGGGCACGTGCGGCGCTCGCTGGCCGCGGACGGAACCTGGATGATCGTGGAACCCTTCGCGCACGATGATCTGCAGGACAATATCAATCCGGTCGGGCGGGTTTATTACTCCTTCTCCACTCTGCTGTGCACTCCCTGTTCCCGTTCGCAGGAGGTGGGGTTGTGTCTCGGCGCGCAGGCCGGTGAAGCGCGGATGCGTAAGGTTGTCGAAGCCGGGGGGTTTAGCCGCTTTCGGCGCGCCGCTGAGACGCCGTTCAACCTTATCTATGAAGCCCGACCGTAGGCGGCCGAGCGCACATACGTCGCTCAGGAGTCGACTTTGAACTCGATGCCCTGCGCGAGCGGCAGCTGGCGGCTCCAGTTAACCGTGGTGGTCTGGCGGCGCATGTAGGCCTTCCAGGCGTCCGAGCCCGACTCGCGCCCACCGCCCGTGTCCTTCTCGCCACCGAAGGCGCCGCCGATCTCCGCGCCGGAAGTTCCGAGGTTGATGTTGGCGATACCGCAATCGCTGCCGGCGGACGAGAGGAAGACTTCGGCATTCTGCAGGCGGTCGGTGAACAGCGCCGAGGACAGGCCGTGTGCGGCGGCATTCTGGGCGGCGATGGCATCGTCGAGGGAATCCACCGGAATCACGTACAGGATCGGGGCGAAGGTTTCGCGCTGCACGATCGGCCACTCGTTGCGTGCGCGGACGATGCTTGGCTCGACAAAGTTGCCCGGGCCCGGCAGCACCCGGCCGCCGTAGAGGACCTCACCGCCGGCGCTGCGGGCCTCACTCAGCGCGGCCTGGTAACGCTCGACGGCAGCAGCGTCGATCAGCGGACCCATGAGCGTGCCGTTGTCGAGCGGATCGCCGATGCGCACCTGGCCGTAGGCGTGCACCAGGCGTCGTTCGAGCTCGGCAGCGATCGCCCGATGCGCGAACACGCGGCGCGTGCTGGTGCAGCGCTGGCCGGCGGTGCCGACCGCGCCGAAGACGATCGCCGGCACTGCCAGCTGCAGGTTGGCACTCTCGTCGACGATGACCGCGTTGTTGCCGCCGAGCTCGAGCAGGCTCTTGCCGAGCCGCGCGGCCACACGCTCACCCACCTTGCGGCCGACTTCGGTAGAGCCGGTGAACGAGACGAGCGCAATGCGGCGGTCCTCGACCAGGCGCGTCGCCAGCTCGGTGCCCGCGTCGATGAACAGCTGGAAGATGGCCGGCAGCTCGTGCTGCTGCATCACGCGGTTGCACAGCTGCTGCACGGCGAGCGCGGTGAGCGGGGTTTTCGGCGAGGGCTTCCAGATGCAGGCGTTGCCGCAGATCGCGCCGAGAAATGCGTTCCAGGACCACACCGCCACCGGAAAATTGAAGGCGGTGATGATGCCGATGACCCCGAGCGGGTGCCACTGCTCGGACATGCGGTGCTGCGGGCGCTCGGAGTGCATGGTGAGCCCATAGAGCATGCGCGACTGGCCGAGCGCAAAGTCGGCGATGTCGATCATCTCCTGCACCTCGCCGAGTCCCTCGGCGAGGATCTTGCCGTTCTCGAGCGACACCAGCTTGCCGAGATCATCCTTGTGGCGGCGCAGCTCCTCGCCGAGCAGGCGCACGGCCTCACCGCGCTTGGGAGCCGGCACGTCACGCCACGTGGCCGCAGCGGCGATCGCGGAGGTGACGACGCGCTCGTAGTCATGCTCGCTCGCCGGCCGCACCTGGGCGAGCAGCGTGGCGTTGGCGGGATTGCGCACGTTGACGAGCGTGCCGTCGGTCGCGGTCGACCAGCCGCGCAGCCCCGACCAGGCTCCGGGATTGACGGCGCTGAGCCCCAGACGCTTCAGTACTGCATCGGTGTCCACGAAATCATCCGTTCGCGGCTTTTTGCCGCCGCTGATGCCCGGCCTTGCCCGCCACCACCACCTCGCCCGAGACGTGCTTGGTGCCTCCGGCCGCGTAATAGCGACCGAAGCGGTTGGCGAGGATATCGGTTAGGCGAAACTGCTCCTGCGCCACGAAGCCGCTGTACCTACCCTTGTGCTCGAGCACCAGATCCACCACCGCGGCGATGCCCGCAGCCGTGGTGACCTGGATCGCCGACCACAGGCGGCCCGCGATCATCTGCGGATACACCTTGTTGACGTAGTTCTCCTCGCGCAGCTCCCCGTCCTGCGTGCCGGTGACCGCCGCATACACGATCACCACGTCCTGCAGTGTCTGCGGCACGGCGTTCTCGAGGATGCGCTTCAGCGTGGCGCGGTCGTGATTGAGCTTCAGATCGTTCATCAGCAGGCGCATCTGCTCGCAGTGGCCCGGGTAGCGGATCGTCTTGTAGTTCATCGACTCGATGCGCGCGCCGTGCGTCTCGGCGAGCGAGCCGAGGCCCCCCGAGGTGTTGAACGCCTCATAGAGCGTGCCGTCGATCTCGATCTCCTCGAGCCCTTCGAGCGGCGCCACCTCGACCAGTCGCCCATCGCTCACCGCCTGACAGGGGTTGCCATACTCGTTGATGAGTCCTTCGGTCGACCAGGTGAGGGAATACTTGAGCACGTTGGTCGGATGCTGCGGCAGCGCGCCGACACGCATCTTCACCGCGCGCAGCTTGTCGAAGTGCGTGATGAGCTCGGCGGCGGCGATGCTGATGAAGCCGGGGGCGAGCCCGCACTGGGGCACGAACGCCTGGGCGGCGCCGGCGGCAATGGCGCGTACCGAGCGCGTCACCTCGACATCCTCCGTCAGGTCGAAGTAGTGCGCGTGGGCGGAGCGCGCGGCCTCGGCCACCCCCACGTTGCAGTAATAAGGAAGGCTCGAGATCACCGCATCCACCCGGTGTTTGGCGAGATGTCGGGCGAGCGCGGCGGCGTCGGTGGCATCGAGGCTGAAGGAGGTGAGATGGGCGGCGGCGCCGTGGGCGCGCACCACACCCTCGGCGGCCGCCCCGTCGACGTCTCCCAGTTGGACCCTGTAACTTCCGGATTCCGCTAGCAATCCGGAGATCAGCGCGCCGATCTTGCCGGCACCGAGAATCAGTACGCGGTGCATACGCCCCTCGTGAAAAGTGGCGCATTCTGCCTTCGCAGCGGCAGGAACGCCACCACCGCGGCGCGGCGTCGGGTCGCCTGAGGCGCTGCAGTTGTGCGTGCTAGGATCAAAGCCATGCGAGCACCCGAAACCATGTCCTGGCACAGCGCGAGCTGGCAGAGGAAAGCTGCCCAGCAGCAGCCGGTCTACGGCGACCCGAAGGCGCTCGAGCGCATCGTGGCGCAGATCTCGCGTCTGCCGCCGATCGTCGTGTCCTGGGAGGTCGAGGCGCTGCGGACCCGTTTGGCCGCCGCGCAGCGCGGCGAGGCGTTCCTGCTGCAGGGCGGCGACTGTGCCGAGGCGTTTGCGGATTGCGAATCCGACACCATCGCCAAGAAGCTCAAGATCCTGCTGCAGATGAGCCTGGTGCTGTTGCACGGGCTGAAGAGGCCCATCATCCGCGTGGGCCGCATGGCCGGTCAGTACGCCAAGCCGCGCTCGATCGATACCGAGACGCGCGGCGACCTCACGCTGCCGAGCTACCGCGGCGACCTGGTGAACCGCCCGCAGTTCACGGCCGAGGCCCGTGCCGCCGACCCCGAGCTGCTGCTGCGCGGCTACGAGCGCGCCGCGCTCACCCTGAATTTCGTGCGGGCGCTGGTCGAGGGGGGCTTCGCCGACCTGCATCACCCGGAGTACTGGGACCTCGGGTTCGTGCACCACGCGCCGCTCAAGGACGCTTACGAGCGCATCGTGCGCTCGATCGGCGATGCCCTGGATTTCTTCGAGGGCATCAGCGGGAATCCGGTCCACGAAGCCACGCTAGTGGACTTCTATGCCAGCCACGAGGGGCTGCACCTGCTCTACGAGCAGGCGCAGACGCGCTTCATTCCGCGCCAGAACCGCTGGTACAACCTCTCGACGCACATGCCGTGGATCGGCATGCGCACGGCGGCACTCGATGGCGCCCACGTCGAGTACTTTCGTGGCATCTCCAACCCCATCGGCGTGAAGGTGGGCTCCGCCATGGACGCCGCGTGGCTGCAGGGCCTGGTGGCGACGCTCAACCCCCAGAACCAGCCGGGGCGGCTGACACTGATCCATCGTTTCGGCGCCAAGGACGTCGCGGCCGCGCTGCCCAAGGCCATCGATGCGGTGCGCCAGACGGGTCAGACCGTCCTGTGGGTATGCGACCCCATGCACGGCAACACCGAAACCACCACCGGCGGCATCAAGACGCGGCGCTTCGAGAACATTCTCAAGGAGCTCGAGCTCGCCTTCCGCATCCATGCGGACCTGGGCTCGTACCTCGGGGGGGTGCACATCGAGCTGACGGGCGAGGACGTCACCGAATGCACCGGCGGGGCGCGCGGGCTCACTGATTCTGACCTGCAGCGCGCTTACCGCTCGAGCGTCGATCCGCGCCTGAACCACGAGCAGGCGCTCGAGCTGGCGATGCTGATTGCGGAGCACAGCCACGGCCGCCGCACCGACAGGCGGGCGGCGACGCCGGCGACCTGAGGGGCGCGGCGGGGGTCCTGCGCGCAGCGCGGCCCCCGCGGCGCCGCGCCGGATCTGCGCGCACGCGCCGATGAGCACCGCCTACAATCCCGCCTGTCAGCGCTGCCCGCGGCTGGCGCGCTTTCTTGCGCTCACCCGCGGGCAACATCCCGGCTACTGGGCTCGTCCGGTGCCGTCCTTCGGCGCCGCGCGACCGCGCATCCTCATCGTCGGGCTCGCTCCAGGGATGCACGGGGCGAACCGCACCGGCCGGCCCTTTACCGGCGATCACGCCGGGATCCTGCTGTACCAGACCCTGCACGCCGCAGGTCTGGCCACGGCACCGGTGTCGCTCAGTGCAACCGACCCGCTCAGGTTGCTGAACGTGCGCATTGCCAATGCGGTCAAGTGCGTCCCGCCCGCGAATAAGCCGCTGCCGGAGGAGATCCGCCGCTGCAACGACTATCTGGCCACGGAGATAAACCAGTTGCCGCAGGTACGGGTGTACCTGGCCCTGGGCCGCGTGGCCCACGAGGCAGTGCTGCTGGCGCACGGGCTGCCGCGCGCGCGCTTTCGCTTTGCGCACGGTGCCGAGCACGCGCTCGATGCGGCGCACTGGCTGATCGATTCGTATCATTGCAGCCGCTACAACACCGCCACGCGCCGCCTCACGGCGGCGATGTTTACCGCGGTGGTGGCGCGCGCCTGCGAGCGCGCCGGGCTGCCCGTCGCCGCGGCCGCAAGGTTCATCGAGGCCACTGGTTGAGCGTGTTCGATCCGAAGGAATACATCGCCGCACTGCCGCGGCGCCCCGGCGTCTACCGCATGTTCGGCGCCGGCCAGGAGCTGCTGTACGTCGGCAAGGCGCGCAGTCTCAAGGACCGGGTGGGCAGCTACTTCGCCGCCAGCAACGTCGATCCGAAGGTGCAGGCGCTGGTGTCGCAGATCAGTGCGATCGAGGTCACGGTCACCAGCTCCGAAACCGAGGCGCTGCTGCTTGAGTACAACCTCATCAAGGCGCACAAGCCGCGCTACAACATCGTGCTGCGCGACGACAAGAGCTTCCCGTACATCCATTTGTACGTGGAGCACCCGTTCGCGCGGCTGGAGTTCTACCGCGGCTCGCGCAGCGCACCGGGACGCTATTTCGGGCCGTTTCCGAACGCCGGCGCGGTGCGCGAGACGCTCAACCAGCTGCAGAAGCTGTTCCACATCCGTAACTGCGCGGACAGTTTCTTCGCCAACCGCAGCCGCCCGTGCCTGCAGCACCAGATCGGTCGCTGCTCGGCGCCGTGCGTCGGGCTGATCAGCCGCGAGGCCTATGCCCAGGACATCGCCGCCGCGGTCAAGGTGCTCGAGGGCCGCAGCGACGAGGTGCAGGCGGAGCTGCAGCAGCGCATGGAGGAGGCCGGCAGCCGCCTCGAGTTCGAGCGCGCGGCGCAGCTGCGCGACCAGCTGGCCGCCCTGCAGCGCATCCAGACGCAGCAGGCGGTGACCGCGGACGAGGAGCGCGATGCGGACGTGTTCGTCATCGTGGCGCAGGCCGGGGATTACGCGGTGAGCGTCATGCTGGTACGCGGTGGCCGCAATTTGGGCACCACCTGTCATTTTCCGCGCACGCTGCTGGCTGAGCCGCACGAAGCGCTCGCCTCCTTCGTCATGCAGTACTACGCCACCGCGGCGGCACCCGCCGAGGTGCTGCTGGGCAGCCGTCTCGAGGACGCCGCGGCGCTCGGCGAGGCGCTCGGCAAGCGCTTCGAGCGCACCATCGAGGTGCGGTATCCGCAGCGCGGAATCGGGGCGCGCTGGGTGGAGCTGGCGCGGGAGAATGCGCTGCAGGCGCTGCGCATGCGCTTCGCGCGGCGCCAGGGTATGGAGGAGATGCTGCAGGATCTCGCCGCTGAGCTCGATCTGCCGCAACCGCCGCAGCGCCTCGAGTGCTTCGACATCAGTCACACCGGCGGAGAGGGCACGGTCGCGGCGTGCGTGGTATTCGGCCCCGAGGGGCCGTTGAAGAAGGAGTACCGCCGTTTCAACATCCGCGGCGTGACTCCCGGCGACGACTACGCGGCGCTGCGCCAGGCGCTCGAGCGTCGCTACCGCCACGTGCGCGATGGCGAAGTGCCCGCGCCCGATGTGCTGCTGATCGATGGCGGCATCGGTCAGATCAGCCAGGTGCACGAAGCACTGAGCGAGCTCGGCTTTGGCGAGCTGGCGCTGGTCGGCGTAGCCAAGGGCCCCGACCGCAAGGCCGGCCAGGAGCGGCTGTTCGTCTACGGCGCAAGCGCACCGGTGATACCGGCGGCACACGGCCCGGCGTCGCGCCTCATCCAGCGCATCCGCGACGAGGCGCATCGTTTCGCGATCACCGGGCATCGCAGGAAGCGCGCACGCCGCTACAACGAGTCGGTGCTCGAGGTCGTGCCGGGCCTCGGGCCTGCCAAGCGCCGGGCGCTGCTGAAGCATTTTGGCGGGCTGCAGGGCGTGATGCGCGCCGGACTGCAGGACCTGACGCAGGTGTCAGGAATCGGCGCGGCGCTCGCCCGAACTCTTTATGATCACCTGCACCCGGGCTCGTAGGCGGCGCCGATGCACTGGAACCTGCCCAACACGCTCACCTGGACGCGCATCGCGGCGATCCCGCTCATCGTGCTGCTGTTCTACATGCCGTACCCGTGGGCGGATCCGGCCGCCGGGCTGCTGTTTGCGGCGGCCGGCGTCACCGATTCACTCGATGGCTACTTCGCGCGAAGGCTCGGGCAGATCTCGCGCCTCGGGGCGTTTCTCGACCCGGTGGCGGACAAGCTGATCGTCGCGGTGGCGCTGGTGCTGCTGGTGAGCAGAGACTCGCACACGCTGATCGTGCTCACCGCGGCCATCATCATCGGCCGCGAGATCACGATCTCAGCGCTGCGCGAGTGGATGGCCGAGATCGGCGCACGCGCGAAGGTCGCGGTCTCGCAGCTCGGCAAGTACAAGACCATTCTGCAGATCGTCGGGCTGTCGATGATGCTGTATCGCGTGCCGCTGCTGGAATTGCGCACCTATAGAATTGGCGTGGTACTCACCGAGATCGCCGCCCTGGCGACACTGGCCTCGATGGTCGTGTACCTGCGCGCGGCTTGGCCTGAACTGAAGCGCTAGGAATGTCCGGTAAGACATTGTATTAGCTTAGACTCTAGGGTGATTCATGGCGGCCACACCGCCCCGGTCGAACACTTCGGCTCGCCTTGACTTCGCGGGGGGTGTACATAGAATCTCGCGCTCTCTTCGGATGCGGGCTTAGCTCAGTTGGTAGAGCGGTACCTTGCCAAGGTACAGGTCGACGGTTCGAACCCGTTAGCCCGCTCCAAATTCTCTGTGGGCGGAAAAGTGCGTCGCGCCGTTTCGCTTTAGGCTTCGACGTACACCAGCGGCTCGGCGTCGGTCATGGCGCCGATAACGGCCGCCTGCATCAAGCCGTGGCGGCGAAAGATTCCCAGGGCAGCGGCAACCGCATCGGGCGCGCACGCCACCAGCAGTCCGCCGGAAGTCTGCGGGTCGCACAGCAGCGCCTGATGCACGCTCTGGAGCTCTGGCGCAAGCCGCACTTCATCGCCATACGAGGCCCAGTTGCGTGCTGACGCGCCGGTAATGAAGCCGGCCCCGGCCATCGCCAGCACGTGATCCAGCAGCGGCACAGACGCCATGGTCACCCGTGCGCTGAGCTGCGCGCCACGGCACATCTCGAGCAGGTGCCCGAGCAGCCCAAAGCCGGTGACGTCGGTCATCGCGTGGACCCCGCCGAGCTCGGCGAGGTCCGGCCCGGCTCGATTGAGGCGGGTGGTGGTGTCGATCATCGCCCGATAGTCGGTGGCGGCGAGTTGCCCCTTCTTCAGGGCCGCCGACATGATGCCGACGCCCAGCGGTTTGCCGAGCAGCAGTGCGTCCCCCGCGCAAGCCTGTGAGTTGCGCTTCAGATGGCGTGGATGAACGACCCCCACCGCTGCCAGCCCGTAGATGGGCTCGAGCGAGTCGATGCTGTGACCGCCGGCGATCGGAATGCCGGCCTCGGCACAGATCGCCTCCCCACCACGCAGGATTTCGCGGATGACATCCGCGGGGAGCACTTTGACCGGCATGGCAAGCAGTGCCAGCGCCAGGATCGGCCTGCCCCCCATCGCGTACACGTCGGAGAGCGCATTCGCGGCAGCGATACGGCCGAACTCGAAGGGGTCATCGACGATCGGCATGAAGAAATCCGTGGTCGCCACCACCGCCTGGGTCTCGTTCAACTGATAGACCGCAGCGTCGTCGGCGGTCTCGGTACCGACCAGCAGTGCGGCGAACGGTGCAGCAGTCGAACCCTTGAGCAGATCGGCGAGTACGCCCGGGGAGAGCTTGCAGCCGCAGCCCCCACCATGGGACAGGGAGGTCAGAGGCGGCGTTGGGACGGCGGAGGTGGTGCTCATGGCGCTCACTTGATGCAGATCGTGTGTGTCGATGGTACGCGGCAGCGGATATGGCGGAAGGCAGCAGGAGTCGAACCTACCAGGAAGCGTCTGACGCCCCCTCCTGGGTTTGAAGCCCAGTCGCACCGCCGGGTACGGGTGCCTTCCGCAGTTCGCCTGGCAGTGCGCTGCTCGCCGCTGCCAGCGACGAGCGCCACGCGCTATCGGGCCGCAGCATATGCGCATCGTGCACACGCCGCGTGTAGCCCACGCGATCGAAGAACTCCAGAATCTGGATCGCGCGCTTGCGACCCAGGCCAACGGCATCCCGGAAGCGGGCGGCGTTGACGCTGCCCTGCTCGCGGGCGCACGCGCGGATGATTTCGGCGAGCTCCGCGATGCAGCCGCGATCATAGAACAGATCGGGTACCAGCTGGTAAAGGCCGCCTTGCGTGACCTGCTTGCGCAGCGCCGCGCGCACCCGATCCTCCGGCTCGCGCACGGCGGTGGCGAGGTCGCGGACCCAGGGCGGATCGAAGCGTCCGGCGCTGATCAGCGGCTGCAGTTTGCGCAACAGTGTCTGATCGTAGTCGGAAAGAACTACCACGTGCTGCGGCAAACGCAGCCACGCGCCGCTGCGCAGCAGCAGACGCTCGTGGGCGAGCTCATCGATCAGCGCCCGCCACAGTGCGGCTGGCATATCCGCGAAGCTGATGCGCCGCAGCCGCGCCGCATCGGGCCCGGGTTCATCCGGGAGCCCGGCATGAAAGCGGCCGAGCGCGCTGAGTGCGCCTTCGCGCAACGCCTGCCAGTGCGACGGCAGCAGCACAAAGCGCTCATCGCCGGACTCGATGGCGAGTGCCGTCGCGGGCAGCCGCAGTTGCTCCGCCGGGCAACCGGTCAGGCGCACGAGATCGGCCGTGTTCAGGCCGTAACGCGCCTGCTCGAGCAGCGGCGCGATACCTTCCCCGGCGAGCATCCGCTCGAGAGCTGCGAGGAACCCGCGACGTTCGGGCGAGCGGCGCCGGCGCGCAGGTGCGCAAGGATCGAGCACGGTTCCGCCGCCGATGGTGTGCCGACCCTGCGCATCGCGGACGATGAAGCGGTCGCCGGGCGTGGCAGCGAGCGGCGCATCGAAAACCAGTTGCACCCGCGCGGATTCGCCGGCCGTGAGGCCCGCCGATTCCAGCAGCACGACGTGAGCCACGCGGTGCAGCGTCGCCAGATGCACGTGCAACGGCGACCACGACGTTACGCGCGCCGCGCTTGCGGGCAGCAGCTGCAGACGCACATCGAGGCGCGTGCTGGGTAGCAGCGCGCGCTGATCGGCCAGCCAGTTGCCGCGCGCGATCGCGCTTTTTTCGATACCCGCGAGGTTGAGCGCGCAGCGCTCGCCCGCGCGCCCGCGGTCCACCGCGCGGTTTTGCGCGTGGATGCTGCGTACCCGCACCGGGCGTTCGGCCGGCATCACCACCAGGGTGTCGCCCACGCTTACGCTGCCCGCAAACACCGTTCCGGTCACGACCGTGCCGTGGCCGGCGAGCGTAAACACGCGATCCACGGCGAGGCGAAACAACCCCTGGTCAGTGCGTGCACGCGTGCGAGCCGCCACGTCATGCAGATGCTGCCGCAACGCCCGCGTGCCGGGGTGATCGGCGGCGGTCGCGTCGAGCGCAAACAGCGGTGCCGCGCTCAGTGCCGTGGATGCGAGCGCCGCCTGCACTTCCGCGGCGACGGCTGACAGGCGCTGCGGGTCGACGCGGTCGATCTTGGTCAGGGCTACGGCACCCTGCGATATGCCGAGGAGCCCGAGGATCGCCAGGTGTTCGCGCGTCTGCGGCATGACGCCGTCGTCGGCCGCAACGACCAGCAGCGCGAAGTCGATTCCGCAGGCGCCCGCGACCATGGTATGCACCAGGCGCTCGTGGCCGGGCACGTCGATGAAGCCCAGCACGTCGCCGCCGGCGAGTGGCGTGTAGGCATAGCCAAGCTCGATCGAGATGCCGCGCGCTTTCTCCTCCTTGAGCCGATCCGTATCCACGCCGGTGAGCGCGTGCACCAGTGTGGTCTTGCCGTGATCGATATGGCCGGCAGTGCCGACGATCATGCCTGCCGCCCGGTCAAGTGCGCAGCGCCCCGAGCTGCGCCGCGAACGCCGCCTCATCTGAGATTTCCAGGCAGCGCAGGTCCAGCCACAGCGTCTTGGCGGCCATGCGGCCGATCACCGGCCGCGGCAGGGCGCGTAGCGCCGCCCCGACCCGGGCGAGGCTGGCGCGCCTGGCTTTGACGGCGCGGATGGCGAGGCCGTGGCTCGGCAGCTGCTCAACCGGCAGCGCGCCGCTGCCGATCTGGCTGAGCATCGGCGCATCCGTCACCTCGTAGGCGTCGCCGAGTGAGCGTTGCACGAGCGGACGCAGCCGCTCGGCCTGCTGCTGCATTTGTGCGCTCGGTCGCGTGAGCAGCCGCAGGGTCGGCAGCCGTTCGGCGAGAAACTCCGGCGCACGATACAGCTCCAGCACCGCGTCCAGCGCGGCGAGCGTCAGCTTGCTGACCCGCAGCGCGCGCTTGAGCGGATCCTTGCGCAGTTTCGCGATCAGATCGGCCCGTCCGACGAGCAGGCCCGCCTGCGGTCCACCGAGAAGCTTGTCGCCGCTGAAGGAAACCAGATCGGCGCCGGCCGCGATCGCCTCGCGCACGGTCGGCTCGTACGGCAGCCGCCAGCGCCGCAGATCCACCAGCGAGCCGCTGCCGAGATCGACCGCGACCGCAACACCCCGGGCGCGGCCGAGCTTGACGAGCTCTGCGAGCGGCACACTGCTGGTGAACCCGGAGATGGCGTAGTTGCTCGTATGGACCTTCATCAGCAAGCTGCTGCGGGGGGTGAGCGCCTGCTCATAGTCGGCGAGGTGGGTGCGATTGGTGGTGCCCACTTCGACCAGCTTCGCGCCCGCGCGCCGCATGATGTCGGGAAGGCGGAACGCGCCACCGATCTCGATGAGCTCGCCGCGCGAGACCAGCACCTCGCGCCGCTGCGCGAGCACACTCAGCATCAGCAGCACGGCGGCGGCGTTGTTGTTCACCACCAGCGCCGCCTGCGCGCCGCTCAATTCGCACAACGGCTGCTCGACCAGAGTATCGCGCTCGCCGCGCCCCCCGGACTGCAGATCGAATTCCAGATTGACCGGTGCGGTCAGTGCGCGGACGACAGCCCGCACGGCCTCATCGGGCGGCAGCGCGCGGCCGAGATTGGTGTGCAACACCGTACCGGTAAGGTTGAAAACCGGCCGCAGCGCGGGACGCGCCGCGCCAGCCAGGCTGGCCTCCGCGGCGGCGGCAATGGCCTCATCGCCGAGAGTGGCGCGCTCCAATCCTGCCGCCAGCGCGGCACGGCGCAACTCCGCGAGGTGGCGGCGCAGGACGCCGGTGAGGCGGGTACGTCCGTGCTGCGCCAGCAGCGGCTGCAACGCCCGTGCGTTCAGCAGGCGATCGACCGAAGGGATTTCGGCCGCCTGGGCGGGCTCGGCCAGCTTGACCGTCTTGTGTGCGGGCATCGGTGTCGCGCCGTTGGTGCGGCGCATATTCGCGCGGTTCTTCCGGCAGCGTCAGCAAAAAGGGTACTCGCGGGGTGCAGCTTACGGTCGCTGCCACAGCAGCGGGTTGCCGCTGCCGCGGTGATAACCCGCTTCGGTCATCAGCAGATCGAGCGCGAGGCTGGCGAGGTCATCGGCCACCGGCTCCACGCCCACATCCTTCTCCTGGTAGAGGATCTTGCGGTAGGTGTGACACTGATCGCAAGACTCGGCCCGAATGGCGTCCGAGCCGCCGGCGATCGTGTGATAGGCGATGTTGGCGGTGCCCTGGCACTGGCTGCAGGTGACCCGGACCAGGTGCCATTCCGTGGCGCACAGCGGGCAATGCAGGTAGCGGTGCCCCTGCGAGCGCTCATCCGCCCGCACGATGCTGGCGACCGGCAGCGTGCCACAGGCCGGACACAGCCCGGGCACCTCGAGCTCAGCGACATCCGCAGGCTGCAGGCGGCTCGCCAGCGCCACCCAACAGACCTGCAACGCAGCCATCAGAAACGGCGCCGTGGCCGCCTCGATGCCATCGGTGCGGGCCGTCAGCAGCGCGTCGGCCTGCGACTCCAGCTGCGGTGGCGGCAGGGCGCGCAGCCGCTGGTGCACGTGGCGGACGCTGTCAGGGACGTCGGCCGCCGCCGCTACCGCGCCGCAGATGTGCACCGCCAGATCGCGCCACTCACGCGCCCGCGGCCAGCTGGCGGCGTGAATGATCGGCATGCGATGCTCACGCGCCTGGGCGATCTGTGCCGGTGTGGGTGGTGGCAGGTCGCAAGCGGGCAGCGCCGACTGTTGAGCCTCGGCAACCGTGGCCATCAAACGCAGGTAGTCGCCGATGGTATGGCCGGCGGCACCGTCGGCGCCCAGCGCTCGCAGCCGCGCCGCGCGCGCTGCAAATGGGCCGGCTCGCCCGGGCAGTCGAATGCGCGCAATCGCCCGCTCGGCGAAAGCCTCAATCTCGCCCGGTGCGAG
Source organism: Steroidobacteraceae bacterium (assembly GCA_035481975.1). Lineage (GTDB taxonomy): Bacteria > Pseudomonadota > Gammaproteobacteria > Steroidobacterales > Steroidobacteraceae > 13-2-20CM-66-19. Next base: position 97,827 of record DATHRC010000036.1, read on the forward strand.
GATGCGCGGCATGAGTGATCTGGCGGAACCAGGCGCGATGATGCTTCCACGCCCAGCCCGGCGTCACGGTGCCCCTGACCATGGCGTGGACCGAGCCCTTCACCCAGAGCGCCGCGTAGATGTGCACCAGGATCGCGCAGACCAATACGAACGCGCACACCGCGTGGAGCAGCGTGGCGAGGCGAATCACGCCGATCGGGAAGTACCAAGAGAAATAGGCGCGCCACATGACGATACCGGACAGCACCAGGGCGGCCAGGCAAACGACGATCACAAAAAACAGCAGCTTCTGTCCGGCGTTATAGCGGCCGACCTCCGGGAGACGCTCCTCGCGATTGTTCACCACGTCCCGCCACTGCCGCAGCCATTTCCAGTCGGCGGGCTGCAAGCGGTTGTCGTCCCACACCGTCGCGGCGAGGAACACGAACACCAGCGCCATGAAAAGCCCGATGAAGGGGTGCAGGATGCGCGTCCACGGGCCGCCGCCGAACAGGCCGCTGAACCAGAACAGGGCGGGATGAAACAGCGCCAGCCCCGAGAGCGCGGCCAGCACGAAGGAGAGGGCGAGCAGCCAGTGATTCGTGCGTACCCCCGCGGGGTAGCGAACAATGGTGTCGCGGCGTTCAGCATCGCTCATGGGCGTTTCTCCGCAGCGCCAGCGTCCGGCGAAGGCCTGCGCGTCTGGCCGCCTTCAAGAGTTTGGCGCGCAGCCGCTTCGTCGCGCTCGTCGACCTCGTTCGGACCTACACGCACGAAGTGGAAGAAGCCGGCCAGCGCGGTGAGCCCCATCACCAGCAGCGCGAGCGGCTTGGTCTTGCCTTTCCACAATCTGACGAATGTGCTGATGTGCGGATCCGCAGCCAGTCCGGCGTACAGCTGCGGCTGATCGGCATGATGGAGCACGTACATCACGTGCGTGCCGCCCACCCCGGGCGGATCGTAGAGGCCAGCGTGCTCGAAGCCACGTGACTTCAGGTCCTCAACCCGCTCGGCGGCGTGCTGTTGCATGTCCTCCTTGGTGCCGAACACCAGCGCGCCGGTGGGACAGGCCTTGATGCAGGCCGGCTCGAGGCCGACCGCCACGCGGTCAGAGCACAAGGTGCACTTGTAGGCCTTCTTGTCGCGCTTGGAGATACGCGGAATGTCGAACGGGCACCCCGTGACGCAATAGCCGCAGCCGATGCAATTCTCTTCGTGAAAGTCCACGATGCCGTTCGCGTACTGCACGATCGCGCCCGGGGACGGACAGGCCTTCAGGCACCCCGGGTCGGCGCAATGCATGCAGCCGTCCTTGCGGATCAGCCATTCGAGATCCCCTTTGGGATTCTCGTACTCGGTAAAGCGCATCAGCGTCCAGGTGTTTTCCGTCAGATCAGCGGGGTTCTGGTAGCTGCCGACGTTGGTGCCGATGCCATCGCGCAGATCATTCCATTCCATGCACGCGACCTGGCAGGCTTTGCAGCCGATGCACTTGGTCGTGTCGATGAGCTTGGCGACCGTGCCGGTGTAGGAGCCGCGCGCGTCGGGCGACGGCGTAGTGGTCGCCGAGCGCCGGACAATGTCGAGGGATTGCAGGGCCATCTCAGTGCCTCACTGCCTGATTCACAGCTTCTCCACCTTCACAAGGAAGGACTTGAATTCCGGGGTCTGCGAGTTGGCGTCGCCGACCACCGGCGTCAGCGTGTTGGCCAGAAACCCCGGTTTGGCAAGACCGGTGAATCCCCAGTGAATCGGAATGCCCACCGTGTGCACCGGCTTGCCTTCCACCGTCAGCGTGCGCAGGCGTTTCGTGACCACCGCCACGGCTTTGATGAAGCCGCGATTCGAGGACACCTTCACGTGGTCCCCGCCACTGATCCCCAGCTCTTTCGCCAGCTTGTCGCCGATCTCCACGAACTGCTCGGGTTGCAGAATCGCGTTCAGGCGCACGTGCTTGGTCCAGTAGTGAAAGTGCTCGGTCAGGCGGTAGGTCGTCGCGACGTGCGGAAACTGTGCAACCTTGCCGAATGCTGCGCGGTCGTCCTTGAATACGCGGGCGGCCGGGTTGTTGAGTGACTGTGCCTGACCGGGGCTCAGCGGATTGCTGGCGATGGGGGTCTCGAACGGCTCGTAGTGCTCGGGGAAGGGGCCCTCGACCATGTTGCCGCGCGCGAAGAAGCGCCCGACGCCTTCGGGGTTCATGATGAATGGCCCCATGCCGAGCGCCGGATCCTCGTCGACCTTGTAGTCCGGGATGTCCGTGCCGGCCCACGCCGACCCGTTCCACGCGATCAGCTTGCGCGCGGGATTGAAGGGCTTGCCGCTCGGGTCACAGGAGGCGCGGTTGTACATCACGCGCCGGTTCGCAGGCCATGACCAGGCCCAGTTGAGCGTCTGGCCAATCCCGGTCGGGTCCGAGTTGTCGCGGCGAGCCATGAGGTTGCCGGTCGGGCCCCAGGCGCCGCAGAAGATCCAGCAGCCGGAGAGCGTGCTGCCATCGTCACGCAGCTCGGCAAATCCCGCCAACTGCTCACCGGCCTTGCGCGTGACGAGTGTCGGCGTCTTCGGGTCGGTGAGATCCTTGAGCGCCTTGCCGCAGTATTCCCGGGCCAGCTCATCGGGACTCGGGCTGGTCGGAACGGCGTACGGCCAGGACAGGTTCACGATCGGATCGGGGAAAGCACCGCCTTCGGTCTTGTAGAGCGCGCGCAGACGTGTGTAGAGCTCGCCCATGATCTGCAGATCCGTGCGCGCATCGCCCGGTGGCTCGGCTCCCTTCCAGTGCCATTGCAGCCAGCGGGAGGAGTTGACCAGTGCGCCATCCTCCTCGGCGAAGCACTGGGTGGGAAGGCGAAAGACCTCGGTCGCGATCTTGGCCGGATCGACGTCATTGTGCTCACCGGCGTTGCGCCAGAACTCGCTCGTCTCGGTGACGAGCGGGTCCATGATGACGAGGAACTTGAGCTTGGCGAGGGCCGCATTCATCTTGGCCTTGTTCGGCGCGGCGGCCAGCGGGTTGAAGCCCTGGCAGATGTAACCGTTCATCTGGCCCTGGTTCATGAGCTCGAACGTCTGCAGCATGTCGTACAGCTTGTCGAGCTTGGGCAGATAGTCATAGCCCCAGTGGTTGTCCGCGGTGGCCGCATCGCCCCACCAGGCCTTCATCAGGCTGACGAAGAACTTGTTGAAGTTCTGCCAGTAGCTCAGCTGATTGGGTCGCAGCGGCCTGAAGGCGCGCGCCGCCACGTACTTGTCGTAGTCCTGCTCCTTATCACCCGGCAACGTGATGTAACCCGGCAGCAGGTTCGACATCAGACCAAGGTCGGTGAGTCCCTGGATGTTGGAATGGCCGCGCAGCGCGTTCATGCCGCCGCCGGCCACACCGATATTACCCAGCAACAGCTGCATCATCGCGGCGGCGCGTATCATCTGCGAGCCGACCGAGTGCTGCGTCCAGCCCAGCGCGTACATGATGGTCATGGCGCGGGTCGAGGTCGAGGTCGAGCCGATCATCTCGCACACCTGCAGGAACTTCGCCTGCGGCGTGCCGCAGACGCGCTCCACCATCGCCGGTGTGTAGCGGGCGTAATGTTGCTTCATGAGCTGATACACGCAGCGCGGATGCGCCAGCGTGGGATCGGCTTTCACATAGCCATCGGCTGCAAACTCGTAATCCCAGGTCGACTTGTCGTAGCTGTGCTTCTCCGGGTTGTAGCCCGAGTAGAGCCCATCGGCGAAGGCGAAGTCCTCGCGCACGATGAAGCTCAGATCGGTGTAGTTCTTTACATACTCGTGCTGGATCTTGTCCTCGCTCAGCAGGTAGCTGATGACGCCGCCGAGGAACGCGATGTCCGTACCGGTACGGATCGGCACGTACACGTCGGCCACGGAGGCGGAGCGCGTGAAGCGCGGATCGATGACGATCAGGCGCGCCTTGTTGTGCGCTTTCGCCTCAGTAACCCATTTGAAGCCGCAGGGATGGGCCTCGGCGGCGTTGCCGCCCATGATGAGCACGATGTCGGCATTCTTGATGTCGACCCAGTGATTCGTCATCGCTCCACGGCCAAACGTCGGGGCAAGACCTGCCACCGTCGGGCCGTGTCACACACGCGCCTGGTTGTCGAATGCAAGGATGCCGAGGCTGCGGATGACTTTGTGGGTGAGATAACCGACTTCGTTGCTGCTGGCGGAGGCGGCCAGCATGCCGGTAGTCAGCCAGCGATTGACCGTGAGGCCGTCCGCCGTTTTCGCCACGAAATTCGCGTCGCGATCCTGCTTCATGAGCTTCGCGATGCGATCGAGGGCGTCGTCCCACGCGATCGGTTGCCATCGATCCGATCCGGCGGCGCGATACTGCGGTTGCGTCAGGCGGCTCGGGCTGTGGATAAAGTCGATCAATCCGGCACCTTTCGGGCACAAGGTGCCGCGGTTCACCGGGTGATCCGGATCGCCCTCGATGTGAAAGATGCTCGATTTGGCGTTCTTGGCGCGATCGCCGAGGCTGTACATGAGAACGCCGCAGGCGACAGCACAGTACGGGCAGGTGTTGCGCGTCTCCGTGGCGCGGCTGAGTTTGAATTCGCGCACCTCAGCGAGCGCTGCAATGGGGGAGAACCCCAGCAGCACCAGGCTCGATCCGGCCAGGGTGGCGCCCGTTACCTTCAGGAACTCGCGCCGCGTCACATCAGCCATGGCAATCCCCTTTTGCATGCCTGCAGACGCTGGAAGTCTATACTCCTTTGGGGAACGTGCTACAAGGCGCGCACGACGGCTGAGTGTTTTCCTCAGGTCATGATGCGCACCAGGACAGCGCAGACAATCGACGCATTCACGCCCTTTTGTTAGGCTAAGAGCGCCGTGATTTGCAACGCAGCGACGTCGGCTGCGCCTTCGGGCACGCGTGCGGCGATTTCCGTAGCGGCATACTTCAGCGTTGGCTAGGTGGCAGAGTGGTCATGCAGCGGCCTGCAAAGCCGTCTACGCCGGTTCGATTCCGACCCTAGCCTCCAGACTGTGGCGACTCCGCCATCGCCTGGGAGGACGCGAACAGCTTATCTCGCGGGGTGCCTATCCGGACGTCACGCCGCAGCGTGCGAGAGGCGGTCGCGGACGCATCCAGTGCTGCTGCAAAAAATCCACGAAGGCGCGCACCTTCGGCAGAAGCAGGCGGGTGCGCGGGGTTAGGATGCTCAATGGCGTGGGCGGCCGCTGATAGGCCTCGAGCACAATCCTAAGCCGTCCGTCAGTGAGACAATGCGCAACCTGCCAGGATGGCACTCGGACGAGCCCGGCCCCTGCCAAGGCCGCACTGACCAAGGTGTCGAAGTCATTGGCGCAAAGCCGGGTTGGAATGCGCAGAGATCTTCGCACTGCGCCATCTTGGAAACTCCATTCCGCCACGCCTGGTACATCGCCGAAGGCCAGGCAGTCCTGCTCGACCAGGTCGTCCGGCGTCGCCGGCTCGCCGCGCCGGCGCAGGTAATCCGGCGCGGCGCAGACAACAAGCTGGATGTCGTCGAGCTTGCGGACAATTAGGCCTGAGTCTTGCAGCGGTCCAATGCGAAGGGCAACATCGATACCTTCCTCGGCGAGACGTACCGGTCGATCCACCAACATCAGATCGACCGAGACCCGAGTCTGCTCCATCAGAAACCCGGGCAGCATTGGCGCCAACCGCAACCGACCGAGCAGCGACGGAGCGCTCACATGCAACCGGCCGGACGCGACTCCCGTCTGCATCGTCAGGCCGCGCTCCATCTCGGCGACCTCCTCCAAAATCTGCTTCGCCCGTTCGTAGTAGAGCCGACCGGACTCGGTCAGCGAGAGATGGCGCGTCGTCCTCTCGACAAGCGTGGTGCCGAGGACCTCTTCGAGTGCCAAGAGCTGGCGGCTGACGGAGGTCAGCGAACGACCCAACTGACGGCCTGCGGCAGACAGGCTCCCAGCATCCGCAATTTTGACGAGCACCCGCATCGCCGCGAACCTGTCCATGCGCGTATTATCGCTGAAAACGGGAGGATATATCGCGAAATCTCCGGATACTCACCAAAACAGGGAGAGTCTATATTCCGGTCGCTGCCTGACGGAACTTAAGGAGCGAGCTATGAAGATCTGCGTATTCGGCGCCGGGGCGATCGGCGGTTACATGGCGGGGGAACTGACATTGGCGGGCCATGAAGTGTGTGCAATTGCCCGCGGTGCGCATCTGGCGGCCATTCGGAGCCACGGGCTCAAGTTAATCGGGGAGGGACAGACGCGCACGGTGGACTTGCCCGCAAGCGACGACCCCGCCACGTTTGGTCCGCAGGACGTCGTGATCTGCGCGCTGAAGGCGCATCAGGCGCAGGCCAGCGCCGGCGCGTTCGCTCCGCTCCTCGGTCCGCACACTGCCGTTCTAACCGCGATGAACGGCATTCCCTGGTGGTATTTCTACA
>DATHRC010000037.1:0-3509 GCA_035481975.1 Steroidobacteraceae bacterium
GACGCGGCTCGGAGCCAGCACCACGTCGAAGCGCTCATAGAGGGTGCGCATATAGCGGCGCACCGGACGCTCGATGGCGCGCACGCGGCGCCCGATGATCTGCGGCACGTTCGAGTGGTAGAAGCCCACGGCCGGGATCGCGCGCTGCCGTGCTACCGAGGCGGCGCACCAGCCCGGGTGAAAGGCGTCACCGGCCTCGATGAGCGTCGGCTCGAGCCGCTCGAGCACGCGCTTCCAGCGCCGCACGTTGAGCGGCAGGCGGTAATTGAAAGTGCCGGGCACGGTGAAGCCCGACAGGGTGCAGAGGCCACCGCGCTCGAAGCAGTCGCGGCGGCCCGGGACTACGATGCTGTGCTCCCAGTGCGTATGCGCGGCGAGCCAGGCGTGCTTGGCGTTGAGGTAGCGCCGTACGCCGCCGCTGGTGGGCGAATAGAACAGGGTTGTGTCGACGAGGTGCAGGTGGTCCATCCGCGGGGCATTGCACCCGCATGACGAAAGGGTGTCAAGCCGCCGGTTTGATGTTGGCGTTCAGTTGACGTAGCGGCCGCGGGATAGTTCACTAGCGCCGCCTCGCACAAATCCGATTGGTGTTCTCATGCTGAGCCAACTCCTGCGCCGCCTGGTCGTGCTGCAGCCCGGCGAGGCGCCGGTACTGCTCGCCTCGTTCGCGACGCTGCTGTGCACCTTCTCGAGCTACACCATGCTGCGTCCGGTGCGCGATGCGCTCGGCATCACCTCCGGGCTCGAGACCATTCCGTATCTCTTCTGGGCGGTGTTTGTCTGCATGCTGCTGCTGCAGCCGGTGTATGGCTGGCTGACCTCGCGCTTTCCGCGCTCGCTGTTCCTGCCGTGGGTATACCTGTTCTTCGCCGCCAACCTGGTTCTCTTCTGGGTCTGGTTTCGCGTGCAGACGGATCACACCTGGATCGCCCGCAGCTATTACGTGTGGGTCAGCGTGTTCAATCTGTTCGTGTTGGCGGCCTTCTGGGGCCTGATGGCTGACGTGTTCAGCCGCGAGCAGGCCGGGCGCCTGTTCGGCTTCATCTGGGCCGGCGCCAGCTCCGGCGGCGTGATCGGCCCGTTCATCGACAGGAAGCTCGCCGTGCCGGTCGGCGCCGTTAACCTGCTGCTGATCTCGGCGGGGCTGCTGCTGCTCGCGCTCGTCTTCATGCGGCCGGTTATCCAGTGGCAGCGCGCCGGGGGCGCGCGCCCGCCCCAGGCGGCGTCCGCGACGCCCGAGGCTCGTGCCGGTGCCGGCACGCGCGGCGGGATAGGCGGCGGCGTGCTGGCGGCATTTACCCAGGTGTTTCGCTCGCCGTACCTGCTCGGAATCGCAGCGTTCGTGCTGCTCATGACCTGGGTGAATACCTTCTTCTACCTCGAGCAGCAGGCGTTCGTCGCCAAGGCGTTCACCAGCGCCGATCAGCGCACGCGCTTCTTCGCCAGCATCGATCTGTATGTGCAGATCGCATCGCTCGCGATGCAGTTCCTGCTGTTCGGCCGCCTGTACCGCTGGTTCGGCATGCGCGCACTGCTGGCGAGCGTGCCGCTGCTGATGACGGCGGGCTACGCGCTCTATGCCCTGGTGCCCGCCTTCATGGTGCTGGTCGTCGTCTACGCGGTGCGCCGCGTCGCCGATTACGCGATCACCCGTCCGTGCCGCGACTCGCTGTTCACCGTCGTGTCACGCGAGGAGAAGTACCAGGCGAAGAGCCTGATCGACACCTTCGCCTATCGCGGTGGGGACGCGACCAGCGGCTCGCTTCACAAGCTGCTGGTCGAGGGCCTGGGCGCGGGTCACGCCGCCGTGGGCTGGATCGGCGCTCTGATCGCGGCAGTGTGGGCGGTGCTGGCGCTCGGTCTGGGCCGCGCTTTCCAGCAGCGCGGCACCCCGCGGACTTAAGCCGCGCTCGACTGCGGCTCGGCCGCCGTAGCCTCGAGCAGCTCGCCGGCCGCGCTGATGATCTCGGCGGCGGTCGCGAAGCGATCGGCGCGTGCCTTGGTCACGAGGCGCGTGAGCAGTGGCTGAAAGCGCTCGAGCGACTGCGGCAGCTGCGGAGTCGGTGCATTGACGTGCTGCTGCAGCACATCGAGCGCGGTGGCGCCGGTGTAGGGCTTACTGCCGGTGAGCATCTCGTAGAGGATGATGCCGAGGCTGTAGAAGTCGGAACGGCCGTCGAGCTGCTCGCCGAGGGCCTGCTCCGGGCTCATGTAGTAAGGAGAGCCGCGCAGCACGGCGGTCTGGCCGGTCTGCAGACTGGTGGTGCCGCCGTCGATCTGGCGCGCCAGACCGAAGTCGATGAGGGCCACCGCGTCGTTCTCGCGCAGCATGACATTGGGGGGCTTCAGGTCGCGGTGTATGAGGCCGGCCTGATGCACGACCTGCAGCGCGGAAGCGATGCGTTGCAGGTACTGCAGCGCCTCGCGCTCCGTGACGCCGCGCAGAATGCGCGCCTTCAGGTCCCCGCGCGGCAGGTACTCCATCGCCAGATACTCGTAGCCGGCGTGCACCCCGTAGTCGTAGATCTCCACGACCAGCGGGCTCTTGATGGCCTGCACCGCCGTGTATTCGCGCTCGAGGAACTGCCGGCCCGCGACCTCGTCGCGCAGCGTCTTCGATACCTTGAGCGCGACGTTGTGGCCGCGCGCCGCGCTGCTGGCGAGATAGACGGCGGCCTTCTCCGACTCGCCGACTTTGAGGCGCAGCGTGTAGCCGGGAATGAAGTCCTCGCCGGCCGGCGCGGTGAGCAGCGCGACCACTCCGGGCGGCGGCAGCGCCTGCGCGGCAGCGGTGGGCGCCTCGTTCCCGGCGGCGCCATCTCCGCCGGCTTGCTCCGCGGTGTTGGCGCGTGCGGCCTGCGCCGCCCGGTCCTGCTCCATGCTCGCGAGGCTCGCCAGGCGCCGCTGCACGCGCCGTTCGACGCGGCGCAACGCCACCCGTACGGAGGTGCTGAGCCGTTCCGGCGTGAGGAGCTTCTTCGGCAGGTAGTCCAGGGCGCCGAGCTGCAGGGCGCGAACGGCGGTGAGCTCGTTGCCGTCCTCGGCGAGCGCGATCACCGCGGGCGCCGCGGGCTGGTCGCGCAGGCGGCGCAGCAGCCCGAGGCCGGAGGAGCCGGGATCCTCAGGGCTCGCGCCGAAGCGGCAGCCGAGCAGCAGCAGATCGCAGTCCCGTCCCGAGAAATTGCTGCACCAGCGCTCGAACTCCGCCAGGTTGAGCACGCTGACACTCGCGCGCGGGCAGAGCACGTCGAGATGATGACGCAGCCATTCGGCGTAGCGGACGTCGTCTTCGACGACCAGCATGCGAGCCGGGGGCGCGGGTCGGTCGCTCATACGCATACGATGGCCCAAGCCCTGCGTCGCTGTCGCCCACGGCCGACGGATTCTGTGAACTCAATTCTGTGAACTGGTTCAAAGTTGGAAAGTCAGCCAACTTTGGGCAGTAGAGGCCCTCAAGTCAGGCCCCGGGGTTACTCCCGCGTCAGCAGGAACTGCGTGCCCCGGTAGGA